>DATIWF010000125.1:0-70827 GCA_035519535.1 Vicinamibacterales bacterium | reverse complement strand
ATCGGAGCCGGAGGTCCCGCGGGCGAATGCGCCCCGGACCTCCGGCTCCGCGGGGGCGGTTTCTGTGGAAAAATCCCCCGTCCCTCTAGTGTCGAAAGTGCCTGACACCTGTGAACACCATGGCGAGGCCGTGTTCGTCGGCGGCGGCGATGACTTCGGCGTCCCGTACTGACCCGCCCGGCTGGACGACGGCCGTCGCGCCGGCGCCGGCGAGCGCGTCGAGCCCGTCGCGGAACGGGAAGAACGCGTCCGACGCCGCAACCGCGCCCGTGAGTCCCGCCCCGGCCTTCATCACCGCGGCCTTCACCGCGTCCACGCGGCTCATCTGTCCTGCGCCGATCGCCAGCGTCACGTCCCGGCCGGTGAAAATTACCGTGTTCGACTTGACGTGCGCGCAGACGCGCCACGCGAACCGGAGCGCCTCCCATTCCTCCGGCGTCGGCGCACGCTTCGTCACGACGCGCGGCCGATCGCCCGCGGGCCATGCGGCCGTCGCCTCGCTCACGTGATCGCGCGACTGCGCCAGCACGGCGCCCAGGATCGATCGCACATCGAGCTCCGTCCCGATCCGGTCGAACGTGGCCGTGACGACGCGCATGTTGGCCTTGGCCGCCAGCACGGCGCGAACGTCCTCCGACGCGAAGCCCGGCGCGATCACCGCCTCGATGAATGTGGCCGTCAGCGCGCGCGCCGTCTCGAGATCGATCGGCCGGTTCAACCCGACGATCCCGCCGAACGCCGACAGCGGGTCGGCCTCGCGCGCGCGCACGTAGGCCTGCGCCGCCGCCGCGCCCGTCGCCACACCGCACGGGTTCGTGTGCTTAATGACGACGGCCGCCGGCTCCGGAAATTCGAGCGCGATGCGCGCGGCCGCATCGAGGTCGAGCAGGTTCGTGAACGACAGCTCCTTGCCCTGATGCACGACCGCCGATCCGAACCCGGCGCCCGACGACGACCGTCCCGCCGGCGCGTACCAAGCGCCCGCTTGATGCGGGTTCTCGCCATACCGAAGATCCCGAATCTTCACCAGGTCCGGCCGCCACGCCTCGGGCAAGGCCGGCGCGCCGTCAGCCCGGCCCGCCGCTGCGACCTCGCGCTCGAACGTCTCGCGTTCCGTCCCGCCGCGCACGCGCACTTCGCCGAGCGTCGCGGCAATCATCCGGTCGTACGCCGCCGTGTGGGCAAACGCGCGCCGCGCCAGGTCGAACCGCAGCGCCAGCGACGGCCCCGCCGCCGACGCGAGCGCCGCCAGCACGCGCTCGTAGTCCTCCGGCTCGACCACGACCAGCACGTCGCGGAAATTCTTCGCCGCCGCGCGCAGCAGGCTCGGGCCGCCGATGTCGATCTCCTCAATCAACTCATCGAACGGCAGCCCCGGCTTCGCAGCGGCCTTCGCGAACGGATAGAGGTTGACGACGACGAGGTCGATCGGGGTGATGCCGTGGGCCGCGAGGGCGGTCCGGTCGTCCTCGCGCTGCCGCCGCGCGAGAATCGCCGCGTGGACGCGCGGGTGGAGCGTCTTGACCCGACCGTCGAGCATCTCCGGAAACCCGGTCACCTCGGAGACCCCCACCACTGCAAGGCCGGCCTCCGTGAGGGCCCGGGCCGTCCCCCCGGTCGAGACCAATTCCACGCCCCGCGCCGCCAGGGCCGCGGCAAAGGGCACCACCCCGGTCTTGTCCGAGACGCTCAGCAACGCACGCATGAAATGACCATTTTCTCGCGGAAAACCCCGGCTCCCTTGACAACGCCCCGACCCCCGACTAGCATTCCCGGCTGACGTGAAGCGGGCTGGCGTCGTAGTTGAGACCGCGCGGTGCGGTTCTTTTTTTTGTACTCGGTCGTGCCCGCGATTGACGCGGCCGGGGGCAGGGCGGCGGTTTCCGCCGCGTTTCTCGCAAGGCAGGCAAGTACATGCGTATCACCGGCAAGGTCAAGTGGTTTAACAACGCGAAGGGCTACGGATTCATCGAGCGCGAAGGGGGCAACGACGTCTTCGTTCACTTCTCGGCGATCCAAGGCTCCGGTTTCCGGACGCTCGAAGAGGGACAGCAGGTCGAATTCGAAATCGTCGACGGTCCCAAGGGACCGCAGGCCGGTAACGTCACGAAGCCGAGCTAAACCACCTCGGGGGACCGGAGCACGGCGTTCCGGTCCCTCGCCTCGAGCCGCTCGATCGTCTTCCGCCGGCTCCCCCGCTTTTCCGTTCTCCTCCGCGGTCAGCCTCATCGAATCAGAAACCACACGAGCGGCAGCCACAGCTCGCGCGCGTACGGCATGGGACGATCGTCCACCAGGACCTGCGATCCCTCGACCGCGCCGACGAGCTCGTACAGATCGCGCAGCCGCGCCGGACGGTCGCCGGGGAAGAAGCGCGCGCGGTGCCGAAGCACGCCGTCGGCGGTGACTTCGACGTACTCGTCGGACGCCTTCGCCAGCTCGACGGCCCGCGCGTAGTCGGCGGCGTCGAACGCCGGGAACTCCACCGAGATCGAGAACGGCAGCGGCGGCGCGCCGAAGAGCACTTCGCGCAGCTCGGGACGAAGTTTGGCGAGCTCTTCCTCGGTGGGCTGCTCGGACAGGTCGGCGTACGGCCAGAAGCGCTCGAGCGGGCGGTGCGTCGGCTCGTCGGGCAACACGCGTTCCGGGCGCTTGGGATCCGTCATCACCGAGCCGCGGCCGATGGTATCCTGTTCGTCCGCACGCCGCAACCGCGCGATGTCTGATCTGCGACTGATTCCGTCGATCGAATTGCTGCGGCAACGCGCCGCGCTGGTGGACGCGTCGCGGCGGCACGGCCGCGATCGCGTGACGCGGGCGGCGCGGCTCGCTGCCGACGACCTGCGCGCGCGCCTTCGTCGTGGGGAGGACGGCGCCCCGGACAGCGAGGCCGCCGCGGCCGCGTGGCTCGAGCGCGAGACGCTCGCACGGCTCGCGCGCGAGATCGCCCCGTCGCTCCGGCGCGTCATCAACGCCACCGGCGTGATCCTCCACACGAATCTGGGCCGCGCGCCGCTCGCCGCCGACGCGCTGTCGCGCGCGTCGCTCGTCGCCGCCGGCTACTCGAACCTCGAGTACGACCTCGCCGAGGGCCGGCGCGGCCACCGCCACAGCCACGCCGAGGGACTGCTGACGCTGCTGACCGGCGCCGAGGCCGCCGTGGTCGTCAATAACAACGCCGCGGCGGCGCTGCTGGTGCTGGCGGCCCTCGCGTCCGGCCGCGAGGTGATCGTGTCGCGCGGCGAGCTCGTGGAAATCGGCGGCGGGTTCCGCGTGCCGGACGTGATGGCGCAGTCCGGCGCGGTCCTCCGCGAGGTCGGCACGACGAACCGCACGCGCGTCGGCGACTACAGCGCGGCGATCAACGAACGGACCGCGCTGATCCTGCGCGTGCATCCGTCGAATTTCCGCATCGAGGGCTTCACCGAGCGGCCGGCGCTCGCCGACCTCGCCGCGCTCGCCCACCGCTTCGCGCTGCCGCTCTACGAGGACCTGGGCAGCGGATGGATCGGGCCGACCGACGATCCGGCGCCCGCGCTCGCCGACGAGCCGTCGATGCGCGGGAGCGTCGCGGCCGGCGCCGATCTCGTCAGCGCGAGCGGCGACAAGCTGCTCGGCGGACCGCAGGCGGGGCTGATCGTCGGCACGCGGGATCTCGTCGATCGCGTGCGCCGCCATCCGCTGATGCGCGCGCTGCGCGTGGACAAGCTGACCTACGCCGCGCTCGAAGCCACGCTCGCGCTGTGGGCGCAGGCGCCCTCCACCCGATCGGCGATCCCCGTGCTGCACATGCTGACGATGACGGTCGAGGACATCGATCGCCGCGCGCGCGAGATCGCCCGCGGCCTGGCGAGCGTGCCGGGCCTGCGCTGCCGAATCGTCGACGGCGTCTCGACCATCGGCGGCGGAAGCGCTCCGGGATCGGCGCTCGGCACGAGGCTCCTCGCGGTCGGCGCGGCCGGCCGCTCGGCCGCGGAGATCGCGCACCGGCTGCGGGCGCATGCGCCGCCGGTCGTCGCGCGCATCGAGAACGACGAGGTCGTGCTGGACCTGCGAACGGTCCTGGAGGGCGAGGACGCCGACGTCGCGTCCGCCGTGCGCGCCTGCGCTCAGAAGATCGAGGAGACGGAGTCGGCGGCGAGCGCCAGCAAGTTGCCCGGCAGGACGCCCAGGTAGAAGACGAGCGCGACCGCAATCAGCAGACCGGCCAGCGCCGTGCGCGTGAGCGCCGGCCGCCCGCCCGGCGCCGGCTCGTCGGCCATGTACATCATCACGACGATCCGCAGGTAGAAAAACACCGAGACCACGCTCGTGAGGACGCCGAGCACCGCGAGCGCGATGAGATTCTGCTGCAGCGCCGCGGTGAAGATGTACCACTTGGCGACGAAGCCGACGGTCGGCGGGAAGCCGCCGAGCGAGAGCAGGAACACCGTGAGCAGCGCGGCGAGCCACGGCCGCTCGTGCCACAGCCCCGCGAAATCCCGCACGTCGTCGTGCGGGCGGTCCGGCGTCGAGAGCGCGGCGAGCACGCCGAACGCGCCGAGATTGGTCACGGCGTACGCGACCAGATAGAAGAGAATCGCGGCCTTCCCCGCGGAGTTGACGGCCACCAGCCCCACGAGCAGATAGCCGGCGTGGGCGATGCTCGAGTAGGCGAGCATGCGTTTGACGTTGTTCTGCGCGACGCCGACGACCGTGCCGAGGATCATCGTCAGGCCGGCGATCCCCGAGAGCACGGGCACCCAGTGGCTGTGGAGCGGCTCGAGCGCCGAGAGGAAGACGCGCACGAACGCGGCGAACGCCGCCGCCTTGACGCCCGTGGACATGAACCCGGTGACGAGCGTCGGCGCGCCCTGATAGGCGTCGGGCGTCCACATGTGGAACGGCACGGCCGACACCTTGAACGCGAAGCCGACGAGCAGCAGGACCATCGCGAGCACGAGGAGCACGCTCGGCTCGCGCGCGGACCCGGCCACGCGCATCCCGAGCTCGTCGAGCTTGGTCGTCCCGGCGACGGCATACGTCATCGCGATGCCGTACAGGAAGAATGCGCTCGAGAATCCGCCGAGCACGAAGTACTTGAACGCGGCCTCGGCGCCCTCCTCGCTGGTGCGGCGGATACCGGTCAGGACGTACACCGCGAGCGACATGATCTCGAGGGCGACGAAGATGATGAGCAGGTCGCGCGTCGAGCCCATCAGCATCATCCCGGCCGTCGCGAACAGCATGAGGCTGTAGTACTCGCCGAGCGGCAGGCCGTCGCGCTCGGCCGCGCCCGACGACAGCAGAATCGTCAGGAGCGCGATCACGCAGATCGTGATGTTGAAGAAGCTCGTGAAGTTGTCGACGACGATCACGCCGAACCCGACGAGGTGCTGCCCCCAGAGCAGCACCGACGCGGCGATCGCGCCGACGAGGCCAATCGCCGCGAGCCCGCCGAACCCCGGCGCGGGCAGGCGCTCGCCCGCGGGCCGGAACGCCTCGGCGAGCAGCACGACGCAGGCCGCCAGCGTGACGACCAGCACCGGCACGATCGGAGCGATGAGCTGCAGCGCGTACGACACTAGTGGGCTCCCGGCGCGCGGTGATCCGCGGGCTGACGCTCGAGCTTCGTGTTCACCGGCGACGTCTGCGGCGGGCGGACGTGCTCAATCGTCTTCCGAACGGCCGGCTCCATCGGCTTGAGGAACACGCCGGGTGCGACGCCCATGAAGATCGCCAGGGCGCAGATCGGCGCGATGACGAACCACTCGCGCGGACTCAGGTCGCGCAGCCCGCGGTTCTTGGCGTTCGTCACCGGCCCGTAGTTCACCCGCTGGAACATCCAGAGCATGTACACCGCGGACAGGATCACGCCCGACGCCGCGATGGCCGTGTAGACCGGCGCGTGCGCGAAGAAGCCGGCGAACGCGCCCAGCAGGATCAGGAACTCGCCGACGAAGCCGTTCATGCCGGGCAGCGCCACCGACGCGAGCGTGATGAGCAAGAACGCCGCGACCAGCCGCGGCGTGACGGCCTTGAGGCCGCCATACTCCGCGATCTGCCGCGTATGCCGGCGATCGGACAGCATGCCGACGATGAGGAACAGCCCGCCGGTCGAGACGCCGTGCGCGAGCATCTGGTAGACGGCGCCCTGGGCGCCGTTGACGTTGAGCGCACAGATCCCGAGCACGACGAAGCCCAGGTGGCTGACCGACGAATACGCCACGAGCTTCTTCATGTCGGGCTGGACCATCGCCACGAGCGCGCCGTAGACGATCCCGATGACCGCCAGGACCGCCAGGTAGGGCGCGAAGAACTGCGCCGCCTGCGGGAACAGCGGAAACGCGAATCGCAGCAGGCCGTACGTGCCCATCTTCAGCAGCACGCCCGCCAGAATGACGGAGCCGGCCGTGGGCGCCTCGACGTGCGCGTCGGGCAGCCACGTGTGGAAGGGAAACAGCGGCACTTTGATCGCGAACGCGACGGCAAACGCGAGGAACAGCCACGTCTGCAGCGCCGCCGGGATGTTGAGCGCCGTGAGGTCCGTCACATCGAAGCTCGGCAGACCGGTCGCCGCCTGGTGGTAGTACGCGATCCAGATGATCGCGACGAGCATCAGGACGCTGCCCGCCATCGTGTACAGGATGAACTTCACCGCCGCGTAGATGCGCCGGTCGTAGCCCCAGATCCCGATGAGGAAATACATCGGGATGAGCATCGCGTCCCAGAACAGATAGAAGAGGAAGAGGTCGAGCGAAATGAACACGCCAATCATCGCCGCCTCGAGCACGAGCATGAAGAACGAGAACGCGCGCACGCGCTCCTCGATCGACTCCCACGAGCACAGGAGCGCGATCGGCGTGAGGAACGTCGTCAGGACGACGAGCAGCAGGCTGATGCCGTCGACGCCGACGTGATACGAGATGCCGAAATCCGGCAGCCAGGCGTGTCGCTCGACGAACTGGTAGTCGGCCGACGTCGGATCGAATTTGAGCCAGACGACGAGGCTCACGACGAACGTGAGGAGCGAGACGCCCAGCGCGAGCTGGCGCACGAGCCGGTCCTGGCCGCGCCCGGTGAAGAGCAACAACACCGCGCCCGCAACGGGCAGCACCACGAGCAGAGTCAGCAGGGGCATCGTCATCGCCAGAGGTAGTATCCGAGGATCACGATGACCCCAAGGAAGAACGACATCGCGTAGGCGCGCATCGATCCCGTCTGGAGCCGGCGAAGCACCGCGCTCCAGCCGCGCACGACCAGACCGACGCCGTTGACGGTGCCGTCGATCAGGCCCGCGTCGATGCCGCGCCAGAGCAAGAGCGTCGAGATGCGTTTGATCGGCTGCACGAGGACGGCGTCGTAGATCTCGTCCACGTAGTACTTGCCGAGCAGCAGCCGGTAGAGACCGCTGAACCGATCCGCCAGGGCGTCGGCCGCCTCGGGCTTGCGGCGGAAGAAGTACGTCGCGATGCCGATGCCGCCGAAGGCCGCGAGCGTCGACACGCCCATGAGCCCCAGCTCCGTGCCGGACTCGTGCGCGCCCGCCTCCTCCGCGGCCGCCTCGACCTGCGGCGCCGCCCCCGGCGCCGTGAAGCTCGGCGCGAGGAACGCGTCGATCCGGTTGCCGCCGCTCACGAGGACGTCCGGCACGCCCACGTAGCCCGCGAGCACGGCGCCGATCGCGAGCACGACGAGGGCGATGGCCATCGCGGGCGGCGCGTCGTGCAAGTGGGCGCCATGGCTGCCCGGGGCCTGGGCTCCGTGGCCCGGGGCCTGACGCCGCTCGCCGAAGAACGCGAGGTACAGCAGCCGGAACATGTACGTCGCCGTCAGGAGCGCGGTGACGACGGCGACGAACCAGAGCACGGTGTGCCCGCTCGAGTACGTCTTCGCGAGAATCTCGTCCTTGGAAAAGAAACCGGAGAGGAGCGGCACGCCGGCAATCGCGAGCGTCCCGATGAGGAACGTCCAGTACGTCAGCGGCAGCTCGTGCTTGAGCCCGCCCATGTAGCGCAGATCCTGCTCGCCGTGCAGCGCGTGAATCACCGCGCCCGATCCGAGGAAGAGCAGCGCCTTGAAGAAGGCGTGCGTGTAGAGGTGGAAGATGCCCCCGGCAAACGCGCCGACGCCCATCGCGAGGAACATGTAGCCGAGCTGCGAGACGGTCGAGTACGCCAGCACGCGCTTGATGTCGTTCTGCACGAGGCCGATCGTGCCCGCCATGAGCGCCGTGAGGCAGCCGATCACGGCGACGACGTCCAGCGTGTGCGGCGCATGGCCGAAGAGCACGGCGTTGCGCCCGATCATGTACACGCCCGCGGTCACCATCGTCGCGGCGTGGATGAGCGCGGAGACCGGCGTCGGCCCCTCCATCGCGTCCGGCAGCCAGACGTAGAGCGGAATCTGCGCGGACTTGCCCGTCGCGCCGAGAAACAGGAGCAGCGTGATGCCGGTGAGCAGCCCGAACGTCTCCTCCTTCGGCAGCGCGGCGACCTGGGCGGCGACGCCCTGGAAATCGAGCGTGTGGAACGTCGCAAAGATCGCGAGCATGCCGAGGATGAAGCCGAAGTCGCCGACGCGGTTGACGATGAAGGCCTTCTTGCCGGCGTCGGCGGCCGAGGGCTTCGTGAACCAGAACCCGATCAGCAGGTACGAGCAGAGGCCCACGCCCTCCCAGCCGATGAACATGACCGGGAAGCTCGCGCCGAGCACGAGGACGAGCATGAACGCGGCGAAGAGATTGAGATACGAGAAGTAGCGCGCGTACTCGCCGTCGGTCTCCTCCTGCATGTAGGCCGTCGAGTAGAGATGGATCAGCGTGCCGATGCCCGTGACGACGAGGATCATCACGGCCGCGAGCGGATCGACGCGCAGCTCGAACGGGATGTTGAGCCGGCCCGACACGAGCCACGAGTAGACGACCTCGTTGATCGCGCGGACGCCTCCGACCGGCGTGACATGGAGCAGGCGCCAGACGGCCGCCACCGACCAGCCGAACGACAGGCCCATCGCGCCCACGGCGACGGCGGCCGACGCCGGCTTGGACAGACGGCGGCCCAGCGTCGCGTTGACGACGAACCCGGCGAGCGGCAGCAGCGGAATCAGGAACAGCACGTCGTCACCACTTGAGCGTCGTGTACGCGTCCGGGTTGAGCGTCTCGCGGTGCCGGAAGAGCGCGATCACGATGGCCAGGCCGGTGGCGGCCTCCGCGGCCGCGACGGTCATCACGAAGAACACGATGATCTGGCCGTCCACGGCGCCGAGGTACCGGTCGACGGCGACGAACGTCAGGTTGACGGCGTTCAGCATGACCTCGATCGACAGCAGGATCGTGATCAGGTTGCGACGCAGGAAGACGCCTGCGGTGCCGATGGCGAACAGCACGGCCGACAGCACCAGGTAGCTGTTGAGCGTCGGCTCGGGCAGGAAGTTCACGAGC
The DNA here is from genome assembly GCA_035519535.1 of Vicinamibacterales bacterium. Lineage (GTDB taxonomy): Bacteria > Acidobacteriota > Vicinamibacteria > Vicinamibacterales > SCN-69-37 > DATEGZ01. The sequence goes on along the minus strand of DATIWF010000125.1, from coordinate 61,405 downwards.
GCTCCTTTCTGGCCAGCACGATCGCGCCGACCATGGCGACGAGGATCAGCACGGACGTCGCCTCGAACGCGAACGAGTAGTCGCGGAACAAGCGGAGGCCGATGTCGCGCACGGTGGACGCCGGCCGCCCCTCCCCGCCGAACGGCGTGGCCTGCAGCTGCCGAATCGCCAGGCCGAGCTCGATCGCGAGCGCGATCGCGAGCGCCGCGCCGAACCGGCGCGCGAACGCGCCGCCCGAGAAGCGCGCCTCGGAGCCGGCCACCTGGCTCTCGTGCTGCGCGTTGAGCAGCATGACGACGAACAGGAAGAGCACCATGATGGCGCCGGCATAGATGATGATCTGGATCGCGGCGACGAACGGCGCGCCGAGCAGGACGTAGAGCCCCGACAGGGCGCCGAACGACACGATGAGCAGCAGCACGCTGTACATCGGGTTGCGCTGCCCGATGACGAGCAGCGAGGCGATCACCGCCAGGGCCGCGAGAATCCAGAACAGCAGCGCGTCCATCGTCTCGTCGCTACCCCCCCATGTAGATGACCACGGCCGACGTCACGAGCAGGTTGATCACGGCCGCGGGCAGCAGCCATTTCCACCCGAACTCCATGAGCTGGTCGTAGCGGTACCGCGGCAGCGTCCACCGCATCCAGATGTAGAAGAACAGGATCGCGAACACCTTCACGAGGAACCAGATCCAGCCGAGCCATTCGGGCAGGAACGGTCCGTGCCAGCCGCCGAGGAACAGGTCCGTCGCGACCGCCGACACGGTGACCATGTTCACGTACTCGGCGAGGAAGAAGAGCGCGAAGCTCATCGAGCTGTACTCGGTGTGGTAGCCCGCGACGAGCTCCTGCTCGGCTTCCGGGAAGTCGAACGGCGCGCGGTTGGTCTCGGCGACGCCGGCCGTCAGGTAGATCAGGAAGCCGAACAACTGCGGAAAGATGTACCAGCGCGGCGCCACCGCGAGGCCGAACAGATGCCAGGATCCCGCCTGCTGGTCCACGATCTCGCGCAGCGAGAGCGACCCCGCCAGCATGATGACCGCCGCAAACGACAGCCCGTACGAGATCTCGTAGCTGATCATCTGGGCCGACGACCGCAGCCCGCCGAGCAGCGAGTACTTGCTGTTCGAGCTCCAGCCGGCGAGCACGATGCCGTACACGCCCATCGACGTGATCGCGAAGATCACGAGCAGGCCGACGTTCACGTCGGCGGCGGCCAGGTGGATCGGATGGCTGAGCAGCCCGAAGAAATCCGTGTCGGCGCCGAATGGCACGACCGAGAACGCGGCGAACGCGGCCGTCGCCGAGAGCACCGGCGCGACGTAGAACAGAATCTTGTCCGCGGCTTTCGGCTTGAGCTCCTCCTTGAAGACGAGCTTGACGATGTCCGCGAGCGGCTGGAGCAGCCCGTACGGCCCCACCAGGTACGGCCCGTAGCGCTGCTGGATGAAGCCCGCGACCTTGCGCTCCATGTAGACGAGGACGGCCGCCGAGATCTGCAGCCCGAAGAACACCACCACGATAACGGTCAGGTGCGCGATGAGCTCGGGGGTCAGGAAGGCGGGCATCAGTGGGCCATCGCCTTTGCACCGGCACGCCACGGCGCGGGCACCGTGCAGCGGCCTTCACGAATGTGCGCCTCGTACTCCGCGCGGAACTGCTTGATCGTCGAGAGCACCGGCGTCGCCGCCGCGTCGCCGAACGCGCACAGCGTCTTGCCCATGATGTTGTTGCCGATCGAGAGCAGCAGGTCCAGGTCGCGCATCTGACCCTCGCCGCGCTCGATCTTGCCGAGGATGCGGTGCAGCCAGTCGCCGCCCTCGCGGCACGGGGTGCACTTGCCGCACGACTCGTGCTTGTAGAAGTGCAGCAGGTTCTCCGCCGCCCACACCATGCACGTCGTCTCGTCCATGACGATGATGCCGGCCGAGCCAAGGAGCGAGCCGGCCTTGGCGATGCCGTCGAAGCTGGCGGGCACGTCGATCTCGTGCGGCAGGAGGACCGGCACGGACGATCCGCCGGGGATCACGCACTTGAGCGCGTGGCCGCCGCGGATCCCGCCGGCGAACCTCTCGTCGTAGATCAGGTCCTTCAGCGAGACGTCCATCGACGCCTCGTACGTGCCCGGCCGCTTGACGTGGCCGCTGATGCAGAAGAGCTTCGGCCCGCCGTTCTTCTCGGGGCCGAGCGCGGCGAACCACTCGGCGCCGCGCTCGATGATGAGCGGCACGTTGCAGAGCGTCTCGACGTTGTTGACGGCCGTCGGGCAGCCGTACAGGCCCGCGGTCGCCGGAAACGGCGGCTTGAGGCGCGGCTGCGCGCGCTTGCCTTCGAGCGACTCGATGAGCGCGGTCTCCTCGCCCGCTTCGTACGCGCCGGCGCCGCGGTGCACGTAGATCTCGCAATCGAACCCGGTGCCCTGGATGTTCGTGCCGACGTAGCCCGCCGCGCGCGCCTTGGCCAGCTCCGCCTCGAGCACCTCCTGCACGTGGAAGAACTCGCCGCGGATATAGATGTAGGCGACCTTGGCGCCAATCGCGTAGCAGCCGATCAGGCAGCCCTCGAAGAGCAGGTGCGGGTCGCGCTCCATGAGCACGTGGTCCTTGAACGTGCCCGGCTCGCTCTCGTCGGCGTTGCAGCAGATGTACCTCGGCTTCGGCGATTTCTTGTCGACGAACTGCCACTTCATGCCGGTCGGAAAACCCGCCCCGCCGCGGCCGCGCAGGCCCGACGCCTTCACCGCCTCGATCACCGCGTCGGGCGTCATCGCCAGCGCCTTCTTGAGCGCGCCATATCCGCCGCGCTTCACGTAGTTCTCGAGCGTGAAGCCGTTCGGCTCGCGGATGTACTTGGTGAGGAGCGGTTCCATCATCGAGGCTTCACCGTCAAGTCAGCAGTTCTGGCTTCTGACGTTGCACTCGATCCCATCACTTCTCTCCCGCGACCTTGAGGTGACATCCTGTGAGCGCCGCGCTCCCGCGAGCGCGCAGGCCCTCGACGAGCTGTCTGACCTCCTCCGGCTTCGCGCATTCGTGCCAGCCGTCGTTCACGCCGACGACCGGCGCGCGGTCGCAGGCGCCAAGGCACTCGACCTCGAGCAGCGTGAACTCGCCGGCCTGGTCGGTCTCGCCCGGCGCCACCCCGAGCGCCTGCGACAGCGCCTCGGTCACCCGCTCGGCGCCCATCAGCGCGCACGAGAGCGTCCGGCACACCTGAATCACATGACGGCCCACGGGCCGCGTGTAGAACATCGTGTAGAACGACACGACGTCCTCGACGTCGGCCGGCGTGCACCCGATCGCCTCGGCCACGTGCCGCATCGCGTTGCGCGTGAGGTATCCCTGCTGGTGCTGCGCGAGGTACAGCGCCGCCAGAATCGCCGACTTGCGCTGCTCGGGCGGATAGCGCGCGCAGATCTCGTCGAGCCGGGCGCGGTTCTCGGCCGTGTAGACGAATGCCGGCCCTTCCTCGGGCAGCTGCCGCGCGGACTTGTGGTGCCCGCGGCCGTAGTCCATCGTCGGATGGAAGCTCATGCGGTCACCTTCATCGATCGACGTCCCCCATGACGATGTCCGTGGATCCGATGACCGCGATCACATCCGCGATCAGCCCGCCGGCAATCATCTTCGGCATCGCCTGCGTCGCAATGAACGACGGCGCGCGCGCTTTCACGCGCAGCGGCCGGTTCGTGCCGTCCGAGACGATGTAGAACCCGTGCTCGCCGCGCGGGCCCTCGACCGGCACGTAGCACTCGCCCTTCGGCACGTTGAAGCCCTGCGAATACAGCAGGAAGTGCTGAATCAGCGCTTCCATTTCCGTGTAGACGCGATCCTTCGGCGGCGGCACGTACCGGAAATCGCCGCAGTCGTACGGTCCCGTCGGCGAGATCCGTTCCAGCGCCTGGCGGCAGATCTTCGTCGCCTGCCGCATCTCCTCCATCTTCACGAGATACCGCGCGTAGACGTCGCCGTCGGCGTGCGTCGGGACGATGAAGTCGAACGTGTCGTATTTGAGATACGGGAACGCCTTGCGCACGTCGTACGGAATGCCGACGGCGCGCGCCATCGGCCCGACGAGGCCCATCGCCATCGTATCCTCGCGCGACAGGTAGCCGACGCCCTTCGTGCGCTTGATCCAGACCTGGTTCTTGGTGAGGAGCTTGTGGTAGTCCTCGAGCTTTCCAGGAAACTTGTCGAGGAACTCCTTCACCGCGGCGTGGAAGCCGCGCGGCAGATCCTCGCGCAGCCCGCCGATGCGGATGTAGCTCGGGAACATGCGGAACCCGGCCAGCATCTCGTTGAGGTTGAGCAGCTGCTCGCGCTCGCGGAAGCAGTACATCATCACGGAGATCGCGCCAATCTCCATGCCGTGCGTGCCCAGCCACACGAGGTGGCTCGCCAGACGCTGCAGCTCCGCGATGAGCACGCGAATCCACACGACGCGTTCCGGGATGGCCGTCTCAATCCCCAGCAGCCGCTCGACCGACAGGCAAAACGCCAGGCTGTTCGACTGCGCGCCAAGGTAGTCCATCCGCTCGACCAGCGGAATCACCTGCTGCCACTTCTTCTGCTCGGCCGTCTTCTCGATGCCCGTGTGCAGAAAGCCAATCGTCGGTTCGGCCGCGACGATGTTCTCGCCGTCGAGCTCGAGCACCAGACGCAGCACGCCATGCGTGCTGGGGTGCTGCGGCCCCATGTTGACGGTCATCGTCTCGGTGCGAAGTGACATGTGTCTGTGCTTGCCTTCTGCCTTCTGCCTTCTGCCTTCTGCCCTTTGCCTTCTGCCTTCTGCCTTCTGCCTTCTGCCTTCTGCCTTCTACTTCCCTCCCGCCTCCCGCTCCGCCTGCGCGTGCGCGGCACGCACGTTCGCCGCGAACTCCTCCACGGACAGCTGGATCGGCTCCCACGATTGGGTGTCTTTGCGGATCTGCACCGGATAGTCCTTGCGCAGCGGGTGGCCGGTCCAGTCCTCCGCCATGAGGATGCGCCGCAGGTCCGGGTGCCCGTCGAACGCGATGCCCATCAGATCGAAGATTTCACGCTCGAGCCAATTCGCGACGGGAAACACGCCCGTGACGGTCGGCACGCGCGCGTCGCTCCCCGGCGCGCGGACCTTCAGTCGGAACCGCCGCGCGGGCGCGGCGGTCGTCGCCCCCGCGGTCCGGTACGCGTCGCCGAGACACGCGAAGTGGTAGACGACCTCGAAGCGCGGCTCCGCCGGAAAGAGGTCCACGCCCGCGATGTCGGCGAGCAGCGCAAACTGCAGCGCGGGATGATCGCGGAGCGCGGTGCAGGCCTCGACCAGGTGCTCGCGGTCCACCGACGCGGTGGGCATGTCGGTGGCGGCGCCGACCTCGATGGTCGCGCCGGGCACGGCGGCACGAAGCGTCTCGGCGATGAGCGTGTCCATCGCCTACGCGCTCATCCGCTGACGATCGATCTTGCGTTGAAGTTGGACGATGCCGTAGATGAGCGCCTCCGGCCGCGGCGGGCACCCGGGGACGAACACGTCAATCGGCACCACCTGGTCCACGCCCTGGACGATGGCGTAGTTGTCGAACACGCCGCCGCAGCTCGCGCAGGCGCCCATGGAGATCACCCACTTGGGCTCGGCCATCTGGTCGTAGATGCGCCGCAGCACGGGCGCCATTTTCCGGGACAGCCGGCCGGCGATGATCATGAGGTCCGACTGGCGGGGCGATCCGCGGAAGACCTCGGCGCCGAAGCGCGCGATGTCGTAGCGGCCGCAGCTCATCGCCATCATCTCGATCGCGCAGCACGCCAGCCCGAAGGTGACGGGCCAGATCGCCGATCGGCGTGCCCACTGCACCATCTTCTCGACGGTCGTGGTCAGGACGGGAATCTGGAGATCAGACATCAGTCATCTCACATCGCAGATCGGGAATCGGGCAATCGAAGAGCATCGGCAATCGCGCATCGATATCGTCAATCGGTCAATCGACATCGTCCAATCGCTCAATCGATATCGTCAATCGGTCAATCGACATCGTCCAATCGCTCAATCGACATCGTCAATCGGTCAATCGAATCGGCCATCGCGCAATCGAATCGGCCATCGCGCAATCGAATCGCCGATCGCCCAATCGACCTCGCCCATCGCTCAATCACTCAATGCCATCACCGATCACCAATCGTCAATCTTCAATGGCGGCCGCGCCTCCCCGGCGCGGCCGCCCGCTCCAGTCGAACGCGCCCTTGCGCCAGACGTAGATGTAGCCCGTCAGGAGCAGCGCGAAGAACGACACGACCTGCCAGAACGCGATCTTCCCGAGGTCGCGGAACGCGATCGCCCACGGATAGAGAAAGGCCACCTCGATGTCGAACAGCAGGAAGACCATCGCGACGAGGTAGAACTTCACCGACTGCCGCTCGCGCGCGTCGCCGACGGGCGGCATGCCGCACTCGTACGGCGCTTCCTTCTCGGGCGTGGGCTTGCGCGGGCCGACGAACTGCGACAGCACGACGTTCCCGGCGGCGAACCCGACGCCCAGGCCGATCATGATGAGGATGGGAAGAAAACCTTCCATGCGTGCTCGCCGCCGGATTCCGGAGCATCAACCGGGAGCTTGTGCTCCTAAAGATCAAGCAACGATAACGGACGGTCCCGGGCAAGTCAACGAGCCGATGGACGGGGGCGGAAAGGGCGGGGCGGACGACCGAGCGGCGTTACGCGCGCGTCGCGACGACCTGGTGCGTGCCGCGCGCGTCGGTCACGTGGTCGAGGAACCACGCGTAGGCCGTGCGAATGCCCTCGGGCAGCTCGATGCGGTGCCGCCAGCCGAGCGCCTGCAGGCGCGAGACGTCGAGCTGCTTGCGCGGCGTGCCGTCCGGCTTGCTCGCGTCGAACACCAGCCGGGCCTGCGGATGGACGACCGACGCGACCAGCTCGGCCAGCTCGCGAATCGTGAGATCGACGCCGGTACCGACGTTGACGTGCGAGTCCTCGTCGTACCACTCCATCAGGAACGCGCACGCGTCGGCGAGGTCGTCGACGTGCAGGAACTCGCGGCGCGGCCGCCCGCTGCCCCAGACGACGACGTCGCGCTCGCCGCGGAGCTTCGCGTCGTGGAACTTCCGGATGAGCGCGGGCAGCACGTGCGAGCTCGTCAGATCGAAGTTGTCGTTCGGCCCGTACAGGTTGGTCGGCATCGCCGAGATGAAATTGCAGCCGTACTGCCGGCGGTACGCCTGACAGAGCCGGATGCCGGCGATCTTCGCAATCGCGTACGGCTCGTTCGTCGGCTCGAGCGCGCCGGTCAGCAGGTACTCTTCTTTGATCGGCTGCGAGCAGTCGCGCGGGTAGATGCACGAGCTGCCCAGGTACAGCAGCTTCGTCGTCTTGAACAGGTGCGCGGCGTGGACGACGGTGGCGTGAATCATCATGTTGTCGTAGATGAATTCCGCGGGCCGCGTGGAGTTCGCCAGGATGCCGCCGACGGTTCCCGCCACGAGAAACACGAATTGCGGCCGGTTGGCCTTGAACCAGTAGTTCACCGCCGCCTGATCGCGCAGGTCCACCTGGTCGCGGGTCGCCGTGAGCACGTTGCGGTAGCCGAGGTCGGCCAGATGGCGGACGATGGCCGAGCCGACGAGTCCGCCGTGGCCGGCGACGTAGATGCGGGCGTCAGAGGTGAACGGCGCCATGGCTCCTCAGCCGGTTATCGGCGGGGCCGCGGGGCTGCCTTAGGCGGAGCGAATCAGCTCGTCTTTCTGCCCGGGATTCGGGTAGTTGATCAGGACGGCACGATACGGGCCCTTGAAGACGAACAGGCTGCCGGCCGCCGCGCCGATCACGCCGCACGTGCGGATCAGCTGGCCGATGTCGGCGAGCGAGCCCGCGCCTCCCAAAATTGTGATCGGCAGCCGCGTCGCCGCGCGCACGCGGCCCGCGAGCGCGAGGTCGTAGCCCTTCATCATGCCGTCGTGGTCGATGGAATTGACCAGAATCTCACCGGCGCCGAGCGACTCGGCGTCCGCGATGGCGGGTTCCACCTGCGTGCCGGTGCGCCGGCGGCCGTTGTGGGTCCAGACCTCATACCCGGCGCCCGCCCGTCGCACGTCGAACACGACCACGACGCTCTGGCTGCCGACGGCGTCGGCGATGGCCGAGATCAGGGGCGGGTTCTCGAGGGCCGCGGAGCTGATCGCGATCTTCTCCACGCCAAGCCCGATGATCGTGCGCGCCTGCTCGACGGTCTTGATGCCGCCGCCGTAGCAGAGCGGCATCCGGCACTCGACGGCGAGGTGGCCGATGAGCTTGACGTCGGGATCGGCGCCCGAGGCCGACGCGTCGATGTCGAGCACGATCAGCTCGTCGGCCTCCTTCTCGTTGAAGATCTTGACGGCGTTGATCGGATCGCCGACGTACTTCCCGTCCGCGAACTGCACCGTCTTGACGAGTCCCCCGTTCCTGAGGAGCAGGCAGGGGGTGATGCGGGGCCTCAGCACGTCACAGCTCCGCGAAGTTCTGCAGCAGGCGGGCCCCGTAGTGATGGCTCTTCTCGGGATGGAACTGCACGCCGAAGACGTTGCCGGCGCCGGCCGCGCAGGCGAAGTCGCCGCCGTAGTCGGCGACGGCCAGCTGGTCGCGATCGCGATCACACACGAAGTAATAGGAATGGAGGAAGTAGAACCGCGCGCCGGACTCGAGCTGATCGAAGAGCCGCGTCTTCGCCACGGGGCGCACGTCGTTCCAGCCCATGTGCGGCACCGGCAGCTTCTCCGGCCGCGCCGCCAGCGCCTTCACCCGGCCGTCGATCCAGCCGAGCCCCGGCAGGCGCCCTTCGTCGCTCGCGCGGCCGAGCATCTGCATGCCCACGCAGACGCCGAGCACGGGCACGCGCTGCCGCAGCGCCAGATCGTCCAGCACGTCGCGCATGCCGGACCGCGCCAGCCGCTCCATGGCGTGATCGAACGATCCCACGCCCGGCAGAATGACCTTCGACGCGCCGGCCAGCTCGTCGGCGGTCGTGACGGCGCGCGCCTCGATGTTCAGGCGGCGGTACACGTTGAGGAAGGCGCGGATGTTGCCGACGCCGTAGTCGACGATCGTGATCATCGAATGATGGCTCGCTGCACGCCGATCATGCGGAGCACGCGCGTGCCCGCGTCGATGAGCGGCATGCTGTTCCGGTAGTCGCGGTAGCTCCGGTTCGGCCCGTGCAGCAGGTCGCGCAGCGCGTCCACGCCGATGTCGAGCTTCGTCGCGACGTACTCGAAATCGTGCGCGATCGTCTCCTCGTCGTACGCGGGCTGGGCGACCCGCCGCAACGCCTCCTCGCGCGTCATCTGCCCGGTGAGAATCAGGCTCGAGAAATGCGCGCGCCGTTTGTCGTAGCCGAACTTCGTCGGCAGCCAGTAGCCCTCGTAGAACCTGGTGAACCGCGATTCGTAGTGCTTGTGCGCGTAGCGCTGCCAGCCGAAGCGGTCGACGAGCAGCTGCATCGCGTCCTCCTTGACGTAGGGCACGAAGTTCAACGGTTTCACGACGCGGACGCCCCTGAGAAACCGGTAGTAGAGCTTGTAGGTGAAGATGTCGGCCGTCGGGAAGGTCTTGAGCGGCCGCGACCCGAACCGCCGGTGGATGTCCTTGAGCTGGCGCAGGTCGGACGCGTGGTAGTGCCACTCGAGCGGCTCGCGCACGCACTCGGTCGAGTAGTTCGCACCCGTCAGGATGTACTTGACGCCGTGCTTCGCCGCGAAGTTGTACAACCCGGCGAAGAACGCGTGGTCCTGCGGCGTGTCCAGGTGCGGCACCTGCGCCTTGAAGAACGCCAGCTGCAGGTCGCGCATCTCGAGCCAGTCCACGACCTCGGTGTGGAGGTCGAGTCCCAGGCCGTCGACGAGCTTCTCGATGTTGTTGGCCGCCTGCTGCGAGTTCCAGCCCGCGTCGACGTGCAGCAGCAGCGGGCGCAAGCCGAGCCGTTCCTTGGCCAGGTACGTCACGTAGGAGCTGTCGACCCCGCCGCTGAGGCCGATCACGCAGTCGTAGTCGTGGCCCTTCCCCGCGGCTTTGATCCGCTCGACGGTCGCCGCGAGCTCGCGCGCGCCGGTCTCGTCGGGATGCCAGTTGGGCAGGATGTTGTCGTAGAAGTTGTTGCAGTAGTCGCACCAGCCGCGGGCGTCGAACGTGATGTTCGAGTCCGACGTGTCCATGATGCAGTGGGCGCAGATCTGGTAGGGACGGTCCGGCGTGTCAGCGGGTCCTGCGGGACGCGCTGCGGGATTGTTCGGAATCGTGCCGGCCGCGCTCATCTCAGTCCTGACGGATGAAGCTGTACTCTTCGCCGCTTTCAGCGGCGAAGAAGATTTTATAGCCCGCTTCGTTGAGGGCGCGGACGGCCTGCCGGGTTCGATCGATCCCGACGGCAGGAAACCGGTGATGGAACTCAACGAGGATCTGTCGCACGGCCAGGCCGCGGTCAAGGATCTCGTCGAGCACCTCGTACTCCGCTCCCTCGATGTCCATCTTGAGCACGTCGATGCTCTCGTGGCGGAGCTCACGCATGATCGTCGAAAGCCGGCGAACCTCCACTTCGATCGCCCGCGCGCTCGTCTCCGGGCGGCGGAGCAGCGTGTGCGAAATGTGGCTCGGGTTCTCGGGCGGAAAGAACGTCGCGCGCCCGTCCCGGCTCGCCACGCCGACCGAGTGCGCCTCGAAGCCGGGCGGCAACTGCTGGCGTTCGACATAGGCGATCGCGCCGGGGGTCGGATCGAAAGCGTGAACCGTGAGCCCGTAGGCCCGAATGAGGGACAGGTCGAAGGTAATGTCAGTGCCGATGCCGAACGAATACACGATCGCCGACGGCCCCAGGCCGTCCGGGCAGATCCACCATTCGCCGGCATCGCTGCCATGGCGCTCGGACCGGACGCGCGTCTGCACGGGGAAACGCACGTCGCGTCCGATCGCGCGATGAACGGCCCAGCGCATCCGCCGGTAGGTCGAGCGAATGGCGCTCATCGCGGCGCTGAGGCAGAACCCGGCGAGGTGTTGCTCGTGGCGTGCATCGGCCTAGATGTAGTGGGCGGCGTGGGTCGCGTAGTACTCGAACGTCCGCTGGATGCCGTCTTCGAGCGAATGCCGCGGCTGCCAGGACGTCAGCGCCGTCAGCTTCGAGATGTCCACCGAGATGTCGCCGGTCTCGACCCGCTCGTAGTTTTCCGGCCACGGCACGAATTCCGCCCGGCCGCGCCCCACGCACGCGAGGACGGCGCCCACCATGTCCCGAAACCTCGTGGACCGTCCCGAGCCGACGTTGACCACCTCTCCGGCCGCTCGCGGCGCGGCAGCGCATCGCAGCATGGCGTCGACAACGTCGTCCACGAAGACGTAGTCGCGGAGCTGACCGCCATCTCCGAAGATCTTGATGACGTTGCCGTCCATGGCCTGTCTCACGAACCACCCGACCAGGGAGTACTTGCTGTGCTTGATTTGCTGGCGCGGCCCGTACGGGTTCGTCAGCCTGAGAATCGTCGTCGGAATGCCGAAGTCCTTGAAATACATCAGCAAGTATTTCTCCGCCGCGAGCTTGTGGATCCCGTAGAGGCTCAGCGGATTGGTCGGACTGGTCTCGGTGATAAGCGGCGCCTCCACCTTGCCGTAGGTCATCCTCGAGCTCGAAAACAAGATATGGAGGCGCGGATTCAGCGCCCGGCTGCACTCGAGGATCTCAAGGGTGGCTCTAGCGTTAAGATCAAGATCCTCGTACGGCATAGACAGGCTGTCGATGTAGCTCACCTGGGCGGCCAGATGGAACAGCGTATCGGCGCCCGCGATCAACGGTTTCATCACCTCCAGATTCCGGACGTCGTCAACGACGATGTCGATCTTGCCAGCCGCGCTCGAGATGTTGAACCGGTTCCCTCCGTAGAGCGGATTGAGGTTGTCGATGACCGTGACGTGCGCTCCAAAGTCCACCAGCCGCAACGCGAGGCTGCTGCCGAGAAACCCGAGGCCGCCGGTGACGAGGACCTTCCGGTCGGCGAAAAACGACTGCAGGGTCGAGGATTCGGCTTGCATCTCAGCCAACGCGCCTTTCCAGAATCCTCGTCAATGAGGACTGGTAGGTCTCGGTACGGAACCGCTCGCTCGCCATGTCGCGATTCGTCAGCGCCATGGTGACCAGGGGGCGGGGGTCCCGGGCGATCTTCTCCAACACCTGCCGGATCGCCTCGGATGATTGTGCCTGTACCACGTACCCGTTGACGCCATCGCGAAACACGTCGGGAATCCCGCTGTGGGCGGTCGTGATCACCGCGCAACCTGTAGCGTAGGCTTCCAGGATGCTGATGGGTTGCCCTTCGTAGGGATAGTACGTCGGCAGACAGAACACGTGAGTCTGGCCGTACAGCTCCTTCTTGTCGAGCCCGCCGATAAAGGTGCCCCGGTAGAATAGCCCGGCCTGACCGTCGATGCGCCGCAGGAACTCCTCACGGAGTCTGCTGGATTCGAAGCCGCCGACAAAGGCGATGGACATCCGCTGCCGCAGGTCGCTCGGCAGGCGGAGATAGGCCTCGACAAGCTCGTGGTGGCCCTTGCCGTGGTACAGATTGCTCAGAAACAGAATACGAAGCACGCGTGTGTCGTCGAACTTCTGCCGGACCTCCTGCTCGGTGACGAACAGGAAATCCTCGGCGAAATTCGGGATGACGTGGATCTTATCTTCGTCGATCAGCCCGGCAAAGATCGCCGCCTGGGTCGGCCCCTCGACGATCACACCGGCCAGCCGGCTGATGAAAAACCTGTTCAGCCGATATCGGAGACCTCGTCCTTCGAGAATCCTTCTGATGCCGGCCCCCCCGAGCAGGTGGATGAACATCCGGTCGAGCCGTCCGAGGCATAAGACATAGATGCACAGGTCCTTGAGGTTGCCCAGCAGGGACTCGGAAATCGTGAGGTAAATCACGTCGACGCCGCGTTTCTTGCGGAGGACGCCAGCCATGAACGACAGCACCGTCGCCACGCGCCTGAGCCTGTCCCACAGGTGCCTGGCGGGCCGTTCTGCCATGTTGACGACTCTCACGTCGTTGCCCTGCCGCAGCCTCTGATACAGCACGTCGGACGCGAGTGACTGCCCGTGCGTCGGCGGCGGCAGCGGCGCAATGAACAAGACCTTCATGCGGATCGAGCCGTCAGAGCGCCATGGTAGTCCGCCTCGACGGCCTGCGCATAGCGCTTCCAGTTGAAGCCAGCGAGCATCTTCCGGCGGCCGGCCGCGCCGAGCGCGCGGCGCTCCTCGCGCGACGCGAGGCTCACGAGCGCGTCCGCGAGGCTGCCGACGTCGCCCTCGACGTAGGTCCGTCCGTTGCCGTTTACACGATCCGTCTCGCCGATCCGGTTCGACACGACGATCGGCAGCCCGCTCGACGCGGCGTCGAGCATGGACATCGATTCCTGCGTCGGCCACACCGCGAGGTCCGCCGCGCGGTAGTGCTCGGCGAGGCGTCGATGCTTCATGAACCCGAGGATCTTCGTGTGGCGGCACGACTCGATCTCTTCCCGCTGCACACCCTCCCCGATGAACAGCCCGTGGAACCCTGGGGTGCGGTCGGCCAGCGCGTCGACCGCGCGAGCGAGCGCCAGCGGGTTCTTCTCGCGCGAGAACCGGCCGCTGTACACGCACACGATGTCATCGTCCGCAAATCCCAGCCGGCGGCGCAGGTCCGACCGCGCCGATTCGTCGCCGGCCGTCTCCACCGGATGGAACAACTCGGTGTCGGCCCCGAGGGACTGCAGCCGGACCTTCTCGCGCGGCACGCCGTAGAAACGCACGGCGACCTCGGCGCAATCCGGCGCGATCGCGTAGCACTTCTCCACGGCGCGGCTCGCGAGGCGCGTCGGCAGTGTCCGGGTCAGCCAGTACGCCATTTTCCGAAGTCGCGAGCCGGGTTGCAGCAGGAACGGCCTGACGACCGACATGTGCTGATGCGTTTCGGCGAACAGCGCAAATCCCTGACGGACGCGCTGCAGCGCGAGCTCGTAGGTCTGGACGGAAGCGACTTCCAGCACGTGCACGACGTCCGGGCCGATCTCACGAACCTTGGCGGACAGGCCCCGGGGCATGACGTACCCGCGCCGCACGCTCGCGTCGAGGCGATGCACCGTGTAGCCGTCGACCATCGTCGAGCCGGCGCTCACCCGGCCCGGGCCCAGAAAGGCCTGGTAGGTCTTCGCGTAATCCGGCTCATTGCCGTACACGTTGAACACCGTCGTCACGAGGTGCACGTCGTGCCCGAGCGCGGCCAGCGCTTTGGGCAGGCAGTTTTCGCTGTAGCCCATCCCCTCCGAATAGAAGGTGGAGACGACGACGATCTTCATTTCGCGCGCTCGGCGGCCTCGAGAGCCGCGACAATCCGAACCGCGGCGTGTCCGTCCCAGCCCTCCGGCACGCGCTCGCCGATGCCTCGCCGCCCGGCCGCCATCGCGTCCCGGCAGGCGCCGACGACGCCATCCACGGTGAGCGGCCAGGCTGCCAGGCGGTTCGTGCCCTCGGCAACGGTCGCCGGGCGTTCCGTTTGGGCGCGCAGCGTCACGCACGGCACGCCGAGCACGGTGGTTTCCTCCTGCAACCCGCCCGAGTCGGTCAGCACGACCGCCGCGCCGTCGGTCAGCGAGAGCATCTCCTGATAGCCAAGGGGATCGATGACCCGCAGCGACGCCAGGAGCGCGCTGAACCCAAACGCCTCGGCGTTCTTCAGCGTGCGAGGGTGAATCGGCAGCACGAGCGGCGCGTCGCGACCAATCTCGGCAAGCGCGCGCAGCACGACGGACAGCGCGTCGGGCTCGTCGACGTTCGACGGCCGATGGATCGTGCTGAGCACGTAGGTCCCACGCTCGAGCCCAAGCCGGGCCGGCATGTCGACCGCGCGAGCGCGCGGCAGCTGCTGCATCAGCGTGTCGATCATCACGTTGCCCACGAAGACCGCGCGCGAGTCGAGGCCCTCCCGCGCGAGATTGGGATGCGCGTCTCTCGACGGGGTCAGGAGCAAATCGGCCACGCGATCCGTGACCGCGCGATTCAACTCCTCGGGCATCGTCCAGTCATGACTCCGCAGACCGGCCTCGACGTGCGCCAGCCGGCACCCAATCGCAGGCCTCAGCTGCGCCGTCACGAGCGCGCACGCCATCGTCGAGTTCACGTCCCCGACCACGATCACCCACTCTGGCTGGACCTGCTCGACGACCGGCTCGAAGCGCTCCATCACGCGGGCCGTTTGTTGCGGGTGGCTGCCGGAGCCCACCTCGAGGTTGAAATCGGGACTCGGCAGGCCGAGGTCGTCGAAGAACGCCCGTGACATCTGCAGGTCGTAGTGCTGGCCGGTGTGGACGAGGACCGGCTCGTGCCCGCGGCTCGTCAGCGCTCCGAGAATCGGCGCCACCTTCATGAAATTCGGGCGCGCACCGGCGACGCAGATCACACGCACCGGCTGATCTCCCCAAGAAAGTCGCGGATCCCGCGGACCCGCGCCTGCAGGCTGAAGGCGCTCGATCGCGCCAGGGCTGCGGCGCCCAGCGCCTCGCGCCGCTCGTCGGAGCGAGTCAACGCCGCCAGCGCGTCCGCGATCGCTGGCACCGATTCGGGATCGACGAACAGGGCTTCGTTCTCCGTGAGGAAATCTCGATTGAACAGCCGGTCCGAGACCACCAGCGGCAATCCGCAGGCCATGGCTTCCACGGTGACGTTGGCCAGCCCCTCGGCGAGGCTCGGCAGCACGAACACGTCCGCCGCCGAGAGCCAGCGTGGAAGATCCTCGTTCGCCACCGGGCCGGCGTGCGCGACGCGCGCCCCGGACGGCCACTGCGGGCCGCGTCCGAGGAAAATTCCCATCACGCCGTCAACGCGATCGAGCGCCCGCAGCACCCGCAACGGTCCTTTGCGCTCGATGAAGTGCCCGACAAACACGACCAGGCGGGCGTCGGCCGGCAATCCCAGCGCGCGACGGCAGTCTGCGCGATCGAGCGGCGCGAATCTCCGGCGGTCCACGCCGTTCGGAAGATACCGCACCGGCTTCGACGGCGCGACACCCGTTTCGGCGAGGAAGCGCACGTTGTCTCTGGAGACGCTGACCACACCGGCGGCATTCTGCAGGACTTCGAGCTCGCGCGGATCGCCGGCGGGATTGAGGAACCCCCGGATGCCCGATTCCTGCAGCTCGACGACGTAGGGCACGCGGTGCGCGCGGCACCACCGCCGTGCGGCGTAGCCGCCGAGCCAGAAGTGCGCGTAGACGCAAGTGACCGGGTGCGGGCACGCGTCGAGGCCGCGCTCGACGGCACGGCGGAACAGCCGCTCGTTGGCCTGTCGCGTCACGCGGTTCAAACCCACCAGGCGCAGCGGCAGCTCGACGAAGCGCGGGCGCATGACAGGATAGCGAGGCGGCTCGGCGGCTTGCGGGACCGCGTGGTGCGCCCGGCCGCGAAGCTCTCTGCCCAGACTCATCGGCGCCACGACCTGGACATCCAGGCCTTCCTCACCCATTACGTCCGCCAGGTTCTTGAGGAACGCGCCGCTCTCGGGCATCCAGGGCGTGGGGAAAATGGGGGCGATGCAAGTGATCGCCGGGCGGGTCATCGGGGGTCGTGAGCGGAGGTCGGCGCGCGCCGCGCCCGGACCGGCGTGCGCGTCGCCCGCCGGGCGGCGATGCCGACCCCCAGAATGAGCGGCAGCAGCCGCAGGGCCAGCGCAGTCTGCAGGCTGACCTGAATCGCCGCACCGCACGCGAAGGCGCACAGGCAGATGCCGACGGCCCGCGCGTTCGGGTCGCCGGATCGCAGGACGGTGAGGCAGGCGCTGGCGAACCTGACCAAGATGGCGATGATCGCCGCCAGAAAGAGCGGCCCGCCCTCATAGTAGGCCTCCGACAGCAAAAGGTGCGGCTCGACGCCGGTCCGATGCAGCAGGGACTGATGTCCTTTCGGCACGGGATTGACCGGACTCGCCGCGAGATCGGCCAGAAAGGTCGTGAACCCGGAAACCCGCAGGTCCCGCGCCGATTGGTACGCCGCGGTGTCGGCAAACCGCTCTTCCGCCCGGCTGATCACGCCTCCAGAATAGTACGCACCCACGATTGCCGCGATACACAGGACCGCGCCGAGCTTGATCATCCACATCACGTGACGGCGCTCGGCGGCCAGGTACAGGACGAGCGCCGTCAGAATGGACACCGCATAGGCGAGGACCCCAGATCGCTGTTGGGCGAGCGCGGCGCTCGTCCCGCCCAATCCGATCAAGCCGACCGCCAATGCTGCGCTCGCGAACGTCCGGCGGCGCGCCGACGTGATGAAGATCAGTCCGCCGAGGGACGCGGCGATCGTCAACGGGACCAGTCCCACGGTCGTCGAGTCGAAGATCGAAAAGATGCGCGTGTCGCCCGGCACCGGCACCACCCCTCGCGCGGCAAGCATGTCCGGAGGAATGACGGCCAGTTTCGCCAGACACTGGACGAGCGGAACGAGGGCGCTCAGGGCGGCCGTCAGGGCGAGCACGCGACGGATCGAGACGAGCGATCGGATCGACAGAAAATACAGGAGGACGACCCCGTTCACCGCGATGGCGACGAGGCGTGACAGTTCAACCGTGTCGGCGATCCATCCGAGCCCGCCCCCGACCAACAGGGTGGCCAGATACGCGACGCCAAGCACGTGGGGCCGGACGATCCAGGCCGGTGTCAGGAGCGCGGCGAGCAGCAGGCCGGGCAGGACAAGCAGGCGTGTGCCGCTCAACGGACCGAGCCCCGGAACGTACGGCGACAGCACCCACGGCAGCCAGTCCACCGCAACCCCGGTCGTGATCACGACGAGCAGCCACTCTCGCTTCAACCACGGGAGCCACGGCTCGGCCGGCGCGATCGGCGTCGAGGGCGTCAGCATCGTCGGACGGCGATCCTCACTTCGAACGCCTTGTCGGGCACTGCCGGGGCGGCGGCGGGCGCGGCGCGAAATTCACCCTGGACGTACACAGCGCAGAGCGTGTTGGACACGTGGTACACGTGGCGGCGGGCCTCAGGCGGCGCGCCGTCCAGCAGTCCGGCGACCACGCCCCATTGCACTTCCGATTCCGGGGTGCGCATGTAGTCGTGCCAGACGATGACCGATCGATCGTCGCGTAGCAGACGAAACGCGTGGGCGGTATCGGAGCGCACGCCGTCGTAGCTGTGGTCGCCATCGATGAAGACCAGATCGCACGTTCCGAAGTACGGCGCAAAGTCGAACGTCCTGGAGTCGTGGCCGAGGTGTACGACGTTCTTCAGGGAGCGCGAGAAGTAGCGCGCGATCGCAACGTACCGCTCGTCCCAGCCGGCCTGCCGGATCTCGGCGTCGGACCAGCTGAGGGAGATGCACTCCGCCGCGATCGCCGCGACGTTCGCGGCGCTCTCCCCGCGCCAGGCGCCGAACTCGAAATAGCGGCAGGGCTCGTACCGCCGGGCCAGCGCCCGCAGGAGCGCCAGATCGATCGGCGTCGAGCCGCCTTCGAGGAACGCGTACGGCGCGACCTGCTCGTCGAACCCCGGGCACAGGTCCAGCAGGTCGAGCGTCGGCAGGCCGCGCGGGAGCCCGTGCGTCCGGCCGACGTACTCCCTCATCGCCGAATCGCCAAAGGCAACAGAAAACTCGGCGAATCGGACCGGGTGCCGGCAGATGGCCTTCAACGTCCGCGCCAGCTTGACGATCTTCTCGCGGTTCGTCATGCCCGCAGGATCTGGCCGGCCTCGTCGCGCCGGCGCGTGACGACATAGTGGATGATCTGCAGCCCGACCTGGATCAGGCCGCCGTACAGCAGCGCCAGCGCAATCCCGCGCGCGCCGGTCGAGACGAGCGACCTGGCCAGTATGAACAGGCTGGTCACGCCAATCGCGTTGAAGAGGAAGCCCCACCACACATGCCCCCGCGAGATCGCTGCGATCCAGAGAATCCACGTGGGCGTCAGGAGGAGCCAGCCCAGTGCGAGGAGCACGAGCACGGTCGCGGCATCCTGATACTGCGAACCGTACATCCGCATGAGAAACGGCGCGAGCCCGATCAGCGCGAGGACGACCAGCGCGGCCAGGCCACCCTGGACGAGCAAGTTGCCGGTCACCGATCGATGGTATGAGGCGCGGTCGTCGGCAGCGAACAAGCTCGTCTGAATCGAGAGCACCGCGGAGTTGAAGACCGTCGGCACGAACACGCCGAGCGTGCGCCACTGGTTGGCGGCGTTGAACAGACCCATCTGAGAGTAGCCGCTGGGCTGGTTGACGAGCATCGCGTTCAGCACCCAGGTCGAGGCCATCGTCAGCGTCGCGGACAGGAACGCGGGCAGTGAGAACTCCCACAACGGTCTGAGCATGGCCAGGTCGACCACGTAGTGGATCGTGACGCCCTCCTGTCGCAGGACCGCGTTGAGGGCGAGCCTGTTGAGCGCCAGGGTGAAGACACCCGTGACGATCATCGCCCCCACGACGCCGTAGAGGTCGTAGAGATAGGCGCCGACCACGGTGACCGGCAGGTTGACGAGCACGCGCAGCATCGTGACCCGCGCAACGGCGCGAAACGCTTCGTATCCGGAGAGGATGCCCGATTGAATGGAGTCCACTCCCTGAAGAAACAGCACGAGGCCGGACAAGCGAAGCGGCCCGACGAGCGTCGCGCGGTTGAGCACGACGGCGAGCTGCGGCGCGAGCACGACGAGCGCCAGCGCGGAAATGGCGTATGAGACGCTCGCCAGAACGAGGAGACCGCCCAGGAGCGGGCCGACGCTGGCTGGATCGGTCCCGCGGCGTTCGGCGGAGTACTTCGCGGCCGTGACGCCGAGGCCGAGTCCCCCCAGCTGACTGAAAAGGGCCCACGAACCCATGACGACGCCGACTTCGCCATAGCCCTCCCGGCCCATCAGGCGCGCAAGCGCGACGCCGGTGGCGAGGCCCGCGGCATTCGAGACGCCCATCCCGACGAGGGACCAGAAGACTGCGCCGGCGAAGCGGCCTTTGAGCGAGCCTTTGGGCACGAAGCGCTCTCGCCAGTCGCGCACGGTCGCGTACACCAGCGGAGGCAGGTACCGTTGTGCCAGCGTCTCGAGCATTCTGAGCGTCCCATCTTCGCCCAGAATCTTCGAAAAAAGAACACGCAGTCGCGTTGCGCCGCTTGACGCTCCCGGTGACGTTTGGTACCGTTCGTCACTCCCCAGGGCCGCAGCTACGCGAATGGCACCTGACTCCCCGCAGCAGTTCCCGGATGATCCAGATGTCGTCGAGATCCGCTGGTACGCGCGGTTCGTTCGGCGTCACTGGAGGATCGCGCTGGCGGCGGGAGCGCTGGGCGGCGCGCTCGGATTCGGCTACACGGCTCTGCAACCGCCTGTCTACGAGGGCGTCACAACGCTGCTCGTCGTCCCCCGAACGCTCCCCAGCGGCGTGCAGATCAACCCGCCGACGTTCAGCTCGATCGCGAGGAGCGGCACGCTCGTCGCGCAGGTGATCGACGAGCTGAAGCTGCAGGACGAGGTCACGCCGCAAGCGTTCCTGGAGCGCGCGCTCGAGATCGAAGAGGTCTCCGGCACGAACATCGTCAGAATCAAGGTGAGGCTGGATGCACCCAAGGCAGCCGCCGAGGCGTCCCGGCGGCTGGCGGCCGAGGCCGTCGGACTCACGCAGCAGATGACCGAAGACCAAGGGGCCTCGGCGCTCGATCAGCTCAAGCACCAGGTCAGCGAGTCCAGCGATCGGCTCCAGAAGGTCGAGGAGGCGTTGCTGACCTACAAGCGACGTGTTCAGCCTGAGCTGCTCAGGCGGGATGCCGACACCTTGCTCAAGGAGCGCGCCGACCTGATGCAGGTGGTTGTCGACCTGGCGGCGGAGCGCGCCAGGCTGGCGACCGCCGAGCAGGAGTTCAAGCGCCAAGCGCCTGTGCTCTCGATGGCCGGCGCCCCGGCGGGAGACGAACTCGCGCCGAGGTCGATCGCCAATCCGGTCTATGTCGCCCTTGATTCGGAGATCGCGACCAGCCGGGCGAAGATCGCCGCGCTCGAACGGCAACAAGACGATTTGATGAACGTCAGAAAGGTCGGGGGCAAGGAGCTGGCGAAGCTCAGCGAGCTGTATCAGGGGGAAGTCGAGTTGGCCCGCCTCCAGGCCGATGTCGACCTCGCCAGGCGCCTGTACGACGACGTGGCGTTGCGCTACGAGCAGAGCCGGGCGGAGCCGCTGATCACGACTCCGCCGCTGCAGATCCTCGACAACGCGCTGCCTCCCGATCGACCAATTTCACGCAAGCGCCTGCAGTACGGACTCGCCGGGGCAGCAGCGGGAGTCGCGGGCGCGCTTTTGGTGGCGTTGATGTGGGAGAGCCAGGGCAGGCGAAGGCCCTCGACGCTGTCGTGATGCAGGATGCCCTCGGAAAGCTGAGGCGCGCACTCACCCGCGCCATGCAGGACGAGCGGACGCGGCTTCGGGTCGAGCACCCTGACTTCGACGCCGGCCACTTCGAGACCGTGGAGCTGGTTCGGCCCTACACGATGACCAGCCCGGAGCGGATTCACGCTCTCGTCGAAGCGGTCAGGTATGTCGTTCGCCGCCGGCTCCCGGGCGCCATCGTCGAGTGCGGCGTCTGGCGCGGCGGCAGCATGATGGCGGTAGCGAGAACGCTGCTGGAGCTCGGGGACACGAGCCGCGATCTGTACCTGTTGGATACGTTCGAGGGCATGTCCGCGCCGACGGATCGGGACGTGGATCTGAGCGGGCGCCAGGCCGACCAGCTCCTCGCGCCAAGCACACGCACCGATGCGACGTCGTACTGGTGCTACGCCTCGCTCGAGGATGTCCAGCGCTCGCTGGCGACCGTCGGGTACCCCGAAGCGCGCGTCCACTACGTACGAGGCAAGGTCGAGGACACCGTGCCGGGACAGGCGCCGGGCGAAATCGCGCTGCTGCGACTCGATACCGATTGGTACGAGTCCACGCGCCACGAGCTTCAGCACCTGTATCCGCGGCTCGTCTCGGGCGGCGTGCTCATCGTGGACGACTACGGCCACTGGAAGGGTGCGCGGCAAGCCACGGACGAGTTCATCGCCGCCACGCCGGACTTCGGGCTGCTCACGCGGATCGACTACACCGGACGGCTGGCGATCAAGCCTTGACGAGACGTTCGGCGTCGCTCGACGTCCTGAGGGCCGTAGCCGTCACCCTTGTTCTGTACGTCGATCAGGCACAGGCGCACGCGCGATTGACGGACTGGCCGGTTGCCGGTTTCGTGGTCTACGCGGCCGGCAGCCTCATCGTGGGCACGCTGATGGCGAAGCTCGTCGAAATCCCGATCCTCAAAGTCCGGGACCGGCTGCTGCCTTCGCGAACCGGCGCCCTGCCGCTCGGTGTACTATCCGCCAATCGGACGTGACATGAAGACGCGACCGCTGAAGCGAGTCCTCATCACCGGCGGGGCCGGATTCATCGGATCGAACGTCGCCCGCCTCGTGCGCGAGGAGACCAACGCCGAGGTGATCGTCCTCGACAATCTCACGTCCGGCTACCGGGAGAACCTGAGCGGACTCTCGGCAGCCTTCGTCCACGGGGACGTGCGGCACGAGGCGGTCGTACGCGAGGCGATCGCGGGCTGCGACACGGTCTTCCACCTCGCCGCGTCGGTCGGCAACAAGCGATCGATTGACAATCCGATCCAGGACTCGGAGATCAACGTGCTCGGCACCCTGCGCGTGCTCGAAGCGGCGCGGCACGCCGGTGTGGCCAAGCTCGTGTTCTCGTCCTCGGCCGGCATCTTCGGCGAGCTCAAGACGCTGCCTATCCGCGAAGACCATCCCGTCGAGCCGGACACGCCGTACGGCGCGAGCAAGCTCTGCGCCGAGAAGCTGTGTCTCGCCTACGCGAAGCTGTACCCGATCGAGTGCGTGTGCCTGCGCTACTTCAACGTCTACGGCGTGAACCAGCGCTACGACGCCTACGGCAACGTGATCCCGATCTTCGCGCACCGCGTGCTCCACGGGGAGCCGATCACGATCTACGGCGACGGCGAGCAGACGCGCGATTTCGTCAACGTGCGGGACGTCGCGGCCGCCAACCTCGGCGCGGCACGGGCCGCCGGCGTCTCCGGCGCCTTCAACATCGCCAGCGGCACGCGCATCACGATCAACCGCCTCGCCGAGCTCGTGATCACCGCCAGCAGCCGCCGCACCCCCATCGAACACGCGCCGCCCCGCCAGGGCGACGTGCGGCACAGCCTCGCCGACATTTCCGCCGCGCGGACCGCCTTCGGGTACGAGCCGCGTGTGGCGCTGGAGGACGGGCTCCCGGAGTACATGGGCTGGGCGAGCCGCGCCCTGGTGACGACGCGGTAGTGCGCATCATCCTGCTATCGCTCGTCTTCCGCCCCGACAACGTCTCCACCGCCCACGTGATGGCCGACCTGGCGGCCGACCTCGTGGCCGCGGGCCACGACGTGACCGTCTTCACGACCACGCCGCACTACAACCCGGATCCCACCGCGGAAGCGTCGCAGCCGCTGCGGCGCTACTGGGGCGGCCTGCTCAAGACGAGCGACTACCGCGGGATGCGCGTCTACCACGCGTGGATGCCGCGCAAGGGCCGCAGTGTGATCCTGCGCCTCGCCGCCTGGGTCTGGTTCCACATCGTCAGCACCGCGGCGGCGCTGGTGCTGGCCAGGAAGCCGGACGTGATCCTCGCGCCGTCGCCGCCGCTGACGGTCGGCGTCAGCGCGTGGCTCCTCGGCCTCGCGCGCTCGGCGCCCTTCGTGTACAACGTCCAGGAGATCTACCCGGACATCGCGATCAATCTCGGCGCGCTGAAGAACCCGGTGCTCATCCGGATGATGCACGCGCTCGAGCGATTCGTGTACGGACGCGCGCACACCATTACCGTCATCTCGCCGCGCATGCGGGAGCGCCTGCTCGAGAAAGGCGTGCCCCCGGCCAAGGTCGTGGTCATCCCGAACTTCGTGGACATCGCCGATCTGTCGCCGCGGCCGAAGGACAACGCCTTCAGTCGCGAGTTCGGCGTGCACGACAAGTTCGTCGTGAGCTATGCAGGCAACCTGGGACCCGCGCAGGGCCTGGAGTGCTTCGTGGACGCCGCGGACCGCTTGCGCGGCCGCGCGGACGTCCGCCTGATGCTCATCGGCGACGGCATGCTGGCGAACGAGCTGCGGGCGTCGGCGGCGGCGCGCGGGCTGACCAACCTGGTCGTCGTGCCGTATCAGCCGTATTCGCGCGTGCCGGAGATCTACGGCGCGTCCGACGTCTGCGTCGTCGCACAAGCGGCAGCGACGGCCTCCGATGCGATTCCGTCGAAGGTGTACCGCATCATGGCGTGCGAGCGGCCGATCCTCGCGCTGACCGACGCCGACTCGGACCTGGCGCAGCTGGTCGCGGCGGCCGGGGCCGGCGTAGTCCTCCCTCCGGAATCGGGCGACGCGCTCGCCGACGCGGCCCTTGACGCCGTAACGAATCCCGCCCGGTGGCGGGCCCGCGCGGCCTCCGGCCGGCAGCACGTGATCGCGCACTACACGCGGGCGACGGTGAGCCGACGATATGATGACGTCCTCCAGGAGGCCGCACGTTGAGAATCCTGATCCTCGGCGGCGACGGGATGCTGGGCCACGCGCTGCTCGGCGCGCTGGCGCCGGCGCATGACGTCCGTGTCACGCTCCGCCAGCCGGTCGCGGCGTATCGCGCGATGGGCGTCTTCTCGGAACGGAACGCGATCGGCGACGTCGACGCGCTCCGCTGGGACCGCGTCGAGGAGACGATCCGCGCCGCCGAGCCGCAGGTCGTGATCAACGGCGTCGGTCTGGTCAAGCAGCGCCCGGAGGCGTCCACGCCCGCGCTCGCCATTCGGATCAACTCGCTGTTCCCGCACGAGGTGGGCGCCCTGTGCGAACAGATCGGCGCGCGGCTGATTCACTTCAGCACCGACTGTGTCTTCTCCGGCCGCGTGGGCGGCTACCGCGAGACGGACGTCCCGGATCCCGTCGACCTGTACGGGCGCTCGAAGCTGCTGGGCGAGGTGGCGTCGCGCCGGGCGCTGACGCTGCGGACGTCGATCATCGGCCTCGAGCTCGCGCACAAGACCGGGCTCGTCGAATGGTTCCTGGCCCAGCGCGGCACGATTCGCGGGTTCCGCCGCGCCATCTACTCGGGGCTCACGACGCTCGAGATGGGCCGGCTCGTCGCCCAGCTCGTCGAGCGGCATGCCGATCTGCACGGCGTCTGGCACGTCGCCTCGTCGCCGGTCAGCAAGTACGACCTCCTCGTGCTGTTCCGCCGCCTGCTCGGACGCACGGACGTCGAGATCGTCCCGGACGATGCGCTCGTGTGCGACCGGAGCCTGCAGGCCGACGCGTTCCACGCGGCCACGGGCTACGGGCCGCCGGACTGGGACGCGATGCTGCACGAGCTCGCGGACCAGGTTCAGCGACGCGGGCGCGGCGGGACCGCGTAAGCTAGAGCGCGAAGGAGCGCACGACGGATGGACCTGACCGGCAAGCGGATTCTCGTCACAGGCGGCACGGGCTCGCTGGGCCAGGTGCTGGTGCGCCGTCTGCTCTCGGGCGACTGCGGGACGCCAAAGAAGGTGATCGTGCTCTCGCGCGACGAGGCCAAGCAGCACGAGATGCGGCTGTCGTACCAGCACCGGCAGGCGAGCACCGACGAAGTCATCTACGCCAACTTCAGCCGCCTGCTCGAGTTCCGGATCGGCGACGTGCGGTCGTACGCGGACGTCTCGGCGGCCGTGCGCGACGCGGACATCGTGTTCAACGCCGCCGCGCTCAAGCAGGTGCCCGTCTGCGAGTACTTCCCCGAGCAGGCCGTGCTCACCAATTGTCTGGGCGCGGCCAACATCGTCCGCGCGATCGGCGATTTCCGGCTGCCGGTCGAAGTCGTCGTCGGCATCAGCACGGACAAGGCGTGCAAGCCCGTCAACGTGATGGGGATGACGAAGGCGATTGGCGAGCGCCTGCTGATCGCCGCGAACGTGCTCAATGCGGCGACGCGCTTCGTGTGCGTCCGCTACGGCAACGTCCTGGCATCGCGCGGGTCGGTGATCCCGCTCTTTCATCAGCAGATCCAGCGCGGCGGGCCGGTCACGGTCACGGCCAAGACGATGACGCGGTTCCTGATGACGCTCGACCAGGCGGTGGACACCGTGTTCGAAGCGGTCGAGCACGCCGCCCCCGGCGAAATCGTCGTCCCGGTCGCGCCCTCGGCCTACATCATGGACGTGGCCCGCGCGCTCATCGAGGATCGAAACATCGCGATCGAAGTCACGCAGGCGCGGCCGGGCGAAAAGGACCACGAGATCCTCGTCTCCGAAGAGGAGTGCCGGCACACGTACCGTCGCGGCAGCTACTATGTGATCGCGCCCATGCTGCCGGAGCTCCGGCGCGAGTCCAGCGCGGCGACGATCGACGCGGAGTACAGCTCGGCCGATCATCCCGTCGATCTCGAGACCGCCCGGGCGCTGCTGCGGCAGAACCAGCTCCTCGTGGGTCAGGTCGATCTCGCAACCGCCGAGCTGCTCCGCTGACGCGGCCCGCCCCGGCTGAGGATGCTGCCTGTGCGCAAACTCAAGGTGATGACGATCGTGGGCACGCGGCCCGAGCTCATCAAGCTCAGCCGGGTCATCGCGGAGCTGGACCGCCGCACGAGTCACACGCTCGTCCACACGGGCCAGAACTTCGACTTCGAGCTCAACGGCGTGTTCTTCCGCGAGCTGGCGATCCGCCGGCCGGACGCCTTCCTGCGGGCGGCCGCCCCGACCGCCGCGCAGACGATCGGCCGCGTCATCGCCCGCGCCGACGAGGTCCTCGCGCGCGTGCGGCCGGAGGCGCTCGTCATCTACGGCGACACGAACAGCTGCCTGTCGGCGATCGCAGCCAAGCGGCGGCGCATTCCGGTCTTTCATCTCGAGGCCGGCAACCGCTGCTTCGACGAGCGCGTGCCCGAGGAGATCAACCGCCGGATCATCGACCACATCAGCGACGTCAACATGCCGCTCACCGAGCAGGCGCGCGCGTACCTGCTCGCCGAGGGCCTGCGGCCGGAGACGGTGATCAAGACGGGATCGCTGATGCGCGAGGTCCTGGCGCATCATCGGGCGGCGATCGAGCGATCCGACGTCCTCACGCGCCTGGCGCTCGAGCCCGGCCGCTACTTCGTCGTGAGCGCGCACCGCGAGGAGAACGTGGATGAGCCGAGGCGGCTGCGACGCCTGCTCGCGGCGCTCGAAGGTCTGGCGCGCCAGCACCGCCGCCGCATCGTGATGTCCACGCACCCGCGTACGCGCGCGCGGCTGCGGGCCGTCGGCCGCGCGGCCCTGCGCCGGTCGCGCGTCGAGTTCCTCAAGCCGTTCGGCTTCTTCGACTGGGTCAAGCTCCAGTCGAGCGCCTTCTGCGTCCTGTCCGACAGCGGCACGCTGACCGAGGAAGCCGCGATCCTGGGGTTCCCCGCGGTGATGATCCGCGAGGCGCACGAACGGCCCGAGGGCATGGATGCCGGCGTCGCCGTGATGAGCGGCGTGTCGCCAGATCGGATCCTGCAGGCCGTCGACCTCGTCACGGCGCAGGGCCGGCCCTCGGGCGGGTTCCGCATCGCCGACTACGACGATCCCGCGGTGTCGCGCAAGGTCGTGCGCATCGTCCTGTCCTACGTGGACTACGTGCAGCGCACCACGTGGTTTCGTGACCTCGGCTGACGGATCCCGTGACTGACGCCGCCACGACGTGGGGCGTGCTGGCCGCCGTGGCCTTCGCGGCGTCGCTGGCCGGCGTGTGGCTCGTCGAGCGGCACGCCCGCCGGCTCGGCCTGCTCGATCTTCCGAACGAGCGGAGCTCGCACGTCGAGCCGCGGCCGCGAGGCGGAGGGCTCGGAATCGTGCTCGGCGTGCTCGCCGCCGCGGCGGCGTCTTCCGTGACGTCCGTGGCCCCGTCGCACGACGTCTGGGTCGTCGTCTCGGCCGCGCTGCTCGTCGCGGCCGTGGGGCTCTGGGACGACGTCCACGGCCTGACGGTCACGCCGCGACTGGTCGCCCAACTCGTCGCCGCAGTCTGGGTCGTCGCGAGCGTCGGATCGCCCGAACGTCTGCCGCTGCCCCCGCCGCTCGACGTGCCGCTTGGACTGCTCGGGCCGCTGCTGACCATCGTCTGGCTCGTGGCCGTGACGAACTTCTTCAATTTCATGGACGGCGTGGACGGCCTCGCCGCCGGTCAGGCGATCCTGACGCTGAGCGCGCTGGGCTGGGCGATGTGGCCTGGAGGCGGCGCCGGCGTGGCGCTCGTTGCCGCGGCCGCGTGCGGCGCGTTCCTCGTCCGCAACTGGGCACCGGCCAGAATTTTTCTCGGCGACGTCGGCAGCGCGTTCGTGGGATTCCTGCTCGCGGCTTTGCCGCTCACCGGTCCGCCGGCACTGCGCTCGCGGCTCGTGCTGCTGGCGGGCGTCAGCCTGGCGCTCTTTCTGCTCGACCCGGTGGCCACGCTCGTCGCGCGCACGCGGCGAGGCGCGGCGCTGGGGGCTGCGCACCGGGAACACGCGTATCAGCAGTTCGTCGAACCGGGCGAGTCGCACGCTCGACTGGTGAGCTGGCTCCTCGCGTCCGCGGCTGTGCTCTCCGCCCTCGCGCTTGCGGCGTACCGCCGCCCCGAGCTCGCGTGGCCGTCGATCGCCCTCGCGATCGCGGTCTTCGCGGTGGAATGGCGGGCGGCGCGTCGCCGCCCCCGGCACCCCGGCGCGCGCTCAGGGTGATCGAGACTCGGCCTTCCCCATCAGCACGAGCGGCGCGCCGTCCGCGGCGGGAGTGGCCGGCGCAACCGCGAACCGGACGAGCTCGAACTGTCGGTGGTCGTTCGGCAGCTCCAACGGCACGGATGACCAGCCGTCGCCGGACAGCCGCACGTCAGTGAGCGGCCGGCCGTTGAGCGAGAGCGTCAGCACGAGCGGATCCGGTGCGCCGGGCGCGCGCCGGAGGGGCAGCGCGACGGCTCGGCCGTCGGCGGGCAGATAGAGCGCGAAGTTCGCGCCGGCTTCGCGGTAACGCACGCCGTCGAGCGCGGGCCGCCACACCGACAGGCCGACGCCGACGTGCTCGAAATCCGCAGTGCGGATCTCGCGTTCCGCGCGCGCGGGCGCCGTGATCAGCAGCGCGACCGCGGCGATCGCGAGTGCGGTCGTCGGCCCCCGTCGAACGGGAGGACTCGTCGCACCCGCGAGGACGCCGAGCAACAGCCAGAACACAAACGCCGCTTCCGGCACGAGCAGCGGATGACCAGCCAGCCAGGTCAGCAGGAACACGCCGATGCCCGCGGGCAGAAACACCCCGGGCGGCCGAGCCATGTCCGTGCGCGCGCGCACCGCCGGCACGAGCACGACGCCGAGCGCGAGGAGGAGCGCGCCGAGACCCACGATGCCCTGTTCCGCCAGCACCTGCAGGAAGTTGTTGTGCGCGTTTTCATTGCTTGCGCCAAGCCACTCCACGCGCAGCTCGTCCGCGCCGAAGGCGGCCGACTCGTCGTAGAACCGGCCGACGCCGACGCCGAGCACGGGCGCGGTGCGCCACATGCGCATCGCCACGCCGGCCATGATCGTGCGGGTCCTGGCGGCCATCGCCACCGGGGAATTTCGGCCCGGCGGATAGTGCGCGATGCCCCACACGCCCGCGAGAATCACGGCCAACGCAGCGGCCGCCGCGATCCACCGGGCCGCGCCACGCGCCCGCAGCGCCACGATTCCTGCGCCGCACAGGATGACGACCGCCAAGGCCGCAAACGCCGCCCTCGATCCGCTGATCCACAACCCCGCGGCCACAAACGACAGTGCGAGGGCCATCGGCCAGCGCGATCGCCGATCCGCCAGCAACCCGGCGCCGGCAACGAGCACCATCGCGAACACGGAGCCCGCCGCGTTGACATCCGCGTACGAGCTGATGCGAAAGCTCACCAGCATGTGCCCCAGCGAGCGGACGACGGAATCGGTGTGCAGCGCCGCGGCCAACATGCGTTCGAGCGTGACGAGCGCCACGCCGGCGTGGCCCAGCACGGTCAGCTGGACGACGCGGACCGCGAGCCCGGCGTGCTCGCGCACGAGCCGCTCGGCCACGACCGCGAGCGCGACGCCTTCGACCGCGAGCGCCGCGAGGAAGATTGGATCGAGCGGGCCCGTGCGCTCGAAATAGCCGCCGCGGAACAGCGTGCGCAGATAGTCTGCCGCAGCCGCGCCAGGCGTCTGTTTCATCAGCAGCACCGGTTGCACGGCGACGGCAGACGCGATCGCCACCGCCGCCACGAGCAAGCCGGGACCGGCCAGACGAAGGACTGGCTCTCGCCGCCAGACCCGAACGCCCGCGCCGACCACCACCGCCAGCACGAGTTGTTCGAAGAGGCGCGCCGGAACGTACGGCGACTGCGCCCAGACGGAGACGACGTCGCCGAGCGGTCCGAGAGCTGCGACGAGCAGCAATCCGGCGTCGGGACGCACGAGGCTCACGACGAGCGCGAGCGCCGGCAGAATCTTGAGGACCAGCGGGACCGGCAGAACGAGCCAGGCCGCGAGCAGCACCGCCGCCAGCGTCAGGCCGCCGAGCCGGACGGCGATGAAGACCGCGCGGCTCACCGGGCGGCTGAGGCCGGCACGAACGTGGGGATGACCGTCGCCAGAATGGCTTCGAGCTCCAGGCGATCTCCGCGTTCGATCGCCGTCTTCAGCAACTCGATCGTCCCGGAAAGCGAGCCCGCCGCGTCCGACGACTCCGTGATCCGGAGAATCTCGGGATTCGGCGTCACGTCGACTGCGGCCCCGGGCTCCCACAGATGTTCGTCGAGCTTCTCCCCCCGGCGCAGCCCGGTGAACACGATGGGAATGTCCTGCTCGCGCAGACCCGAGAGCCGGATGAGATCCTTGGCCAGATCGACGATGCGCACCGGCTCACCCATGTTGAGCGCAAAGACTTCCCCGCCCTGCCCCATGCCGCCCGCCTGCAGCACGAGGTGCACAGCCTCGGGAATCGTCATGAAGAAGCGCGACATGTCCGGATGCGTGACGGTGATCGGTCCGCCGCGTGCAATCTGACGCTTGAACGCCGGCACCACGCTGCCGCGGCTGCCGAGCACGTTGCCGAAGCGGACGACGAGGAACGCGCGGCGGGTCCGGCGCGCCGCGTCGCGGACGATCATCTCCGCCAGGCGCTTCGACGCGCCCATCAGGTTGATCGGCGCGACTGCCTTGTCGGTCGAAATCAGCACGAGGCGCTCGACGCCCCACGCGATCGCCGTCTCGACGACGCAGTGCGTCCCGAGCACGTTGTTCGACAGCGCCTCCTCGGGGTTTTCCTCCATGAGCGGCACGTGCTTGTGCGCCGCGGCATGGAGCACGATGCTCGGACGGAATCGATGGAAGACGCGCTCGATCCGGCGTCGATCGCGGATGTCGGCGATGACGGGCACGACCCGCACCCGGGGAAACGCCTGGACGAGCGACTCGCGCGCTTCGAAGATGCTGTTTTCGCCGTGACCGAGCAGGATCACCATGGCCGGATCGGCGCGGGCCACCTGCCGTGACAACTCGAACCCGATCGACCCGCCGCCGCCGGTGACGAGCACCGTCGCGCCCGAAAGATACGGAAGGGGCGCCGGCTGGCTGAGCGTCGGCGTGCGCCGCAAAAGGTCGGTGATTTCGACGTCGCGGAGGCGATTCACCGTGACGGTGCCGCCAAGCAGCTCGTAGACTCCCGGAATCGTTCGCGACGGCACGCCGGCCGCGCGGCAGCCCTCGACAATTGCTCGAACCGCCTGGCCGCCGGCAGTCGGCATCGCGATGATCACTTGATCGACGCCATGCTGACGCACGACCGCCTCGACGTCGCTGGTGGGCCCCAGCACCCGGAGACGAAGCAGATGCTTGCCCTGCTTCGCCGGTTCGTCGTCGAGGAACCCGACCGGGAGCATCCCCAGCTGGGGGTTGCGCTGCAGCTCGCGAACGACCAGCGCGCCGGCATTCCCGGCGCCAACCACGAGCACCCGCTTCATGCCGCCGGCCGCCGCCCGCTCGTGCAGCCGCGTGCGCTCCTGCGCCTCGTAGAGGAGGCGCACCGTGAGGCGAACGCCGCTCGCGGCCGCAAGCGTCAGCAGCCAGTCGATGAAGATCGCCGACCGCGAAATGCCTGCCGCGTAGTGGCCGAGCACGATAGCCGCGGAGACGATCGCCAGCACCACCGACGCCGCCGACGTCGCGAGCACGATGCCGAGCAGGTCCTGGACGGACGTGTAGCGCCACACACGGCCGTACATGCCGAAGAGCAGGAAGACGATCGGCTTGATGATCAGCGCCGCCGCGAGAAATGGCAGGAACTCCGGTCGATACGTCAGGAACAGCCAGTCGAAGCGCAGCGCAAACGCGCCGGCGGCCGCGCAGGCGAAGCCCACCAAGTCGGCGATGAGGACGTACCGATTGCGGCCGAAGGACATGGCGCCTTCTGACATTCAGGTCGGCAACAACGAACGTGCCGGCAGGGGGAGGCGCTGCCGCGCGACCGATCCGCGGTCCGCACGGATCAATCGAAGCTCATTGTCACAGCCGCGTACGTACGTGTCAAGGCAGGTCGCGGGCCGCGAGCGCCTCGCGCCAACCCGCCGCCAGGTCGAGTCGCGGCGCGAATCCCAGCTCGCGCTGCAGCCGCTCGCCCGACACGGCCACGTTTTCCTGCAGTTTGTCGATCATCTGCGGCGTAACGGGCGGGTGACGCCCAAGCGCACGAAAGACGCCATCGACCATCACGGCGGCGCCGCGGGCGACCGGGCCGGGAACCGACCAGCGCGGCGGACGCCGGCCGAGCGCCGCGCAGATCGCACCGACGATGTCGTGGACGCTGTGGACGCGGCCATCCGTGAGGTTGTACACCCGGGACGGCAGCGCGGCGGCTGTGGCCACGACCCGGGCGCCCTCGGCAGCGTCCCGCTCGCTGATGAGCGTCCGAAGGTTGCGGCCCGATCCAATGCTCACGTAACGATGCCGGGCGAGCGCGCGGGCCAACCGCGCGTAATTCGCCTTGACGCGAGGCCCGTACACAGCCGCGAGGCGCAGCACCACGCCGCCGGGGTGCTGCAGGACCAGGCGCTCGGCTTGAAGCTTCGTCTCGCCGTAGAGCGATCGCGGACGAGGCGCCGTGTCTTCCGTCGCCACGGTTCCGGGCTGCGTCGGCCCGTAGACGTCGATGGTGCTGAAGAACACGAAGCGCGCCGTCGGCCGCGTGGCGTCCACAAGACGCCGCGTGGCGTCCACGTTGACGCGCTCGTATTCGGCCCGCAGCGCTGGATCCGGATCGGTCACGTGCAGACGCGCCGCGAGATGACAGACGATGTCAGCGCCCGCGACGCGCTCGGTCGTGCGGGCGTCGAACAGATCGCCGGCCTCGAACTGCACCTGCGGGGCGAGGACGCCGGTGGGCGCGGCGTGACGGGCGATTGCGACCACGCTGACGCCGGGTTCGGTCGCGAATCGATTCGCGATCGCCGGACCCACCGCACCGGTCGCGCCGGTCACGACGACGAGCCGAGAGGTCGCGGTCACCCGGGCCTGACTATATGCGAATCGGCACTACACTGGTCGCATGCGCCTCGCGTGGTTCACGCCCTGGCCGCCGCAGCCGAGCGGCATCGCCGGACGGTCGGCGGAGCTCGTGCCGCGGCTCGCGGCGCGCGATCACGCGATTGACGTCTTCGTCGACGAGCGCGGCGTCCCGCTCGAGCGCGTCGGAGACGACGCGCCGGCCGCTGGCGAGGTGCGCGTGTCGAGCGCGCACGATTTCGTGTGGCGCCACGCCAAGCAGCCCTACGACCTCGTGGTCTATCAGGTCGGCAATTCGCGTCTCCACGCGTTCGTCTGGCCCTACCTGTTTCGCTGGCCCGGCCTCGTGGTGCTCCACGACGCGCGCCTGCACCACGCGCGTGGGCACGCCATGCTCTCGCAGAATCGAACAGCCGACTATCGCGCGGAGTTCCGCTGGAACCATCCCGAGGCGGCCGACGGCTTCGAGGAGCTCGCCGTCCGCGGCTATGCCGGGGTGTACTACTACGAATGGCCGATGACGCGCGCGGTCCTGGCCTCCGCCCGGCTCGTGGCGGTTCACGCGCGCGGCGCCCGCGCCGAGCTGGCGCCGGTGAGCCCGGCTGATCGGCCCATCGTCCACATCGCCCTCGGTTCAGGCCGCCGCGACCTCCCGACGGAGGCCGCCCGACGAGCGACACGCGCGAGCTGGTGCCTGCCGGCCGACGCGATCGTCTTCGGCGTGTTCGGCGGCCTGACCGCCGACAAACGCGTCGAGCCCATCCTCCGCGCATTTGCGGCGGCGCGCGCGCGCGCGCCCCAGGCGCGACTGGTGCTCGGCGGCGCCGTCGACTCACAACTCGATCTGAGCGGGCTCCTCGACGCGCTGGCCCTCGGCGACGTCGTCACGATCCTCGGTCCGCTCGGCGACGACGATTTCGATGACGCCGTCGCCGCGGTGGATGTCAGCCTGAACCTGCGCTGGCCCACCGCGCTCGAGGTCTCGGGCCCCTGGCTCCAGGCCCTCGCCGCCGGCCGCCCGACCGTCATCGTCGACCATGCGCACCTGTCGGACGTCCCAACACTTGATCCGCGGACCTGGCGCCGCCACGCGCCGGGTCCGGAGTCGATCGAAGCCGACGCCGCGGCGGTGGCCGTGGCCGTGGACATTCTGGACGAGGAACATTCGCTTCGCATGGCGATCGAGATGCTCGCGGCCGATCCCCGATTGCGGGCCCGTCTGGGCGCCACGGCGCGACGATACTGGGAGCGCGAGCACACGGTCGAGCGAATGACCGACGACTACCAGCGGGCAATGGCCCGCGCGGCGGCGATGCCGCCCCCGTCGGTCGATCTGCCGGCGCACTTGAGGCCCGACGCGCTCGCCCACGCGAAGGCGCTGCTCGACCCGTTCGGCGCGGGCATGCTGTCGGAGCTGGCATGATCCGCATCACCTTGAACGGCGAACGTCGCGAGCTCGAACCGCCCGTGACCGTGCTCGCGCTGCTCGACCAGCTTCACATCGACCCGCGCGTCGTCGCGGTCGAGTACAACCGCGCGGTGGTGAAGCGCGCGCGATACGCCGACACCGTGATCGAAGACGCCGCGGAGATCGAGATCGTGGCGTTCGTGGGAGGCGGCTGATCGAGCACAAACCCATGACAGCAACATTTCAGCGCGTGACGATCGCCGGTGTCCTTGTCGTGGCCGCCGTGGCCGCGCCGGCCGCACGGCAGGCGGCGCAGGCCTCGCAGGAGACGCTCCTGCTCGCCCAGGGCTGGGCCTACCTGAGCGGCGGCGATGCCAACAATGCCGCGTCGGTAGCCGGTCAACTGCTGGCGCAATACCCGCTCAGCTCGGCCGGCGTGTCCCTCGCCGTCGAAGCGGAACTGCCCCGGACGGGCTGGCTGGGGGCCCTTGGCGTCTACGAGCAGTGGCTCGGAGCGCGGCGCATGGATGAGCCGTACGCGCTGCGGCGCGTGGCGCGCGCGTGTCTGCGCCAGGCCCTCGGAGACCTGACGACGCGGCCCAGCGCGCTGCAGGCCCTCATCGCGGACGGCGATCAGGACGCACTCGCGGAGGCGACGAGGGAATCGGCACGGGGCAAGTTCGGCGACACCGAGGCGCTCGCCGCGGTCGGCGACGACCGCGCGGTTCGCGCGCTCGTCGACCAGCTCGAGTCGATACCGGACGCGCGGGGCCCAATCATCGAGGCGCTGGCGCGGAGCCGAAACAAGCTGGCCGTGCCGCCCCTCATCAAGCTGCTCGATGCCACGAACGACGTCACGCGCGCGCAGGCGGCTGACGCGCTGGGCCAGCTCGGCGCGACGGAGGTCATCGGTAAGTTGCGGCCACTGCTCGATGAGAAGCAGCCGTACTACGTCAGGTTTTCCGCCGCGCGTGCGCTGGGCCGGCTGGGCGACGCGTCTGGCGTCCTGTTCCTCCGCCAGGCGATGGATACCGCGGCCGGGGCGCCTGGGGCATCGCTGCTCCGCATCCAGGCGGCGGCTGCGCTGGCGGCGATTGGTCCGGACACGGGATGGATCGACACCGCGCGCGCCCTTCTCAGTGACCCCGAGCCGTTCGTGCGGGCGGAGGCGGCGCAGTGCCTCGCGCCGTACGACAATGCCGCCGCCAAGGCCACTCTGGACGCAATGATGAACGACCCGAACCCGGCCATTCGTCAGAAGGCCGGACAGATACTGGCGAAAAACGTCGCTGGCGACGTCGCCACGCTGCGGCGCCTGCTGCGGTCCGCAGACGCGGAGGCGCGCATCGTCGCGGCCGGGCGAATCCTCGAGATCACGCGGTAAACCGCATAAGAGCGACCCTCATCCGGCACTTTGGTCTTGCCGATCCCGGGGTCAGCCCGTACAATCCCCGGGCGCCCTACTTTTCGGCCTTTGTCGCTAAAGACCCTGCTGCCACTGCCCGATAAGCGCCATACGGCCCGGAGTTTCACTGGCCGCACGCTTTCGGCCGGGATGGTGTCGTGACTATGCTGAAGCCCGTTCGTTCGAACCTGACCAAAGTCCTCGTGCTGGCCGCCCTGGTCACCGTTGCAGCCGCCCGACCGGCCAGCGCGCAGTTGTTCCGGATCTCCCTTTCGACGATCATGGTCGCCGACTTCGTGCGGGGATCGTCGGTGGCCTACGACCCGATCCATGGCGCCTACCTGCTGGTGGGTGGCAAGGCCACCGTGACGGGCGTCTGCTCCAATGCGAGCGGCACGCCAATCTCTGCGCCCATCCCGATCATGTCGAACGCCGGACTGTTCGGGACGTTCCCGCAGGTGCGGTTCAGCCCACAGGCGTCGGACGGGGCAAACGGCAATGGGGCGTTCCTGGTTGAGTGGAACAGCACGGACGGCCCCGGCGCGACTGCGGTGCACGCGCGGCTCGTCTCGTGCGCGCCGAGCGTGATGAACGCGACGAGCGCAGACGTCCTGGTTTCGGACTACAGCAACTTCGGCGCGTACTACGACGTCGGCGGCTCGGCGCTCGCCTACTCGCAGACGAGCCAGAAGTTCCTGATCGTCTTCCGCACGCTGAACAACGGCATCTGGGGCCGGTTCATTGATGTGACGGGCAACCTCGCCGGCCCAATCATGCCGATCGCGAACCCCGGCGCCGCGCAGAATCCGGGAGTTGCGTGGAACCCAGCGACGGACGAGTTCGCCATCACCTACGCCGGATGGGGCGGCTTCGCGCCGTCATGTGGCGGCGCCTTCGTCGGGTTCGTACGGCTGCGCGCATCGGACGGTTTTCTGTTCCCGCGAACGCTCTTTGGCTGTTCCGCCGGCACCTACATGACCGACGTCTCAGTCAACACGGCCACCAACAACTACGTCGTCAACTGGACGGGCTCCGGCACCTGGTTCCAGGAGTTCGATGCTTCCGGGAACCCGACCGGCCACTCCGGCCTCGTCTCGAGCGTGTTCGGCGGCAGCGACAATCTGAGCCTTGACTTCAACCCGGTCAGCGGAACGTTTCTCGCGGCCGGCCAGCACACCTCCATCTTCGAAATTGCCGGCGCGGAGCTGAACACCAACGGCATGCCGATCGCTGCGGCATCGCTGCTCACGGCCAGCACCGCGTCATGCAGTCCCGCGAACTGCTCTCCAGGGACGTTTTACCCGCACGTGGCCGCGCGAAACGACGCGCCGCAATGGGGACTTTCGTATGCCCTGCAGTTCCTGCGGACCATGGGGCAGGTCGTGGGCACGACGTCGACTGGAGGAGGTCCGGCGAGTCCGGCGCCCTCGCCGACCCCGACCCCGACGCCGACTCCAACGCCCACACCACCTCCGTCGGGCGGATGCACGACACCTGATCCCTTCATCGCGATGGGCGGCGGAACCTGCGTGAATGGCGGGTGGCGGCCGCCATCGTCGCCGCCCGCGCCCTCGCCGACCCCGACGCCGACTCCAACGCCCACACCGGCTCCGTCGGGCGGTTGCACGACACCAAATCCGTTTGCCTCGATGGGGGCGGGCGTCTGCGTCAATGGCGGCTGGCAGTTCGGGTCGCCGACGCCGCCTCCGACGCCCACGCCGACCCCGACGCCCACACCCACGCCACCGCCAGCGCCGCCACCGCCGCCGTCCGGAGGCTGCACGACGCCGAATCCGTTCGCGAGCTTTGGCATGGGCGTGTGCGTGAACGGCGGCTGGCAGTTCCTGCCGGCGCCGACCCCGACGCCGACGCCGCCTCCGGGCGGGTGCACGACGCCCGATCCGTTCACCGCAATCGGCGGCGGCACGTGCGTCAACGGGGGCTGGGTCCCGACGAGCACCTACTGTGGCGGCCTGCCCGATCCGTTCACCGCGATCGGCGGCGGCGTCTGCATCAACGGTGGGTGGATCCCACGCACCGCGCTTGGCGGCCGACCGTAGGCCGCGCACCTAAACGAAACGACACAGGGCCGCGCAACTTTGTGCGGCCCTTGTCGTGTACGACCGCGTTCTCTCGCGAAAACCGACCGACGCGGCGTTGGCGCAGCCCTTGCTTGAATCCTAAGGCCCCCAATCGAGCGTCCGTTCTTCCGAGAGGTTCGCCACTATGAAACGACCGCTCCTGGCCGGCATTCTCCTCCTCACCCTGTTCACACCCCGCGCGTTCGCTCAACTGAGCAGCGTGCTCGTGGCGTCCGGTTTCACCGAGCCCATCGCGATCGTCGCGATTCCGGGGATGGCGAATACGTTTCTCGTGGCCGAGCAGACCGGGCGGATCCGCGTTCTGCAGAACGGCACGATTCTGCCCACCGACTTTCTGAACGTCAGCGGCCAGATCGTCTCGGGCGGCGAGCAGGGGCTGCTCGGCCTCGCGCTCGCGCCCGACTACGCGGCGAGCGGGCGCTTCTGGATCAACTTCACGAACACTGCGGGCAACACGGTGGTCGCACGGTACGTGCGATCGGCGAACAACCCGCTGGTCGCGAACGCGGCAAGCCGATTCGATCTCGTGTGGTCGACCGGCCAGGCCTTCATCGTCCAGCCGTTCGCAAATCACAACGGCGGCAACCTGATGTTCGGCCCGGATGGTTACCTGTATATCGGGATGGGCGATGGCGGATCGGGCAACGATCCGAACAACAACGCGCAGAATCCAGCATCGCTGCTCGGCAAGATGCTGCGGATCGACGTCATGGTGTCCAATTCCGATCCCCAGGGCTTCGACGTCCCGCCAACCAATCCGTTTGTCGGCGTCGCCGGCTACGCGCCGGAGATCTGGGACATCGGGATGCGCAATCCGTGGCGCTGGAGCTTCGACGATGTGAGCCACGGCGGCACGGGCGCGCTGGTGATTGGCGACGTCGGACAGAACATGTGGGAGGAAGTGGACTACGAGCCGCTCGGGCACGGCGGCCGCAACTACGGCTGGCGAATCCGCGAGGGCGCGCACGACAACGTCACGACGCTTCCCCCGGCGTTTACCCCGCTCATCGATCCGATCTTCGAGTACGACCATTCGGTCGGCAACGTCATCACCGGCGGATGGGTGTACCGCGGCGCGGCGCTCGGCTCCGCGTACGTCGGCCGCTACTTCTTTGCCGACTTCGGCGCCGGGCGCGTGTGGTCGATCGCGCTCACGATCAACCCGTCAACCAACGACGCGACGGCGAGCAATCTCATGGAGCACACGTCGGAGCTGGGCGCCGGAGCGCAGGGCCTGTCGAGCTTCGGCGAGGACCTCGCGGGCGAGCTCTATGGGCTCAACTACATCACGGGGAGCGTGTATCGGATCGCGCTCGCCACGACGCCTGCGCCGGCCCCAAGCAGCTGCACCACGCCGGATCCGTTCGCAGCGCTGGGTGGCGGGACGTGCGTCAATGGCGGGTGGATTCCGCCAAGCACGCCAACGCCCCCGCCCACGCCGTCGCCAAGCCCGTCGCCGGGCGGGTGCACGACGCCCGACCCGTTCGCCGCCCTGGGGGGCGGGACGTGCGTGAACGGCGGCTGGATGCCGCCAGGCGCGCCGGCGCCGTCGCCGTCGCCTTCCCCCGGTCCATCGCCGAGTCCATCGCCGGGCGCGTGTACGACGCCCGACCCCTTCGTCGCGCTGGGCGGCGGGACCTGCGCGAACGGCGGATGGCTGCCGCCGAGCGGCCCGGCGCCATCGCCGTCGCCGTCACCGTCACCGTCGCCGTCGCCTTCACCGTCGCCGTCGCCGAGCCCGACACCGACCGGGTGCACGACCCCAGACCCGTTCGTGGCGCTGGGCGGCGGGACCTGCGCGAACGGCGGGTGGCTGCCGCCGGGGATCAGCCCGCCGACGCCACCGCCGCCACCACCGGCTCCGTCGGGCGTCTGCACGACGCCGGATCCGTTCATCAATATCCCCGGTATGCACGGCGTCTGCGTGAACGGCGGGTGGCGCCCCGTGGGCGGATAGGGTCAGATCCGGTCTGCTCTGCTAAGCTGACGGGCGGAATGTCCGATCCGCTCGTCATTGCCGGGCGCGAGTTTTCGTCGCGGCTGGTCGTCGGCACCGGCAAATACCCATCGCACGCTGTCATGAAGGCGGCGCACGAAGCGTCGGGCACCGACATGGTGACCGTGGCCGTGCGCCGCGTGGACCTCACCGCCCGCGGCGAGGAGTCGCTCCTTTCGTGGATCGACCGGTCCCGCATCTTCCTGCTCCCGAACACCGCCGCGTGCTACACGGCCGACGATGCCGTTCGCACGGCGCGTCTGGCGCGCGAGGCGGGCCTCTCGAACTGGATCAAGCTCGAAGTCATCGGCGACGAGCGCACGCTGTTCCCGGACAACGAGCAGCTCCTCGACGCGACCCGCATTCTCGTCCGCGAGGGCTTCGTCGTGCTGCCGTACACGAACGACGATCCGATCGTGTGCCGCAAGCTCGAGGACGCCGGGGCCGCAGCGGTCATGCCGCTCGGGGCGCCGATCGGCTCGGGCCTCGGGATTCAGAACCCGCACAACCTCCAGCTGATCAAGGAGCACGCCGGCGTGCCCGTCATCGTGGACGCCGGCGTCGGCACGGCGTCCGATGTGACCATCGCGATGGAACTCGGCCTGGACGGCGTGCTGCTCAATACCGCCATTGCCGGCGCGGGCGACCCCGTGATGATGGCCGCCGCGATGAAGCACGCGGTCGAAGCCGGGCGCCTCGCCTTCCGCGCCGGACGCATCCCGCGCAAGCGCTACGCCTCGGCGTCCAGTCCCACGGAAGGCCTCGTCACGCCGGGCGCCGCCTCCCGGAGCGGTCGTGGCTGACGAGCGACTCGAAGATCTCCTGGCCAGGCTCGAACGCGAACGGCAGGCGGCCGATGCTGCGTACAACGAGGCGCTGAGCGCGCTCGACCGCGCGCTGGAGCCGCGGGTCGATCTGCCGCATCCGCCGCCGCCCTACGACGAAGTCAAGATCCCCGACGTCAATCAGGCGTGGAACATCCTGCCGCAGGGCGCGCCGCCGATCGACGGATCGCTCAAGGGCCGGCTGCGGGCGTTCGTGTGGCGGATGGTGGGCCCGCCGCTCGACGCCCAGAAGCACTTCAACGCGACGG
This sequence comes from Vicinamibacterales bacterium, assembly GCA_035519535.1. Lineage (GTDB taxonomy): Bacteria > Acidobacteriota > Vicinamibacteria > Vicinamibacterales > SCN-69-37 > DATEGZ01. The sequence continues at coordinate 19,830 of DATIWF010000125.1, read as the reverse complement.
TCGTCGATCACGTCAACCGCAACGTCGCCGGGCACCGCGAGACCCAGAAAGCCATCGCGAGCGTCATCGCGCTTGCCGGCCAGCATCTGGAGCGGCAGATCCATCTGCAGGCCCACCTGATTCGATACCTGCAGACGATCACGCTCTACGTCGACACGAAGGACCGCGCCGTGAAGGCCGAAGCCCAGGTCGTGAACGCCGGGCTGAACTCCCTCGCGAGCGACTGGTTGAAGCGCTGGGAGTCGCTGGCGGCCCGCGACGCCCGCGCCGCCGCCCGGATGGCCCTCGTGGATGACGTGCGCGACACCGCGGCCATCGCGCAGCAGACGGCTCTGTCGCTGAAGCGCGAAGTCGAGAAACTGCTCGCCGCGCCGGCGAGTCCCGCCGAGACGCGGCGTCCCGGCGAATCGAGCGGCCCGGCGGTGGACCTCGATTCGTTCAAGTACCTCGGCTTCGAGGACGCGTTTCGCGGATCGACCGACGAGATCCGGCGGCGGCTCGCGGAGTACGTGCCGACGTTCGCCGGGCAGACCGACGTGCTCGACCTCGGCTGCGGGCGCGGCGAGTTTCTCGAGCTCCTCAAGGGCGCCGGGATTCCGGCGCGCGGGCTGGATCTCAATCACGAGATGGTGGAAGCGTCGCGCGCCCGCGGACTCGACGTCGTGGAAGGCGACGCGCTCTCGTACCTGACGAGCCTCCCCGACGCGTCGCTCGGCGGCGTGTTTGCCGCGCAAGTGATCGAGCACCTCGAGCCCGCGTACCTTGCGCGCCTGCTCGAAGCGTCGGCGCACAAGCTTCGTCCCGGCGGCGTGATCGTCCTCGAGACGATCAACCCGGCGTGCTGGGTCGCGTTCTTCGAGAGCTATCTCCGCGACCTGACTCACGTGCGTCCGCTCCACCCGGAGACCCTCAAGTACCTGCTGCGCGCGAGCGGCTTCAGCGAGATCACCCTCGAATTCCGGTCGCCGGTCGCCGAATGGGACCGGCTGCGCACGGCGCCCAAGCCGGCGGGCGATCTGCCGCCCGCGGTCGCCGACGTGATCGACACCGTCAACGAGAACGTCGCCAAGCTCAACAGCCGGCTGTTCACCTACCAGGACTACGCCGCGATCGGCCGACGACGATGACCTTCACGGACACGGCCGTGGCGGGGATGTTCGTGATCGAGGGCGACCTGCACGCCGACGCGCGCGGGTCGCTCGAGGTGGCCTGGCAGCGCGAGGTCCTGGCGCGCCGCGGCCTCGAGACGGCCGTCGCTCAGGGCAGCGTCGCCGTGAACCATCGGCGCGGCACGCTCCGCGGCCTCCACTACCAGGCGGCGCCGTTCGAGGAGGTCAAGATCGTGCGCGTGGTCCGCGGCGCCGCGTTCGATGTCGCGCTCGACCTGCGCCCGGACTCGCCGACGTACCGCCGGTGGTTCGGCGTCGAGCTCTCGGCCGACAACGGGCGGATGGTGTACCTGCCGCGAGGCGTCGCGCACGGCTATCAGACGCTTGCCGACGACACCGTCGTCTTCTATCTCGTGTCCACGCCGTACGAGCCCGGCCACCAGCGGGGCGTGCGATGGAACGACCCGGCGTTCGGGATCGCGTGGCCGATCGATCGGCCCACGGCCATCAGCGAGCGCGACGCGACGTTCCCCGACTACCGGGCCTGACGCCATGCCGCGCGATCGATCCGAGCGCCCGCTCGCCGACAACCGCAAGGCCGGCCACGACTACCACCTGCTCGAGCAGTTCGAGGCGGGACTCGCGCTCCTGGGCACCGAGGTCAAGGCGATTCGCGAGGGCCGCGTCCAGCTGCGCGACAGCTACTGCAAGCTCGACCGCGGCGAGGCGTATCTGCTCGGCGCGCACATCGGCCAGTACAGCCACGGCGGCTACGCGTCGCACGACCCGACGCGGCCGCGCAAGCTGCTGCTCCATCGCGACGAGCTCAACAAGCTGCTCGGCAAGACGACCGAGCGCGGGCTGACGATCGTGCCGCTGCGCATGTACTTGAAGAACGGCCGCGTGAAGCTCGCGATCGCGCTGGCGAAGGGCAAGAAGACGTACGACAAGCGCGAGACCATCCGCCGCCGTGACGCCGAGCGCGAGACGCGTGCGGCCATCAAGACGCGGCAGGTATAATTGGCGCGATGAAACGATCCTGGATCGGCGTCGGCGCGGTCGTCCTCGTCGCCGCCGCCTTGGCCTTCTGGCTCGCGCGATCGGGCGGCGAGCGCGTCGCGATCGATCTCGTGCAGGAGTTTCCCACCGCCACGATCAAACGCCCCACGCCCGACGTGTTTTCCGTCGTCGACGCGACGATCAACGGCGTGACGAAGAAGTCGCTCTTCACGAAGGACCCCAGCCGCGTCGGGTGGCATTTCACCGTGCCGCAGGACGCGTGGCTGCGCGTCAGCCTCGGGGTCCAGGAGCCCGGCTGGACCATGCCCGGCGACGGCGTCGTGTTCCAGATTGGGATCACCGACGGCAAGACGTACGAGGAGCTGCTGCGGCTGCGCGTGAATCCGTACAGCGAGCCGAGCGATCGGCAGTGGAAGGACTTGACGCTCGACCTCTCGCCGCACGCCGGCGAGAGCGTCGATCTGATCTTCAACACGCTCGCGAGCCCCGATCCGGCGCCCGGCCAGCCGCCCAAGGACGACCGCAACGGCGACCTCGCCCTGTGGGGCGCGCCGCGCGTCGTCGTCAAGTAGCCCCAACGGTCGACATGACCACTCGACCCGCTGCCGACGTCGCCGTGCCCCTGCTCGATCTGGTTGCGCAGTACCGGCCCATTCGCGAGGAGGTGCTGCGCGCCATCACGCGCGTCTGCGACAGCCAGCGATTCATCATGGGACCCGAGGTCGAGGCGCTGGAGCTCGAGCTCGCCGCGCTCCTCGGCGCCGAGCACGCGATCGCGGTCTCCTCCGGCACCGACGCGCTGCTCGCCGCGATGATGGCCCTCGGCATCGGGCCGGGCGCCGAGGTCATCGTGCCGACGTTCTCGTTCTTCGCGACAGCCGGGTGCGTCACGCGCCTCGGCGCCACGGCGGTCTTCGTCGACATCGACCCCGTCACGTTCAACATCGATCCGGACGCCGTGGCCCGCGCCCTCTCGCCGCGGACGCGCGCGATCGTGCCCGTCCATCTCTATGGCTTGATGGCCGATCTCGACCGGATCCTCCCGATCGCCCGGCAGGCGGGCGTGCCGGTCATCGAGGACGCGGCGCAGGCGATCGGCGCGACCAGCCGCGGCCGGCAGGCGGGCAGCCTCGGGATCGCGGGGTGCTTTTCGTTCTTTCCATCGAAGAACCTGGGCGGATTCGGCGACGGCGGCCTCGTCACGACCCAGGACGCCGCGCTGGCGCGGGAGCTGCGGCTGCTCCGCAATCACGGCATGGAGCCGAAGTACCACCACAAGCGGATCGGCGGCAACTTCCGGCTCGACGCGCTCCAGGCGGCCGTTCTGCGCGTCAAAGCGCCGCACCTCCCGGCCTGGACGGCCGCCCGACGCCGGAATGCCGATCGATACCGCGCGCTGTTCGACGAGTTTCAGCTCGCCGAGCACGTCGACGTGCCCGTCGAACCGAACGGCTACGCGCACATCTACCACCAGTTCGTCGTCCGCGTCGCGCAGCGGGATGCGCTTCGCGACCACCTCCAGGGACATCGAGTCGGCACGGAGATCTACTACCCGGTGCCCTTCCATCGCCAGGAGTGCTTCGCGGCGCTGCCGTCGTCGTCCGGTGCGTTTCCCGTCGCGGATCGCGCGGCCGAGCGCGTCCTGGCGCTGCCCATCTACGGCGAGCTCACCGAGGAACAGCAGCGGCACGTCGTCGCCGCCATCGCCGAGTTCTACGGCAACGGGCGCTGATCGATGCGGCGGCTGGTCCTCGTCGTGGGCGCCGGCGGCCAGCTTGGCCAGGCGATGGCGGAGCGGCTCGCGAGCGACCACGAGGTCGTCGCCCTCACGCACGGCAACCTGGATGCGTCGGACATGGTCGCGGTGGACACGGCGGTCACGGCCGTGTGCCCGGACGTGATCGTCAACTGCGCGGGCTACACCGACGTCGACCGCGCGGAGCGGGAGCCCCGCGAGGCCCTCGCGGCCAACAGCTGGGTGCCGCGCGCCCTGGCCCGCGCGGCGGCGAAGGTGGACGCGACGATCGTGCACTTCAGCACGGACTTCGTCTTCGACGGCACGGCCGACCATCCCTACGCCGAGGACGATCCGCCGAACCCGCGCGGCGTCTATGCGATGTCGAAGCTCCTCGGCGAGTGGCTGGCCGCCGGGGCCCCGCATCATTACGTGCTGCGCGTCGAGAGCCTCTTCGGCGGGCCGAACGCCAAGAGCAGCATCGATCGAATCCTGAACGGATTGATCACGGGCAAGGAAGTCCGCGCGTTCTCCGACCGCACGGTCTCACCGAGCTACGTCGAGGACGTCGTGCGCGCCACGGCGGCGCTCATCGAAGGCGGCCAGCCGTTCGGGCTCTACCACTGCGTCAACGACGGCTGGACCACGTGGGCGGGCCTCGCTCGCGAGCTCGGCCGCATCGTCGGGCTGCCCGACGCGCGGATCACGGAGATCCTGCTCGCTGACGCGGACCTGCCCGTCCCGCGTCCGAGGTTCGCGGCGCTGTCCAACGCCAAGCTCGCCGGCGCGGGGATCGCGATGCCCTCGTGGCACGACGCCCTCGCGCGCCATGTGCGGAACGTCCTGGGACAGGCCTGACGCCCGGCCTCGAGGCCCGCGGACTGACGGTCACGCCAGGATGTCGGCGACGAGCTCGCCGATCGCGAGGCTCGCCGTGAGCCCCGGCGATTCGATCCCGGCCGCGTGCACCAGCGCGGGGTTGCGTTCGTCGCGACGAATCATGAAGTCCCGGAAGCGCTCGTCGGGTGGATGCAGCTTGGCGCGAATGCCGCTGCCGCCGAGGCGCAGGTCGTCGAGCGTCACGTCCGGCAACAGCGCGCGCGCGGGCGCAAGGAACGCCTCGAGCGGCAGCCGGCCGCTCTCGTAGTCGGTCTTCGAAGACTGGTAGCGAATCGTCGGACCGATCCACACTGCGCCGCCGAGCGTGCGCGTCAGGTGCACGCCGAGACCGTGGCCGGAGGCGTGCGGCACCGGATACACGAGCCCGCGGACCAGGTGTCGTGCGCGCGGCGCCAGCTCGGCGTACTCGCCGCGGCAGGGATAGATCGTGAACGGCTCGCCGCCGGCCAGCCGCGAGACGTCGTCGGCAACAAGCCCGGCGGCGTTGACAACGGCCTCGGCGTCGACGCGCTCGCGCGGAGTGACGACGGTCAGGCCGCCGCCCGGCGGCGTCTCGATGCCGATGACGGGCGTACCGGCAAGCAGCACGGCGTCGCGCCTCGCGGCCTCAGCAGCCAGCGCGCGGACCAGCGCATCGGCATCGACCCAGCCGGTGTCAGGCGACCACAGCGCGGCCGCGGCCGACACATGCGGCTCGCGCGCGGCGACGAAGGCGCGGTCGACCGCCACGAGCCGCGCGCCGCTGGCGGACGCCGACGCCAGCACGCGGTCGAGCGTGGGGATCTCGTGCTCGGCGGCGACAATCAACTTCCCGCACCGCACGTGCGGGACGCCGGCCTCCCGGCAAAACGCGAACAGCCGCTCCCGCCCTTCGACGCACAGCCGCGTCTTGAGCGACCCGGCGGGATAGTACAAGCCGGCGTGGATCACACCGCTGTTGTGCGTGGACGTCTCGAGGCCGGGCTTGGCGTGCCGCTCGAGCACGCACACGCGGCGGCCGCGTCGCGCCAGCGACAGCGCGCACGCCAACCCCACCACGCCGGCGCCGACGATGACGATCACGGGCAAATTCTATTGGTGATTGGCGAGGGGAGATAGGTGATTGGCATTGGGAGATTGGGCGATCGGCGATTGAATTGGGCGATCGGTGATTGAATTGAGTGATCGGTGATTGAATTGAGTGATCGGAGATTGAATTGAGTGATCGGAGATTGAACTGACCCCTTGAGAGATTGCCTGGGCTCATTGCCGACCGGGGGATCGGGGGCCCGGAGTGGTGGGAGACCGCGCGCCGCGAGACACCCGCCGCGTCACCGTCACGCGCCGATCGTCCAAGCTAATCGCCGGTCGCGCAACACAGTCGCCGATCGCGTGATCTGAATCAATCGCCCATCGCGCCATCACCCAGCGCAGTCACCCATCACCCATCTCCAATCACCCGATGGCATGGTATTGTGACGCTCGTGGCGAAGCGCGCCCTCGTGACGGGAATCACCGGGCAGGATGGATCGTACCTGGCCGAGCTGCTGCTCGACCAGGGCTATGACGTGTTCGGGCTGACGCGGCGGCTGTCGGCGCCGAACTACTGGCGCATCGCGCACCTCCTCGACCGCCTCACGCTCCTGCCGGGCGACCTGCTCGATCAGCTGTCGCTCATCCGCGTGCTCGAGCGCGTGCGGCCCACCGAGCTCTACAACCTCGCGGCGATGTCGTTCGTCCCGGCCTCCTGGGACCAGCCGATGCTCACCGGCGAATTCAACTCGCAGGGCGTCACCCGCGTCCTCGAAGCCGTGCGCGTCGTCGATCCGAAGATCCGCGTCTACCAGGCATCCTCGTCCGAGATGTTCGGCAAGGTCCGCGAGGTGCCCCAGCGCGAGACCACGCCGTTCTATCCGCGCAGCCCGTACGGCGTGTCGAAGGTGTTCGCGCACTACATCACCGTCAACTACCGCGAAAGCTACGGCCTGTTCGCGGTGTCCGGCATCCTGTTCAACCACGAGTCGCCGCGGCGTGGACTCGAATTCGTCACGCGCAAGGTCACCGACGGCGTGGCGCGAATCAAGCTCGGGCTCACCGACGAGCTGCGCCTCGGCAACCTGCACGCGCACCGCGACTGGGGCTTTGCCGGCGACTACGTGCGGGCGATGTGGCTGATGCTCCAGCAGGACGCCCCCGACGACTACGTCATTGCGACCGGCCAGAGCCATGCCGTGCAGGACCTCGTCGAGATCGCGTTCGGACACGCCGGGCTTGACTGGCGGCGCCACGTCAAGGAAGACCCCGCGCTCCTGCGGCCCGCCGAGGTCGATCACCTCATCGGCGATCCGTCCAAGGCCGCGGAGCGCTTCGGCTGGAAACCGAGCCTCACGTTCGAGCAACTGATCAAGATGATGGTCGACGCGGATCTGGAGAGACTGGAAGGAGCGACGGCAACGAGCAAAGGGCAGAAGGCACACGGGAAAGTGTCCGCCCTCTGACTTCTGCCTTCTGCCTTCTGCCTTCTGCCTTCTGCCTTCTGCCTTCTGCCTTCTGCCTTCTGCCTGCCTTCTGCCTTCTACCCGACCAGCCTGGCCGCCAGCAGCACCGCCTCCACCAGGCTTCCCTCGTCGGCCACGCCCTTGCGCGCGATGTCGAACGCCGTGCCGTGGTCGACCGACGTCCGGACGATCGGCAGCCCGAGCGTGACGTTGACCGCGCGCCCGAACGCGAGCAGCTTCACCGGGATCAATCCCTGGTCGTGATACAGCGCGACGACGACGTCGAATTCCCCGCGAGCGGCGCGGACGAAGAGCGTGTCGGCGGGGAACGGCCCGCTGACGTCGAGGCCGTCAGCCCGGGCGTCGGCGACCGCCGGCGCCACCACGGACGCGTCCTCGCCGCCAAGCAGTCCACTCTCGCCGGCGTGGGGATTGAGCCCGGCGACCGCGATGCGCGGGGACGTGACGCCGAATCGCGGCAGGGACGCTGCCGTGATGCGCAGCGTGCGGCCGAGTCCGTCGCGTGAGATGGCGCGCGGCACGTCGGCGAGCGGAATGTGGACGGTGGCCAGCACGACGCGCAGCCGATCGGACCAGAACATCATGGCGGCTTCGGCGACGCCGCAGAGATGCGCGAGGAGGTCGGTGTGGCCGCGCCACGGATACCCGGCCGCCGCAAACGCGGCCTTGTTGATGGGCGCAGTCACGATCGCGCGGACGCGGCCCGCCCTCGCGTCCTCGGTTGCCTTCACGATCGCGTCGTAGGCGGCGCGCGCCGAGGCCGCGCTGATCTCGCCGGCCGGAAACGCGCGCAGCGCCTCGTCCGCATGCGGCCCGTAGATCACCGGCCGGCAGACCGCCACGACGCGCGGATGCCGCGCGGCCTTCACCGAAATCTCGGGGCCGATCCCGGACGGATCGCCGGCCGTGATGGCAATCAGGGGTAGCGACATCGCAGGTCAGAAGGCAGAAGGCACAAGTCAGAAGTCTGGAATCCTAGATCGTGATGGCCACCCAATCCGCCACGATCTTCGGGCTGGCGTTCCGATCGAGCGCGCGCTGCGCCTGGGTGAGCGCGGCGAACGCCCCAGCCACCCGGCGCAGGTCGTAGGCCGCGGCGAGCCGCCGCAGATCCGTTTCGACGTCGGCGTTGGCGAGGGCCGCCCGGCCGCCCGTCGCGAGCACGCCGAGATCGCGCAGCAGAGACGCGGCCACCGCGAGTCGCATGCCGAGGGCCTCGCGATCGCGCCGATCCGACTCGTGCTGCACGAGCATCGTCGCGGCTTTGAGCCGCGTCGTCACGTGCGGGCCGCGCGCCGCCGACAGCAGCAGCTCAAACGCCGCGCGCCGATCCTCGGCGAGCTCGCCGGCCCGCTCGGCGAGCGCCAGCGCCACGCTTCCCGCGGACGCCGCCGCCAGCCCGGGCGCGTCGGCCCGCGAGACGCCGCATCGATCGACGAGCACGGTCGCGACGTCCGCCTCCGCCAGCGGCCCGAAGCGCAGACGACGGCAGCGTGACTGGATCGTCGGTCGCAGAGTATCGGGATACGCCGTGATCAGAATCAGCGTCGCCGCCGACGGCGGCTCTTCGAGCGTCTTGAGCAGCGCGTCCTGTGCTTCATCGGTCAGCGCGTCGGCCTGGTCGATGATGTAGACGCGCCGCTTCGCCTCGAACGGCCGGTAGCCGAGGACGTCGAGGACGCGCTCGCGCAGCGTCCTGATCCTGATCGACGCCTCGCCGGCCGGATCGATGTACGCCACGTCTGAGTGCTGGCCGCGCGCGATCCGCTGACACGTCCCGCACGTCCCGCACGCGTCGCCGTCCTTGACGTTCGGACAATTGACCGCCTGCGCCAGCGCCAGCGCCACCGTGCGTTTCCCGACGCCGTCCGGTCCGGCGAACATCAGCGCCTGCGGCACGCGACCGAGCCGGACGGCCTGCCGCAGCAGGTCGATGACGGGGCGATGGCCGATGACGGAAGCGAGCGGCATCGCGCCCATGCTATCGCAGAGGCCCCGCGCGGCGTCGTGGCCGGGCCTCCGACAAGATGGAGGCAGCCCGGAAATGCCGGAGGGCGCCCATGCCCGCCCGAGGGCGCCGCCCGCATATCGGGGTGGTATGCAACATGCTAGGCAATGCCCTGGCTGGCGCTGGATGTGTGTCTCTCGATGCTCATGGCGGTGATCCCCCTCCTCGTGATGCTCATGTCCACGGTCGCGCTCGCCGCGCCGAGCGGGCCGGCGGAGCACGGCCTGTCGCAGCAGGCCCTCGAGGTCGCGCGGCCGTTCGGCTTCCCCATCACCAACTCGATGATCGTGATGTGGATCGTGGCTGCCGGGCTGGTGGTCTTCGTCCGGTTCGCCACCCGGAACATGCAAAAGGTCCCCACGGGCGCGCAGAATTTCGCCGAGTGGCTGGTCGAGGGCCTCTACAACTTCCTCGAGTCGATCCTGGGCCCGCATCTGGCCCAGCGGACGTTCTGGCTGTTCGCGAGCATCTTCATCTTCATCCTGACTGCCAACTGGCTCGGGCTCTTTCCCGGGATCGGGTCGATCGGGTGGGGCCATCAGACGGCCGATGGCTTCGTGCTCGATCAGCCGCTCTTCCGCGGCGCCAACGCCGACGTCAATCTCACGATGGCGATGGCTTTGGTGTTCTTCGCCTGCTGGATCGTCTGGGCGCTCGACGAAGTCGGGCCGGCGGGCTTCGTCAAGGAGCTGTTCGCGCCGAAGGGCGAGAGCCACGGGCCGCTGCGCCTGCTCCTCATCGTCGTGTTCATCGCGGCCGGCTGCCTGGAGGTCGTCTCCATTCTCTTCCGGCCCATCGCCCTGAGCTTCCGCTTGTACGGCAACGTGTTCGCGGGCGAGACGATGCTCGACACCATGGCGAAGGTGCCGCGGATCGGCTGGCTGGTGCAGATTCCGTTCTACTTCCTCGAGCTGCTGATGGGGCTCGTGCAAGCGCTCGTGTTCATGCTGTTGACCGCCGTCTTCACGCTGCTGATCTGTCAGCACGAGGAGCCGAGCCCCGCGGCGGCGTCAGCACAAGAAAGGACCTGAAGCGATGGTCGGCAATTTTCACGTTGGGTTGGCGGCCTTCGGCGCAGCGATTGCCGTGGGCATCATCGGCATGAAGGCGTCCGAAGCGGTTGGACGCAACCCGGGGGCGTCCACGAAGGTGATGGTGCAGTCGATTCTGGCCATCGCGTTCGCCGAGGCGATCGTGTTCTACGCCCTCTTCCTCGCGAAGTAGCAGGGTGCGAGGGCCGGCATGATTGCCTTGATGATCCTGGCCGACTCGCAGGGCGGCGGCCAGGTCGAAGAAATCGCGCGGACGTTCGGCGTGGACTGGCCGCATCTGATCGCGCAGACGATCAGCTTCAGCATCGTGTGCGCGCTGCTCTACTGGCTCGCCTACAAGCCGGTGCTCGCGATGCTGGCGGCCAGACGCGAGCAGATCGCCACGGGCCTGGCGAACGCCGAGAAGATCAAGGCCGAGCTGGCGAAGACCGAGAGCCAGCGCCAGGAAGTGCTGGCGCAGGCCCGCGTCGAGGCCGAGCAGATCGTCAAGGACGCGCACGCGGCCGGCGCGCGCGTCGAGGCGCAGGAAACGCAGAAAGCGCTGGCGGCCGCGCAGGACATCATCGCCAGGGCCCGCGAGGCGGCCGAGCTGGATCGCGCCCGGATGCTGACCGAGCTCAGGCGCGAAGTCGGCCGGCTGGTGCTGCAGACCACGGCGGCGGTGACCGGCAAGATCCTGACGCCCGACGATCAGCGCCGCCTGGCCGAAGAGACGGCCCGGCAGCTCCAGGCGTGAGGAGCGCGGACGATGGCCTCCAAGCGACGGACGATGCGGTCGGCGCGGCAGCTCTTTCGCTTCTGTCTCGTCCACGGCGCGCTCGATGAGGGCCGGGTGCGCACCGTGGTGCAGCGCGCGATCGCCTCGAAGCGGCGCGGCGTGACGGCGATGCTCACCGAGTTCCAGCGGCTGGTGCGCCTCGATCGCGAGCGGCACACCGCGACCGTCGAGAGCGCGGCGCCGCTCTCCGAGTCGATCCGCGCGGAGGTCGTCGCCGGCGTGGCCCGCACGCACGGTCAGGGGATCGAGACGTCGTTCGTCGACAACCCGGCGCTCATCGGCGGCATGCGGATCCAGGTCGGCAGTGACGTCTACGACGGCAGCGTCCGCGCGAAGCTGGACGCCATCGCATCGGGATTGTGAGTGACTCATGGGTGACCTGCTGAAGGACATCGAAGCGCAAATCGCCGGCGCCAAGGCCGCGATCACGAAGCAGAGCGTCGGCACGATTCGGGAGATCGGCGACGGCGTCGCCCGGGTCGAAGGCCTGGCCGACGTGATGCTCAACGAGATGATCGACCTTGGGCACGGCATCACGGGCCTCGCGCTGACGCTCGACGAGACCGAGGTCGGCGTCATCATCCTCGGCGACTACACGCAGCTCGAGGAAGGCGACGAGGTCCGCGGCACGGGCAAGCTCCTGCAGGTGCCGGTCGGCAAGGGTCTCCTCGGCCGCGTCGTCAACACGCTCGGCGAGCCGCTCGACGGCAAGGGGCCGATCAAGAGCGACACGGCGTATCCGGTCGAGAAAGTTGCGCCGGGCATCATCCGCCGGCGCCCGGTCGGCCAGCCGGTGCAGACGGGCATCATGCCGATCGACGCGATGATTCCGATCGGCCGCGGGCAGCGCGAGCTGATCATCGGCGACCGCTCGACCGGCAAGACCACGATCTGCATTGACACGATCATCAGCCAGGCGCGACTGAACAGAGCCGCCGAGGCCGCGGGCGACAAGGAGTACCGCCCGCTCTACTCGATCTACGTCGCGATCGGCCAGAAGCAGTCCACGATTGCGCGGCTCATCAGCGTGCTCGAGGACGCCGGCGCGATGCCCTACACGATCATCGTGGCCTCGCCGGCCGCCGATTCGGCCACCAGCCAGTACCTGGCGCCATTTGCCGGCGCCGCCATGGGCGAGTGGTTCATGGACCATGGCATGGACGCGCTCATCGTCTACGACGACTTGTCCAAGCACGCCGTCGCGTACCGGCAGGTCTCGCTCGTGCTGAAGCGGCCGTCCGGCCGCGAGGCGTACCCCGGCGACGTGTTCTACCTCCACAGCCGGCTGCTCGAGCGGGCCGCGCGCGTGGGCGAGACGTTCGGCAACGGATCGCTGACGGCACTGCCGATCATCGAGACGCAGGCCGGCGACGTGTCGGCGTACATCCCGACGAACGTCATCTCCATCACCGACGGGCAGATCTACCTCGAGACCGACCTCTTCTATCAGGGCGTGCGGCCGGCCATTTCGGTGGGCATTTCGGTCTCACGCGTCGGATCGGCCGCACAGATCAAAGCCATGAAGCAGGTCGCCGGCCGGCTCAAGGGCGAGCTGGCGCAGTTCCGCGAGCTGGCCGCCTTCGCGCAGTTCGGGTCGGATCTCGACAAGGCCACGCAGGCCAAGATCGACCGCGGCAAGCGCATCGTCGAGATCTTCAAGCAGCCGCAGTACAACCCGATTCCGGTGGAGGTGCAGGTCGCGGTGATCTGGGCCGTCCAGAACGCGTTCGCGGACGACGTCCCCGTCGAACGCGTGAAGGAGTTCCAGGCCAAGCTCACCGATTTCCTGACGACGCGCACGCCCGAGCTGCTGCAGAAAATCGCGGCCGAGAAGGCGCTGAGCGACGCGCTCACCGCGGAGCTCAAGGCCGCGACCGAGCAGTTCAAGCAGACCTGGACGGCGTGATCCATGGCCAGCCCCCGCGAGCTCCGCCGGCGGATTCGGTCGATCCGAAGCACGGCCCAGATCACGCGCGCGATGCAGATGGTGGCCGCCTCGAAGATGCGCAAGGCGCAGGAGGCGGCGCTGTCGATGCGGCCCTTCGCGCGCCTGCTGTACGCGATGCAGCGCAAGGCCACGAGCCGGGCGACGTCGTTCAAGCATCCGCTGCTCGAGGCGCGCGAGGTCCGCAAGCGCGCCGTCATCCTGGTGGCCGCGGACAAGGGCCTCTGCGGCGCGCTCAACACGAACGTGTTCCGCATGGCGTCGACGTTCGATCCGGCCTCCACCGTGTTCGTGACGGCCGGACGCAAGGCGGCGCAGTTCGTGGCCCGGACGAAGCGCGAGCTCATCGCCGACTTCCCGTACGGCGACACGCCCCGGTTCTCCGAGGCTCGTGCGATTTCGTCGCTCGCGCGCGAGATCTTCCTCAAGGGCGACGTCGACGAGGTGAAAATCGTCGCCTCGCGGTTCGTCAATACGCTCACCCAGCAGCCGGTGACGATCGAGTTGCTGCCCGTGGGCGCGATCACGTCGCTGCAGATCGAGGGTGCGCCGATCGAAGAGGCGCTGGCCGCCGACACGACCGAGGCCCTCTTCGAGCCGACGGCGCAGGACGTCCTGAGCTACCTCCTGCCCCACTACATCAATCTCTTCATCTACTTCGTGCTGCTCAACGCCAAGGCCAGCGAGCAGAGCGCCCGCATGGTCGCGATGAAGAGCGCCACCGACAGCGCCGAGGAACTCATCGCCGACCTCGGTCTCGAATACAACAAGCTCCGCCAGAGCAACATCACGACGGAGCTGCTGGAAATCGCCGGCGGTCAGGCCGGTCTGAGCTGATCCCATGGATGCGAACATCGGCAGAATCGTGCAAGTGTCAGGCCCGGTCGTGGACGTCGAGTTCCCGGGCGATCTTCCGGCCATCAGCAACGCCCTCATCGTCGAGTTCAAGGTGCTCGACCGCCCCGTCACGCTGACGCTCGAGGTCCAGCAGCATCTGGGCGACAAGTGGGTCCGGACGATCTCGATGTCCGGCACCGAGGGGCTGAAGCGCGGCCTGCAGGTCACCGACACGGGCGGTCCGATTTCCATGCCGGTCGGCGAGGGCGTGATGGGCCGGATCTTCGACGTGACCGGGAATCCGGTCGACGAGCGCGGCCCGGTGACCGCGGAAAAACGCTACCCGATCCATCGTCCGCCGCCGGCGCTCGTCGAGCAGTCGACGTCGCCGGAAGTGCTGATGACGGGCATCAAGGTCATCGATCTGATCTGCCCGTTCCTCAAGGGCGGCAAGGTCGGGGCGTTCGGCGGCGCCGGCGTGGGCAAGACCGTCGTCATCATGGAGCTCATCAACAACATCGCCAAGCTGCACGGCGGCGTGTCGGTGTTCGCGGGGGTCGGCGAGCGGACGCGCGAGGGCAACGACCTGTACCACGAGATGTCGGACGCCGGCGTCATCAATCAGAAGGACCTGAGTCAGTCCAAGATCGCGCTCGTCTACGGCCAGATGAACGAGCCGCCGGGCGCGCGTCTGCGCGTCGCGCTGTCGGGCCTCGCGATCACGGAGTACTTCCGGGACGAAAAGAACCAGGACGTGCTGCTCTTCATCGACAACATCTTCCGGTTCTCTCAGGCGGGATCGGAGGTCTCGGCGCTGCTCGGCCGCACGGCCAGTGCCGTCGGCTACCAGCCGACGCTCGCCGCCGAGATGGGCGCCCTGCAGGAACGCATCACGTCCACGAAGAAGGGCTCGATCACGTCGTTCCAGGCCGTGTACGTCCCGGCCGACGACCTGACCGATCCCGCGCCCGCGACGACGTTCGCGCACCTCGACGCGACCATCGTCCTCGAGCGATCGATCGCCGAGCTCGGCATCTACCCCGCCGTGGATCCGCTCGCGTCGACGTCACGCGCGCTCGCGCCGGAGATCATCGGCGAGGAGCACTACAACGTGGCCCGGGGCGTGCAGCGGGTGCTGCAGCGCTTCAAGGACCTGCAGGACATCATCGCCATCCTCGGCATGGACGAGCTGTCGCCCGAGGACAAGGTCACCGTCTACCGCGCGCGCAAGATTCAGCGCTTCCTCAGCCAGCCGTTCAGCTCGGCGCAGGTCTTCACCGGCCGCGAGGGCCGCCAGGTCAAGGTCGAGGACACGGTGCGCGGCTTCAAGGAGATCCTCGAGGGCAAGCACGACGACGTGGCCGAGAGCGACTTCTACATGAAGGGCGGCATCGAGGAAGTGCGAGAGAGCAAGGACTGACGCATGGCGGCCACGCTGAAGCTGCAGATCGTCACGCCGGACGCCGTCGTCTACGACGAAGACGTCCTGATGGTCACGCTGCCGTGCGTCACCGGTCAGATCGGCGTGTACCCCATGCACGTCGCGCTGATCACCCAGGTCGTGCCGGGCGAGATCATCGTGCAGCACAAGGACGGGCACGACCAGTTCCTGGCCGTCGGGGAAGGGGTCGTCGACGTCACGGCCGACAGCGTGTCGATCGTGACCGACATGGCGATCCCGGCGGAGAAAATCGACGAGGCGAAAGTCGAAGAGGCCCGGCAGCGTGCGGCCGCGCGGCTTCAGGAAAAACTGTCGGACGAGGAAGTCGCCTCGGTCAACGCCTCGCTCGTGCGGTCGCTCGCGCAGCTGCGCGTCAAGCGGCGCCACCACGGGCAGTAGCACGGAATCATCGCGAAGGAGAATCGACATGCCATCCCAGGGTACCCGCAAGGAACACGATCTTCTGGGCGACAAGCTCGTGCCCGCCGACGCGTACTACGGCGTGCAGACCGCTCGCGCGCTCGACAACTTCCACATCTCCGGCGTCGAGCTGCGCCTGTATCCGAACGTCATCAAGGCGTTCGCCATGGTGAAGATGGCGGCGGCGCGCGCCAACGTCGAGTGCGGCCAGTTCAGCAAGGACATCCTCGCCGGCATCGAGAAGGCGTGCCAGGAGCTCATCGAGGGCAAGCTGCACGACGAGTTCCGCCTGGACGTCTTCCAGGGCGGCGCGGGCACGTCGACGAACATGAACGCGAACGAGGTCATCGCCAACCGCGCGCTCGAGCTGATGGGGCACAAGAAGGGCGAGTACACGTTCTGCGATCCGCACGATCACGTGAACTGCTCGCAGTCGACCAACGACGCGTATCCGTCGGCACTGCACGTGGGCATGGCGCTCGGCAACGTCCAGCTCGTGGCGGCGGTCAACGAGCTGATCGCGTCGTTCCGCGCCAAAGGCAAGGAGTTCGCCGCCATCCTGAAGATGGGCCGGACGCAGCTTCAGGACGCCGTGCCCATGACGCTCGGACAGGAGTTCGAGGCGTTTGCGGCCACGCTCGCCGGCGAGGTCCAGGCCCTGGAGCGGATCCAGCACGTGCTGTGTGAGGTCAACATGGGCGCCACCGCGATCGGCACGGGCCTCAACGCGCCGGCCGGGTATGCGGAGAAGTGCACCGCGCAGCTCGCCAAGATCAGCGGCTTCCCCATTCACCTGGCGGACAACCTGATCGAGGCGACCCAGGACACGCAGGCCTTCGTCCTGTACTCCTCGGCGATGAAGAGCCTGGCGATCAAGCTCTCGAAGGTCTGCAACGACCTGCGCCTGCTCTCCTCGGGGCCGCGCTGCGGCCTGCACGAGATCAACCTGCCGCCCAAGCAGCCCGGGTCGTCGATCATGCCCGGCAAGGTCAATCCCGTCATTCCGGAAGTCGTCAACATGGTGTGCTTCCGCGTGATCGGCAGCGATCTGACGATCTCGATGGCCGCCGAGGCCGGGCAGCTTCAGTTGAACGTGTTCGAGCCGGTGATCGCCGCGTGCATCTTCGAGGCGCAGACGATGTTCATCAATGCGGCGCGGACGCTGCGCGTGCACTGCGTCGAGGGCATCACCGCGAACCCGGAGATCACCCGTCACTACGTCGACTACAGCGTCGGCACGGTCACGGCGCTCAACCCGGTCATCGGCTACGAGCGTGCGACCGAGCTCGCCGCCGAAGCGATGCGAACGAATCGCGGCATTCTGGAGCTCGTGCGCGAGAAGAAGGTGCTCACCGAGGCGCAGATCGCCGAGGTGCTCAATCCGGCCGCGATGACGGGGCAGGGCCGCGGCGCATGACGGATCGGACTCGCACCCTCCTCGCGAGAACGGCCACCGCGGCCGTGGCCGCGATCCTGTGGTGGTCGTCGCCGCCTGAGGGCCTGAGTCTGCAGGCGTGGCGCCTGTTCGCGATCTTCGCGGCGGCCATCTTCTCCGTCGTGGTCGGCGCGCTGCCGATTCTCACCGCGTCGGTGCTCGCGGCGGCTGCGGCGGTGCTCACCGGCATTCTGACGGCGGATCAGGCCTACGCCGGGTTCGCCAACGGCACGATCCTGCTCATCGTCGTGGCGTTCCTGGTGGCGGGCGCCGTCGTGAGGAGCGGCCTGGGCGCGCGCGCCGGGCACTGGATCGTCCGCGGATTCGGCCGGTCCACGCTGGGGCTGTCCTATTCGATCTTCCTCCTTGACGCCGTGATTGCGCCGGCGTTTCCGAGCAACACGGCGCGATCGGGCGTGCTGTACCCGCTCGCCTTGTCGCTCGCGGACACCGCCGGCGCGAAGCCGGACCAGCCGGGCCGTCGCCGTCTTGGCATGTTCCTGATGTACTCGGGCGTCGCGAGTCTGAGCGTGTCGTCCGCGCTGTGGCTGACGGCCATGGCGGCCAACCCGCTCGGCACGGACATCGCACGGCGCGTTGGCGTCGAGATCGGGTTCAGCCGGTGGCTGATCGCCGCGTCGGTGCCGACGCTCATCGCGATCGCGGTGCTCCCGCTCGTGCTGTTCAAAGTGATCCGGCCGGAAGTCACGTCAACTCCCGAGGCCCCGGCCGCCGCCCGGCAGGCGCTCAAGGCGCTCGGCCCCCTGAGCCGCCACGAGCGGATCGTGCTGGTGGTGTTCTTCGCGATGGTCGTCCTGTGGGGGGCGGCCGCGACGCTCGGTCTCGATTCGACGGCGATCGCCTTTCTCGGGCTGGGCGTCCTGCTCGCCACCGGCGTGATCACGCTCGGGGACATCGCGAAGGAAGGCGATGTGCTGGCGACGTTCATCTGGTTCGCGGTGCTCTTCACGCTCAGCAGTCAGCTCAACGAACTGGGGTTCATGAGCTTCCTGGGAGGCCGCCTGGCCAACCGCCTCGGCGGCCTGGCCGCGCCCACCGCCGGGCTGATTCTGGTGCTCGCCTACATCGTGCTGCACTACCTGTTCGTGAGCCAGACGGCGCATCTGCTGGCGCTCTTCGGGGTCTTTCTCGAAGTCGGCGTCAAGCTCGGCGTCAACCCGGCCGTGCTCGCCTTTCAGTTGCTGTTCGCGACCAACTACTTCTCGGTGATCACCCCACAAGGGTCGAGCGCCAACCTGCTGTTTGCCGGCAGCGGGTATCTCTCGCCCAGCGATCTGTATCGACTCGGCGCACTGACGACCGGAGTCAGCGTGCTAATTTACTTCCTGATCGGCACGCCCTGGCTCAGGCTCGTCGCACGCTAAGGAGGCGGTTCGGTATGTCTCGACGTCGTTTCGTTTCACTGCTCTTCATCGCCACGCTCACGCTCGTCACCGCGGTTGAGATCGCGCCCGCCCGACTCGCCGCCCAGGGCGGCGCGGCCCTGCCCTCGGTGGTCGTGCTCGCGACCGGCGGCACGATTGCCGGCGCCGCCACGACGAACGTCCAGGCCGGCTACACCTCCGGTCAGGTCGGCGTCGAGCAGCTGATCGCGGCCGTGCCCGAAGCGAAGAAGCTCGCGCGTCTGCGCGGCGAGCAGATCTCGAACATCGGCTCGCAGGACATGAACGACGAGGTCTGGCTGAAGCTGGCGAAGCGGGTCAACGAGCTGGTCGCGATGCCGGATGTCGCGGGCGTGGTCATCACGCACGGGACCGACACCATCGAGGAAACGGCGTACTTCCTGAATCTCGTCGTCAAGTCGCAGAAGCCCGTGGTGCTGACGGCGGCGATGCGCCCCGCCACCGCGCTCTCGGCCGACGGCCCGCTCAATTTCTACAACGCGGTCGCCATCGCGGCGAACAAGGACGCCGCCGGACGCGGCGTGCTCGTCGTGATCAACGACTGGATTCACGGCGCGGCCTCGCTCACCAAGACGAGCACGACCGCCGTCCAGACGTTCATGTCGCCGCTCGCCGGGCTCATCGGCACGGTGGCGTACGGTCAGGCCGAGTTCTTCCGCTTTCCCAGCGCGCGGCACACGGCTGACACGGAGTTCTCGCTCGACGGCGTGACGGCGCTGCCGCGTGTGGACATCATCATGGCCTACGAGAACATGGACGGCGCGCTCATCGACGCGGCCGTCGCCGCCGGGGCGAAAGGCGTCGTGATCGCCGGCGTCGGCAACGGCAACATGACGCAGGCCGCGGTCAACGCGCTGGCCGCGCAGGCCAAAAAGGGCATCGTGTGC
Source organism: Vicinamibacterales bacterium (assembly GCA_035519535.1). Lineage (GTDB taxonomy): Bacteria > Acidobacteriota > Vicinamibacteria > Vicinamibacterales > SCN-69-37 > DATEGZ01. The sequence continues at coordinate 341 of DATIWF010000125.1, read as the reverse complement.
GTGCGCGCTTCGCGCGTGGTCACCGGCCGCGTGGGACGCAACGTCGAGCTCGACGACGACAAGCTGGGATTCGTGGCGTCGCTCGACGAGAATCCGCAGAAGGCCCGGGTCCTGTTGCGTCTGGCGCTGCTCAAGCCGCGGAGCGTCGCGGACATCCAGCGGCTGTTCACGATCTACTGACGACCGACGAGGCGTGACCGGATAGTCCCATCCCGCTCCGAGTACCGCCTCGCTCGGAGCGGGACTTGCCAATCATCGCGTTCTCGGGCAAGGTGGACGAACAGCTCCACTCGAGCACGAGCGTGCCAGCGCCGGCTCTGCAAGGATGGCCCGCGTATGCA
>DATIWF010000124.1:0-5748 GCA_035519535.1 Vicinamibacterales bacterium | reverse complement strand
GAACTGGATCAGCAACGTGCTGCAGCGGGAAATCACGGCGAGGCGGTTTGCCTCGGCCTCGGTCGATCCTGCGCTGGTGGCTCAGCTGACGCGGCGGGCTCGCGTCACAACGCTCGGCCTGGTGGAGCGCAAGGCCGACGGCACGGTGAGCGAGGCGAAGAAGGTTAACGAGCTCCAGACGTTCCTGCTGCCGTTCGGCATGATGTACCTACTCTTCATCGCGCTCATGTCGAGCGCGCCGCAGCTCCTGACCGCGGTCATCGAAGAGAAGATGAGCCGCATCAGCGAGGTACTGATTGCGTCGATCTCGCCGTTCCAATTGATGATGGGCAAGCTGCTGGGCGTGGCGGCGGTGTCGGCGCTGCTGGCGCTCGTCTACTTCGGCGGCGCGATGTACGCCGCGGCGCAGGCGGGTGCGTGGGACCTGATCCAGCCGGCGCTGATGGGCTGGTTCGTGGTGTTCCTGCTGTGCGCCGTCCTGATCTTCGGGTCGGTGTTCGTCGCGATCGGCGCCGCGTGCTCGGATCTGAAGGACTCGCAGAGCATGATGCAGCCGGTCATGGTGTTCCTGCTCCTGCCGATGCTGATCTCGCCGGTCATACTCCGCACGCCGGGATCGACGTTCTCCGTGGTGGCGTCGTTCATTCCGACGGCGACGCCGTTCCTGATGTTGATGCGTCTGGCGATGACGCCGCCTCCGCCGATGTGGCAGGTGGCGCTCTCGCTCGTGCTGACGCTCGGGACGGCGGCGCTGTTTGTGTGGGCGGCGGGCCGGATCTTCCGGATCGGCCTCCTCATGCAGGGCAAGCCGCCGAATCTGCCGGAGCTCCTGAAGTGGATCCGGGCGTAGACCCCGACGTCATCGTCGCCGGCGCCGGGCCGGCCGGAGCCGTTGCGGCTCGAACGCTGGCGGCCGCGGGCCTCCGAACGCTGCTCGTCGACCGCGCCGAGTTTCCGCGCAACAAGCCGTGCGGCGGCGGCATCAGTCCACGCGCGTCGCGGCGGTTTCCGTGGTTCGACCGCGCGGTGGCGGGCATCGACGTCCATCGCATTTCGAAACTCCATCTCGAGGGCCCCGGCGGCGCGGTGTGCGATGTGTCGAGCCCCGAGCCGAGCGTGTACCTCGTGCGGCGTCTGGACCTCGATCACGCGCTCGTCCGGGAAGCCGAACGCGCGGGCGCTGAGCTCGTCGAGCGCTTCGAGATTACGCAGGTCAGCCAAACGAGGTCCGGCGTGACCTTCACGTCGCGCGACGGGCGCGAGCTGACGGCTCCGGCGGTCGTCGCGGCCGACGGCGTGCACAGCGTGACGGCCAAGCGCCTGGGCGTGCACGCGCGCTGGCCGGACACCGGCCTGGCCATCGACATGATGGAGGAGACGCCGATCGAGACGCTGAGCGCCGATCGCTCCGACGTGCTCTGGGTGTCGTACGCCTATCGCGGGCTCGACGGCTACAGCTACATCTTTCCGAAGACGCGGCACGTCAATGTCGGCATCGGTTGCCTGCTGTCGTATTTCAAGGAGGCCGTGTCCGAGGCGCCGTACGACCTGCAGCAGGGCTTCGTCAACGCGCTGGTTGCGGACGGCGCGCTGCAGGGGCAGTCGGATCGGCAGAACTTCACGCCGTTTCTCATTCCGATTGGCGGACCGATGCGGCCGGCATCGCGGGGGCCCGTCCTGTTTGCCGGCGACGCCGGCGGATTCGTCAACGCGTACACGGCGGAGGGCATCTACTACGCCATGGTGTCGGGCGAGCTGGCCGGGCGCGCGCTGGCGAAGACGGCGGGGGATGGCGTGGCCGCGGGCGCGGTGTACGAGCGGCTGTGGCGGCGGGAGCTCGGCACTGAGCTCAACGACGCCGTGAAGGTCCAGCGCTATCTGTTCGCGAATCACGACCGGGTGAACCGCGCCGTCCGTGGCGCGGCGGCGGCGCCCGACCTGGTCGCGCTGATGCTGAGCTACGTGTCGGGGGAGTTGTCCTACGCCTCGTTCCGCCGGAAACTGATCCTGCGATTTCCTTTGACGGTGTGGCGGGTCGCGCGCGAGCGGTTCGGCGCGGGTCCGGCCCACGCCCTGACCCAGGAGTAATCATGCGTCGCCTGTTGTTTGCGTTGGCCTTGGCGGGCGCGGCCGTGGCGGGTACGGATGCACAGTCGCGCGCGCCCGTCGTGTATCGCGTCACGTTTCCGGCCGCGGAGCACCACTGGGTGCAGGTGGACGTCACGTGGTCGGGCCTCGGCACCGCGCCGCTCCAGGCGCGCATGAGCCGATCCTCCCCCGGGCGATATGCCGTGCACGAATTCGCAAAAAACGTCTTCTCGGTCGAAGCGTTCAACAGCAGGGGACAGAAGCTCGCGTACACGCGACCGAACGTCGACGAGTGGGACGTCGCCGGTCACGACGGCACGGTCCGCATCATCTACAAGCTCTTCGGCGACTACGCCGACGGTACGTACCTGGGCGTGGACACCACACACGGGCATCTGAACATGCCCGCCACGTTCATGTGGGCGACGGGGCACGACAACGACGCGATGCGCGTGACGTTCGTGCCGCCGGACGGATCGAACTGGAGGGTCGGCACGCAGCTCTACACGACCGAAGATCCGTTCACGTTCACCGCGCCGAACCTGCAGTACTTCATGGACAGCCCGACGGAACTGTCGGACTTCGTGCTGAGCCAGTTCTCGGTGCCCAACGCCGACGGCACGCCCGCGAGGTTCCGCCTCGTCGTCCACGGCGACGGCTCGCAGGCGGACGTCGATGAACTGGCGAAGCTCGTCGATCGGCTCGTGCGCGAGCAGATGGCCGTGTACGGCGAGTTCCCGAAGTACGAACCGGGCTATTACACGTTCCTGCTGGACTACGCGCCGTGGGGCGACGGTGACGGCATGGAGCACCGCAACAGCACGTCGATTTCCAGTCCGGGGCTGTCGATCAGGACGCCACAGGGACGCCAGCGCGCGCTCGGCACGATCTCCCACGAGTTCTTCCACAACTGGAACGTCGAACGCATCCGCCCGGTCGGCCTCGAGCCGTTCGACTTCACGCGCGAGAACATCACGTGCTGCCTCTGGCTGGCTGAAGGCTTCACGCAGTACTACGGGCCGCTCCTCCTGACGCGCGCGGGGCTCATCGTGAATCCGCCGGTGAATGCCGGCAACGCGATCATCACCGGGCCAGGGCGCACCGTCCGATCGGCCGTGCAGATGAGCGAGTACGGGCCGTTCGCCGACGCCGCGCGATCGGTGGACGCGACCGACCGCAGCCGGACGTTCATCTCGTACTACAGCTACGGCGCGGCCCTGGCGCTGGCGCTCGATCTCTCGCTGCGCGAGATGTCGAACGGCAAGCAGTCGCTCGACGACTACATGCGCCTCTTGTGGACGAAGCACGGCAAGCCGGGCGGGCCGGCGCCCGGGCTGGTGGGCAAGCCGTATTCGTTGAAGGACATCCGCGACCTGCTCGCGGAACTGACGGGCAACCGGTCCTTCGCGGACGGGTTCTTCGACAAGTACGTCGAGGGACGCGACGTGCCGGACTATGCGACGCTGCTGCGGGGCATCGGGTACGTGCTGCGGCCCGCGCGCCCGGACGCCGGCTGGATCGGCAACGTCCAGGTGCAGGAGGTCGCCGATGGCCTCCGCGTCGGCGTCGTGCCGGCGGGCGGGGGCGACGCCAACGTGTTCCCGGTGGCGTTCGATACCCCGCTCTACAAGGCCGGCGTCGACGAGGACGACGTGATCACGCAAATCGACGGGCAGGCGCCGACGCTCGCGGCGTGGCGCGCGATCGCCCAGCGGCGGCCGGGCGATCGCATCACGCTCGTCGTCAAGCGACGCGACGGCAAGCTCGTGACGACGACGGCGACGCTCCAGGCGGATCCCGCGGTGCAGGTCGCGCCCGTTGAGAACACGGGCGGCGTCCTCACCGACGCGCAGAAGGCCCTGCGCGACGGCTGGCTCGCGTCGCGTGCGAAGTAGCTATTTGATCCGCCCCGTGACCTCGAAGCGCCGGTAGTTCGAATACGTCGCGCTGCACGTCGTCTGCTCGTGCAGCTTGCGGTCGTTGAGGTCGTAGTGCTCGACGAACGTCGAGGGCACCCAGAGCGCCAGGCGATCTTCCGGCATGTAGTCGGTCGTGAGACTGGCTTGCATGGGTCCGTCATCGAATGAGATGACCGACCGGCGGATGCGGCCGCTCGCGACTTCAACGACGAACTCGCCCCTCGAAAACACGGATTTCATGCCGTCGCCTTTCACGAGCGTCGGGCCGTCGTGCTCGGTGAACGCGAGCGTGGCGAGCGTCGCGCCGTCGCGCTCGACCCGCGCCTTGCGGACGAAGCGGAACTGCGCGATCCGCTTGGCTTCGAGCACAAGGAGGGCAAGCGTGGGCTCATTGAAGTTCCGGCTGACGCTGCCGATGTTGAACGCGGCGTTGCGATTCGCGACGCGCTGCGCCACCGACGACACGTCCGCGCGCTGCAGGAGCGCCTGCAGATCCTCACGGTTCGGCACGGGCTGACCATCCACGTCGGCGACGTCGTGGACGGCGATCCATTCGCGATCCGTTCGAAGAAATGTCAGGAACAGCTCGCCATGCATGACGCGGCGGCTGTTGACGGCCGCGCTGGTGACGACTTGCGTGTACGTCTCGGAGGCGACGAGAAACGAGAACTTGGTCTGATAGTCCGCGACGTACTTGGCGGCGCGGGCGGCAAGCGCCTTGGCTGAATCGTCCAGCTTCTGACCAGACGGGTGTCCGACGATCGCCGCGGCCAGCGCGACCGAAGTCAGCCAGACGGCCGGCCGAGTCGAAGCACCGGACCGGCGGATCGTCACGCCGGATCTCCATTGAGGGCGGCCGCCCGATCTGCGGCCGACTCTCGTCCTGCGCCAATCCAGCCGAAACGTGTGGCGAGCGATCCCACGGTCATCGAGACGGCGGCGGCCAAACGAAGGGCGGGGAGGCTGCCGCTCGCGAGTCGAAGCACGAGCGGTACCGGGCCGGTCAGCCAGGCGCCGAGCCTGACGAGCACGCCGCTCGATCCCGTGAAGAGCGATCGCGTCACGCGATCGCGCGACCATTCGAGTTGGATGCCCAGGACGGTCTCGACGGCCGCGGCACCGATGCCGAGTCCGTTGAGCGCTGGAGTGCGATGTCCGGTCAGCTCGAGGATCGACACGGCCACGCCGAGCGACGACGCGCCGAAGTGAAGCGGAAGCACGGTGACGTGCCGGGCCCAGACGGGGATGGCGGTTGCGCCGATGAGCACACCGGTGTAGACCGCGAGCAGCGACCCGGTCAGGGCCGCGACGAGGTCAGCGGCTGGCGCCAGGCCGGGCGCCGCCGGCAGCGCTGCCGCATGCAACATGATCGACGCGAACACGGCGCCTGAGAACGCCGCGAGCGTCCACGCACCGATCGACATCGGACTGCGCCACTTGAAGACGCGCAGCATGTTGAGGAAGCGCGACGGCCGGCCGAGATCGGAGATCAGGAGCGCGGGAGAGAGCAACGCGCCGGCGGCCGCGATCCAGCGAGCGTCGGCGGCGAGCGCCGGATCGCGGCCGGCGAGCTCGCTTATGCCCGCAATGACCGCCGCCGCGCCAGCGGCGCCTCCCACATAGAAATAGACCGGCACTTCCCACGTCCAGACGGGAGGTTTGAGGGGGACGGGGCTTTTTTCCACAGGTTTGGCACGCGAGGAGCCGGAGGTCGTTTGGGCAAATCCCCGTTCGACCTCCG
>DATIWF010000123.1:0-13934 GCA_035519535.1 Vicinamibacterales bacterium | reverse complement strand
CGGAGGTCGCCAGGGCAACTGCCCTAACGACCTCCGGCCCCGAAGGGCCCAATGCTGTGGAAAAAAGCCCCGTCCCCCTACTTGATGGCTGGCAGCTTCCCTGCCATCGCCTGGTTGAATGCCGGGACGTCAGTCTTCTCGAGCTTGTCCACGCCGACGCGGGCGCGCGCCAGCTCCTTCTCGAGATCCGACAGCCATTGCATCGCGGCCGCCGTCGGGCGGTACTCCGCGCCGCCCGCCACGTCGCCCGCCCCGAACCCGATCACCCCGTTCAGCCAGATCAGGTTCTGGTACAGATGGTAATGCTCCACGTACCACTTGTCGTCGCTGTAAAAATCGTGCTCGCTGAGCATGATGAGCTCGACGTCGAGCATCTTCTTGTCGAGGTCCATCAGCGGCTTCTCGAGCTCGTCCTTCCCGCGGTTCGCCTTGAGCAGATCTTCGATCTGCTTGCGCAGGATCTCGACGCGATTGGTGAGCTTCGACGTCTCGTCGAGCGCATTGCGCACGCGGACCTGCGCCTTCGTCGATTCCACCAGGTCGGCGTCCGACGACGGAATCATCATGTCCTTGATGACCGTGAACGGCTGCGCGTACGTCATGCCGGCCACGGTCATGCGCGCCGTGTACTTGCCCGGCGCGGCCATCGGCGCGGCCCGCTGCGCGCCCTGGATGCCCCAGTGGTTGACGGGACGCGTCTCGCCCCGGAACCGATTGCCCTCCCAGATGTGCGGGTTGTCCGGCGGCGTCGTCCGCAGCTCGACCACGCCCGGCGGTTCGTACCGGAGGTCCCACGTCGCGATGTTGAGGCCGGCGTGGGCCTGCGCGTCGAACGTGCGAATGACCTGATTCGCCGAGTCGAGGATCTCGAACTTCACCGGCGCCGCCGGCGCCGACGCGAGCGAGAACGTGATCTTCGCTTCGCCGCTCCGCGCCTCACGCATCGCGCGCGGCGGATAGAGCTTCGTCTCGGTGGCCGCGGGCGACGCCTGCCCCGTCTCCTCGAGCCGGGTGATGTCGTCCATCACCCACAGCCCGCGCCCGTACGTCGAGATGACCACGTCATGATAGGTCTTCTGCACGGTGATCCATGTCACTGGCGCCCGCGGCAGGTCGGTCTGAAGGTTCGTCCAGGTCGCGCCGTCGTTCATCGAGTAGTAGAACCCGTGGGCGGTCCCGGCAAACAGCATGCCCTTCTTGTTCGGGTTCTCGGCGATCGACTTCGTGTAATCAAGCGGATGCGTCTGCGGCAGGGCGCCGCTGATCTTCGTCCACGTCGCCCCGAAGTCGTTCGTCTTGTACAGATACGGCTTGCGGTCGTCGACCAGGTGCGTGTCGATCGCGACGTAGGTGGTACCCGGATCGAAGTTCGACGGCGAGATCTGAGTGACGGTCCCGAGCGGCGTGATGCCCGTGATGTTCTTCGTCACGTCCGTCCAGGCGCCGCCGCCGTTGCGCGTGTACCACAGCTTGCCGTCGTTCGTCCCGGCCCAGATCAGGCCCTTCTGAATCGGCGACGGCGCGATCGCGAACACGAGCTCGCCGTAGAACTGCCCGAGGTTGTCGCCGATGATGCCGCCCGACGAGACGATGTGCGCCGGGTCCTGCGTCGAGAGATCGGGACTGATCACCTGCCACGTCTGCCCTTTGTCGCTCGTCTTGAAGATGACGTTGCAGCCGTAGTAGACCGTCTCCTCGTCGAACGGATCGAGCACGAGCGGCGGCGTCCAGTGGCAGCGGTACTTCAGGAACGGCGGCTCGGAGTCGAGCGTGTGGATCCACGGCGCGACCGATCGCGCGCGGCCGACGTTGGCGTCGAAGCGCGTGACCTCGTCTCCGTAGCAGGAGGCCCACACGACGTCCGGATTCCTGGGCACCGGCAGCGTGAACCCCGATTCGCATCCGCCGATCCCGGGCTGCCACGTCGACGTGGCGCCGCCGCGGCCGCCCCGGCCTCCGCCGCCTGGCTGCACGCCGGCGTCCGGCGGCGCGATCGTTCCGGTGTCTGCCGCCGTTCCCGACGGCGCCCCGGCCCCGCGTGCTGCCCCGGCGCCTGCCGCCGGCGCCGCCCCGCCGCGCGCGCCCGCCCCACCCGCTGCGCCGCCACCGCCACGACCACGGCCGCCGCCGAACCCGGCGCCCCCTCCCGCGCCCGGCACCGCGCTGCGAGCGACGTAGCTCGGCACGTTGGCCACTGTCACCGGTGAATTCGACGGCCCGCGCATCGTGCCGTCATCCTGGCGATTGCTGTAGACCCAGTACGGCATCCGATCGTCCGTGCCGACGTGATACATCTGGCCGATCGGCAGCGACACGCTCTGACTGCCCGTCGGACTCGTGATGCGCGCGCCGCCATCATCGGTCAGCACGAAGCGCCGGCCGTCCTTCGGATCGATCCACACGTCGTGGCAGTCGCCGCAGCCTCCGCCGCCCCCGCCCCCGCCGCCAAACGTCGCGCCGCCGTCGCTCGATCGATGGAACCCGCTGTTGAGGATGAACACGTCATCGGGATTCTGCGGGTTCACCTTCATGCTGATGTAGTACCCCGCGCGGCCGATGAGCGTGCGGTCCCAGCTCACCGTCTTCCACGTCGCACCGCCATCCTCAGACCGCCAGAGCGACCCCTGATTCGCCGTCTGGATGAGCGCGTACATCCGCTGCGCGTTCGACGGCGCGATCGCGACGTCAATCTTGCCGACCGGCGGACGCGGCATCCCCGTCTCCGCCTTCTTCCACGTCTTGCCGCCGTCGTGCGTGAGGTAGACGCCGCTGCCCGGCGTGCCGGTATAGCCCGGCCACATGCCGCTGTACATCGCCCACGTGTGCAGCGCGACCTGCCACATGCCGGCGATGAGCGTGTCGGGGTTGTTCGGGTCCATCGAAATCCCCGAGCACCCGGTGTCGGGATTCACGAACAGCGATCGCTCCCAGGTCGCGCCGCCGTCGCTCGTCTTGTAGACGCCCCGCTCCTGCTGCGGCGCGGTCACGCGGCCGATCACACAGGCATAGACGACGTTCGGATTGGTCGGGTGGACGATGATGCGGCCGATGCGCCCGGCTTCAGGCAGACCCACGTTCTTCCACGTCTTGCCGGCGTCGGTGGATTTGTAGATCCCGTCGCCGCCGATGTCGCTGTCCCGGATGACCCACGCCTCGCCGGTCCCGGCCCACACCTGATTCGGATCGGAGGGCGCGACGGCCAGGGAGCCGATCGCCTGGACCGGCATGTCGTCGAAGATCGGCGCCCAGGTCTGACCGCTGTCAGTGGATTTCCACACGCCGCCTGACGCCGCGCCCAGGTAGTACGTCGTCGGGTCGCCAGGCACGCCCGCGACCGACGCCACGCGACCTGCCGACTGCGGCCCGACATAGCGGAAGCGGAGCTCCGGCACCGACTGGGTGACCTGCGGCCCTGCCGGCGCCCCGCCGCCTCGCTGGAACGCGGACCCGACGATCGACCAGGATGCCGCTAACGCCAAGGCAGCCAACGCGTTGCGCCGCCAGAAAGGTCGCGTGCTCATGTTCCTACCTCCGATAGTGGCCACGACGGTACAAGCAACGGCCCAGGCGCCGCAACTGTCGCGGCCCCCGGGTCCGGCATCTGCGGTGATAAACGACGAGAACCGGCGGCTGCTTACGAACCGCCCTCGACCTCCCAATTCTCGGCCGCCACCCACGGCAGCGCGTCCTCCTCGAGGAGGCTGACACCACCCACGCCCTGTGGGGCCGGCGCCGCGGCGTCCCACGGCGGCGGCATCCGCCCCTGCAGGTGGTACACGAAGAAGTCGAACCGCTTGTGGTCGCCATACGCGCCGCCATTGGTGTGCAGCGCGTTCGGAATCACGAGCAGGTCGAAGTTCTTGTTGGCCAGAATCAGCTTGTTGACGACCTGCATCGTGGACGACGGATCGACGTTGTTGTCCATCTCGCCGACGATCAGCATCAGCGCGCCGCCGAGCTTCGCCGCGTTCTCCATGTTCGACGACGCGACGTACTCGGGACCGATCGGCCAGCCCATCCACTGTTCGTTCCACCAGATCTTGTCCATGCGGTTGTCGTGGCAGCCCGCCGACGATGCCGCGGCCTTGTAGAACTCAGGATGGAAGATCACCGCGCCCGCGGAGTTCTGTCCGCCCGCGGACGTGCCGTAGATCCCGACGCGCGTGATGTCGTAGTACGGATACTTCGCCGCGACCGCCTTGTGCCACAGGATGCGATCCGGGAATCCGGCGTCGCCGAGATTCTTCCACGCGACGTCGTGAAACGCCTTCGATCGATTCGCCGTCCCCATCCCGTCGATCTGCACGACGATGAAGCCCAGCTCGGCGAGCGTCTGCATGCCGGTCTGCGCGCTGAACGTCTTCGGCACGAACGAGCCCTGGGGGCCCGCGTAGATATTCTCGATCACCGGATACTTGTGGGTCGGATCGAAGTTCGTCGGCCGCACGATGATGCCCCAGATGTCCGTCGTGCCGTCGCGGCCTTTCGCCGTGAAGACCTCGGGCGTCTTCCATCCGGTCGCCAGCAGATCCGACGCATCGCCTTTCTCGAGCGTCATGACGAGTGATTGATCGCTGGCCTTGCGCAGCTCACTCACCGGCGGCATGTCCACGCGTGAGTACGTGTCCACGTAGTACTGCCGATCCGGCGACCACGCGAGCGTGTGCTGGCCGTCGCCCTTCGTGTAGCGGGTCAGTCCGGTGCCGTCGACGTTGATGCGGAAGTAGTCGAGGAAGTACGGGTCCTTCCCCGGGTCCATGCCGTTCGCCCAGAAGTAGATCTGCCGGGCCGCATCGTCGACGCGATCGACGTTGTGGACAGCCCAGTTGCCCTTCGTGATCTGGCTCTTCACCTGGCCCGTGACGCCGTCGTAGAGATAGAGATGGCTCCAGCCGTCGCGCTCCGACATCCAGATCACTTCCCTGCCGTCGTCGAGGTCGTGGCGGTACTGCCGGCCCGAGTCGCTGAGCCCGGGCGCGGCCGTGCGGTAGTCGATGAACGTCCTGCTCTCCTCGTCGATCTGCGCACGCGCCTTGCCGGTCGCCGCGTCCACTTCGATCACGCGGTAGACCTGATGGCCGCGCTGGTTGTACTCGAACGTAAACGCGCGGCTATCCTTCCGCCACTGGATGTTGCCGTTCGAGTACGGGTTCGGAAAGAGCGCGTTGTCGACGACCGTCGCTTTCTTCGACGCGACGTCGAACAGCTCGGGCTGATCCAGATTCACGACGTCGCCGGGCTTCTGGTAGTACATCGACGACGACTTGGGCTGCAGCTGATCGGGGGGCGACGACTGGACGTAGTTGACCATCCGCTGGTAGCCGGGACGGCGGCGATACGCCGCAATCCTCTTCGAGTCGGGTGACCAATTGATCGAGTTGAACGTGTAGTAGTTGCCTTCCGAGCCGTCCCAGCTGAGCGGCGTGGCCTGGCCTGCGCGTCCGCCGTTCGCCACGGGCCGCAGGTAGACGTTGTAGTTGTCGATGAAGGCCTCCGTCTTGCCGTCGAACGAGACGCAGACGGGCGTTTCGGGCGCCGCGCCCGGCGCCGCGCCAGCCGCGCGGCCGCCGCCACCCTGCCCGGCCCGGCCCGCGCCGTTCGCCTGAGGACGATTGCTGCAGCCCGTCGGTCCATTCCCGCCGCGGCCGCCGCCGCTCGCCTGGCCCGCCGCGGCCGCCGGGGCCTCAGCCGCCGCTTCCGCCGCGGGCAGCCGTTCGCACTTGTAGTCGGTCAGCGTGCAGCGATAACGCGGAGGCGCCGGCTGGCCCGGCGCGCCGGCCGGTCCGCCCCGCCCGCCGCCCGCTCGTCCGGCGCCCCCACGCCCGCCGCCAGGCGCGACGGCGAACTCGATCGCCTGCTCGTTGTTCGTGTAGGTGAACGTCGTGAACGGCAGCGTCACGGCCGTGTAGGTCCCGCCGGCGGCCGTCGAGATCGCCGCCGCGAGCTTCACGTGGTCGAACGCCGGCGCCTTCGTCGCGGCCACCGCGTCGACGAGCACGAACGCGTTGCCGCCCTTGACCGACTTGCGGTACCAGAACTTCGGCGAGCCGTCGATCCAGTTTGGCGCCTCGGCGACGTCGTAGATCTTGTTGCGCACGCGATCGGCGAGGCTGTTGGCGCGATCGTAGTCGGCCTTCACGTCCGCGCCCTGCGCGCCGGTGAACGCCGGCAGGCCGATGAACGCGACGAGCGCCAGGAGTCCGCCGAGAAAAGCCTTCTGCTTCATGGGAGTCCGCCTCCAGCGAGTTTCACGTACACGGATTTGGCCTGATCGATCTGCGCTTTGAACGCGTCGCGGTTGGCGTCGCTGCGCCAGGGCGAGCGATTCGCCCGCGCCCAGATGGCGTCGACGACGGCCGCCAGAAACGCGGCGTCGCTCTTCGAGACAAACGGTGTCTTGCCCCGCACAACATACACCGGACTGGTCTGGGCGAACGCATAGCTGTCGGCCACGTGTGTGGACGGCGGGCCGAGCACGCGCGCGGCCACCCAGCCGCCCGCCGGCACCGACACGCGCCCGTGATACTCCTTCGTCGTGGCCAGCGAAATCGGCGGGCTGACGCTGCCGTTCACGATGAGCTCAAGCTTGTCCACCGGAACGATGGAACTGACGCTGACGCTGACCGCGAGGTCCGTCGAGGCCGTGTCGGCGAGGCGCAGCTCGTCGCCGGGCCCGCGGCCGGCGACCGTCAGGAACACGAGCGGGCCGGTCGTCGCGAACGTGTGGCCGGCCTTGATGCCCGCGAACCAGGACGCCAGGCTGAAGGTCCCGGGAATCCTGACGTACGTGCGGTCGGTGCCGGGTGGCGGATCGCGCCAGACGTCGGGAAAGTTGTCCGTGCCTCCTGTCGCCGCCAGACGGAAGCCGCAGTTGAGCAGCCGGTAGTACATCTCGGCGGAGCCGAGCTCGTCGGAGTACAGACTGGCGACGTCGTAGAAGTCGCCCTTGCCGAGGGCGACGTCGACTGGAATCAGCGACCCGTCCCACGCGGCGGGGTTCGGGGCCGCGGGATTCTGCGACGCGCGCGTGTACGGATGCATGTAGCCGGCGAGGCCGCCCTGCGCGCGCGCGCCATCGAGATACGGCACGTCGCTCGCGACCTCGGCGTAGGCCGTGTCGTTCTCGCCGCCGACGAGCGGCAGCACGTACTTCCGGATGCCGATCATGCCGATGTGACCGAGCGACCCGCGAAACTCCTCCGCGAACTGCATCATGTGCGTCGGCGTGGAGAGCGGGTCGGGCTTGCCGGTGAGGTCGCCCCATCGGCCCATGATCCGCGTGCCGTCCATGTGGATCAGCACGTTCGTGACGTGGAGATCCTCGGCCAGCGACTGATCGAAGAGCGTGCGATGCGTGAGACCAAAGCGACCCTGGTGCAGATCGTGCGCGTGCGTGTCGCCGCCGTACCAGCCGAATGCGGGCGCGTCGAACATGCGTCGCATCGTGAGCGCGACGTTGGCCGTGACACCGGGTTTCACGTCCACCTTGGCCGTCGCCGGCGCGTACTCGAACCCGCGCAGCGCCGTGATCGTCAGCAGACCGGCCGGCACCTCCAGGTCGAACGCGCCTGTCGCATGAAAGTAGTGCGTCTCACTCACCGCGATGACGCGCGCGAAGCCGCCGTCGGGCGCGTACGAGCGGCCGTCGCCGGCGGTCACTTCAATCCGTGCTGGCATCGCCGGTCCGGCCGCCGCGGTGACGAGGCCGTGAACGCGGCCCGTGGGCACCGCAGCGCGACGCCTGGCGACCGCGACATCCCGCCACGCGCTCACCGGCCCGCCGCCAATTGGCGCGACCTCGAGCGTCAGGGGCCCGGTGCGATTCGAGACGAACGCGAGCCACGCGCCGTCGGACGAGACGGCCGGCGCGAACTCGCCCATCGGATCGTTGGTGAGGACGAACGGATTGCCGCCCGCCGCCGGCACGATCGCGACGTCGTTCGATCCCATCTCGTCGCTGTCGTACAGCAGCGACTTGCCGTCGGGCGTCCACTCGGGGCGCACGCGATACTCGGTCTCTTCGTAGTGCACCAGCGCCGGCGCGCCGCCGGCGAGCGGCCGCGTCCAGATCCCGCCGGTGCCCAGCTTGCCCGGCACGGGCGACACGTACGCGAGCGTCGTGCCGTCCGGCGACACCGCGGGCTGCACCTGATCGCCGGGGTCGGTCACGACCGGCGCCACGGATCGATCGGCGACGCGCACCTTGTAGATGTCAAAGCCGCGTCCGCCGCGCGCGCTGACGAAATACAGATCCTGGTTGTCCCGGCTCCACGCCGGCTCGAGATCGACTTCGCGGGCGTCGGTCAGCCGCGTGACCGCGCCGCCGTCGGCGGACACGACGCCGACGTCGAGATTGCCGTCCGTGTCCATCGTCAGCGCGATCGATCGGCCGTCGGGGCTCCACTGCGGCTCGAAGTAGTACGCGGGGCCGTGCGTGAGCGCAACGGCGTCACCGCCCTTGGCCGGGATCTTCCAGATGTCGCCCTGCATCGCGAACGCGATCCAGGCGCCGTCGGGGCTCCACGTCGGATGGTCGGGTCCAGTCGTGACCTCAGGAAACAGGTGCCGCTCGATCCGATCGGAGAAACCAAAGCGCGACGGACCAGCCGACAAGCCGGCGCCCGACAGCGCGAGTGCTAAGATCGCGACCGGACCTCGCCTCATATGCGCATGCTCGCTCTCACGACGGCGCTCGCCGCCGCCACCCTCGCGCCTCAGACGCGGCCCCTTCTGCTGCGCCCCGACGCGCCCGAGTTCCAGGCGCCGGCGCCGGACCGCTGCCTGGTCCGGTTCGACACGAGCAAAGGCGTGATCGACATCGAGGTCACGCGCGCCTGGGCGCCCCGCGGCGCCGACCGGTTCGTCGGGCTCGTGCGATACGGATACTACGACGAAGCGCGGTTCTTCCGCGTCACCGCCGGTCGCTGGGTGCAATTCGGGATCGCGGGCGATCCGGCGGTGGCCCAGGCCTGGCGCACCCGCACATTTCCCGACGATCCCTTCACGCAGTCCAACGTCCGCGGCACCGTGGCGTTCGCCTTTGCCGTGCCCAACGGCCGGACGACGCAGGTGTTCATCAACCTGCGCGACAACTCAGCGACGCACGACGCCGAGCCGTTCGTGCCTTTCGGCCGGGTCGTCGCCGGCATGGACGTCGCCGACGCGCTGACGAGCGAATACGGCGAGGGCCCGGGCGGCATTCGCGCCGGACATCAGGATCCTGTCTTCGCGGGCGGGAACAAGTATCTGCTCGAGCAGTTCCCGCACCTCGACTACGTCAAGACCGCGAAGATCATCGGTCAGGCACCAGGCACCAGGCACTAGGCACCGGGCTTCGCGGGAACCGCGCTCAGAACACGAAGGGAATGAAGCGCTTGCGCGTGGCCATGAACCGCCGGTACGGCTCGCCGAGCGCGGCGGCGAGCGCGCGCTCTTCAATGCGCACGCGGTACGTGTAGACGATCGCGATCGTCCCGGTGAGCAGGGCCACGCTCAGCCAGTTGCCGAGCGCGATGCCGGTGCCGGTGAACATCAGCATGCCGCCGCTGTAGGAGGGATGGCGGACCCAGCGGTACGGCCCGCGGTCGATCACCGGCTGATCGGCGCGCGTGCTGACGTCACCGGTGAAAAACTCGCCGAGCACGCGCCAGCAGTAGCGACGAAGGAGGCTGCCGGATACGAGCATGGCGAGTCCAATCCAGAACATCGGCAGCCGCCACGACGCCGGGGCGGCGGTCGGCGCGATCCCCGAGACCCAGAAGGCCACGATGCTTCCGAGTTGATTGCCGATCAGGATCACCCTGAGCGATCCCGCGTCGGGCGAATCCGAACGCGCGGCGCCCGCCCGCGCTCGCTGAATGAGCGCGAACTCCGGCCAGTAGGTCCACAAGAAGACGAGCCAGAAGACCAGCGCATACGGCCACGTGAACGCGAGCGGGTGAACGGCGAAGAGCCGGCTCATCGGCCTACCACAGACGCCACGGCAGCGTGTCGCGGTCGAGGTACGAGATCAGCGCACATTCAGGTCTCCTTCATTCGATCACCGCAAACTTCGCGAGCGCGCTCTCCTTGATCGCCAGGCCCAATCCCGGCACGTCGTCGGCGAGGTTGATCGCGCCGTCCACGGCCGTGGGCTCGCCGTCGAAGAGGTACCAGAACAGCTCGTTGCCGACCTCGACGTCGACCGGCGGAAAGTACTCCGCCATCGGCGAGTTCAGGCTGGCCATGACGATGTGGTAGTTGTGCATCTGGCCGGCGTGCGGCACGACCGGGACGGCGAACGACTCGGCGAGCGCGGAGATCTTCCGCGCTTGTGTGATGCCGCCGACGCGGTTGGTGTCGAACTGGATGTAGTCGACGGCGCGCGCTTCGAGCAGATCGCGGAACTCGTACTGCGTGAAGGCGTGCTCGCCGCCCGCGATTGGAATCCGGCCGAGCGCCTTGAGCGCCGCGTAGCCGTGCAGATCGTCGGGGATCACGGGCTCCTCGAGCCAGCGCAGGTTGAAACGCTCGAGCCGCGGGATCATCCGGCGCGCGTAATCGAGGGTCCAGCCCATATACGCGTCGGCCATGATGTCGACGCCGTCGCCGACGACCTCGCGCACCGTGCGCACGAGATCGACGTTGTGCTCCATGCCAGCCGCCCCGTCCATCGGCCCCCAACCGAAGCGCAGCTTCATCGCCCGATAGCCCGCGTCCTGGTACTTCTTCGCCTCGGCCGCGAGCTCGTCCAGCGGCTGGCTGTAGAGGCGGCTCGCGTAGACGGGAATCGTTCGCTTGGTTCGCCCACCGAGCAGGCGAAAAACGGGCTGCCTGGCCGCTTTGCCGAGCACGTCCCAGATCGCGATGTCCACGGCGCTGATCGCCGCCATCCCCACGCCCTTCCGCCCAAACGCCATCGTCTTGCGGTACATCAGCTGCCAAAGCCACTCGACGTCGAATGGATCACGGCCGACGAGCAATGGCTTGAGGTACAGATCGATCGTCTGCTTCGTCACGCGCGGCGCCAGCGCGGCGTTGCCGAGGCCGACGAGCCCGGCGTCCGTGAACACCTCGACGATGAGCCAGCCGTGGAACCGGAAGCCGGCCATCGTGTCGGCGGACTCGCCCATCAGGTCCATGGGATTCGTGCAGAAGTGCGGCTGCGGCGCGACGGTCGGGCCGCGCCACTCGACGACGCGCGTGCGGATGTCGGTGATTTTCACGCGATGCGACTCCTTGAGATCACCATGTTCCCTCGACGACTCGTTTCCCAATCGGCGCGATCCGCGGGATCGTCGCCAGAATCACGCCGAACGCGACCACGTGCAGGGTCCCGACGATCGAGAACACCGTCTGGTACCCGAACCCGAGATCGAGCAGACGGCCCGCGGTGAGGTTCATCACGAGCCCGCCCATCGCGCCGCCGAAGCCCACGAGGCCCGCGACCGACGCGACCACGCGGCGCTCGAAGAGATCCGTCGGCACGACCATGACGAGCGTGGACCACGACTGCTGGCCGAAGAACGCGATGCAGAACAGGGCGATTGCCCACTCGACCGGCACCCTGGTGACGAAGATGATGCCGGGCATCAGCGCCGCGCTGAGTCCGAGCGCGAGCTTGCGCGAGACGTTCACGGTGCGGCCGGCCGCGATGAGGCGGCTCGAGAGCCATCCGCCGCAGGCGCTCCCGACGCCCGACGCCGCGAACGGCAGCCAGGCGTAGTATCCGACCTGCTTCACGTCGAAGCCGCGCGCATCGTACAGATACTTCGGCAGCCACGAGATGTAGAAGAACCACGCGGCGTCCGTGAGGAACTTGGCGAGGACGAGTCCCCAGACGGCACGCCGCGCGAGCAGCGCGGACCACGACGCGCGCGCGGAGGCCCGGGAAGGCTCCTCGGCGCGTACGGGTGCCGCCGGGACGCGGATCCACCACAGCGTCCACGCGAGGCCGGAGGCCGCGCACGCCACGAACACCCAGCGCCAGGTGCCCCACACGAGGATCGCGGCGATCGCCGGCGCCGCGACGACGCCGCCCACCGCCGTGCCGGCGTTGACGATCCCCATCGCCGTTGCCCGTTCGCTCACCGGGAACCACTCGGCGACGATCTTCGTGGCGGCCGGGAAACCGCCGCCCTCCCCGGCGCCGAGCAGGAAGCGGCTGGCCGCGAGCATCCAGAAGGACGCGGCGAGGCTGTGGCTCGCGCACGCCAGGGACCAGAAGGTCATGATCACGAGCAGGCCCCGCCGCGTGCCGATCCGATCGACGAGCACGCCGCCGCCCGCGTACATCAGCGCATACGCGAACAGGAACACCGACGTCAGCGCGCCGAATTCCGTGTTCGTGAGGGGAATGTCGCGCTGCACGGCGGCCACGGCCACCGGCAACGCTTGGCGGTCGAGGTAGCTGATCGCGATCGCGACGCCGACGATCAGGGCTACGCGCCATCGAGGCATCAGAGGCGGGGTATACGATATGACGGGCTCTTATGAACTCGATAGCGTTTCTCGGCGTGGGCACGATGGGCGGCGGCATGGCGGCACGGCTCGTCGGCGCCGGATTCACGGTCACGGTCTGGAATCGTCATCCGTTCCGCGCGCAGACGCTGGCCGAGCGGGGCGCGCGCGTCGCGGCATCGCCGCGCGAGGCGGCGACGGGCGCCGACCTCATCATCAGCATGGTCGCCGACGACGCGGCGTCGCGCGCGGTGTGGCTCGGCCCCGACGGCGCGATCGCCGGCGCGCAGCGCGACGCCATCCTCGTGGAGTCGAGCACGCTGTCGCCGGAGTGGATCCTCGAGCTCGACAAACTCGCGCGCGCGCGCGGCTGCGCGTTCCTCGACGCGCCCGTCACCGGCAGCCGCACGCACGCGGCCGCCGGCGAGCTGCTGTTTCTGGTGGGCGGCAGCGCGGCCACGATCGAACGCGCCCGGCCGGCGCTCGAGGCGATGAGCCGCGGCATCGTCCATGTCGGGCCCACCGGCAGCGGCGCCAGGCTCAAGCTCATCAACAACTTCCTGTGCGGCGTCCAGGCGGCCGCACTCGCCGAGGCCGTGGCGCTCATCGAGCGCCTCGGCCTCGACTACGCGAAGGCCTTCCCCGTCCTCGCGGACGGCGCCCCGGGCAGCCCGCTCGTCAAAGCCGTCGGCGCGCGCATGGCCGCGCACGAGTACGCCGTGAACTTCGCCCTCGCGCTCATGCACAAAGACCTGACGTACGCGATGGCCGAAGGCGCGCGCGTCGGCGTGCCGCTGCGCACGGCCGAGACGGCGCGCGCACTATTTGCCGAGGCGATCAATGCGAGGCTCGGCGACGCCGATTTCTCCGCGGTCGTCGAGCCGCTCCGGGGGCCTACGTCCTGAGTCCGTCGTCGGTCTCCTTCTGCCCTCTGCCTTCTGCCTTCTGCCTCACTGCCCCCCGCCGCCCGTGCGCTTGCCCCACGTCGGCGGCGGCGGCTCCTTGCTCAGCCGATCGACCGGATGCTCCTTGAGCTGGCGGAGCGCTTCGGCGACCGCGCGCTCGAGCTGCGCGTCGTGCCCCGCAATCACGTCCTTCGGAAAATTCTCGACGTCGACGTCCGGCGCGACGCCTTCGTTCTCCACGGCCCACTTCCCCTCGCGCGAGAAGAAGCCGCCGCGCGGCGCGATCGCCGACCCGCCGTCGATGAACGGCGGCGTATCGGCGGTGTGCACGAGCCCGCCCCAGGTGCGCTTGCCGACGAGCGTGCCGATCTTGCGATACTTGAACATCCACGGCATCAAATCGCCGCCGGAGCCAGCCATTTCGTTGATGATCATGACCTTCGGCCCCCAGATGCCGGCCGCCGGACTGGTGAACGGATAGCGATCTCCGGCGACGTTATTAAAGTAGCCGTCGAAATCGCGTTGCAAGACATCGATGATGTAATCGGCTGCCGAGCCACCGCCGTTATAGCGCTCGTCGATGATGACCCC
>DATIWF010000122.1:0-25649 GCA_035519535.1 Vicinamibacterales bacterium | reverse complement strand
CCTGCTCGCCAATCCGATGCGTCGGGTGTCGGACTTGATGGACCGGCGGTTCGTGGCCCTCAAGGCGACCGACGATCAGGAAACCGCGATCACGACGTTCCGGCAGAACGACCGCGTCGCCCTGCCCGTCACCGACACCGCCGGCACGCTCATCGGCATCGTCACGATTGACGACGTCCTGCACGTGGCGGAAGCGGCGGCGACGAAGGAGATCCAGCGGATCGGCGGATCGGAGGCCCTCGACGAGCCGTACATGGAGATCGCGTTCGTCAGGATGATTCGCAAACGTGCCGGCTGGCTCACGGCGCTGTTCCTGGGCGAAATGCTGACGGCGACGGCGATGGGATTCTTCGAGAACACGCTCAGCCGCGCGCTCGTGCTCACGATGTTCATCCCGCTCATCATCTCGAGCGGCGGCAACTCAGGCTCGCAGGCGTCGACGCTCGTCATTCGCGCATTGGCGCTGGGCGAGGTCGGCTTGCGCGACTGGTGGCGGATCATGCGGCGTGAGATCTTCGCCGGCCTGGCGCTGGGGTCCATCCTCGGCAGCATTGGGTTCATGCGCATCACGATTTGGTCGCAGTTCAGCGACATCTACACGGCGTACTGGCCGCTCGTGGCGCTGACGGTGGCGGTGGCGCTCATCGGCGTGGTGTTGTGGGGCACGCTGACGGGTTCGTTGCTGCCCCTCTTGCTGCGGCGGCTGGGCTTCGATCCGGCAACGTCCTCGGCGCCGTTCGTCGCGACGCTCGTCGACGTGACGGGGCTCGTGATCTATTTCTCGGTGGCCACGATGATCCTGCACAGCACGCTGCTGAAACCGTAGGCAGCGGGACGCTGGTATAGGGGACGTCGGTTCCCGTAAGAAGTCCGTAAAGTCCGGTTCTGGTGCAGGTTCGACCGATACAATCGGCGCATGGATGAGCCCCGGCAGCCGTCGCCAGACGACCTGCTCGCCAGAATCCAGTCGGAGGGCCGGGCGCGGCTGCGGGTCTACATCGGCGCCGCGCCGGGCGTCGGCAAGACCTACCGCATGATTCGCGACGCGCACCAGCTCCGCGGTCAGGGGCTCGACGTCGTCGTCGCGCTCGTCGAGACCTACGGACGCAAGGACACCGAAGCGCAGCTCGCGGACCTCGAGATCATCCCCAAGCGCAAGATCGAGTACCGCGGCGTCGTGCTCGAGGAGATGGACCTCGACGGCGTGATCGCGCGCAAGCCGCAGGTGGCGGTCGTGGACGAGCTCGCGCACTCGAACGTGCCGGGCAGCCGGCACGAGAGGCGCTATCAGGACGTGCTCGAGCTGCTCGACCACGGCATCAACGTCATGACGGCCGTCAACATCCAGCACCTCGAGACCCTGAACGACGCGGTGTCGCGCGTGACCGGCGTGCGCGTGCGCGAGACCGTCCCCGACACGTTTCTCGACCGGGCCGATGAAGTGATCAACGTGGACGTCACCGTTGAGGAGCTGCGCGAGCGGCTGAAGCAGGGGAAGATCTATCGGCCTGAGAAAGTCGAGCAGGCGCTCGCGAATTTCTTTCGCAAGGGGAATCTCTCGACGCTGCGCGAGCTGGCGCTGCGCGCGGTCGCGGACGAAGTGGGCGAGAAGGCGGCCAGCTACCGCGCGCGCGAGGGCCTCGAGCCCGCGATCATTCCCGAGCGGGTGATGGTCTGCATGAGCTCGAACGAGGACGCGCCGCGCGTGCTGCGCGCGGGCGCCCGCATCGCCGGGCGGCTGGGCGCGAAGTGGTACGCCGTCTACGTGGAGACGCCCGGCGAGCGGCCGGATCGCATTGCGTCCAAGAGCCGGGAGGCGCTGGGGCGCAACCTGGCGCTTGCCGAGTCCCTGGGGGCGACGGTCGTCCGCGTCCACGCGGACCGGCCGGCCGACGGCCTCATCGAATTCGCCCGCCGCGAGGGCATCACCCACGTCATCTTCGGCCAGAGCCAGCGCTCGCGGCTCGAGATCATCTTCAAGGGCTCCGTCATCGATCGCTTCCTGCGCGAGGTGCCCGACGCGGCGATGCAGATCGTGCCGCTCGAGTAGGCCCGGCCGGCAGGCGCACGTCGTTGCGCGCGCCGCAGTGGGGACAGCGCCAGTTCGCCAGCCCGCCGTCGGCAGTCGCGGGCGGGTCCTGCTCCGGCCCGTCGCGCCACTGGCTCAGCCACACGTTGACCGTGTCGTGGCAATGGCGACACCGCGCCGGCAGCGTCACGACGGGGCCGATCCCTCCTAAAACGTCACGCCGAACTCGAACTTGTAGGCCCGCGGCGTCACGAAGTGCGTCCCGCTGAACGTCGAGAGGAAGTTGTACAGCGCTTCCTCGTTGGTCAGGTTGATGACGCTGAACCTGACGCGCAGCTTCGCCTTGCCCGTTCGCAGCAGGTTGTCGGCGCCGATCCCCAGATCGAAGAGATGCCGCGGTGCGATGCGCGGCGGATTCGTCACGTCGTCCTCGGTGCCTTCCGCCGGGATGCGCAGCCTCGTCGCGCCGTAGTTCGAGGGCGTGCACTCGGCGCTCGTGAGCGCCTGGTCGCGGGTCGCGACGGCGTTCCCACAATAGAACCCGATCGCAGCCTGCTGCGCCGCCGTCAGCGCCAGCGCGTCGTCCAGACTGCCGACGGCGCCCGCCACCAGCCCCGAGTCGTACCGCCAGATCAGGCCGATCCACGCGCCGGCCGTCTTGTTCAGGACGTACTGCACGTTCGTCGTCGCGTTGAACTTCTGGTCGTGGTCGATGCGGAAATCACCGGGCGCCTGCTCGAGCAGGATGCCGCCGACGCCCGGGGGCGAGAAGATGGCGTTCGTATGGGCCATCACGACGAAGGCGCTGAACCCGCCGTGTTCGATGAGGTTGATCCGGCCCGTGAAGCCGTTCAGCCTCGAATGATCCCAGGCGACCGGAAACGCGATCGGCGTGCTGAACAGGACCCCGAAGTCGTAGCCGTTCGTCGTGTGCTTGTTGAAGTACCCGAAGTCGGCGACGACCCAGCGCCCGAACGCCTGCTGGATGCCGATCTCGCCCTCGTTGCGCTTGCCGACCGGCACCGGCTCGCCCACGCCGAACAGGCCGTTCAATCCGTAGCCGCCCGAGAGCAGGAGGTTCTCGTTGTAGGGCGTCTCCATCGTCCGGCCGTACGACGCGCGGAGCACCGTGCCGCTCGTCGGCAGGGCGTACGAGACGCCGAGCCGGGGCTCGGCCTGCGTGCTGCTGACCAGGCCGTCGTAGTGATCGAGCCGCAGGCCGAGCTTGAACGTGGCGTGGCCGGCCGTGATGTCGTCCTGCACGTACGCGCTCTGCTGCTTGACCGTGAACGACTGGTCGTAGATGAGCGGCGAGCCGCCGTTCGTGAGATCGTAGGGCGCGAGGTCCTGGTTGAAGTCGCCGTTCTCGTCGGCGAAGTCCGGCGCGGTCGGGTCGGTGATGCCGAACGTGAAATTCTCGTGCAGCTGGGTCGCCGTGACGGCGCCACCCATCTTGAGGTTGTTCCGGCCCGCAAAGTAGCTGTAGTCCACCTTGAACCCGAAGTTCGTCAGCGTGCGGTCCTGGCTGACGGTGGCCGGGGTGTCGTCGAACGGGTCGGAACTCGGCGAGTACGTCAGGTGGTCATGCCGCACGAACGCGTTGGCCGTGAGAAGGGCCTTGTTGCCAATCACGCGGGAGTAGCCCGGCGCAACGTTGTAGGTCGTGATGTCCTGATGCTGCGCCTGTTGCAGCGTGTCGTAGCTGTTCGGCACGTCGAAACCCGAGCTGGCGGCCTGGACGTTGAAGAACAGGGAGTTGGCATCGCTGGGGTGGGCATCGAAGCGGTTGAAGAACGACACGCTGTGGCCGTGATCGTGGATGGCGTCGAACTCGGGAGGATCGAGATACCGGTCGGTGCTGGTGGCGGTCAGCGACAGGAAGTCCCCGACCGAGTGCGAGCCCGCGCCGACGTTGAGGTCGGTCGACGGCGAGCCGAACGAACCGTAGCCGAACGTCGCCGTCCCGGTCGGTTTGGGATGGTCGAGCCCCGACTTCGTCACGATGTGGACGATCAGGCTGCTCTTGTCGCCGTACTCGGCCGGCGCCACGCCCGTGATGATTTCCATGGCCTGCACCGCGTCGGCCGAGATCTGATTCGAATAGATCCGGCTCTGCTGGTCGGTGATCGGCTGGTTATCGATCGAAAACTGGGTCTGTGCGTGGTCGCCCACGGGGTGGAAGAAGCCGTTCGAATCAGCCACCACGCCCGGCGAGGCGAGCGTGATCACCTGGTTCAGCCCGGCCGCGGTTTCAACCGGCAGTTTCGCAATCAGGCTCTGATCGACGTCAGTGTGGGCCGTCGGGTCGCGCTCGACGAGCTCGATCGTCCCGACGACCTCGACCGAGGTGCTCACCGCCGCCGCCATCGTGAGGCTCCCGAGATCGATCGGCACGGCCGTCCGCACGTCGACGTCCTTCTCGATGGTCTTGAACCCCTGCAGGCTCACCTGCACGCGATAGCCGTTGGGCGGCAGGTTCCGGAAGACGAACAGCCCTTGTGCGTCGGTTACGGCATTGCGGTTGAAGCCCGTGACCGCATTGGAGATCACGACGGTCGCGCCAGGCAGCACGCCGCCGGTGGCGTCCTTCACCGTGCCTTGCACGGTGCCCGCGCCGCCCAGGCCCTGCGCGCGCGCGAGCGTGGCGGGGCCGGCCAGCGAGCCGACGACCAACAGAATGAGAGCACGTCGCAGAAAAGTCATGGAGCGACGCTAACAACCGTGGAAGAACATGACCACCAGAAGCCGACCGCCGGACGGATGCGCACGATGGACGGCCAGTTCCTGGCATCGAGCGGTCAGCTGGGCCGGCGCAGACCGTTCATTGAGATTTAGTGGCCGTTCGTTTGAAAAATTCATCCAGTTAAGCGCGGCCTGTCGCTGAACGCGCGGGCGGTCAGTACAATGGCTCGGTGCCCCCGCCTGTGGCCAGTCAGATCGTGGACGTCCTCGGGTTCCTGACGGGCATCGTGCTCTACGTCATGCTGCTGGTGATGGTCTGGCGCGAGCGCGCCGCCGAGGGCACGCCGCTGCTCGCGAGCCGCGGCCGGCTGCCGCTCTTCACGGGCGTGGCTGGGCTCATCTGGAACGTGGGCGCGCTGCTGTCGTTCGGCCCGCGCGTCGTCGGGGGGTCTTCGCCCGCGCCGGTCATCGTCGCCATCGCGTTCAGCGCACTCGGATGTCTTCCGGCGGTCGTCGTGCACGCGCTGCTCGAAGGACGGGAGACCGCGGCCGGACGAGCGGCGACGCGCGCCGTGATTGCGGCGGCGTATCTGTTGAGCGCGGTCGCGGCGCTCCTCCACGTCGCCGCGGCGATCGGCGGCCGGCCCGTGCCGTCGCGTCCGGCCCTCTGGCTGCTGACGGGCGGCTTCACCGCTCTCACGGCGCTGCTGCTCCTTCTGACGCGACGGCAGCCGATCGGCCGCCGCGGTGTCTGGGTGGCGGCCCTGGCGATCTTCGCCGTCTCCGCGCTGCATTTCGGGCGACACGAGGGCAACGAGGCCTGGTGGGTGGAGCTCATCGGCCATCACGCGTCGCTGCCCCTGGCGCTGGCGATCCTGCACCAGGACTATCGTTTCGCGCTCGCGGACCTGTTCCTCAAGAACGCGATTGCGCTGCTGCTCCTCATGGGCGTCTCGCTGGCGCTCTTTTCCGGCGTCCTCGCGCCGCTGCTGCGATGGCAGGATTCCGGCGGCGCGTGGGACCCGCGGGCGGTCGCGCTGTTCGTCGCGTTGTGGATGGCGTCCGCGCTGATCTATCCCGGGCTGCGCCGCCTCGCCAGCCGCGTCGTCGATCGCGTCGTGCTGCGGCGGCCCGACTTCGACGCGCTGCTGCGGAATTTCGCGGCCGAGCTGGGCGCCGCCGAGTCGGAGGACGATGTGCTGCAGGGGATGGGCCGGGCGCTCACCGCCGCGCTCGGCGTGGCCTCGCCGCGCGTGATCGACGACCCCGCGCCCGAAAGCGATCGCCGCCTGGTCATCGCGGGATCGGCCGCGCGCGCGTGGATGACCGAGACGGCGCCGGCGATCGTCCTTCGCCTCCACACGGTGGACGGTCCGCGCCGCGCGCTCGCGATCGGTCCGATGACGGCGGGCCGGCGCCTGCTGTCCGACGATCGGCACGTGCTGGAGGCGCTGGCGCAGCTGGCCGCGCGCCGGCTCGATTCGCTGCGCGTCGCGCAGGAGCGCCTCGAGCGCAACCTGCGCGAGCAGCGCATGCAGCGCCTCGCGACCGAGGCCGAGCTCCGCGCCCTCCGCGCGCAGTTGAACCCGCACTTTCTGTTCAACGCGCTCACGACGATCGGCCATCTGATCCAGACGGCGCCCGATCGCGCGGTTGAGACGCTGCTGCGCCTGACCCAGGTCTTGCGCGGCGTCCTCCGGCGATCGACGGCCGAGTTCACGACGCTCGAGGACGAGATCGAGCTCGTCCGCTCGTACCTCGACATCGAGCGCGCTCGATTCGAGGAGCGGCTGATGGTCTCGATCGACGTGCCCGGCTCACTCGGCCGGCTGGCGGTGCCCGCACTGCTGCTGCAGCCGCTGGTCGAGAACGCCGTCAAGCACGGCCTCGCCCCCAAAGTCGAGGGCGGGTGGCTGCGCATCCAGGCCTACTCCGACGCGGATCGGCTCAACATCGTCGTGGAGGACTCAGGACTGGGATTCGAGCCGGACCCGGCGCACGCAACGGCCGGCGTCGGGCTCACCAGCGTGGCCCAGCGGCTGGCGGCCCACTACGGTGCCGCCGGCCGCTTGGCGATCCGCAGTGCGCTCGGCGCGGGCACGAGGATTCACATCGAGCTGCCAGCGGAACGCCGGCCGCGCACCTGGCTCGACCTCCCCCGAAGGCGAACGGGATGACGACATCACGCCTCAGGGTCGTGATTGCCGACGACGAACGACCGGCGCGGTCATTTCTAGGCGCGATGTTGCGCGGAGTGCCTGACGTCGACGTCGTCGGCGAAGCGGAAAATGGCGCCGAAGCCATTCGCGTGATCGAGCGGCAGAAGCCCGACGTCGCGCTGCTCGATGTCCAGATGCCGGAAGTCGACGGCTTGAGTGTCGTCCGGCTTCTCCGGCGGCGCTTCGTGCCCCTCGTGATTTTCGTCACGGCCTACGACGAGCACGCCGTCAAAGCATTCGAAATGAACGCCGTGGACTACCTCACCAAGCCCGTCAGCGAGCCGCGTCTGCGCGAGGCGCTGCGGCGAGCGCGCGAGCGCCTCGATCGCCATGACCTCCGGGAGACCGCGGAGTCCCACCTGCGCAAGGCTGTCGCCACCTACGAACGCGACACGGTCGTCCCGCGTCTGACCCGGATTCCGGTCCGGCAAAAACAGGACATCGTGCTCATCCCGGTGCAGCACCTGGCCTCCGTCGTGGCCGAGGGCGAGCTGCTGCACCTGACGACGGCCCGCCAGGAGCACTACACGATCAGCTATCGCCTGAAGGACCTCGAGGCCCGCCTGGATCCGGCCCGCTTCATTCGCCTCGGGCGCGGCGTGCTCGCCAACATCGAGGAAATCGTGCGGGTCACGCCGCTGCCAGGCGGCATGTACTCTGTGAAGCTGCGCAATGGGCAGCAGCTCGACGTCAGCCGGATCCAGTCCCGGCTGCTCCGCGGGCGCCTCTTGCAGCTATAGGCCTCGGCGCGCTGCGAGGCGTCCAGTGGCCAGTTTCTTGCGACAAGCGGCTGGTTCTGGCCGACCAGCGGCTTGACGGTCCGTAGGGTGAACCGTAGAGTTGTGAGGATGCGGTCACTAGCGCTGCGGGTGCGCACCTGGGTAGCGCTGACGGCCTTCGTGGGCAGTCTGGCGCTGCCGTTCCTCGCCGCGCGCCACCTGACGTTCGACGACGACGCGGCTTGCGGCGTCGACGAGCTGACGATTTTCCACTCGCGCACGCAGATTGAGACCGCTCAGGCCGCCCCCGTTCCCGGTCACTGCGCCCTCTGCCACTGGCTCCGGGCCGTTGGCGGCGCGCAGCCAGGCAACTCCGGACTGGTCGCCACCTGGCTCGAGCCGGTCGCCTTCCGACCAGTGCCCGTACGCCAGGGTCACGACGTCGTCGCCGTTGCGGATCGCCCCTCGCGGGCGCCGCCCTCCGCCACGCTTTAACCCCGCTCCCGGCGATTCGCCACCGATACACACACGCTCCACCGCGCGTGAGCACTCTTCGCGTGCCCGGCGCGCAAGTGGCGCGATCGCCCCGGCGCGGCGTGCCCGTTCTGAGCTCGATGGCGGTTGGCCGTTCTCCGTGAGGTGGGTATGACGATGGCGCGTCTGAGTGTGTGGGTGCTCGCCGGATTGGCGGCGAGCGTGGGGTCGAGTCGGCCCGTGCTGGCGCAGAGCGCGCCGCCGGCGCCGGCGTCCGCGCAACAGGTGCAGCAGGTGCGGGACCAGCTCGATCAATTGCGGAAGGACTTTGAGACCGAGCGGCGCCTGTACGACCAGCGGCTGGCCGAGCTCGAAGCCCGGCTACATGAAGTGGAGGCCGGCCCATCCGGGCCGTCGGCCGCGGCCACGCCGGCTTCCTCAACCCCCGCCGGGCCAGCCGCGCCGGCGCCCGCGCCGGCGGCTCCGACGACGCCCGCCGCTCTCATGCCGGCCAGTCTCCCTGATCCAGTGGCTCAGCCGGGGGACCAGGGCGCCGGAGCCCAGAGTTCGCAGGTCGGACCGGGCGCGTCGAAGGTCTTCAACCCCGACATGTCGGCCATTGGCAACTTCGTCGGCTACGCGGGCAAGAACGAGATGGTCGCCAATCCCAGCATGCAGCTCACGGAGGCGGAGATCGCGTTCCAGGCGATCGTCGATCCGTATGCCCGCGCGGACTTCTTCCTGTCGGCCGGACCCGAGGGCCTGGACGTTGAAGAAGGGTACGTGACGTTCACGTCGCTGCCGGCGAGCCTGTTGCTGAAGGTGGGCAAGATGCGGGCGCAGTTCGGCAAGGTGAACACGCTCCACACGCACGCGATGCCAACCGTGGACCGCCCGCTCGTGACTGAGAACCTCGTCGGCGGCGAGGACGGGCTCTCCGACTGGGGCATGTCGCTTGCACACCTGCTGCCGACCAAGGCGGTCTTTCTGGAGCTGACGGGCGAGGTCTACAGCGGGAACTCGAACGTGTTCCAGAGCGATTCGCGGTCGAAGCTGAACTACGTCGGCCGGGTGCGCGCGTATCGCGATCTGACGGAAGCGACGAACATTGATCTGGGCACGTCGTTCGCGTACGGTCCGACCGACGTCGGCCAGAGCACGACGATGACGGCGCCGACGCCGTCCGTCCTCAACAAAACGCTGTACGGCATCGACGCGACGTTCCGCTACCGGCCGCTCCGCCGGGCGATCTACCAGCGGCTGAACCTGCGGACGGAGCTCATCTGGAGCCGCCAGGACTTGCCGTCGTCGATGCAGACGACGGCGTTCGGCTGGTACGGTCTCGCGGAATACCAGTTCGCGCGCCGCTGGTACGTCGGCGGCCGGTACGATCGGTCGGGCCGCCCGCTGGACGGATCGCTCGTCGACAACGGGGGCTCGGTGTTTCTGACGTACTGGCCGAGCGAGTTCAGCCAGATCCGCGGGCAGTACCGCGCGACGAACTACTCGGAGGGGATCTTCGCCAACGAGTTCCTGTTCCAGTTCAACTTCGCGATTGGCGCGCACGGCGCGCACGTTTTCTAGGCGGCGCCAGATGCGCCAAGTAATGATTCATCAGGGAGTACGGGCCATGAGATTGCGCGTTGTCTTGGTTGGGTTGGCGTCAGTGCTCGTCACCGCCGCGCCGCGGGCGGCAGGACCGCTCAAGGTCGTCACGGCGACCGAGGATCTGGCGTCCATTGCGCGCGAGGTCGGCGGCGACCAGGTCACCGTCGAGTCGCTCGCCCGCGGGTATCAGGACCCCCACTTCGTCGAGGCGAAACCCAGCTTCATCCTGAAGCTGAAGGACGCCGATCTGCTGATCGCCGTCGGCCGCGAGCTGGAGATCGGCTGGCTGCCGCCGCTCATCACGCAGAGCCGCAACGCGAAGATCCAGCCCGGAGCGGACGGGTATCTCGATGCCTCGCTGAACGTTCGCATTCTCGAGATTCCGACCGGGCAGATCACACGGGCGATGGGCGACGTCCATCCGCTCGGCAACCCGCACTACTGGCTCGAGCCGGGCAACGGGCGGAAGATCGCCGAAGCGATTCGTGACAAGCTCAGCGAGCTTGTGCCCGCGGCGCGCGCGACATTCGCGCAGCGCTATGCGGATTTCGACCGCCGGCTGGCCGAAGGGGAGAAGCGCTGGGATGCGGCGCTGGGGCCCTACAAGGGCGCCAAGATCGTCACGTACCACCGGTCCTGGCCGAATTTCGCGGAGCGCTTCGGCCTGGATGTGATCGGGTACGTCGAGCCCAAGCCGGGCATCCCGCCGTCGCCGTCCCATACCCTCGATCTCATCGACGAAATGAAGCGCCAGCAGGTGAAGGTCGTGCTGGTTGAGCCGTACTTCGATCTCAAGACGCCGCAGGCCATCGGACGCGAGACCGGCGCGGCGGTTCTCGTCATGCCGCCCTCGGTCGGCGGCGTGCCCGAAGCCAGCGACTACATCAAGCTGTTCGACTACGATGTCAACCTGTTGGCCACGACGCTGAAGAAAGTCCTGGGGAGATAGGCCGCAGTGGACTGGAGCATCCTGCCGTTTCTGGCGGCGCCGTTCGCAGCGAGTTTGATTCTCACGGGCATTCACGCGTACCTCGGTCTCCACGTCGTCGAGCGCGGCGTGATCTTCGTGGACCTCTCGCTGGCGCAGATCGCGGCGCTTGGCGCCGTCGTGGCGATGTTGCTGCCGATCACGGGCGGCGATCCGCACCACCCGGTGGTGTACTGGACGAGCCTCGCCTTCACGTTTCTGGGCGCCGCCGTGTTTGCGTTTGTCCGGGGCCAAGGCGCCCGGATTCCGCAGGAGGCCATCATCGGCATCGCGTACGCCGTCGCGACCGCGACCGCCGTGCTGCTCATGAGCCAGACCACCTCCGAATCCGAGCACCTGAAAGACATGCTGGTGGGGAACATCCTGGCGGTCACCTGGCCCGAGGCGTTCAAGACCGCGGCGCTCTATGCAGCCATCGGCATTTTTCATTACCTGTGCCGCAGGCCGTTCCTGCTGATCTCCATGGATCCCGATCGCGCGCACGCCCAGGGCGTGCGGGTCCGACTCTGGGATTTTCTCTTCTACGCGTCGTTCGGCTTCGTCGTCACGTCCTCGGTCGCCATTGGCGGCGTCCTGTTGGTGTTCTGTTATCTCGTGGTCCCGTCGGTCGCCGGGATGCTCTACGCGCGGAAGATCGGCTCGCGCCTGGCGGTGGCGTGGATCATGGGCACCGTCGTCTCGATGCTCGGGATGTTCCTCTCGGTGGAATTCGACCTGCCGACCGGTGCTGCCATCGTCTGCACCTTCGGCTTGGTGTTGATCCTGATGGCGGCGGTCCGGCCGCTGCTCGTGCGTGCGGTCGCGGCGCCCCGCGCTGTCGCCGCCGAGCTGCCGTGAGGGAGGAGTCGCCATCGTGGACCTGACCGTGCTGACGTTCCTTGCCGCGCCGCTCGTGGCGAGCCTCGTGCTGGCGGGCATCTTCGCCTACCTCGGGCTGCACGTCGTCGAGCGCGGCGTGATCTTCGTGGATCTCTCGCTGGCGCAAATGGCCTCGTTCGGTTCGACGATTGCCATGCTCCTGCCGGCACTCAGCCACGACCCGCACGGTGCCGGTGCGTACTGGCTCGGCCTGGCGTTCACCTTCGTCGGCGCCGCGGTCTTTGCCACGGTGCGGGGCCAGAGCGTGCAGGTGCCGCAGGAGGCGATTATCGGCATCGCCTACGCGGTGTCGTCGGCGGCCGCGATCCTGGCCCTCAGCAAATCGACGTCCGGCGGCGAGCACCTCAAGGACATGCTGGTGGGCAACATCACGGCCATCTCGTGGTCCGAGGCCGGCGTGCTCGCGGCCTTGTGCCTGGCGGTCGGCGCGCTTCACTACCTCTGTCGGCGGAAGTTTCTTCTGATCTCGACCGATCCGGACCGCGCCGCGCGTGAAGGCGTGTCGCTTCGGTGGTGGGACTTCATTTTCTATACGTCGTTCGGCGTCGTCGTGAGCTCCGCTGTGGCGGTGGCGGGCGTCCTCCTCGTCTTCTGCTACCTGATCGTGCCGTCGGTCGGCGCCATGCTCTGGGCGACGCGCATCGGATCGCGCCTGGCGATCGGCTGGGTCATGGGCGTTGCCGTGTCAATGCTGGGGATGTATCTCTCCGTCCAGTTCGATCTACCGACGGGCGCGACGATCGTGTGCACGTTCGGCCTGGTCCTGATCGCGATGGCCCTGGCGCGGCCGCTGGTTGTCCGTCGCGCATAAGAGACACCGGGAGTATTTCTACGCGTTTCGCAAGAATACTCCCGGTGTCTGTATTCGCTGCGGCGATCGTCCTCTCGTCGCCGTGGATGGGTGAGGCGCGCGGCTGGCTGCGCCGCGCGCTGCCGACCGAGTTCAGTCTCGTCATCAATGTGGCTCTGGCGGTGGTCGCGGCGGCAGCCGTCGGCGCCGCCGCGTGGCGTCTTCGAAGGGGCCGCGCATGGCGCTACGGCGCGCTCGCCGCCGCCGGGCTGCTGGCGGTCGCCGTGGCCGCCTCGACCGCCTCGCCGAGCGCGTCGCAGAACGCCGTCGAGCGCGTGCACTTCGTCGAGTACGGCGTGATGACCGTGCTCTTCTATCGCGCGTGGCGCGCACGCGGCGATCTCTCGATCGCGCTCCTGCCCATCCTCGCCGGACTGATCGTCGGCACCGCCGACGAGTGGGTCCAGTGGTTCGTGCCGGAACGGATCGGCGAGTGGCGCGACATCTTCATCAACCTCGGCGCGATCGTCAGCGGCCTGCTGATCAGCCTGGCGTGCGCACCGCCGCCGGCGTTTCGCGCCGGGCTCGGGCCGGACTCCCGCCGCGCGGTGTGCCGTCTCGGCGCCGCCGCGGTGCTGGCCCTCGCCGCGTTCTTCCGCACGGTGCACCTGGGCCACGTCGTGAGGGATCCGGACATCGGCGCATTCGAGTCGCGCTACACGGCGGCTCAGCTGCTCGCGGCTTCCGCGGATCGCGAGGGCCGCTGGCGAACCGATCCGCCGCCGATGACCATTCACCGGTTCTCGCGCGAGGACCAGTACCTGGCCGAGGCGCTGTGGCACGTCCGGGCGCGCAACGACGCGTGGGCCACCGACGTCACGCGGGCGTGGCGCGAAAATCTGATTCTCGAGCGGTACTTCGCCCCCGTCCTGGCCGTGCGGTCCTATCTGGCGCCGGACGGCGTGAGGTGGCCTGACGCCCAGCGGGCCGACGCCGACGCCCGCGCCGAGCGGGATCCGGCCGAGGAATTTACAAGCCGGGCCGCGCCCGCGCACTTCGTGCTTGTCTGGCCTCCGGCAGCTTTTTGGGCCG
Organism: Vicinamibacterales bacterium; assembly: GCA_035519535.1. GTDB lineage: Bacteria > Acidobacteriota > Vicinamibacteria > Vicinamibacterales > SCN-69-37 > DATEGZ01. Next base: position 12,169 of record DATIWF010000122.1, on the reverse strand, counting down.
TCGTGGCGGGATTATTCATACCGCTGGCGGCCGCAGGATGGCGGCCGACGCCCGCGAACCGGGGGGCTCCCTCAGGTACTTGACTTGCTGCTAGACTAGCGCCGTGCGGGGAGACTCGAGGCAGGATCTCTACGCCAAAGCCCTGGCCCTTCTGGGTCTCGGGGTGCTCGCCGGCGCCGGCGCGCTCGTGGACTACTGGCCGGCCGACCTCGACGTGCCGCGCGCCGCCAGCGCGCTCGTGCGGCCATCCCGATCGCAAGCCCTTCCGGTGCCGTCGTCCGTTCCGGTGCTGGCCGCCCTCCACACCTCCACATCGTCCGGACGCGGCGCGATTGGTCGGGCCGCCTTCGTCACGGCCGATGCGGTGACGCCGATTCTGAGCGCCGCCGCGCAAGGGGGCGTCGTGCTCGCGCCGCCGCCTGCGCTCAGCGTGGCGCCCGTGCCGGTCCACGCCGCGCCTGCCGAGCCGGTCGCGCTCTCGGCGCCGGAGCCGCTCGCGCTCGACGACGAATCGGACGACGTGTTCGACGCGCCCGTGCGGCAGTTCTCGAGCGCGCCGACGACCGACGACAGCTTCTTCCTCACGGAAGCGTTCAAGACCGCAGGTGGGTCGATCGCCAACGCCGGCGGTTCGATCGTCAACGTCGGCGTGAAGACGGGACAGTCCGTGGCCGACGCCTTCCGCGCCGCCGCCGGCGCGGTCCGCAAGCTGAAGTTCTTCGACGTCCGATAGATTCATTCAGGAGGGGCGCACGCGATCGATCGGCGATGCCCGCTCGCCGATGTCGATGGTCGATTCGCGATGTCGATGGTCGATTCGCGATGTCGATGATCGATTATCGATGTCGATGGTCGATTCGCGATGTCGATGATCGATTATCGATGCGATGGTCGATTATCGATGCCCTTCGATTGTCGATTTCCGATTGCCCGATTATCGATGTTAGTTGAGCGCTTGCATCACGTCCCAGCGCGTGATGATGAACGTGTCCTGGCTCTTGAAGTCCCGGACCAGCACGGCCGGCGTGTCCGGCGTGATCATCGTCGCAAGCGCGTCGATGCCGGCGGAGATGTCCACGAACGGGAACGCCGGCTGCATGACGAGCTCGATGGCCTTCGTCTTGATGTCCGGGTTGCGGACGATCGCCGAGAAGAGCCGCGTCTCGCTCACGGAGCCCACGATGCGCCCGTCGTCCGTGACGGGGATCTGCGAGTAGTCGTGCTCGGTCATGACCTGGATCGCGCGCGTGACGGTGTCCGATCGCTCGAGCGTGACGAGCGCCGTCCGGCGGCGTGACGCGACCAGGTCGCGTGCCGTGAGGCCGGTCTTCTCGAGGAAGCCCTTGTCGCGCATCCAGTCGTCGTTGAACATCTTGGCGAGGTAGCGCGACCCGTGGTCGTGGAAGATCACGACGACCACATCCCCCGGCGCGAAGCGGTCGCGCAGCTGGATCAACCCCGCCATCGCGGAGCCCGCGGAGTTGCCCGCGAAGATCCCCTCCTCGCGCGTGATCCGCCGCGTCATGATCGCGGCGTCCTTGTCGGTGACCTTCTCGAACCCGTCGATGACGCTGAAGTCCACGTTCTTGGGCAGGAAGTCCTCGCCGATGCCCTCGGTGATGTACGGGTAGATCTCGTTCTTGTCGAAGATGCCCGTGTCCTTGTACTTCTTGAACACCGACCCGTAGGTGTCGATCCCCCAGACCTTGATCTGCGGGTTGCGCTCCTTCAGGAACCTGCCGACGCCGCAGATCGTCCCGCCCGTGCCGACGCCGCACACCAGATGCGTGACCGAGCCGTCGGTCTGGTCCCAGATCTCGGGCCCGGTCTGCTCGTAGTGGGCCTGCGAGTTCGAGAGGTTGTCGTACTGGTTGGCCTTCCAGGAATTGGGCGTCTCGCGCTCGAGGCGGCTCGAAACCGAGTAGTAGGACCGCGGGTCCTCCGGGTCGACGTTCGTCGGACAGACGATCACCTCGGCGCCGAACGCCCGCAGCGCGTCGATCTTCTCCTTCGACTGCTTGTCCGTCGTCGTGAAGATGCACTTGTAGCCCTTGACGACCGCGGCAATCGCGAGACCCATGCCCGTGTTGCCCGACGTGCCCTCGATGATCGTGCCGCCGGGCTTCAGCCGCCCGTCGCGTTCGGCGTCCTCGATCATCTTCAGCGCCATGCGGTCCTTGATCGAATTGCCGGGGTTGAACGTCTCCAGCTTCGCGAGCACGGTGGCGGAGACCACGCCCTTCGTCAGCCGGTTGATCCGGACGAGCGGTGTGTGGCCGATGGCGTCGAGGATGGTGTCGCAGATCTTCCGGGTCGTCACGCCAGCGATTATAGACGCGCGGGTGCTCAGCGACGGCGCCGCATCAGCTCGCGCCGCGCCTGCGCCATCTGACGCTCGACGTTCGCCGGGATCGGCGGGAGCGAGAGATCCAGCGCCTTCAGCGCGTCGACGATGACCTCGGCGATGAGCGTGTGCGCGAACCATTTGTGGTCGGACGGCACGACGTACCACGGCGCGTGGGCGTGGCTCGTCGCCGCGATCGCCGCGCCCCACGCGGCAAGATACTGCTGCCACCGGCCGCGTTCGACGAGATCCCCCGGGTTGAACTTCCAGTGCTTGCTCGGCTCGTCGAGCCGTTCCAGCAGTCGCTCGGCCTGTTTCTTCCGTGAGAGGTGCAGGTAGAACTTCCGGACCACCGTGCCGCTGCGCGCGAGGTGCCGCTCGAACGCGTTGATGTCCTCGAACCGCTCCTTCCAGATGTGCGGCGTGACCACGGCGGCCGGGAGGCGGCGCGCCTCGACGAGCGCGGGATGCACGCGCACGGTGACGACGTCCTCGTAATAGGAGCGATTGAAGATCCCTATCCGGCCGCGCGCCGGCAGCGCCTTGACCGCGCGCCAGAGGAAATCGTGCGCCAGCTCCTCGGCCGACGGCTGCCGGAACGAATGCACTTCCGTGCCCTGCGGGTTGACGCCCGACAGGACGTGCTTGATCGCGCTGTCCTTGCCGGCGCCGTCCATGCCCTGGAACACGAGCAGCAGGGAGTACCGATCGTTCGCGACCAGCTGCTCCTGGCGCTCCTCGAGACGCACCTTGCCGGACTTCAGATGCTTGAGCGCGGCGTCCTTGTCCCGGAACGGACCGGTCTCATCGGGGTCGATGCGGTCGAGCGCCCGGTCGTCGCCGGGGCGGATTCGAAAGCGGTCGAGGTGCATGCGGCATTATCGATCCAGTGCTATGCTCGCGCGGCTCTGGAGGACCGAGGACCCATGACGACGCGCGCCGCACGGCGGAACTGGCAGGGAGCAGGGGCAGTCGCGCTGCTGGCGGCGCTGGCCGTCGCCTGTCCGGGGAGCGGCGGGATCGTCGCGCCCGGCAAGACCCACACGTACTACGTCGCGGCCGACGAAATCCAATGGGACTACGCGCCCGACGGCACGAACGTGATCACCGGCCAGCCGTTCGAGGGCATGGCGAAGACGTTCGTCGAGCAGACGCCGCAGCGCATCGGCAAGGTGTACTGGAAGGCCGTCTACCGCGAGTACACCGACGACACCTTCACCACGCTGAAGCCGCGTCCCGCCGAATGGCAGCACCTCGGCATCGTGGGGCCCGTCTTGCGCGGCCAGGTCGGCGACACGATCAAGGTCGTGTTCCGCAATCACGCCAGCCGGGCGTACGGCATGCACCCGCATGGCGTCTTCTACAACAAGGACTCCGAGGGCGCGCCGTCGAACGACGGCACCTCCGGCGCCGACAAGGCCGACGATGCGGTGCCGCCCGGAGGCACGCACACCTACACCTGGCAGATTCCCGAGCGGGCGGGCCCGGGGCCGAACGACCCCAGCTCGCTCGTCTGGCTCTACCACTCGCACACCACCGAGATGCTCGACGTCAACGCCGGCATGATCGGCGCCATCGTCGTCACGCGACGCGGCATGGCCGGGCCCGACGGGCGGCCGGTCGACGTCGACCGCGAGTTCGTGAGCCTGTTCATGATCTTCGACGAAAACATCAGCCCGTACCTGGACAAGAACATCGACGCGTTCGCGACCGACAAGAAGCTCAATCGACTCGAGGACAAGCCCGTCGACACCGAGGGCATGTTCTCGGTGATCGGCACCGGGTTCGTCGAGGCGAACTTCAAGGCGACGATCAACGGGTACCTCTTCGGCAACGGTCCGCTCCTGACGATGAAGAAGGGCGAGCGGGTGCGTTGGTACGTCGTGACGATCGGCGAAGGCGCCAACTTCCACACACCGCACTGGCACGGCAACGTCGTGCTCGACGGCGGCCACCGCACGGACGTCATCGCGATCTCGCCGGCGCAGATGGCGACCGTGGACATGGTGCCGGACGATCCCGGCATCTGGCTGTACCACTGCCATGTGGACGACCACATGGACTCGGGGATGATCACGAGGTATCAAGTGCTTCAGTAGAGGAAGTCAGGAAGCCGGGACGTGTGAAGTCGTCAACGACCTGCACGGTTCAGTGCCTCGCGAATCTCGTCCCCGCTGAGGAACCTGCGGAAGAGGCTGGCGAGCTTGCGCGGCGGGACCGGACCGGCGGCGTCGAGAAAGCGCGTGAGCCAGCGGTCGCCCGCACGTTCGACCGAGAGCTTCCGCGACTGTTGCACGAGATCCGGATGCCGCTCGTGCAGCAGGTGGTACGGATAGCCCTCCGTGCTGAGGTACGGAATCCCGCCCTTCGGCAGCTCGAACGGCCCGCGCGCGACGAGCAGCGCGCGCTGCAATTCCGCGAGCGCCTCGTATGCCGGATCGCGTCGAGGGTCGGTCTTGAGCCCGAGGTGCCGCCTGAGATCGCCCGCTGAAATTTCCCGTTGCTGGCGAATCAGCGCGTAGGCAGATCGCGCCACCAGGCTGAGGCCCTCGAGATCGTCCGGCCGGCGTCCCCGCCGCACCAGCACGTGCAGCGCCGGCAGCAGCGATCGATGCACGATCGTCAGCCGGTCGGCGACGACGTTGACCTCGATGCCGATGCCGGTGGCGAGGAGATGATTCGTCAGCTCGATCGACCGGATGAGCGCGGCCTTGCTGTCGATCGAGCCCGCCGCCGATCGGAGACTGGCGATGGGCAAACCCTGGGTCGCCGCGTAGCGCAGCACGACACCGGCCCGTTCGAGGAAGCGCTCGGCGTCCGCGGGCGTGCGAAGCGCATCGTGCCGTTTGGCGGGCACGACATCATTCAATCACGGAGCACGACGACGGGGTCGATTCGCATCGCGCGCCTGGCGGGCACGGTGGCGGCCGCGATGGCGACGACCACGAGGAGCAGGGCGATGGCCGCGTAGGTCAGCGGGTCCGTCGGTTGGATCGCGAACACCAGGTCCGCGAGCACGCGCGACAGGCCGAAGGCGGTGGCCAGTCCCGCGGCCAACCCGACCAGCGTCATCGCCAGTCCCTCGGCCAGGACGGCGCGCAGGACGGCTGCGGGCCGGCCGCCGAGCGCCAGCCGGATGCCGATTTCGCGCGCGCGCTGGGCGACGAGGTACGCCATCACGCCGTAGAGCCCGACGGCCGCGACCGCGAGGGCGACGCCGCCGAACAGCGTCAGCAGCAACAGGTTGAAACGCTCGCGCGCCATCGTCTGCGCGGTGAGATCCGTTAAGGGCGTGAGCCGGGCGACCGGAAGGTCGGGATCGATCGCGCGCACGGCCGATCGAAACGCCGCCGGCAACGGCGTGGGATCGCCCGCGGTGCGGGCCATGAAGAAGAGCATCGACTGCGGCGACTGGAGCGCGGGCAGGTACACCTGCGGCTCGCTGTCGGCCCGCGGACCGGTCGTGTGGACGTGGCCGACGACGCCGACGACCGTGGTCCACGCGCCGTTGCGCGGCTCGCCGAACGGCCCGATGCGCTTGCCGACCGCCGACTCGCCCGGCCAGTGGCGTCGCGCGACGAGCTCGTCGACGATCGCCACGGCCGGCGCGCCCACCGCGTCAGTTGGCGCGAAATCCCGGCCCTGAATCAGCGGAATCTGCAGCGTCGTGAAGTAGTCGGGCAGCGCTACGGCGTACGCGGCGTGCGGTTCGGGCTGACCGTCGGGCACGGGCTGACCCTCGATGAACAGGGAGCCGCTCCAGCCCTCGCCGCTCGCGGGCAGCGGATAGATAGCCGACGCGGCGGCGACCCCCGGGCCCGCAAGCAGCCGATCCTTCAGCGTCTGATCGAACTGCACGATTCTCGCGTCGGTCGTGTACGTCGCTCGCGGCACCGTCACCTGCGCGGTCACGACACCGGTTGCGTCGTAGCCGAGGGGCACGCGCGTCAGCGCGAGGAAACTCCGCACGAGCAGGCCGGACGCGACCAGCACCACCGACGCCAGCGCGACCTCGGCGACGACGAGGAGACGGCGCAGGCGCTGGCGGACGGACGCCGCGCCGGCTCCGCGCCCGCCGTCGGCGAGCGCCGCCTGTGGATCGACGCGCGACTGGCGGAGGGCCGGCACGACGCCGATGAAGAGCGCCGTCGCGACCGTCACCGCGATCGAAAACGCGAGGACCGTCCCGTCGACGCCGGCCGTGTGGAGCAGCGGGATGTTGCCCGGATCGATCGCGACGAGCCCGCGAACGCCAGCGACGGCGAGGGCGACGCCGAGCGTGCCGCCGATCGCGACGAGCATCGCCGCCTCCACCAGCAGCTGGCGGGCGAGGCGCCCGCGACCGGCGCCCAGAGCGCTGCGCACGGCCAGCTCACGCCGCCTGGCCGTGCCGCGCGCGAGCATCAGATTCGCGACGTTCGCGCAGACGATCAGGAGAACGACGCCGACGGCGCCCAGGAGGACGAGCAGCGCGGTGCGCGAGTCGCCGGCGATCTCCTCGCGTGCCGACACCAGCGCGATGCGCCAGTGACGTCCCGGGCCGGCGTAGCGGTTGGGAAACCGGGCGCGGAACGTGTCGGCGATCGCGTCGAGATCCGCTTGCCCCCTGGCGATCGAGACGTCCGGGCGCAGCCGCGCGACGACCGCCAGATTCTGGTTGCCTCGCTCGTCGGCGCCGTTCTGCTCCCAGCCGAAGGGGATCCAGACGTCGGCCGGCGTCTTGAGGAACCCGATCGGCGCGTCCGGGAATCGCACGCCGGGCGGCATGATGCCGATGACCGTGCGCGAGAGCGCGCCGATGACGATCGTCCGGCCGACGAGCGCCGGATCGGCGCCGAAGCGGCGCCGCCAGAGCGCGTCGCCGAGCAGCACGACCCGCGGCGCGCCTGTGACGCCGTCGGCCGCGGTGAACCCGCGCCCGCGCGCCGGCGCTACGCCGAGCAGGTCGAAGAGATTCGGTGACACGACGTACGCCGAGACGCGCTCGGGCTCGCAGCCGCGGTCGCTGCCGCACGCGCCGGTCAGGCTGGACGCCTGCGGGCGGATCGCCGCGACGGCGTCGAAGGCGCGCTGCTGCGCCACGATGTCGGCGAACTCCGGGGCGGCGACGGCCGCCTTGGACAGGCCGGTCGCGCCGTACGAATTCCAGATCACCGCCAGCCGGTCGCCGGCCGGGTACGGCACGGTCTTCAGCAGCACGGCGTTCACGACGCTGAAGAGCGCCGTGGTGGCCCCGAGCCCGAGGGAGAGCGTCACGAGCGCCGTGGCCGTGAAGGCAGGCGTCCGGCGCAGCACGCGCCACGCATAGGCCACATCCTGTCCGAGCCCCTGCCACCACGCCGTGCGGTTCATGTGCGTCTCCATGTCGTCGACGATCGCGCGACACTCCGCGCGCGCCGAGTCGAGATCGCCGAGGCGCTCCCGCGCCCGCCGACGCGCCGACGCCGGATCGAGTCCCTCCTGCTCGTAGCGGCGCGCGAGCATCTCGAGGTGGAAGTCGAGCTCGCGGTCGACGTCCTTTCCCTGCCGGCGGCCGAACGGCTCGAGCGTCATCGTCCCCGCAGCACCTTGGCCACGGCCGTGGTCATCTGCGCCCAGCCGGCGGTTCGCTCGCGCAGCGCCGCGCGTCCGCGGTCGGTCAGCGCGTAGACCTTGATGTCCTTGCCCAGGTCCGACTCGCGCCACCGGGCGGCGATCCAGCCGCGGCGCTCCATGCGGTACAGCGCCGGGTAGAGCGACCCCTCCTCGATCCGCAGGACGTCGTCGGTGGCCTCCTCGATCCAGCGCGCGAGGCCGTAGCCGTGACGCGGGCCGTGGGCGAGCGTGCGAAGGATCAGCAGGTCGAGCGTGCCCTGGGGCAGCGCGGACGGTGACGGTGGCATGTCTACCTAAAGCTTCTAGGTATCATACCTAGCGCTTCAAGGCAAGGCGCGCTCAGCGGCGCAGCTGTTCGAGCATCCGCGCGGCCGCGGCGTGGTCCGGCTGGACCGCGAGCGCGGCCTGGAGCTCGGCGAGCGCCGCCGCCCGCTGGCCCTGGCGTTCGAGCAGCACCGCGAGGTTGTAGTGGAAGTCGGCGTTCGACGGCTCGAGCCGCGTGGCCTGCCGCAGCTCGGCGACCGCGTCGTCGGCCTCGCCGCTGCCCGCGAGCGCCAGCGCGAGGTTGTTGTGGGCGAGCGCAAGGTCCGGTTCGAGGCGGAGGGCGTTGCGATACTCGCCCATCGCCTCCTCCGCCCGGCCGCTCCGCGCGAGCGCCGTTCCGAGGTTGTTGTGCGCCTCGGCAAACGCCGGCTCGAGCCGCACCGCGGCGGTCAGATGCGGGAGGGCGTCGGCGACGCGGCCCTGGTCCACGAGCAGCGCGCCGACGGCATTTTCGGCGCGGTAGTTGCCGGTCGTGACCTCGAGCGCGTGGGTCCAGAGCGACAGACTGTCCCGCCACGACTGGAGCTGATTGTGGGCGGCGAGGCCGAAGCCCGCGATCGCGATCGCTCCGGCACCGCCGACGAGCGCGCGATGGTTCGGCACGCCGCGCAACGCGGCCGGCACACCCCAGACCACGGCGATGAAGATGCCGACGAGCGACAGGTAGGTGTAGCGATCGGCCATGGACTGGCCGCCAATCTGAATCAGACCAATGACCGGCAGCAGCATCACGACGTACCAGAGCCATCCGACGAGGAGGTACGGCTGTGGTCCTCGGCGAACGAAGACGCCGACGGTGATCGCCGCAAGTCCGGCCAGGGCGGCGAGCGCGAGCCCGCGGCTCGTTGCGATCGGCAGCGGATAGAAGACCGCCAGTCGGGAGGGCCAGACCGCCTTGCCGAGGTATCCGACGTAGGACACGAGCACGTGGGCGACGCGCGCCGACAACGGGTACGGATTGAAGTCCGCCACGGCGCCGCCACGTTGCTGCACGACGATCGTGACGGCGACCGACGCCGCCGCCAGCACGAAGAGCGGCGCTTTCTCGCGCACCAGCGCGCCGAATCGCCTGTCCCGCTCGAGGGGCCACACGTCGACCAGGAGCAGAAGGACCGGGAGCGTGACGATCATCGGCTTGGCCATCAGACCGAGCGCGAAGGCCGCCGCGACCACGAGATACCGGCTCCGGGCCGGATGCCGGACGTAGGCCGTGTACGCGAGGAGCGTCAGGAGCGCGAAGCACGTGCTCAGCACGTCCTTGCGCTCTGAGATCCAAGCCACCGATTCGACGTGCATCGGATGCACGCCGAACAGCGCGGCGACGACCGCGCTCCGCCCCGTGGCAAGCGTCGTGCGCTGCAGCCACCAGAAGAGCAGCACGACGTTCACCACGTGGATCAACAGGCTGACGGCGTGCGCGGGTCCGGCCGCCGCGCCGAACAGCGTGACGTCGAGCATGTGCGAGAGCCAGGTGATCGGGTGCCAGTTGGCCGCGTGGCCCGTCGTGAACGCCCACACGACGCCCGGCCAGGTCACGCCTGCGGTGACGTGCGCGTTGTCGATCACGTACTGCGGGTCGTCGAAGTTGACGAAGCCGAACGACTGGACGCCGGCGTAGACGACCGCCGTGATCACCGCGAGCGCGGCGGCCACCCACCAGGTTCGCGGTCGTGGCGCCGGCGGCCTACGCCCGGCCATCACCTGACCCCGTCACCGGCGCCGATCGGCCGGAAAACGCGGTGACCGGATCCACCCCCAGGAGGCGAGCCGGAACGTCGCCGCCGTTCCCAGGCAGCCCAGGCCGTACCGCACGCTCCGCCAGAACGTGATCGACGACGCGTCCGGCGCGTAGCGCGTCGGGCACGAGACCTCGCCAATCTGGTGGCCGAGCCAGATCGTCTCCGCCAGGACTTCGTTGTCGAAGACGAAGTCATCGGAGTTCGCGTCGAGCGGCAGCGCCTCGAGGAGCGCGCGCGAGTACGCGCGGTATCCGGTGTGGAACTCGGACACCTTCGAGCCGAGGAGCAGATTGCCCGCGAGCGTGAGGGCGCGATTGGCCGCGTAGCGCCACCACGGCATGCCGCCGGCAAGCGCCTGGCCGCCGAGGATGCGCGACCCGAGCACGCACGGATAGAGGCCGCTCGCGACCAGCCCCGCCATCGCCGGGATGAGCTTCGGCGTGTACTGGTAGTCCGGGTGGATCATCACGACGATGTCGGCGCCCTGCTCGAGGGCGCGCCGGTAGCACGTCTTCTGGTTCGCGCCGTAGCCGAGGTTGGCGGGATGCGCGTACACCACGACCTTCTCGAGTCCGCGGGCGAGCGCAAGCGTCGCATCACGACTGGCGTCGTCGACGACGACGATGAGGTCGACGACCGATTGCGCGACGACCTCGCGCCAGGTGCGTTCGAGCGTGCGCTCCGCGTTGTACGCGGGCATCACGACGACAACACGCCGGCCGTCAATCATCCATGCGGTCAGAGCGACCGGAGGTACGCGACGATGGCCTGCGCGTCCTGGCGCGTCATCCGGAACGGCGGCATCGGCGGCCGCGGCGGATCGCGGTCGATCGCCTTGCCCTCGGTGAGGAGCGCGATGATCTGCTCGTCGGTGAAGCCCGGCAGGCCGGCGATGCTCGGCGCGCGGAACGCGAACTCCCGCTCCGGCCACGGGGACGTCACCGGAATCGGCGCGCCGCGGAACTTCTGCGTCAGGAGCACGTTGCCGTGCGCGTCCCGCGGGGAATGGCACTGCACGCACATCGCGACGCGGTTCGCGAGGTACTCGCCGTGCGCGACAAGCGTCGCGGCGTCCGCCTGGTCGGCGGGTTTCGCGGCTTGCGTCGCCGCTTGAGGCGCCGTCCGAGCCACGCCGGACGAGAACAAGGTGACGGCCAGGGCGCCGATGGCCAGCGCAGACGGCCGGGAAACGAAACGAAAGAGTCGAGCACGGAGCGTCACGGTCATGGGCGATAGCTTGCCACAGATCGCCGCCGCGCACGGAGCGTGGTAGCCTTGCGGCCACATGTCACAGCCGACCGGTGTGGCGGGGCCGGGCGCCGCCTCGTCGCCGACGCTCGTGCGTGCGATCGGGCGCTGGAGTCTCACGGCCCTCGCCATCAACGCGATCATCGGCAGCGGCATCTTCGGCCTGCCCGACGACATCGCCCGCCGCGTCGGCGCCGCGGCGCCGCTCGCGTACCTGCTGGCCGCGCTCGGCATGGGCGTCGTCATGAGCTGCTTCGCGGAGGTCGCGTCGCAGTTCGGCCGGGCGGGCGGCCCGTACCTGTACGCCCGGGTCGCATTCGGCCGCTTTGCGGGCATCGAGATGGGATGGTTCGCGTGGCTCGTCCGCATCACGTCGGCCGCCGCGAACGCGAACCTGTTCGTCGTGTACCTCGGGCAGTTCCTGCCGGGCGCCGCGGAGCCTGCGGTCCGTGCGGCGCTGCTCGCGCTCCTCGTCGGCGTGCTCGGCGTCGTCAACGTTGCTGGCGTGCGATCGGGCACGCGCGTGAGCGATGTCTTTGCGATTGCGAAGCTGGTGCCGATCGCGATCTTCGTCGCGGCGGGCTTCGTCTACGTCGGCCGTGACATCCACCCGGGGCCGTCCGGCGCGCCGAGCGCCGAGTGGCTGCAGGCGATCCTCGCGCTCGTGTTTGCGTACGGCGGATTCGAAGCGGCGCTGATGCCGATGGGCGAGGCCAGGGACCCGCGCCGCGACGCGCCGTTCGCCCTGTTCGCGGCGCTCGGGATCGTCGCGCTCGTCTACATGCTCGTCCATCTCGTCGTGATGGGCGCGTTCCCCGACCCGTCGGCGTTCAGCCGCCCCGCGGTCATGGACCGGCCCGTGGCCGAAGCGGCGCGCGTGTTCCTGGGCACGGCGGGCGCGTCGCTCATTGCGATCGGC
>DATIWF010000121.1:0-38085 GCA_035519535.1 Vicinamibacterales bacterium | reverse complement strand
CTCGAGGCCGGCGGCGAGCGGCCCTGACTACGCGCGCCGCCCTGCCAGCTGGCCGCGCGCGCCGCGAAAGAGCGCAGCGAGCGCGCGCAGGATCCACCGCACGAGCACAATCAGCACGGCCACGCACACGAGGGCGATGCCGGCCGCGACGAACGGATGGCGCGTGGCGAACCACGTGAGGAAGATCGCGAACGCGTCCTCGCCGAGGCTCAGCGCCGCGTTGGAGAACGGCTCGGGCGAGGCGGTCACCGCCGCGCGCACCGCCGTCTTGCCGCCGTGCGCCACGAACGCGACCGCGCCGCCGAGCGCCGTGGCGACGAGCTGCCAGCCCGGCCCGAGCTGCGACGACGCGCCGAAGGCCAGGAGCGCGCCGACCGGCACGCGCACGAACGTCTGAAGCGCGTTCCAGACCAAATCGAACGCGGGCACCTTGTCGGCGAAGAACTCGATCGCGAAGAGCGCGCCGCTCGCGCCGATCACCCACCAGCTGTCGAGCAGGCCGAGCGCGGGCGGCAGCGACACGACGCCGGCGCGGGCCAGCAGTCCGAGCGTGGCGACGGTCGCGTAGACGTTGAGACCGGCCGCGAAGCTCGTCGCAATCACGAGCGCCAGCAGCGCTTCGGGCGTCAGTGCGAGGAAATCGAGCGTCCATTTCATCGGGATCTCCCGTATTCTGAGGGTCGCATGGTGCTCAGGGCAACGAGGGGCCGGGCCGCCCGGCTGGCCGTGGCGACGATGATCGCCGGCGCCATCTGGCCGGCCGCGGCGCGTGCGCAGGGCAGCCCGCAGCAGGTGTACGCGATCGTCGTGGACGGCGACGGCCTGCCGGTCCGCGGGCTCAGCGCGGAGGACTTCTCGCTTCGTGACGGATCGGTGCGCCAGCAGGTGCTCGGCGTCGAGCCGGCGACCAATCCGATCTGGATCGCCGTCGTCGTTCGCGGGTTCGCCGCCGAGGATCGCGCGACCGTCCGCACCGCCGTCGGTGCCGTTGTCGAGGCGCTGCAGTCGCAGGCGGGCAGCCGCGTTGGCGTGATGCACGCCCGTCCCGGCGGCCGCTCCGAGTGGGTCGATGCCACGTCCGGCCTCGCCGACAGCGTCTGGGATGCCGTCCTCGCGCCCGGATCCGGCGCGGTCACCGACGCGATTGCCGACGCCTGCGTCGCGCTGCGCTCGGCGCCGACCGATCGCCGCGCCGTCCTGACGCTCATCCAGCGTCGTCCCGACGACGCCGTGGTGGCCATGACCGGGTTGCTGACGGACGCGCTGTTTCAGTCGAGCGCGGCGCTCTGGACGGTCGAGATTCCGGCGCCTGCCGCGACCCCGGCGGCGTCCTCTCTGCCGGCGCGGGGCGCGAAGCTCGATGACGTGCTGACGGACGCGACGAAGTTCAGCGGCGCCCTGCGCGAGCGGGCCGCCGACCCGGCGGGCCTGGCGCCGATGGCTGCGCGCGTCGCCCACCTCCTCCTCGCGCAGTACATCGTCAGCTACCTGTGGCCGAATCCGATGCTGAGCCAATTCAGCATCGCGACCCGGCACGATCGCGGCGACGTGCTCGTACCTGCCTGGGCGCGATAATAGGGGCTGCCAGCGCACGGCCGATGGAGTCAGTCGTGCGTGCCTTCTTCACTCGTCCCGCTTCCCGGATCGTCGTGGCCGCCGCGGTTGGCGGGCTGGCGGCGGCGCTCGGCGTCGGCCAGCCGCGCGTCCGCGGTCAGTCCGGTGCTGCCGGTCTCAGCACGGTCCTCGCGGATCTCGCGGCGTCAACGGCCGTGCGCGCGCTGCCGGTTCCGCTCGCCCCGGCTCAACCGCGTCCGCTCGCGTTCGACACGCTGCCGGTGTCGGTGCAGGACGCCATGCGAGGGCGCAACCTGCGGATCGACGCCGCCGGCAGCGTCCAGGTCGTCGTCCTCATGACGGAGGTCACCGACGACACGCTGCGCCAGCTTGCGGCCGCCGGCGCCGTGATCGAGATCCCCGACGCGGTCAATCGTCGCGTGCAGGCCAGAGTCCCGGCGTCGCGCCTCGCTGCGATCGCGGCGCTGCCCGTCGTCACTTTCGTTCGGCCGCCGAGCTATGCGGTGCGGCGGACCGGGTCGGTCACGACGGAGGGCGACAGCATCATCGAGGCGGACATCGCCCGGCAGCAGTTCGGGATCGACGGCACGGGCGTCTCCGTCGGCGTGATCTCGGATGGCCTCAAGGGCCTGTTCGCGACCGGGTGCACGACGTGCGCCGGCGCGCCGAACGGGCCGATGGCGACCGGCGATCTGCCGGCCTCGACGGGCACGCGCTCGGCGGCCGTCCTGACCGCCTCCACGGGCGGCATCACCGGCCAGTCGTTCCGGGCGAACCGCGATCTCGAAGGGCTGCCGCCGGCGAGTCCGCCGTGCGGATTCGCGGGCGCGGGCGCCGAAGGGACGGCGCTGCTCGAGGTTGTCCACGACGTTGCGCCCGGCGCGAAGCTGGCGTTCGCGAACGCCGACACCGATCTCGCGTTCAATCAGGCCGTGAACTTCCTGGCAGCGTCGAACGACGTCGTCGTCGATGATCTTGGCTTCTTCGGGTTCGCGTACGACGGCACGAGTCCGGTGTCGGCGAACACCGCGAGCGCGCTGAACAACCCCGCGAATCGCATCCGCGCATACATCACGGCGAACGGAAACGACGCCGATGGACACTATCTCGGCGGGTACGTGAACTCGGGCGTAGACGCCTCCGGCATCAGCGGCGTCGCGAACCCCGGGCACGTGCATCTCTTTCAGAGCGCCGCCGACACGACCGACGTCCTCGGCCTCGGCAGCCAGCCGTACGATCTGGTCAATCTGCCGACGAACGGCGAGGTCGTGGTCTTCCTGACGTGGGACGACGCGTTCGGGCACTCGGCCAGCAACTACGATCTGTATCTCGTGCAGCAGAGCACGGGCCGGGTCGTCGCGCGAAGCATCGACGTGCAGGCGGGCGCGCAGGATCCGGTCGAGGCGATCGACTTCACGAACCGCGCCGCGGCGGATTCATTCCGGATCATGGTGCAGAACGTGCGCGACGCCGCGCCGCCGCGCAATCTGACGCTGTTCCTGTTCGAGCCTGAATGCGCGTCGGCCGGGCCGCAACTGCTGGCGAACGGTCGTCACGAGCGGCACAACTACAACACGCTGACGAAGAGCGTGAGCGCGCAAAGCGACGCCGGCGGCTCACCGGTCAGCGTCATCTCGGTCGGGGCGATTTGCTCGGCCTCGGCGGCGGCCGCCGGGGCGTTCGCCGGGAGCATCGCGCCGAGCGAATCGTGCAACGACCGGCTGCATCAGACGGCCGAGTACTTCAGCAGCCGCGGACCGACGCTGGACGGCCGCATGAAGCCGGACATCGCGGCGATCGACGGCGTCAGCATCACGGCCGCCGGGAATTTCGAGAATCCGTTCTTCGGAACGTCGGCCGCGGCGCCGCACGTCGCCGGTCAAGCGGCGCTCATGCTGCAGGCCGCGCCGTGTCTCCTGAACGGCGCCCCCGGCGCCCTGGACGTCGTCAGCGCGCGCACCGCGCTCCGGCGGCTGGTCCTGTCGAACGCGACGGCCATCGGCGACGCCGGACCTGACAACACCGTCGGCGTCGGGCTCGCGAACGTCTTCGCGTCGGCGCAGAGCACGCTGCCGACCCGCTCGGGTCCGGCGGCGGTCGTCGTCAGCGGCAACGCGCCGGGCGGCGCGACGATCGCGGCCGGGACCCTCGGCTTCGCGGATCCGAATCAGTGCCCGATCACGCGCCTGAACCGGACCGGCGGATGCGAATCGGGCCCGGGGTCGGCGCTGACGTGTCCGTTCGGGACGTCATCGGTCAGCGTGGCGGCCAGCAACAACGGGGTGTCGTTCTCGGATGCCACGCCGCTGCAGATTACCGTGACGAACTTCGGCCTGGCGGCCGCGCCAGGCTCGGTCACCGTGAGCGCGGGCGCGTCGGCAACGTATCGCGTTACGGTTGCGGCGCAGGGCGGCGCGTTTGCCAACGCGGTCACGCTGGCCTGCGGCGGGCTGCCCGTCGGCGCGAACTGCGCGTTCAGTCCCGCGTCGGTGGCGCCCGGGGCCGGCGCTGTGGACGCCACGCTCACGATCACCACGACGGCGAGGGCGGCGTCGGTGCTGGCACAAGGCAACGGGCAGAAGGCAGAAATTGCCCTCGCGCTTGGCATGCTGGTCGTGCTCGTTTCGACCGCACGCGCCAGGCGGCGGGTGACGATGCTGGCGGCGCCGGCCGCGATGCTGCTGCTCGTGCACGTCGCATGCGGCGGCAACGGCAGCAGCAGCAACACGACGCCGACGCCCACGCCGACTCCAGGCACGCCGGCGGCGTCGCTCTCGCCCGCGAGCCTGACCTTCGGCAATCAGTCCGTGTTCACGACGAGCCCGGCACAGGCGATCGCGTTCTCGAACACCGGCAGTGCGGCCCTGACCGTGTCCGGCATCGTTGCCACCGGCGACTTCGCACAGACGAACACGTGCGGCGGTTCGGTCGCCGCCGGGGCGAACTGCACGATCAACGTGACGTTCACACCCACGCAGCCGGGCGTGCGCGCTGGCGTCTTGACGATCACCGACAACGCCTCGACGAGCCCGCAGGTCATCGCGCTCTCGGGCACGGGCACGGCCCCGGCAGGCGGCACACCGGCCGGCACGTATCAGATCTCGATCACCGGCTCGTCAGGCGCGTTGATCCAATCGGCCGCGCTCACTCTGATCGTTCAGTGACCGTCAGCGGTGGACCCGCGCGGCTTCGCTGGCCGTCGCGCGGAGGCTGCAGGATCCAGCGCCGCGGAGCCGGTCGGACGAATGAGAAGTAGCATGTAGGAGACTCGAATCCATGAGCACCCGACACAGGTTCCTGGCGGCGGGGGCGTTTGCCGTGGCGATCGGACTGCGGACGGCGGCGCTCCCGGCGGCCAGTCAGGTCACGGCGACGGTGGCGGGCGGCGACCTGATGCTGTCGAACGGCCTTATCAGGGCCGCGTGGCGGACGTCGGGCGGGAAACTGGCGTTCGTCGACTCGACCGACGCCGCCGGCGCGAGACACGCGCCGGTCTTCGTCAACCCGTTCGAGATCGTCGTCGAGCGCGACCTCGTGGTCGCCCCCTCCCAGATGACCGTGACCCGCACGACGGTCGAGGACCTTCGGGCCGACCCGGCGTCGCCTCGCGCGGGCGACCGCGTGCCCGGCAGACAAATCGTCGTGGGCCTCGAGGCGCCGCAGATTCCGGGTCCGATCGTCTGGAGAGCGATCCTCCGCGAGGGCGCGAGCTACTGGCGTCAGGAGCTGACGATTGGGCCTGTGCCGTCGACCGTCCCGATCACGGGCGTCGTGCTCGTCGACGCGCGCGCGAACGGCGCGAGGGTCGAAGGCACGGTGCAGGGATCGCCGGTCGTCGCCGGCGACACGTTTGTCGGCTTCGAGCATCCGATGTCGACCTGCGGCGTGAGCACGGACGTGATCACGTGCCGGCTCAACCGCACGGTACCGCTCGCCGGGGGACAGACGCTCGATGTCTCGGCCGTCGTCGGGATCGCCGATCCGGGCCAGCTGCGCCGCAGCTTTCTCGCGTACCTCGAGCGCGAGCGCGTCCATCCGTACCGGCCCTTCCTTCACTACAACAGCTGGTACGACCTCGGGTACTTCACGCCCTACACCGAGAAGGACGCCCTCGACGTCATCGACGCCTACGGCCGGGAGCTCGTGCAGAAGCGCGGCGTGACGATGAGCTCGTTCCTGTTCGACGACGGGTGGGACAGCCACAAGTCGCTGTGGAACTTCAACGACGGCTTCCCGCGCGGCTTCACGCCGCTCAAGGCCGCGGCGGAAAAGTACGGCGCGGAGCCCGGCGTCTGGATGTCGCCGTTCGGCGGCTACGGCGATCCGCGGCGCGAGCGGCTCGAGTACGGCAAGGCCGAGGGCTTCGAGACCAACGAGCGCGGTTTCGCGCTGTCCGGCCCGGTCTACTACAAGCGGTTCCATGACACGTGCGTCGAGATGATCACGAAGTTCGGCGTGAACCAGTTCAAATTCGACGGCATCGGCCGCGCGACCGGCGTCGTCGCCGGCAGCCAGTTCGGCAGCGATTTCGAAGCCGCCATCCACCTGATCCGGGACGACCTGCGCGCGATCAAGCCCGACATCTTCATCAACCTCACGACGGGCACGTGGCCGTCGCCGTTCTGGCTCCAGTACGCCGACACGATCTGGCGCGGCGGCGAGGACCACAGCTTCGCCGGCGTCGGCAGCAAGCGGGAACAGTGGATGACCTACCGGGACGCGCAGACCTACAAGAACGTCGTCGTCGCGGCGCCGCTGTTCCCGGTCTCCTCGCTGATGCTGCATGGCGTCATCTACGCGCGCGACGCGAAGGACCTGTCGACCGACCCCGGCGATGACTTCCAGTCGGACGTCCGCGCCTACTTCGGCACGGGCACCGAACTCCAGGAGCTGTACGTCACGCCGTCCCTGCTGACGGCGGCCAACTGGGACGCGCTGGCGGAATCCGCGAAGTGGGCGCGCGCGAACGCCGACGTGCTCGCCGACACGCACTGGATCGGCGGCGATCCGGCCAGGCTGGACGTCTACGGCCACGCGGCGTGGACGCCGCGCAAGGGCATCGTCGTGCTGCGCAATCCAGGGAGCCAGCCGGCCACGTTCCAGCTCGACGTCGCCTCGGCGTTCGAGCTGCCGGCGGGCGCGCCGCGGCGTTACCGCGCCCACTCGCCGTGGGCCGAGGGCAACGCCAGGCCGGCGCTCACGCTCATCGCCGGTACGGCCGCCGCAATCACGCTGGCGCCGTTCGAGGTCCTGACACTCGACGTGACGCCCGACGGGGGAGGGCGCTGATGGGCCCCGCTCGTCGCTCGCTTGGTCTGATTGCGACGACGGCGCTCGTCGTGGCCGGCGCCGCGGCCTCGTCCGATCGGACGGCGCAAAGTGGCGCGAGCGCGGCGCGCGCGCTCACCATCGCCGGCCGCCACTTCGAGCTCGACGGCAAGCCGTTCCAGATTCTCTCGGGCGAAATGCACTACGCGCGCGTCCCGCGCGAGTACTGGCGCGATCGGCTGCAGAAAGCCCGCGCCATGGGCCTCAACACGATTACGACCTACGTGTTCTGGAACCTGCACGAACCGCGTCCGGGCGTGTTCGACTTCACGGGCAACCTCGACGTCGCCGAGTACGTTCGCACCGCGCAGCAGGAGGGCCTGAACGTCATCATCCGTCCCGGTCCGTACGTGTGTTCCGAATGGGATCTCGGCGGGCTGCCGGCCTGGCTCCTGGCCGATCGCTCGATCGTGCTGCGCAGCACGGACGAGAAGTTCCTGGCGGCCGCGGAGCGGTACCTGAAGCGCGTCGGGCAGGAGCTGGCGCCGCTGCAGTCCACGCGCGGCGGGCCGATCATTGCCGTGCAGGTCGAGAACGAGTACGGGTCCTTCGACAACGACAAGACGTACATGCAGCGCGTGCGCGACATGATCGCCGCCAGCGGGCTGAACGAGGCGCTGCTGTTCACCGCCGACGGTCCGGGCCAGCTCGCCGCGGGCACGCTGCCGGACCTCCCGGCCGTCGTGAACTTCGGCCCAGGCGGCGCCGAGCGCGCGTTCGCCGCGCTGCGCGCGTTCCGCCCCGACGGTCCGCTGATGAGCGGCGAGTACTGGGCCGGCTGGTTCGATCAATGGGGCGCGCCCCACGCGCGGACGAACGGCGATCAGCAGACGAAGGAAATCGACTGGATGCTCGGCCAGGGCGGCTCGTTCAATCTCTACATGTTTCACGGCGGCACGACGTTCGGGTTCATGAACGGCGCGAACATGGACCGCTCGTACAAGCCGCAAACCTCCAGCTACGACTACGACGCCGCGCTCGACGAATCCGGCCGCCCGACCTCGAAATACTTCACGTTCCGCGACGCGATCGTTCAGCATTTTCCCAACCTCGTGCTGCCCGAGGTGCCGCCCACGCCCCCGGCGATCGCGGTGCCTCGCTTCGAGCTGACCGAGTCGACGCCGCTCTGGGCCACGCTCGGCCAGCCCATCCAGAGCAAGAAGATCAAGACGATGGAGGAGGTGGGGCAGTCGTACGGCGACATCCTGTACCGCACGCACCTGACGTGGCCCGCGGGGCCCGCGAAGACCGAGCTCGTCCTCACGGCCCTGCACGACTACGCCGTCGTCTTCCTCAACGGCCAGCGCATCGCGGTGCTGGACCGCCGACTCGGCCAGGACCGCATGATGCTCGACGTGCCGGCCGGGCCGCCCGCGACGCTCGACATCCTCGTGGAGAACACCGGCCGCATCAACTTCAAGAAGGACCTGCGGCAGGAGCGCAAGGGCATCACGGACACCGCGACGATCGGCGGCGTGGATCTCTCCGACTGGGAGATCTACCCGCTGCCGATGACCGACGCGCCCTCGGTGCGCACGACGACGACGATGTCGGCCGGCCCGGCGTTTTATCGCGGCCAGTTCCTGGTCGCGGCGCCCTCCGATACATTTCTGGACATGCGCGGCTGGGACAAGGGCACGGTATGGGTGAACGGCCACCCGCTCGGACGCTTCTGGTCAATCGGACCGCAACAGACGCTCTACGTGCCGGGCCCGTGGCTCCGCCGCGGCGCGAACGAGGTCGTCGTGTTCGACCTCGGCGGATCGGGCGCGCGCACGCTCGAAGGGCTGACGCTGCCCGTGCTCGACGAAGTGCATCCGCCGCGGTGAACGCCGCGCTCCTTCCGGCCCGGTATCTCGCGGCCTCTCCGCTTGAGGCCGAGGCGGTGTTGACGCCGGCGCGGACACGACGCCGCCGAGGTGCCCGGTACTGAACAACGCGGACACGATCGCGTCGTGTGCGAGCTTGTCTGTTACACTCAGTTCGATCGGAGGCGCGCATGGATTCCCCGCAGTCCCCTCGAGCGGAGCATCACGACGAGCGCGAGCTCGCCGAGTTCATCCGTGACGGCTTGAAGCGGCGGCCCGACCAGGCGTTCGGCGATTACTACACCGGCGAGCACGCGTCGTGCGCGCTCGGCGCCGCGTACGAAGCGATGTACCGGCTGCCGCGCGAAGTCGGCGGCGCGCATCCCACGCGTGATCTCGACTGGTTCTTCGACTGCCTCGACAGCATCAAAGCCTGCCCGGCCGAGGGCTGCAAGAAGCGGATCTATCTGGCCGCGCTCATCGTCCACCTGAACGACGACCACCGGTGGTCGCGCGAGCAGATCGCGACGTGGCTCGCCGGCGAGCCGAAGCCTGCGGCGCCGAAGACCGCGCAGTGAGCGGCTTTCGCACGCTCGACGACATTCCGCCCCTGCCCATCTGGTCTGGCATCCTCGCGCGCGTGGTCGAGGGCCGCGAGATGACGTTCGCCGTCGTCGAGCTCGACGCCAACGCCGTCGCCGCGCGCCACCAGCATCCCAACGAGCAAATCGGCCTCGTCCTGCGCGGGACGATGACCTTCGTCATCGGGAACGAAACGCGCGAGCTTCGTCCGGGCGACACGTACCTGATTCCCGGCGATGTGCCGCACGAGGCGACCGCGGGCCCGCAGGGCGCGGTCGTCATCGACGTGTTCGCGCCGATCCGACAGGATTGGCATCGCCTCACGCCCCGGGAACCTCGCACCCCCGTGTGGCCGTAGCATAGAAGTGTGGGGACGCCCACACTGCTGTCACTCGCGATCGGCCTGGTCGTCGTGTCGGCGATCTTCTGGGTCATCGAGCGCATCCGCCCGGCGCGGGCCGCCGCGCCCCGGCGGGGCGTGGACACGCGAGTGGACCTGACGTATTTCTTCTTCACACCGCTCGTGACCCGCACGATCACGCGCGTCGCCACCGGGTCTTCCATGGCCGGCTCCTGTGGAAGTTCCACGCCATCCATTCGGCACCTTCTACATGCCGCAGGGCCGCCAGCCCGAGCGATTTGGCATCGTCGGCGACGACGTGCCGGATGGGCTCGTGGCGCAGCTGTCGTATCCATTCCGCCGGAGTCGGATGCGCCAGACGACTGGAGTATGATCAAGGTCTGAAGTTCTGAGGCCCGGGCGGCACATGACAGGACATCGGCGCGCGTTTCTCGGCGGTGTCGTTCTGCTCGCGGGCGCGACGTCGCTTGCGGGGCGCGCCCAGCAGTCACCGCCGGCCCAGCCGCCGGCGCGTGTGCCCGTGGCGCCGGGCACGCCGATGGCTTCGGCCAACGCCCCCGGACCAGAATTCTTCAACGGGAACTGGGACTACAACCCGGATTTCAGCGTCGATGCTGCGACCGGACGGCTCGAGCAGAACCCGCGCGGCGCGAACGCCCGGCGGACGTCGCCGGGCGGCACCAGTCGTCCCGGCTCAACCGGCGGCGGTCCAGCCGGCGGGGGCGGTACGAACGGCGGCGCGACATATCCAGGTGGAGCGGGCGGCAGTCCCGTTGGCGGAGGCACGAGCGGCTACCCGGGCGGCGGATTCGGCGGCACCGGCGGTGGATACGGGGGCGGCTACGGCGGCGGCGGATACGGGGGCGGCTACGGCCCGACTCCGAACGCCCTTGCGTATCTCGAGCAGCAGGATCTGCTGCGCGATCTGCTCGAGGTGCCCGAAAAGCTGTTCATCAAAGTGCTCCCTGACAGTGTGTCATTCACCGACGACCTGGATCGCGAGCGCACGTACTTGACGAGTGGCAAGAAACAGCACTATCAGCTGGGCGCCGCGTCGTACGACGCAAAGGCGCACTGGGACGGCCACCAGCTCGTGAAAGAAATCGAAGGACCCCGCGGCTTCAAGATGCACGAGACCTACTTCCTCAGCGAGGACGGCAAGCGCATGTTCGTCATCGTGCGCGTCGGCGACCCGCCCAAGGAAAAAGACAAGGACGCCCGCGTCTTCGGGTTCAATCGCGTATACGATCGCATTGATCAATAGGCGGAGGAGTCAATGATCAGTCGGCTGGTTCAATACGGCGGACGACTACTCATCGTGCTGGCGCTCGTGGGCCTGCCGGTGGCGTCCGCGCGTGTGGCAGGTAAACAGAAGGATGTGCCGGCGTTTTCGGGCACGTGGAAGCTCAACGTCGATGCAAGCACCAACCCGAACGGCCCGGCCATGTCCGCGGCCCCGGCCCGCGGTCGAGCGGGCGCTGGCGGCGGTGGTGACACCGGCGGTGCCGGCGGCGGTGGCGCGGCGGGTGCCGGCGGCGGTGGCGCGGCGGGCGGCGGCGGTGGTGGTGATACCGGCGGCGGTGGCGGCGGGGGCGGCGGCGGTGACACCGGTGGTGGCGGCGGCGGCTTCGGCGGCGGCGGGAGCCCCAACATGGGCGGCTCGGCAATGAGCGCGCAGGAGAATCAGCGCCTGCAGGCGGCGCTGGCCGGATTCCGTCAGGCGCCGCCGTTCCTCGGCCTCCAGGTCATGCCGGGCAACGTCGGCATCGGGTTCGACTCCGATCCGACGAAGGGCAAGATGTGGAAGCACACGACCGACGACAAGAAGCAGGTGGTCCAGACGCCGTGGGGCCCGATGGACGCGAAGGTCAAGTGGGACGGCCAGACGCTGCACCGCGAGTTGATCATGCACAACGCAGGTGACTTCAAAGTCGTCGAGGACTACAAGCTGAGTCCGGACGGCAAGCAGCTCATCATGACGCTCAAGACGACGTCGACGATGACGCCGCAGCCCAAGATTCAGCAAATAGACATCAAGCGCGTGTACGATCGCGTGCAGTAGGCTGCTAGTCGCGTGTTCTCGCGATACCTCGTGATCGCGCTCGCGTTCGTCGCCGCGGGATACCGCGCGACGCAGGGCGCGTGGATTGAAGCCGTCGGATTGTTCGGCCTGGGTTCGGGTCTCGTCGCGTTGAAGCTCTCGGCGACGCGGCCCGGACTCAGGCCGTTTGCGTATCTGGCGTTTCTCGTCACCGCGCTGTCGGTGGGCGCGGTGCTCTACCGACAGTACTTCGCGCGCGCGTGAGACGTGCGACGCTGATCGTCTGCGCCGGCCTGGTGACCGCCGGTCCCGCCTCGGCGCAGATGCATCACGACATGAGCGCGATGTCGCCCGGCTGGTCGTGGACGCTGGACGCGCAGGCGTTTCTCAACGCCAATCTTCAAGAGCGCAAATACACCGACATCCATCAGATCGAATCCCAGAACTGGTTCATGGCCGGCGCCGGCCGGAGCGTCGGGCGCGGCCGGCTGATGCTGCACGCAATGTTCAGCGCTGAGCCGTGGACGTTTCACCGGTACGGATCGGCGCAGGTCTTCCAGTCGGGCGAGACCTACAACGGCGCGGAGTTGATCGACTACCAGCACCCGCACGATCTGGTCATGGGCGCGAGCGCGCGGTTCGAGTGGCCGGTGTCGAGCGCCTGGACTCTCGTCATTGCCGGCGGGCCGGTCGACGCCCCGGCGCTGGGGCCGGAAGCGTACCCCCATCGCGCGTCCGCCGAAGCCAATCCGACGGCGCCGCTCGCGCATCACCATCTCGACTCCACGCACATTACGCACGGTGTGGTGACGGTCGGCGTCGGGCGCCCCGGCTTCATGGTCGAGGGCTCGGGCTTCTACGGCCGCGAGCCGGACGAGGATCGCGTCGCGATCGAATTCGGCCCGATCGACAGCTATTCGGCGCGTGTGTCGTGGCAGCGCGGTCGATGGGGCGGCCAGATCTCCGCGGGCCATCTGAAGTTTCCCGATCCGACCGAATACACGGACGTCAACCGCGTGACGGCGTCGGTGACGTTCACCGGCGAACTGAAGGGGCGGCCCCTCGCTTTTTCCGGGATGATCGGCGTGAACGACGAGCCGGGCGTGCACCTGACGCTGCCGGGCGCGCTGGTGGAGGCGGCGTGGCGCGTCGCGCCGCGGCATCTCGTCTACATGCGAGGCGAGCTCGTCGTGAAGGACCTCCTGACGGCGGGCGGCTACGATCCGCCCGGCTTTCAACATCAGAACATCACGTCGCTCATCGGCGCGCTGACCATCGGATACGAGCGGCGCCTCGGGGCGTCGCGCGCGGGTACGTGGGGCGTCGGCGGTGACGCGACCGTGTACTACCGCGATCCGAATCTCGCGGACGCCTACGGCCAGCCGTTCTCCGCGCACGTCTTCCTGCGCTACACGTTCTCGAAATCCTGACGGCGGATCGGGAGAACATCAACGAACGTGGATATGGCGCGCGATCGTTGACGCCCGCGCGCGCCTCCCATAACCTCGACGAATCCGCGCGTGACGCGGACGCTTATCGCGAGTGGCTGAGGGACCAGGCCCGACGACGCCACAGCAACCAGGCGGCAATCGCCCAGGTGCTAACTCCTGCCCGACGTGTTCGGGACAGATAGGAAGTTCGAAGTGAGAAGCCAGAAGTTAGAGGTTGTTGGTGCCGCACCCGCACCCGCACCCAGCACGCCGCACTTAGCACCCAGCACCCAGCACCGAGCACTCCTACTGGGCTACGGCCGCGTCGGCCAGGCCGTCGCGAGCGTCGCGCTTCGAGAGCGCGATCGGCTCCGCGCGGCCGGCGTCGATCTGGTGCCCGTGCGCGCGCTCGTGCGGGACGTCGCCAAGCCGCGCCCCGGCCCGGCTATTCCGCTCGTCAGTCGTCATGAGCGACTCTGGAACGACGACGTGGACGTGGTCGTCGAAGCGCTCGGCGGCGTCGAGCCCGCCCGCACGCTCGTCTCGGCCGCCCTCCGCGCCGGCCTCCCCGTCGTCAGCGCGAACAAATCACTGGTGGCTGCGCACGGACCCGAGCTGCGCGCGCTGGCCGCGCGGCACGAAACGATGTTTGCGTGCGACGCCGCGGTGCTCGCAGGCGTGCCGTTTCTCGGTTCGCTCGCGCGCCGGCCGCTCGTCGCGGCCGCGCGGCGCATCGAAGGCATTCTGAACGGCACGTCGCACGCGATCGTGACCGCGCTCTCGCGAGGCGCGTCGTTTGCGGAGGCCCTCGCCGGCGCGATCGATCGGGGCTACGCCGAGCCGGACAGCTCGGCCGACGTCGGCGGGCGCGACGCGGCGGAGAAGCTGACCATTCTCCTGCACCTGGCGGGCTGTCCGGAGGCTCGCTCGAGCGACCTGCCGGCCTGCGGCATCGATAGGCTCGAAGCGGACGATCTGGCAGCGGCGACGCGTTTGGGCGGCACGATCAAGCCCGTCGTCGTGGCGTCGCTCGAGCCCGGCGAAAGCGGCGCGTGGGTCGGGCCGGCGTTCGTTGCCGACGATCATCCGTTCGCCCGGCTCGCCGGCGTGACCAACGCGTTACGACTGTTCACGTCGACCGGCACGTGCACGTTTTCGGGCCCGGGCGCCGGCCCGGACGCCACGGCGGTGACGATCGTCGACGACATCGTGGAGACGGTGACCGGTGGACCGGCATGGCCGCCGGGCGAGGCGCCGGCGCGTGTCGGCGTGGACGAGCTTCGGCACCCGGCGACCGCGCCCTGGTTCCTGCACGTTACGCGCGGCGGCGAGGTCGGCGCCGCGGATCTGGCTGAGATTCTGGCCGTGAGTCGTATTCCTGCGGTCCGAATCGAACCGCACGACGATCGAGTGGCGCTCCTGACCGCGCCGGCGTCGTGGCGCGTGGTGCAGGAGATCGTCGAGGCCGTCCGCGCGTCGTGCCCGCGGGTGCTCGCACTCCCCGCGCTTGCCGGAGGTCGCGGTGAGTAGGTCGGTCGGCTTCGATCTCACAGTCCTCAAGCTCGGCGGGTCGGTGCTGACCGATCGGCAGGCCTACCGCGGTGCGGCGGCCTTTCTCGCGTCGCGCGTCGCCGGAACGGCGTCGAAGCTCCTGGTCGTCGTCTCGGCTGAGCTCGGCCACACGGACGCTCTTCTCGACGAGGCGCGATCGCTCTCGGCGCGGCCGGACACCGCGGCGCTCGACCTGCTGTGGTCCACGGGCGAGCTGCGGTCGGTCGCGTTGCTCACGCTGGCGCTCGAGGCCGCCGGCGTGTCGGCGGTCGGCCTCAACGCGCACGAGGCCGGACTTCGCGCGGAGGACACCGGGAGTATTTTTCCTCGCAGTGACCGAAGAAATACTCCCCGTGTCTTTTCGCTCCTGCTTCGCGCGTCGCTCGCCCGCCACGCCGTGGTCGTCGTGCCGGGCTTTCTCGCGACGGCGCGCCAGCGCCTGATCACGCTCGGTCGCGGCGGCTCGGATCTCTCGGCCGTGGCGCTCGCCGCCGCGCTCGGTGCGACCCGTCTCGAGTTGATCAAGGACGTCGACGGGTACTTCACGGCGGATCCGCACGTCGATCCGTCGGCGCGGCTGATTCCGCGCCTTCACGTCGATGACGCGCTTCAGCTGGCCGACGCGGGCTGTCCGCTCGTGCAGCGCCAGGCCGTCGTGGCCGCGCGCGAGGCCGGCCTGCCGCTCGTCGTACGCAGCTTGACCAGCGCCGGCACGGTCGTCGGCGCGGAACTTCGCACGTAGGACCCAGGACTCAGGACTGTTGCCGAGGAGACCCGTCATGGACTTCGCCACCCGCACGATTCACGCCGCCCAACCCTCCGAGCCGGAAACCGGCGCGGTCATCGCCCCGATCTTCCAGACGACGACGTACCAGCAGGAGGGTCCGGGTGAGCACAAGGGCTTCGACTACACGCGGACGTCGAATCCCACCAGAAAGCGGCTCGAGGCCGTGCTCGCGGATCTCGAGGGCGCATCGCACGCGGCGGTCTTCGGATCCGGGCTCGCGGCCGAGAACGCGGTTCTGACCGCCTACCTCAAGCCCGGGAGGGAGATCGTCGTGCCTGGCGACGTCTACGGGGGCACGTTCAGGATGCTCCATCGCGTGTTCGAGCCGATCGGCTGTCGGGTGACCCAGGTGGACTTCGCGGACCTGCCGGCGGTCGAGCGGGCGATCACGACGGACACGACGCTCGTGTGGCTCGAGTCGCCGACCAACCCGCGCCTGCTCGTCTATGACATCAGGGCCGTGAGCCATCTGGCGCACGCCCGAGGAGCGCTCGTCGTCGTGGACAATACGTTCGCGACGCCGTTCTTCCAGCAGCCGTTCGCGCTCGGCGCGGATGTGGTCGTGCACAGCGTCACGAAGTACCTGGCGGGGCACTCGGATGTGATTCAGGGCGCCGTCATTGCGCGCGACGCCGCGGTCTTCGAGCCCGTCGCGTTTCTGCAGAACGCGCTCGGCGGCGTCCCGAGCCCGTTCGACTGCTGGCTCACGCTGCGCGGTCTTCGCACGCTCGAGCTGAGGATGCTGCGCCACGCGGAGAACGCCGTCGCCGTTGCCGACGCGCTCGTGCGTCACCCGCGTGTGAAGCGGGTGTATTTCCCGGGCCTTCCGCAGCACCCGGGCCACGAGATCGCCAGGCGCCAGATGACCGGCTTCGGCGGCATGGTGTCATTCGAGCTGGACGGCACGCCCGAGGAAGCCGCAGCGCTCGTCTCGTCGTTCAAGTACTTCGCGCTGGGCGAGAGCCTCGGCGGCGTGCGCGCGCTCGCGTGCCTGCCGTGCCGCATGACGCACGCCTCGATTCCGCCAGACACGCGCGCCGCGCTCGGGCTCTCGGACACGCTCATCCGGCTGTCCACGGGGTGTGAAAGCTCGAAGGATCTCGTCGCTGACGTCGAGCACGCGCTGGATTGCCTGGGCACGGCTCAACAGGCTCCGCAGGTTCGGCAGGTGCTCGAGGTGTCCTGAGCTAGCGCGGCTCGTTCCTGAACCACGACAGCGCACCTGACGGACACCGATCGACCTGCGCGGCGATCGTCGTCGAGTCCGACGGCGCGAGTTGGATCCACGGTCGGCGTCGCGGGTCGAAGACCGCCGGCAGTCCACGAAAGCACACGCCGGAGTGCTGACACAGGGCGGGCGTCCAGACCACCGTGATCTCGCCGTTGGTGTAGTGCTTGGTCAGGTCGTGGGGCACAAGGCCAGTGTAGCGACCGGCGGGCGGTGAGTGCTAGGTACTGGGTGCTCGGTGCTCGGCGCCAGGTGCTCATGCGGAGTGCCCGTGCAGACAAACAGAATTCCCAGCCCGCACCCAGCACCCAGCACATCGCACCCAGCACCCAGCACCCAGCACCGTGAACTTCGCCCCCCGCCGCGGTGTCCAATGAGCATGCGCAAAGCCTGGCTCGCCGCGCTCGTCGTGTCGGCCGCCTGCGCCAGCACGCCGATCAAGAAGGCGGACCTGGCGGCGCTCGCTGCCGCCGACGCGCAAGTCCTGCAGGGCTGTTTCGACTGCCTTCAGGAGGCCCGCGCCACCTACGCGCGTGTCGGCGTGGGCAAGGCCCGCCCGCTCGTCGTCACCCGCCTGTTCGAAACGGACCTGCTGATTGCCCTGCGGGAGAAGGAGCTTGCGCTCGATCCATCGGCCGCGTTCACCGAAGCGCACGCGCTGGCGAAGGAGCTGCCGCCGGCCCTCGAGGCCGGGCGCTACCTGACGATTGCCGAGGCCGTGCCGGGCGATGACGCCGGATGGACGCACCAGGAAACCGGCGCGTTCCGCCGCACGCAGGTGGACTTCGTACGGACGATCGATGCCGAGCTCGTTTGGCTGGAAACGGGCGGTCTCAGCGCGCCGGTGCGCGCGTACCTGTCGCTCGCGCTCGACTGCGCCTATCCGACGCGGCGACCGACTGCGCCGCAGGGGCTGCATCCGACTGGTCGGGCGGCGCCCGCGCCGGACGCCCCGCCGCTGCTCGTCTACCGCGCCGGCATCTGCATCAACATCAGTTCCGCGCTTCTGAAGAAGGTTCGCGACGCCGTGCCGCGATTCGTCGAGACCGGCTATTTTCTCAGCCGCGCCGCCCTCGTGACGGTCAAGCAGAACGGCGGCGCGAGCGCGCGCGAGTGGCTGGCTGAAACCTACAAGCGATTTCCGACGTCGCCGTCGGTCACGTACCTCTACGGCAACTACAACCAGCTCATCGGCGACTGCCGCGCGGGAGTGAAGCTCTACGACGAGACGATCGCGCAGAAAGCCGAGCACGAGAACGCGCTGCTCGGCCGGACGATCTGCCTGACCTATCTCAAGCAGAACGACGAGGCGATCGCGACCGCCACGCATATGATCGAGCTGCGGACTGACAACATCTACGAGGCGTACTACTGGCGGTCCTGGAACCACTACTCACGCCAGGCGCTCGACCTTGCGCGTGCGGACATCGAGTCCGCCAAGCGGGTCGGCAACTCCGGCGAGGTCCTCACCCTGGCGGGCATGATCGAGCACGACCAGGACGATCTCGATGTGGCCGAGAAGGACCTGCGCGGCGCCCGCACGATGTCGGGCGGAGACAAGAACTGCACCGCGATGTGGTATCTCGGTCTCGTGATGATCAAGCGCGAGCGCTGGGTTGACTCGGGCCGTCAGTTCGAGGACGCGATGGGCTGTTACGAAGCGAGCGTCAAGGAGAGCGAGAACGGACTTCGAGCGATGCAGGCGCGCGAGGACGTCGACCCCGATTTCAAAGCCCGGCAGATCGCGGGGTTCGAAGCCGCTATCAAGGAGGACAGCAGCCACCAGTACGCCGCGGCGTTCAACGCCGCCAATCAGTACGCCCACGGCGGCGACGTCCCCAAAGCGAAGGCGCTCGTCGAGATCGCCGCCCGCGACCCGGCGCTCGCGACCCAGGTCGCCGATCTGCGCAAGATCCTCGGCGGAGGGTGACGGCGCTGAGGGCAAGGCAGAAGGCAGAAGGCAGAAGGCAGAAGGCAGAAGGCCTCTCATACACAGACCTAGGACTTAGGACCAATTTGCCGCCCTGCGGAACCCTGACACAATAGACAGCCAGACATGGCCACCTACGCGCTGTTCGAGACCTCCCTCGGCAATTTCACCGTTGAGCTGTTCGATGCCAAGGCCCCGAAGACCGTCGCCAATTTCGTCGGTCTTGCCGAAGGCACCAAGGAGTGGAAGCATCCCAAGACCGGCGAAAAGAAGAAGGCGCCGTACTACGACGGCCTGATCTTCCACCGTGTCATCAAGGGCTTCGTGATTCAGGGCGGCGACCCGCTGGGGCAGGGATCGGGCGGCCCGGGCTATCAGTTCGAAGACGAGTTTCACCCCGACCTGCGGCACGACCGCGCAGGCGTGCTGTCGATGGCCAACGCCGGCCCCAACACCAACGGCAGCCAGTTCTTCATCACCCTGGGACCGACGCCGCACCTCGATCGCCGTCACTCGGTGTTCGGCGCCGTGGTCAAAGGCCTCGACGTCGTCGAGAAGATCGGCGCGACAGCCACGGGCGCTCAGGATCGTCCGGTCACGCCCGTCGTGATGAAGAAAGTCACCATCGAGCGCAAGTAGCGGTCCGCCGCTCGGTCGGCGCAAAGCCCGGCGTCAACGAAGGCCTTCGTTGACATCTACGAACACATTCGTATAATAGGGCCCATGGCTGCCCCCTTGCCGCGTCCGACCGATGCCGAGCTGGCGATTCTCCGGGTGCTCTGGGAACGTGGACCGTCGACCGTCCGTCATGTGCATGAGGCGCTCGCCGGGTCCCGGGAGACCGGATACACGACGACCCTGAAGCTGATGCAGATCATGGCGGAGAAGGGGCTGGTGACCCGCGACGAGTCGTCGCGCACGCACGTTTACGCCGCGCGCCACTCGCAGGATCAGACCCAGCGCCAGCTGGTCGCCGATCTGATGGACCGCGCGTTTGGCGGCCGGTCGGCGGCGCTCGTCATGCAGGCGCTCAGCGCGCATCCCGCCACGCCGGAGGAGCTGCAGGAAATCCGAAAGCTGATCGAGCAGTACAAGAGGTGACCTGTGACGAGTGACCTTCTTGGCCCGTATGCACAGGCTCTCGCCTGGGCGCTCGTGCATTTCCTGTGGCAGGGCGCGCTCCTTGGTCTTGCCGCGGTGTGGATGATGCGGGCGCCGCGCTTCGGCGCCTCCGCGCGCTACGCGATTGGCGTCGCCTCGCTGGCCGCCATGCTCGCGGCGCCGATAGCGACGACCGCGTGGCTGAGCGCGAATCCGGCGGCCGGCTGGACCGCCATGACGCCAGCATTGACGTCGTCGGGCCGCGCGCTGGCTCGGCCGACGGCGTCAGCATCAACGTCTCAGCTCAGGGGTGCCAGAGGCATCGAACCGCGCGACTCTGTGCAGTCGGCCTTCACCCAACGCGCTGCCGCCGCACGGCCCGTCCTGCTTCCCGTCGTGCCGGTGCTCGTTGTGTGGCTGGCCGGCGTGGCATTGCTCACGGCCCGCCTGGCCGGCAACTGGCTGGCCGTTCGTCGCCTGATCCGCCACAGCGTGCGCCCCGTGGATGTCGAGATTCATCGTCTGGCGCGGCGCATGGCCGGGCGCCTGGCGCTCGATCGCGTCGTGCGGATCTGCGAATCGACCCGGGTGGCCGTGCCGCTGATGGTCGGTTGGCTGAAGCCGGTCGTGCTGCTGCCAGCCTCGGCCATGGCCGGTCTCGCGCCGACGCAGATCGAAGCGCTCATCGCGCACGAGCTGGCGCACGTGCGCCGCCACGATTACCTCGTGAACCTGCTGCAGTCCGCGGTCGAGACGCTCCTCTTCTATCACCCGGCGGTCTGGTGGGTGTCGAAGCGCGTGCGCGCGGAGCGCGAGCACTGTTGCGATGACCTGGTCGTCGGCGTCTGCGACCGCCTTGCATATGTGACGGCGCTCGCCGACCTGGCCGCGATGGTCGTGCCGCCGCGCGTCGCGCTCGCGGCGTCCGACGGATCGCTGCTCGAACGCGTGCGCCGGATTCTCGGCGTCGATCCCGACAACCGGCTGGCGGCCTCCGGCTCGGTCTCCGGGCTCTTGGCGCTGCTGGCCGCCAGCCTGCTGCTGCCGGCCGCGCTCGTGCTGGCGCAAAGCTCGTCGCCTGGTGCCACCGCACGCCCGGCCGCGGCCGCCGCGCGTGCCGTCGCCCAGGCCGGCGGCGTGGCGACGGCGCAGCCAGCGACGTCCAGCGCCTCGGCGCCTGCCGCGAAAGCCGCAGCCGCCGCTCAGCCGCAGACCGCGCGCCCGGCGGACTCCCTCTCCGAGACGCGCCAGTCGAGCGGCGGCGGCACTGGCGAGTTCACGTGGCAGGAAAACTCCGAGAAGGTCTCGATCAAATGGACCGGCAAATTCACGATTGCCGACGACGACCGGGACATCAGCTGGGTCGAGTCAGGCCGGACGGTCGAGATCAGCGATGGCGGGTGGGTGCTGACGACGGGCGTCGTGATCCGCGGCATGCCCGATGGATCGGTGCAGCACACGTACCGGCGCAGCGGGTTCGAGCGTCCATACGAGCCGGAAGGACGCGAATTCCTCCAGGCCATGCTGGTCAAGGTCATCCGGCGGACAGGCTTCGGGGCCGAGAGCCGCGTCGCCCGGTTTCTCAAGAACGGCGGCGTCGACGCCGTGTTCGCCGAGATCGCGAAACTCGAGGGCGACTACGTCCGCCGCGTCTATTACACCGAGCTCATCAAGCAGGCGACCCTGACGCCGGCCGAGCTCACGCGCGTCGCCAAACAGGCGTCCGAGACGATCTCTTCTGACTACGAGCTGGGGAACCTGCTCAAGACCGCCGGAAAGCAGGCCGGCGGCGACGAGGGCGCGCTCATCGCCCTGATCGACGCGACGAAGACGATTGGCAGCGATTACGAGCAGCACCAGGCGCTCGCCGCGCTGCTGCCGTCTCCGCCCTCGCCGAAAGTCGCCGCTGCGGTGCTGGCCGCAGCGACCGACATCGGCAGCGACTACGAGCGCGCGACGCTGCTCATGACGTTCACGAGGCGCGGGGGCCTGACGAGTGCCGTGACGTCCGCGTTCTTCAGCCTCGTGACCGGCATGCAGTCGGCGTACGAGCAGAGCCGCACGCTGCAGACCGTGATGACCGCGTCCGGCATCTCCGACGACATCGTCGCCGACGCCCGCAAGGCATCGTCGGCCGTGGACAGCGACTACGAGCGTCGTCAAGTGCTGACGGCGTCAATGCCCGGCCCGACGCTGTCGTCGAAGGACGCGGCGGGCATCATCGAAGCCGCCGGACGAATCAAGAGCGACAACGAACGCGCCAACGTGCTGATTGACGTCGCAAAGAAGGGCGGCGTAACGCCCGAGACCGCCCCTGCGTTCTGCGCGCTCGTGGGCTCGACGAGCTCGGCCTACGAGCAGCGGCGCGTGCTCGAGACGGTGATCGCGCGCCCGCACCTCGACGACGCCGTGGTCGCTCAGGTACTCAAGGCTGCCGGGACGATAAAGTCGAACTTCGACCGGGCCGAAACACTGATCGCAGTCGCCAAGCGTCAAACGCTCACGGCCACGAGTCGTCCGTTGTATCTCGCAGCCGCCGATGGCATCCATTCGGACTATGATCAGACGCGTGCGCTGGCCGAGCTGGTCAGGTCGGAGCGGACGATCAAGTAACGTCGGCCCCCGTGCGCTGACCGTTCTGGCCTTCGTCCTCGGCATCGGCGGCGCGTCCTCAAACCTCGCGCAGTCACCGCAGCCACCGCCCCGAGCCGCGAGCGCTCCCGCCCCGGCCGGCACGGGCGTCATCGCGGGCGCCGTCGTGTCGGGCGACACGGGAACGGCCGTTCGAGGTGCGCGCGTCACGCTGACGGGCGTCGGATCGGCCGCCTCGTCGGTCGGACGCTCCGTCATGACCGACAGCGCGGGCGCATTTTCGTTCACCGACCTTCCGGCCGGCGCGTTCAACCTCGCGGCGTCGAAGCCCGGATATCTCGACGTGATCTACGGCCAGCGGCGTCCCGGCACCGGACGACCGGGGACGCCAATCCAGCTCGCGGATGGCCAGCGGCTCGACCGAATCAGCCTGCAGATTCCCCGGGGCGGCGCGATCAGCGGCATCGTGCGCGACGAACAAGGCGAGCCCGCCTACGGCCAGCAGGTGCGTCTCTTCAAGTACGTCATGCGATCCGGCGAGCGCTCGCTGCAGCCGGCCGGCTCGGCGATGACCGACGACCGCGGCGCCTTCCGCGTCGGCGTGCTGTCGCCGGGCGAGTATCTGGTGAGCGCGTTTCCACGCGACACGATGACCGACATGGCCGTCGAAGAATTGAAGGCTGCGGCGGAGAATATCGCCGCGACGGCCAGAGCCGGCGGTGACGAGCAGGCGCTCGTCAACCTGAAACAGCAGATCGCCATCGCGCAGAACAACCAGCCGCCCGACGACACCGGTGACGGATACGCGCCGGTGTACTTCCCCGGCACGACGCAGCTCTCGGCCGCGCAGCCCGTGCTCATCGAGGTGGGACAGGAGCGATCGGGCGTCGATTTGCAGATGCAGCTCGTGCGGACGGCGAAGATTTCGGGCGTTGTTACGGCGCCCGATCGATCGGCGTTGCAGGGGCTGACC
The DNA here is from genome assembly GCA_035519535.1 of Vicinamibacterales bacterium. Lineage (GTDB taxonomy): Bacteria > Acidobacteriota > Vicinamibacteria > Vicinamibacterales > SCN-69-37 > DATEGZ01. The sequence continues at coordinate 14,798 of DATIWF010000121.1, read as the reverse complement.
GGGATGCAAGTCACGCTCGTCGACAGCGAGCAAAGTGTCCCGGGCGCGGCCGTCAAGAGCGCTCGACCGACGCAGGACGGGCGGTTCGCGTTTGGCGCCGTGCCGCCCGGGCACTACACGTTGTTCGCGCGCGCGGGCAGTCTGCCCGTGATTGACGGGCCGATTTCCGACGCGCTCAAGTCGGGCAAGCCGGCGGTGATCGGCGCGACGCAGTACTGGGCAATGGCCGACATCGCCGTTGAAGGCCGCAGCATGTCGGACCTGTCGCTGTCGCTTCAGCGCGGCATGGTCGTGTCCGGAAGCCTGCGCACGGACGGCAGCAGCGGACAGGTGGTGGACTTCGCGCGCGTGCGTGTCGGTCTCGCGCCCGTTGGCTCGTCGGCGAGCGTCGCCGATGCGTTCGCTCTCGTCCCCGCCGTGGCCGAGGCGAGCGGCCGCTTCACGTTCCCGGGCGTCGCCCCCGGCAAGTACCGCATCACGGTTGCCGGCGCGCCGGCCGCGTGGTCCGTCAAGTCGGCGGTGTTCGGCGGGCGCGATGCCCTCGACTTCAACCTCGAGGTCAAAGCCGGTGAAGACCAGACGGACGGCGCGGTGACGCTCACCACTCGCATGGCGGCACTGTCGGGTGCGCTGCAGGATGCCAGCGGCCAGCCGACCTCGGCGTACACGATCATCGTTTTTCCGGCCGACACACAGTACTGGACGCCGCAGTCCCGGCGGATTCAGGCGGGCCGTCCCTCGACGGACGGGCATTACTCGTTTTCGAATCTCCCTGCGGGCGAGTACCGGCTCGTCGCCGTCACGGACGTCGAGCCGGGGCAGTGGTTCGATCCCGCGTACCTTCGCGAGCTTGGCGGAGCCTCGGTGCCGTTGACGCTGGCCGACGGCGAACGACGAATTCAGGATCTGAGAGTGAAGTGATCTTGGCTCTTGACTTCTAACTTGACAGCGAAGGATTCCTGTCCTTCCACTCCGTCGCCTGTTCGTACGCCAGCGCGACGCGCGCGATCGTGCCCTCGTCGTAGAGCCTGCCGGTGAGCATCAGGACGCGCGGCTGACCGTTTGCGTAGCCCGGCGTGTTGGTGAAGCCGCACTTGAGCGCCATCGCCGGGTGGCCCGTGAGGTTCGTCATTGCCAGCGTCCCGCCGGTGCCCGGCTCGAGCACGGCGTCGTACTTCGAGAAGAAGTCGTCGGCCTGGCGCATGAGGATCGTGCGCGCGCGCATCGCGCGGATGTACTCGACGGCCGGCACGAAGCGCGCCTGCCTGAACGTGTTCGGCCACGAGCTGCGCGACCCGTTCGGGTTGAGGAGCTGGTTGATGTCGCCCGACCGCGTCGCGTCGTCGAACGACGCCGACGACTCGACGTCGAGGATGAAGCCGATCGCGCCGGTGATCTGGTTGAGCTCGGCTGGCACGTCAACGGGTTCGAGTTTCGCGCCGAGCTTGCGATACGTCTCGAGCACGTCGTCGTAGACCTTCTTGGTCTCGGCGGCGAGCGCCGCTTGCTGCTCCGGGGTCAGCTGCGGGCCGCGGCCACGACCGCCGCCGGGCGCGCCCGGAGCGCCAGCAGCGCCGCCGCCGGCCGCACCCGGCGCGCCGCCGCCGGCCGCACCCGGCGCGCCGCCCGGCCGGCCGCCGCCTCCGCCGCGGCCCTGGCCCGCGTTGTCGAACGCCGTCTTCACGTAGGCGATCTTCAGTCCCGCCAGCGGCGTGTCGGGCGCCCAATGAAATGCGGCGTCCGCGACACTGCCGTCGCGCTTGTCCGGTCCGTAGATCGCGTTGAACACGAGCACGGCGTCCTCGACGTACCGGCACAGCGGCCCGATCTTGTCCATCGTCGTCGAGAGCGCCATCGCGCCGTAGCGGCTGACGCGGCCGTACGTCGGACGCAGGCCGACGAGGCCATTCACCGACGACGGCGAGAGGATCGACCCGCGGGTTTCGGTGCCGATGCCGAACGCGACGCAGCCGGCGGCGGTTGCCGAGCCCGGTCCAGCGGACGATCCGCTCGAGCCGGTCTGCGGGTTCCACGGATTCTTCGTCTGTCCGCCGAACCACACGTCGCCCTGCGCCAGTGCGCCGAGGGTGAGCTTGGCGACGAGCACGGCGCCGGCGTCGCGCAGGCGCTCGACGATCGTCGCGTCGTAGTCGATGATTTGATCGACGTACGGCTCGCCGCCCCAGGTGGTCTTGATCCCCTTGGTCGCGAAGAGATCCTTGGCGCCCCACGGCAGGCCGTGCAGCGGCCCGCGATACTTGCCGGCCTTGATCTCGCGGTCGGCTTCGGCCGCCTGCTTGAGCGCGAGCTCTTCGGTGAGATTCACGTAGAAGTTGAGCGTTGGCTGATAGCGCTTCAGCCGTGCGAGGTACATGTTCGTGAGCTCGGTCGAGGTCACGAGCCTGCGCTCGACGAGCGCGGCGAGCTTCGTCACCGGCCAGAACGCGACGTCCTCGAGATTCTGTGGCCGCTTCAGCGTCATCGCTGGCTTCGTGAACTTGATGGGGGCGCCGGGCGTGGCCGGACCCTTCGGTTCCTTGCCCGGAAGCGACGGCTTGAACACGTAGGCCGGCTCGGTGTCCTGCGGGATCGTGATCTGCCGCATCCTGTTGAAACTGTTGAGGTTGGCGTTCGCGCCGCGGGCCGCGACCGCCTCCTCCTCGCTCGTGAACTTCACGCCGTCGAGCGCTTCGGCCGCCTTGATGTCGTCGGCCGTGATCGGTCCGTTGGCCTGCGCGCCCTGCGCCAGGGCCTTTCCGGCAACCGCACCGGCCATGGCCACGGGGACAACCTTCAGAAACTTGCGACGCGATTCATTGCTCGACTTGTTGGCCATGGGTCTCCTGCCTATTTCTTTTCCTTGTAGCCCGCGGGAATGGCCACGTCGTCGGCCGTCGCCGACGGCGCCACTTGCAGCACTTCGTTCGACGCCGTGAAGACGTTGCTCCGCTGCTGGGGCTGTCCTTTGTTGCCCATCATCCGGCGGGCGAGCACGCCGCCGATGCCGCCGGTGCTCGTCGGCTGGTTCTGCTGCTGTTGTTGCTGCTGGGCTTCCTTCAGCTCCTCGGCGCTCTTGACGCCATCGAAGGTGGTCATCGACAGAAGCGGCGTGCCCTGCAGCTTGCCGTTCTCGGCCTGCATCTTCTGAGACATCGGCTGGAACGCCGGATACATCACGACGGTCGAGGCCATCTGCTGCACGTCGGCGGCGAACGCTTCGCCGTAGACGGCCTTGATGAACTTGAGGTTGAACTGCACGACCTCGTCGACCGCGGCGATTTTCGGCGCGAGCCACATGTCCGTCGTCAGGACCAGCCCGCCGCTCTCCTCGACCTTCTTGCCCTTCTCGTGCCCGATGATGGTGACGATGACCTCCCGGGTGTCGTAGCCCAGCATGTTCTTGTGCTGGCCGGTTTCCTTCACATCGGCGTCGAACTCGTACTGCTTGTCGGGCGGCTGGGCTTCCTGCTTCTCCTCCGGCTTCATCTCGGCCTTCTTCTTCTCGGCGTCGGCCTTGGCTTTCTCGTACGCCGCGCGGAGCTCGGCGAACGTCGTGACCCTGTAGGTCTTGCTCTTCGGGTCGAGGTTGTAGACCTTCTCCTCGCCGAGATCGATGATGCTCCCGCTCGTGGGGCCCATCTCGAGCTTGCGGTTGCCTTTGATGGCGACCGAGGACACGGTGCCTTCGTTGGTCGTGCTGCCGCCGAACCGGTTGATGACAGCGCCGAGCGCGCCGCCGAACTTGAGGGTGGTCTTGTGCTGCATCTTCACGTCGGCGCGCAGGACGGGCGCTGCCAGGACCGCCGCAGCCATCAGGACCGGAATCACGAACAGTCGTTTCATCGATCGCCTCCGAGGCAAGGGAGTGACTTATTCTAATGGCGTCATGGCGATCGGGGGTAGCACCGGCGTCCGTCCGCTCCTCGTCGCGGCGGCGTGTCTCGCTCTCGCGCACGGCGTGTCGTCGAGGCAGGACCGCAAGGTGCTCCCCAGCACGAGCGACGTGAACACCGGCGCGCCGGGCGCGCCCACGGATGCGCCCGCGGTGGTGGCCGGCGGATTCGTCTATACGTCCGGACTGTTCGGCCTCGACCAGGGCGGCCCCCGCGACCAGCCGGACGTGGCGGCGGAGACGCGCCGTGCGCTCGACCGGCTGAAGACGGTACTCGAGGCCGGCGGGTCGTCGTTGGCGCAGGCCGTGAGCGTCACGGTCTACCTGCGAAACTCCTCCGATTTCGACGCGATGAACGCCGCCTATCGCGAGTATTTTCCGGAGAAGCCGCCGGCGCGGACGACGGTGTCGGCGGAGCTGCCGCATGGAGCGCAGGTGATGCTGTCGGCGATCGCGCTGCCGCAGGGTGCCGCGCGAGAGGTGCTGCAGCCGGCAGGCTGGATGAAGTCGCCGCGGCCATATTCCTACATCGTTCGCGCGGGCGACCTCCTGTTCCTGTCCGGCCTTGTCAGCCGGCGCGGGACCGACGACCAGGTCGTGCCGGGCTCGATCGCCGTGCAGACCCGGACGATCCTTGACAACGCCGGCACGCTGCTGCGGACGGCGGGGCTGTCATACGACAGCGTCGTCGCAGCCCGGGTGTTCCTGACCGACGACTCGCTGTTCGAGGCGATGAACGACGAGTACCGGCGCTACTTTGCCGAGGGTCCGCCGGCGCGCGCCACGGCCATCACGCACCTGGTGGGACCGGAGAGCCTCGTCGAGATATCGCTGGTCGCCTCGACGGCCGGCAAGCAGCTGCTCGGCCCGACCGTCTCGCCGAGCCTGCCCGTGTCGACCGCGGTGCGCGTCGGACCGCGCGTGTTCCTGTCGGGGGTCGTCGGCAATACCGAGGCAAACGTCGGCGACGTCGCCGCGCAGACGCGCGAGATGCTCGGCCACATCAGACGCACGCTCGATCTTGCCGGCATGACGTTCTCGGACGTCGTCGACAACACCGTGTATCTGCCGGACCTCTGGCAGTTCGACAAGATGGACGCGATCTACCGCGAGGCCTTCCTCATTCCGCCCGCACGCACAACACTTGGGGCCAGGCTGGTCAGCCGGGCCGAGCTCGTGGAGATCATGGCGACTGCGGTCAAATAACGGGTACGTCGGGTACGTCGGGTACGTCAGGTACGTCGGGTGCCAGGAACCTCCACTCGCATCATCAGTCCTTGTTTCTTCCCAAACCAAGAGAAGCTTGGCGAGCGGCAGCGCGTTCCTTGGACCCGACGTACCTGACGTACCTGACGTACCCGACGTACCCGACGTACCCGTCGTACCTGACGTACCCTTTCTGAATGCGCCGCGAGCTTCGCGCGATGCTCCACCTGGCCTGGCCCGTGATCCTGGCCGAGATCGGCTGGATCACGATGGGCATCGTCGACACGATCATGGTCGGGCCGTTGGGGCCGGCGGCGATTGGCGCCGTGGGCACCGGGTCGACAATGTTCTTCGCCGTGATCGTGCTCGGCATGGGCACGCTGCTCGCGCTCGACACGTTCGTCGCACAAAGTTACGGCGCCGGACGGATTGACGAGTGCCACCGCTGGCTGTTCGCCGGCCTGCAGCTCGGCGTCGTGCTCTCGGTGGTGCTCGTGGTCATCGGGCTCGGCGGCGCCGCGGCGCTGGCGCTGGCCGGCATCCATCCCGACGTGCTCGTGCTGCTGCAGCCGTATCTTCGGGCGCTGCTCTGGTCTGTGCCGCCGCTGCTCGCCTACACCGTGTTCCGCCGGTATCTGCAGGCGATGAACGCCGTGCGGCCGATCACGGTCGTGCTCATCACGGCGAATCTGATCAACGCGGCGGGCAACTGGGTGTTTGTCTACGGCCATCTGGGCGCGCCGGCGTTCGGGGCGATCGGATCCGCGTACGCGACGCTCGTCGGCCGCATCTATCTCGCGTGCGGCCTGCTCGGCGTGATTCTGTATCGCGAGCGCGAGCGTCCGTCCGGACTGCACGACGTGCCGTTCGCGATCGACCTCGCGCGGATGTGGGCGCTCGTCCGGCTCGGTTTCCCGGCGGCCCTGCAGGTGGCGCTCGAGGTGGGCGTGTTCGCGGCCGCCGGCGCGCTGGCGGCGCGCATCACGCCCGTGGCGCTCGCCGGTCATCAAATCGTCCTGAACATCGCGAGCTTCGTCTTCATGGTGCCGTTCGGGCTCGGCTCGGCCGCGGCTGTCCGGGTGGGGCAGGCCGTCGGACGACGCGATCCGCACGGCGTGCGGCTCGCGGGCGGCGCGGCGCTCGGGTTGGCCGTGGCGTTCGCGCTCGTGATGTCGACGGCGTTCGTTGCCGCGCCCCGGCCGTTCCTGCGGATCTTCACGGTTGATCCCGCTCTTCTGCAGCTGGGCGCGACGCTCTTGTTGCTGTGTGCGGCGTTTCAGCCGTTCGACGGCCTGCAGACGGTGACGACCGGCGCGCTGCGCGGCCTGGGCGACACGCGCACGCCGGTGGCGCTGAACCTGGCGGGCCACTGGCTGATCGGGCTGCCGGTGGCCTACTGGCTCTGCTTCTCCCGGGGCTGGGGCGTCGCCGGGCTGTGGGTCGGCCTCGCGCTTGGCCTGATGCTGATCGGCCTCACGCTGCTCGGCGTGTGGACGACCAGGACAAGAGATCTACCGGCGCTGCATGCGATCCCGAATTGATGCGATGCGCTAATTGACGATCGACTGGATCGTCTTGACGATCTGCATCTGCTTCGTCTCCGGCCCGACGCCCTCCCACGAGGCGAGGATCTGACCCTGGCGATCGACGAGCACCAGCGTGGGTGTGGCCCGGACGCGCAGCCCGGCCGGCACGACCTTCACCGCCGCATCGTCGAGTCCGATCGCGCGGCCGTAGCCGAGCTCCTCATCGGGCTCCTTGCCCGTGGCGCCGAGCACGATCGCGCTCTTGGCGCTGAGCTCGGTGACGAGCCGCTTCAGGAACGGCTCCGCCTGCTGGCAGGCGCCGCAGCTTGCGCGTGCGAAGACGACGAGCGTGTAGGGCGAGGCCTGATACCAGTCGGCGGGCGTGTCGATCGTCTGACCCGCGCGGTAGGCGAGCTCGACCGGCTTCGGCCGCATCCCCAGCGCGCTCGTGACGCGCGGCCACGCCACGGTCATCGCGGTGACGAGAAGAATGAGGACCAGCCCCGCGTTGGTGATTGCGGCGGTGCGTCCGACGAAGCGATCGGTGTCTTGTGGAGTCATGACTATTGGTCCTGCGGCCACTTGACGATCTTGCACCAGCCGGTGCACGCCCACGCCCAGAGCGGGCCGCACATCGGCCACGTCAGGTCGAAGTTGCACGTGTACAGCTCGGAGCATTCGAGCCAGGGATCGGGCACGAGATCGCACGTGTCGATGTCGACGTTGCAGTTGCAGTCGGGGTACTCCGCGTGCACGACGCGCCACGAGCGGATGCGGTCCGCGATCTGCTGGCGGATCGGCAGCGCGTTGTGGGCCGTGACGTTCTTCGGCCCGAGGTTGACGAACAGGTCGGCCGCGTCCTCCGGCCCGAGCAGCGCCGTGGCCTCACGGAAGAGCGTGCCGATGCGGCCCTTGACCTCGTCGCTGACCGGCGGCGCAAAGGCGCCTGGCCCGGCGGCGTCGATCGCGTCCTTCACGAGCTGAACCTGCGCCGCCGAGAGCTGGCCGCGGTGCGATGCGAGGTACTTACGAAAATGCGCGCGCCAGACGACCGAGCGATTCTCGGGCCCGAGCACGCCCATGAGCGCGCGCCGGTACAGGCCCGGGAAGTTCTCGATCTGGTCGCCCGCCGCCTGGGCGTCGGCGGCGTTCAGCGTGGCGGCCCACTCGACGGCCGCGGCGCGCGGGTCTGGCGTCCGTGCCACGGGCACGAGCAGGGCTTCGACCGGAAGTGTAAGCAGGCCGAGCACGAGGCTGAACGTCAGGCGTCGGCGCGTTCTGGGAGTCATGGCAGCTCCTTTGGCGTCGCTCCGTCAAAATTGGCAGACGGATTTCGCGTTAGGAATTGCAAGACTCGGGCCGCCCGGCCCGCCGTGGGATTTTCCCCGTTCGCCGCGATCCCCCAGGCGGCCGCGCGCGCCACACTCTCAGTTCTGCGGTGCCTCCTGACAGAAGCGCAAGCTTGCGACCGGCTCAGGCCTGCGGCCGGCCCGGACGCCGGCTACTGCCCGCGCTTCGCCGACAGCTTCTTCACTTCGTCCGCGCGGTCGAGGAAGCTCTCGCCATGGGTGATCCATTGCGGCGCCTCGTCACGCTTGAGGTACGTCCCGAACCACTCCAGGATCCGGTGCTGGTAATCCACCATGTTCTTGCGCTGGCGCAGTCCGTGGTCCTCGCCGTTGTAGACGAGCATGACGACGTTCTTCTTCGCGCGACGCGCGATGTTGTAGAGCTCCACGCTCTGGTGCCAGAACACCGTGCCGTCGGCGTCGCCGCACTCGAGGAGCAGCGGCACCGTCATGTTTTGCACGTTGAACACCGCGGAATTCGCGATGTAGTCCTGCAGGTCCTCGTAGAGCGGCACTTCCATCCGCTGCTGGCCCGTCTCGATATGGTCCGTCTCGGCGATGCCCGAGCTCCAGTGGTGGTTGCCGTAGTTGCTGACGAGGTCGGTGATCGGCGCGCCCGCCACCGCCGCGGCGAACACGCCGTTCGTGTGCGTCGCGATGAACGCCGAATCGAAGCCGCCCCACGAATGGCCGATGACGCCCACGCGCGCCGGATCGACCGCGCCCATGGACGTCACTTTCTTCACGCCCGCGACGACGCACTCGACGACCGAGAACCCGGGCTGGCGGGGGCGGAACGCGATGTCGGGCTGGAACACGAAGTAGCCCTGACTCGTGAAGACCGACGTGTTGTAGTACGACGTGTCGGACGGCGCGACGTAGCTGTGGACGCTGTCCGACAGGCGCTCGTACATGTACACGATCATCGGGTAGCGCTTACCCGCTTCGTAGCCGGCGGGGTAGTAGAGTGCCCCCTGCAGGCGCAGCCCTTTGTCCGTCTTGTACTCGACGATCTCGCTCTTGCCCCACGCGTAATTCGCCTGGAACGGGTTGGTCGCCGTGACCTGTCTGCCGCTCTTGAGATCGGGCCCGGCGACGAACAGGTCAGGCGAGTCGTCGTAGTCCTGCGCGACGTAGCTGTAGACGTCGGCGTGGCGCGCCTTGGCCAGGCCTGACACGCCCTTGTCGAGGAAGAGCAGTTTCGTCGCCTGCCCGCTGCCGGGTGCGACCTCCCCGTAGCCTGACTTCTTCGACCAGACCCCGAAGAGGCTCACGTAGATCGGCTTCGTCAGATCGATCGCCTCGTCCGCGGGATTGACGCGCACGTACCGGTGGCGCACTTCCTCGGCGGCGCCGTTGGTGAGCCGCTTGGCGCCCGATCCGTCCGCGGCCACCTGCCAGAGGTCGTACTTGTCGTACAGGACGACGGCGCCGTCGCCGGTCGTCCAGCCGGCGACGCCAAATGGCGGCTTCTGTTTGATCGTCTCGTCGGATTCCTTGTCGATGAACGAGGTCGGCGCCGACTTGGTGATGTTCGTGACCGCGCGCGTCCCGAGGTTGATCGTCCAGAACTGATCGTCCTGGAGATAGAGCAGGTACTTGCCGCCCGGGCTCACCTGCGCGCCCCGGTCGTTCACGGTGTCTTTGAGCTTCGTCCGCGCGCCGGTCGTCAGATCCGCAACGTAGAGGTCCGCCGCGGGGCGGCCAATCGATCGGTCCATCGCGTACGCGGCCCATTCCGCGACGTAGGCGAGGTTCGTGTGGCGGATCGGCGTCACGGTCTCGGTGTACGACTTGCCAATCGGCACGAGCGTGCCCGAGTCGACGTGCCACACGGCGAGCATGTTGCGGCGGCGGTCGGTGTTGGCGTCGAGCTTCTGCTTCGCCATCACCGTCGTGTCCTGCCAATGCCAGATGTCCACGCCCGCGGGCTCGTCGACGTCGGCCGGCGCCCCGGAGGAGCGTCCGCGTCCTTGCCTCCCGGGAGCGCTGCTGGCATCGGCTGGCGTGGCGGCCGGCCAGGCCGCATAACCCAGAAAAATCATCCTCCCGTCGTCGGACCACGAGGGGCGACGGAAGGACACCGTGCGCATCCCGGCGGGGAAGGCGGAGTCCTTCATCGGGTCGTACGTGTGGAGCTGTTCGCCAGAATCGAGCTGCGTCCACGCGAGCACGGTGGAGGTCGAGCCGTCGTGTTTGTCGTCGGTCTGCGCCCGCAGCACCGCGAGATCGGTGGTGTCCTTGCGCCAGCTGAGGCCCGCGTAGATGCTCGGCGACGAGTCGAGGACGCGCAGCACGGTGGTCTGCGGATCGAACAGCTGCACGCCGTTGCCCAGCTTGCCCTCGGCGTTGATCGTCATCGCGAGCAGGTGGCCGTGTTCGGCATCCTGCCAGTCGAATTCGGCGACGTTGCCGAACGTCGTGTCACGGCCCGTTGACAGATCGCGCATGGTGAGCGTCGCGCCCGGCGTGCCTTCCTCGGCCGCGCCGGCGCCTCCTCCGCCGCCGCGTCCGCCGCGCCCTCCGCCGGCCGGCGCCGCGCCGCCTTCCCGGCCCGCGGCCGGGGGCGCAGGGGGATACCGCCGCATCGCCAGATACCTGCCGTCCTCGCTGAAGGCGAACGACTCGATGCCCTCGACCGTCGCCTGCGCGCCCGTCGCGAGATTGAGGAGGCCGAGCGAACTCTGCACTGGCCGATTGGCCGCGCGCAGCCGTTCCTGCTCGGCTTCGGATTGGCCGACGCTATAGGCGAGCCACTTCGAGTCCGACGAGAAGACCTGCTGCGTGCCGAACGCCGCCGTCTTCGTCGTGCCGTCGGCGATCTTCGTCACCCGCAGCTCGTTGCTCCGGCTGCTGCGGTTGATGCCGTACGCGACCCATTGGCCGTCCGGGGAGAAGCCGCCGCCCCCGCCGCCGCGACCGCCGCCCGCGGCGAGCGTTTCCCACTGGCCGTAGTCCGCGCGCGTGATTGGCGGCTTCGCCTGCGCCTGCACCGCAGGCATCAAGGGCGTGAAGGCGACGAAGAACATGAAGGTCAGACTGCAGAGGAGTCCGACGAAAAGCGGCCGTTTCATGGCGTGGGTCCTCACTGGGAGAATCGGATCGGGAGATCGTGCACCTTGCCGGGGCAGGACGCAAGGACCGGCAGGCTCACGACGTACAATCGCTTTGTGCCGTTCACCGCGCTCGGCCTCCATCCCAGTCTGCTTCGTGCCGTACGCGAAATGGGCTTCGTTCGACCCACGTCCATTCAAGGCGCCACGATTCCCGGCGCGCTCACGGGCCGCGACGTGCTCGCCTCCGCCGAAACGGGCAGCGGCAAGACCGCCGCGTTTCTGCTGCCGATCCTGAACGCCATCATTGACAAGCCGCGCGGTTCGACGCGGGCGCTCATCCTCGTGCCGACGCGCGAGCTGGCCGCGCAGGTCCTCGCCGACATGCAGGATCTCGCCGTGCATACGCCCGTCACCGGCGCCGCCGTCTTCGGAGGCGTCGGCCCCGGGCCGCAGGAGCACGCGTTTCGAAGCGGCGTCGATGTGCTCGTCGCAACGCCCGGGCGGTTGCTCGACCATTTGCGCCGGCCGTACGCGAAGCTCGACCGCATCGAGCACCTCGTGCTGGACGAGGCGGATCGCATGCTCGACATGGGGTTCCTGCCGGAGATTCGGAAGATCCTTCGGTACGTGCCGGCGCGCCGCCAGACGCTGTTCTTCAGCGCCACGATGCCCCCGCCGATTCGCGCGCTGACCGCCGACATGCTTCGCAATCCGCTGAATGTCCGGCAGGAGCGCGCGACGGTCACGCCGGCCGGCATCACACAGGCTGTCTACCCGGTGCCGCAGGAGCTGAAATCGTCGCTCCTGGTGGCGCTCCTGAGGCGAGGCGACATCAGACAGGTCCTCGTCTTCACGCGAACCAAGCACCGGGCCAATCGACTGGCGGATTTTCTGACGCGCGCGGGCGTCTTCGCCGGACGGATCCACGGCAATCGATCACAAGCACAGCGAACGACTGCGCTCCACGCATTCAAGAGCGGCCGGTGTCCCGTGCTCGTGGCCACCGACATCGCCGCGCGCGGGATCGACGTCGAGGCGCTCGGACACGTGATCAACTTCGACGTGCCGCTCGCGCCTGACGACTACATCCACCGTGTGGGCCGGACGGGTCGTGCCGAGGCCACGGGTGAAGCGTTCACCTTCGTGTCTCCCGAGGAGCAAAGCGAGCTGGCGGCGATCGAACGGGCGATCGGGCGAAAGCTGCCATCCATCACGCTGCCGGATTTCGATTACGCGGCGCGCCCCGCGGCCCGGCTCGAAGTGCCGGTGGCGCAGCGAATCGCCCAGCACCGTGCGCGTCAGGGCGGGCGGGCGCGTGGGGCCGGCTCGAGTCCGGCTCATTCGACCAACGCCGGGCACGCAGGACGCGGCGCGCCCAGGCGGGGCCCGTCTCCGAGTCATGGCGGCGGGCCGCCGAGCGGCCGGAAATGGAGCTTCAGGCCGCGTCGCCGTCGATGATCGACCGCACGACGACACGAGGGTCGTGGCGTCGCACGTGGGGGTGGTTCACAGCGCGAGCGACAGCCACGCGGCGAAACCGAGCACGACGACGGCCGCGAACATCATCCAGCGGCGCTCGATGGCACGGTCGTGTTCGAGGCCCTTGTCGACCCACCGCGTCCAACGCTGTTCCGTTTGAGCCTCGAGGCCCTGGTCGAAGGTGGCTGGCACTGTCACGCGGGTCGCAGCCGCCTCGGAACTCTCTGGGCCTTGCAGAACCGGATGCCGGACGAATTCGCTCACACGCACCTCACCACCAGACTACCGGGGTGCGAACGGTCCGGCTGTGCTGTTCTGCACAAACGCTGATTTCACCCTGGACTGCGCTCGCCAAGTGTGGGCGCGAAGCAAACGAGAAGGACGCGAGATAGCGACGTGGCGCGAGCGGCCGGCGTGGCCGGCACGCGCTTACTCGTGCAGGACGACGCTCAAGAGCGATTTGTTGATCTTGATCCCGCCGTTGTATTCGATGAAGCCGAGTTTTCTGAATTTGTTCATGAAGAAGTTGATTCGGGAACGCGTCGTGCCCACCATGCTCGCGAGGACTTCCTGCGAGAGCTTGGGGAGGGTGCGGACCGGCGTCTCATCCTTGCCGTAACGCGCCAGCAGCAGGAGCGCGCGGGCGAGGCGCCGCTCGCTGGAATTGAAGAGCTGATCGACGAGGTCCTCTTCGACCCGGATGTTCCGCGTCAGGACGTGGGCGATGAACTTGTCCGACAGATCAGGCTGCTCGTGCAGCATGCGGATCATTTCGTGCTTGTCCACGGACAGCACCCTGGTGGGAACCAGGGCCGTTGCGCTGCCCATGCGGACCGGCTGGCCGGCCAGACAGCCCTCGCCGAAGAAATCGCTCGGGCCGAGCATCGCCAGGACGGCCTCTTTGCCCGTCTTGGAAAGCACGGAGAGCTTCACGCCGCCGCGCTGGATGTAGAGGACACTCGCCGCCGGATCGCCTTGCGAGAAGACCTTCGCACCCGCGCGGTACTCGAGGATCGTGCGCTTCACGCCCGCGGACTCGAGAAACTCGTGCGCGTCGAAGCGGCGCGGGCGTTGTCGAGGCAGAGTCGGAGCCATGGTCTTGGCCGACGCCACGCCGCTGCGTCCGGACGAAAGCAACCGGCGGGTGAAAGCCTATCACGGCTGATCATCATCGCTGCCCTCGTCGCCTCGCCTGTGCGGTTGGGTACATCGCCATCGCAATGAACGCGGTACGCTGCGCGAATGGAATGGGCGGGCCGGCCCGCGCTTGACGCCGAGGCGTTCTTCGACTCGGTCGGGATGACGAGACGAACGGTGACCTACGCGCCGGAAGCGGTCGTGTTTGCGCAAGGCGACGCCAGCGACCGCGTCCTTTACCTCCAGGAGGGCGAGGTCAGACTGTCCGTGCGGTCACAGGCCGGCCGCGAAGCGCTGGTGGCGACGCTCGGCCCCGGTCATTTCTTCGGCGAGGCGTGCCTCGCGGGTGAGCGGACCCGCCTCGGTCGCGCCACGGCGACGCGGCGAAGCCGGATCCTCGTCATCGACAAACGTGAGATGGCGCGCAGACTGCGCGAGGAGCCCGCGCTGTCGGACTGGTTCATCGCCCACATCCTGACGCGCAACATCGCCATGGAGGGAGATCTCGTCGATCAGCTCTTCAACTCCTGCGAGAGACGCCTGGCGTGCGTGCTCCTCCTTCTGGCGCGCTATGGCCTGCAGGAACCGCCCGAGCGCACCGTGCCGATGCCTTCGCCGTCCACGCTGGCGGAAATGGTGGGAACGACCGCGGCGCGTATCGACGCCCTGCTGAGCAAGTTCCGCTCGTCGGGTTTCATCAGCTACGGCGACGTTCCGGGCCTGACCATCGACAGGTCGCTCCTCGACGTCGTTCTCGAAGATCCGCAACCTGGGCCGTCGCCAACAAATGCGGATCACAGTGTGCAGAAGTGAACGCCGGCCGGTGACGGGGGACCGGCGTCATCTTGACGCCACGATGGCGCCTTGCTGGCCCATCGCGCGCGGGGTCGCGCCAGGCCCAAGTACGACGACGACCCGATGCGTGCCGCCGTCGTCGACGAGGGGAATCGCAGTCGACTCGACCGGCGTCCCGTCACAGTCAGCGGTGACGACGCCCCGGCACACGTGCTCCGGGTTGAGGACGGCAATCTCGTAGCGGCTCGACTGGAACTGCCAGACGATCTCGTACTCGCTCCAGGACGAGGGGATGCAGGGGTCGATGTCGAACGTCTCGCCGCGCCGCCTGAGGCCGAGCATGCTCTCGAGTCCCGCG
>DATIWF010000120.1:0-27836 GCA_035519535.1 Vicinamibacterales bacterium | reverse complement strand
GCCGAGCGACACCTCGCGGCTCGTCCGCCCGGCGATGTCGTCGCAGATCGACACGCCATACGCGTCGGCGCCGAGTCGCAGGAGCGCCAGGAGGACCAGTTGTTCGAACTCGCCGAGCACCAGCTCCGGCATGCTGGATTTGTTAGACGATGTCAGGGAAACAGGGGTTCCCCACGGGGTTCCGGAAGGTCCCTCGACTCCTACTGCCCCGGCTCCGTCATCTTCTTCGGATCCACCCACTGGTCGAATTGCTCGGGCGTGACGAGACCGAGCGACACGGCCGCCTGCTTCAGCGTCGTGCCTTCCTTGTGCGCCTTCTTCGCGATCTTCGCGGCGTTGTCGTAGCCGATGTGGGGGTTGAGCGCGGTCACGAGCATTAGGCTGCGCTGCAGGTTGTCGGTAATGCGCGCAAGGTTCGGCTCGATGCCTGAGGCGCAGAAGCGCTCGAAGTTCGTCGACGCATCGGCGAGCAGGCGGATGCTCTGCAGCACGTTGTGGATGATGAGGGGCTTGAAGACGTTGAGCTCGAAGTTGCCCGACGCGCCCCCGATCCCGACGGCCACGTCGTTGCCCATGACCTGCGCGGCCACCATCGTGACGGCCTCCGACTGCGTCGGGTTCACTTTGCCCGGCATGATCGAGCTGCCCGGCTCGTTCTCCGGAATCGTGATCTCTCCGAATCCCGCGCGCGGACCGGACGCAAGCCAGCGGACGTCGTTCGCCACCTTCGTCAGCGCAACCGCGAGCGTCTTGAGCCCGCCGTGCAGCGCGACCAGCGGCTCGTGTCCGGCCAGCGCGGCGAACTTGTTCGGCGCGCTCTTGAACGGCAGGCCGGTAATCGCAGCGATGTGATGCGCCGCCCGCTCGGCGAACTCCGGATGCGTGTTGAGGCCCGTCCCCACCGCCGTGCCGCCGAGCGCCAGCTCGTAGACGGCGGGCAGCGCCGATTCGATGGCGCCCCACGCCAGATCGATCTCGGCGACCCAGCCGGAGATCTCCTGCCCGAGCGTGAGCGGCGTCGCGTCCTGGAGATGCGTGCGCCCGATCTTCACGACGTCCATGAACGCCGCCGCCTTGCGGTCGAGCGTGTCGCGCAGCTGCTTCACCGCCGGCCTGAGGGCGTTCACGACCTGATCGGCCGCGGCGATATGCATGGCCGTGGGAAACGTGTCGTTCGACGACTGGCCGCGGTTGACGTGGTCATTCGGGTGGATCGGCTGCTTGCTGCCCATCACGCCGCCCGCGAGCTCGATCGCGCGATTGGAGATGACCTCGTTCGCGTTCATGTTCGTCTGCGTGCCGCTGCCGGTCTGCCAGACGAACAGGGGAAAGTGCCCGTCGAGCCGGCCGGCGATGACCTCGTCGGCCGCCCTGACGATGAGGTCCACGACCGACGGCGAGAGCATGCCGAGCTCGCCGTTCGCCTGCGCCGCGGCCTTCTTGAGGACGCCCAGCGCCCGGATCATCGGGCGCGGGAAATGCTCGGCGCCGATGCTGAAGTGGTGGAGCGATCGCTCGGTCTGCGCGCCCCAGTAGCGGTCCGCGGCGACCGCTATCTCGCCCATGCTGTCGGTCTCCGTGCGCGTCTTCTGATCGGCCATACGGCCAGAACGTTATCAGATTGGCGGCCGGCGCCGACGCCGGCGGCCCGAAAGAGGCCGATCTACTTCGCGACCCGCAGATCCTGCGTCCGCTTCTCGCCCGTCGTCAGCGAGACGCGCACGGACGCCGTCGCGAGCGCCTTGAGGAACTCCGGATCGTACTGGCTGCCCGGCTCGAGGTCGGTCAGCGCGGCGAGCATGTAGTCGCCCGGCGGCAGGTTCCGGAGCGCGTAGCGTCCATCCGGCTGCGGGCGGGTCGTCTGAATCCGACGCGACAGCGGCGTCCAGAACCGCGTGTCGGCGGCGGCGATGATGATGGTGTACTCGGAGCCGAGTTTGCCGCCGGGATCGGTCAGCGTCCCAGACAGCTCCGTCAGCTGATCCGTCATCGTGATCGTCGCGCCGGCGATGTCCTGATCGCCCGTGAAGTCGAGCGGTACGTCCATCGTGTCCTCGCCGTTCACCACGGCGGACTTCTGCACGATCGGCGCGTTCGCCGTCAGGGAAAAGCCAGACGCGCGCAGGATGTACCGCCCCGGCCCGAGCCCCTGGATGGTGAACCGGCCATCGGGACCGATCGGCGCCTGCGGCATCGGCCCGAACTGCACCTGTTGGGGCGATGGCGCCAACGACACCGTCACGATCGGGCGCCCCTTGGTGAGATCTGGCGGGACCTGCGCCTCGAACACGACGCGGCCGGAGAGCGATTTGCCCGGCTGCATCGCAATCCCGACCGTGGGCGTCGATTGACCGTCCACAGTGACCTGGACGCGGCCCCACAAGCGCTGCGAATCCTCGAGGCGTTGTGGCTGCTGCTGAGGCACGTTCACGACGGTGCCGTTGACGACTTGCATCGCGAACTGCGGCTGCTGCATCGTCTGCGCGTAGATCGTGTACTGCCCCGGCTGAACGTTGCGCAGCGTGAACTTGCCGGTCGGGTCCGCGCGCGCCGACGGCGTGGACGTCGCGCCGGTCATCAGCGGGTCGTCGGCGACGATGTAGACCTGCACGGCGACGCCGGGCGTGGGGTTGAGAATGGTGCCCTGGATGTTGCTCGCGCGGACGTACTGCACGGGGATGTCGATGCCGGATTTCTCCTCGCCCGCGCCGATGGTCAGGCTCGTCGCGCTCGCGGCGATGGTGGCGCTCGGATAGAAGGTCGGCGCGAAGCCCGCCGGCGGTCCTGGATTGTCACCCGGCGGCGCGAGCTGGACGCTGATCACCGGCGGCTGGCCCGGCACGGTCGGCTGCGCCTTGGCGGCGGCGACCGCGCTCTCGATCGCGGCGGCGTCGATCATCGCGCGCTCGGACATGCTCGCGTCGTTGCCGGGCGTGACGGAGATCAGGTACTCGCCGGGCTGCAGGCCGAACAGCCGGTACATCCCGCGATCGTCGCTCGTCGCGCCGCGATTCTCGTACAGCCGCTTGAACCCGGAGCTCGTGTCGTAGCGCATCGCGCGCACGTAGGCGTTCATCAGCGGCTCGCCGTCCTCGCCAATCACCTGGCCGCTGATCACACCGCCGCGCAGCATCGGCACTTTCAACGTCAGTTGCTGCCCGTCGGTCAGCGGAATGATGGCGCCGGGGCGACCGGGCTTCTTCTGACCGTAGGTGGTCGCCAGGTACTGATCGCGGGAGACGTTCACCGTGTAGTTGCCCGCGGGCAGTTTCGGAAAGCTGAACTGACCCTGCGTGTCGGTCATGACGGTGCGATTGACGCCGACCGACCCGGACATCACGACGCCGTTCACCACGGTCACGGGCCCGCCGCGTCCGCCGGCGCCGGCCGGACTTGCGGGCCCGGCCGATCGTCCCGCGTCCACCGAGTTCGCCGTGCCCGAGACACTGACGCGCGCGCGCGCGAGCGGCCGCCCGGTGTCCGCCGCGAACACGGCGCCCGAAATCGTCGCGGTGCCGACTGGCACCTGCCGGACCTGCGGCTGGTTCGGATCCCGCACGCCGCCGGGGACCGGCTGCTGCCCCGCGGCCGGCAGCACGGGCGGGGGCGGCGGGGGCGGCACCTGCTCGGCCAGCCCGAGCGCGACAGGCACGGCCGACAGCGTCAGAATCAGCGCGAGCGGGGCGAGCCGGGGCATGCGCTCATTTTAGACACCGGCCGGACGGGCGCGGTTGGCGTGGCACCCTGGACCGCGGCTCGTCGTCCAAGGTAAGAAGGAACGACACGGTGTCCGAAACGCTCCGGTCTTTTCGTCGCAATGCGGTCCACGTCCGGCAGGCGCTCGGCCAGCTGTCGCACGAGGCCGGGCCGCTGCAGATGGACGCGGGCTACCTCGAGGACGAGGGCCGGATCGAGCGGTACAAGCGCCTGTCCATTCCCGTGCGGCGGGCGCTCAACGCGAACGATCGCGCCTCGTTCGCGCAGACGCTCGCGGCGCTGCGCGCCGAGCCGTCGGCGGGCCGGCCGGCGCTCGAGGCCGTGGAGCGCGCGTGGCGGCAGCTCCAGGACGAGCTCGACAGCCAGGTCGGGCTCGGTGGATCGCGCGTCGCCCGCCGGCAGATTCTTGCAGGCTGGCTCGAGGCCGCCGCGTTCTACGACAAGCTCGACCGCGACCGCGCGTACGACCGCGTCATCGATCAATGGGGCAAGGCCGCCGAAGGAATTGGCGCGCAGCTCATGGAAGAGGCGGCGCGCGTCATCGTGCTGCTCGACGAGCAGGCGGCCGCCGCGCTCGGCGAGCCCGTCATCCTTCCGCCGCCCGCCAAGACACCGCCGCCGCCGCCGGATCCGAAGGAGCGCTGGTGGACGCGGATTCTGGGGAAGAAGTGATCGACCGGGTACGTCGGGTACGTCGGGTACGTCAGGTACGTCGGGTACGTCGGGTCCAAGGAACCTGCATTCAGATCAGCTTCTTTTCCGAAGATCTTCGAGAGAAGAGAAAGTCGACGAGCGCCAGTTCGTTCCTGGCACCCGACGTACCCGACGTACCCGACGTACCTGACGTACCCGACGTACCCGACGCACGACATCGCTCTCACCTGAACATGTTCTTCGCCACGAACCACACGTTCGCCGGGCGCTCGGCGAGACGGCGCATGTACCACGGGAACCAGTACTCGCCGTAGCTGATCAGGCATCGCGTGCGCAGGCCCTGCTTGCCGAGCTGCTGCTGGCGCGCGGTCTGGATGCCGTAGAGCATCGCGAACTCGTAGCGGCTCGTCGAGACCTTGCGCTCGGCGATGACGGCCTGGAGGCGTTCCTGGAGGCCGATGTCGTGCGTCGCGATGTGCAGGAGCGCGCCGGGTTTCGTGTTGTCGTCCTGCAGCAGGCGTGAGGCCAGCTTGAAGTAGTTCGCGTCCACGTCGGGCTTCTTTGGATAGGCGACGGCCGCCGGCTCGAGATACGCGCCCTTCACGAGCCGAATCGCCGAGCCAAGCGCCACGAGCGGTTCGATGTCCTTCTCGGTGCGATAGAGGTACGCCTGGATCGCGATGCCGACCTTCTCGGACTTCTCGCGCAGCCGCTTGAAGAGCGCGATCGTGCCGTCCACGTACGGCGAGCTCTCCATGTCGAGCCAGAAGAAGCTCTTCGCGGCCTCGCAGCGCTGCAGCAGGGTCAGGCAGTACTTGAAGCAGACCTCGGGGTCCTGGTCGTATCCGAGCTGGGTGGGCTTGATCGACACGTGCGCGTCGATGCCGGCGGCCTGGATGAGATCGATCACGCGCAGGTAGTGGTCGGAGACTTCCTTCGCCTCGTCGATCTTCGTGATGTTCTCGCCGAGCCGCGTGAGGATCGTGTTCAGGCCCGACGGCTTCAGCGCCTTCGCGGCGGCGATCGCGTCCTCGATCGTCTCGCCCGGCATGAACTTCACCACCGAGCGGCGGACGAAGGTCGTCCGCATCGCCCGCTCGCGCATCCACGGATTCGTGGACGCCCACAACAGCGACTTTCGCATCACGCTCATGTCAGATTTCGCCCACTTCTGCCTTCTGCCTTCTGCCTTCTGCCTTCTGCCTTCTGCCTTCTTCAGTCCCCCCCGCCCGGCGGCGGGGCCGTCAGCGGCTTCACGGCGCCGCGATGGCACGTGTAGCAGGTGACCTTGGACTTGCCCGCTTCCGCAGGCTCACCGACGTCCTTCAGGAAGTCGTCGTTGATGGCCATCATCATCTTGATCATCTTGCGGGCGGTCGCCTTCTCCGGCTTGTCGTCCTTCGCGCGATCCTGCGGCCCGCCGACGTGGCAGTGATCGCACATCACGCCGAGCCCGGCCGTAAACGTCCGCATCATCATGGTGACCTGCTGCCCGGTCCAGTCCTTGGGCAGCACCTGTAGATTCGTGGGCGCGGGCGCCTGGCCGCGGCCCTGACCCGGCGGGGGCGTCTGCCCCTGCGCTTGCCCCTGGGGTCCCGGGGCGTTCTGGGGCGCCGCCCGCAGGGCGACCGCTACCACCATCGTCGAGACCAACACGCCTGCGCCAATCGCTCGAATCATTCCGGCCTCCTCGGGGAACGAAGGAAAAATCTTAGTCGAAAACGGTCGTCGGCACGACGCGGACGAACTCGCCGCGCTGCAGGAGCTCGCGGCCCTTGCCGCCGCGGCCGGTGACGCCGTACTTGGCTGTACTGATGGTCTGTTCCGCGCCGCGCGTCGTCTCCACCGTGAGCAGGTCGCGATCGCCGGTGGATGCGATGAAGCCGAGGAGGCGGTCGTTCTGCTTCTGGAGCTTGATCAGGATCACGCCGCGGCCCGGCCCGCCGAGGAAGTTGATCTCGTCGGCCTTGCAGAGCATCGCCCGCGCCTGGCGGGTCGCCGCGATGACGATCTCGCTGCCCGTCACGCGCGCGACGCCGACGATCTCGGCGCCCTCCGCGACACGCGCGAACTTGCGGCCGGCGCGGGTGCTCGGCTCGACGAGCGGCTCGAGCGAGAAGCGCAGGCTGTAGCCGTCGCTCGTCACAGCGAGCGCGTGCACGGGCGGCGGCTCGGGTTCGGCGTCCGCCTTGACCGGCGCCTTGCCTTTGATGTCGCCGATCGTGCGCGCGTCGAGGCTCAGGGCGCCGACGATCTTCTCGCCGTCCTTGAACTTGAACAGGCTCTGGACCGGCTCCCCGTAGCCGGTGGACGCCGGCACGTCGGCGATCCGCGCCGTGTAGGCCACGCCGAAATTCGTGAAGAACACCGCCGTCGCGCGCGTGCTCCCGGGGATCACCGCGAGGACCGCGTCGCCCTCGCGCAGCCGGGTGGACGCGACGTCCTTCACTTCCTTCTGCCGCTTCACCCACCCGTCGCGCGTGACGATGACGACGTTGTCCTCTTCGATGATGAAGTCATCGGCCGTGTACTCTTCGTCGGGCACCTCGCCGGTCACTTCCGACCGGCGCGCATCGCCGTACGTCTTCTGGACCTCCTCGATTTCGCTTCGCACGATCTTCCAGAGGTCCGCGTCGCGCTTGAGCAGGCCGCCGATCTCCTTCGCGCGCTTCCGCTTCTCCGCCAGCTCGTTCTGGATCACGAGGATCTCGAGCCGCGCGAGGCGGTAGATCTTGAGCTCGAGGATCGCGTCCGTCTGCACCGCGTCGAGCTTGAAGCGCGCCATGATCTTCTCGGCCGCGTCCTGCTTGCCCTCGGACTTGCGGACGATCTTGAGGATCTCGTCGAGCGCGTCGAAGACCGTCTCGAAGCCCTCGAGGATGTGGATCCGCGACTTGAGCGCTTCGAGCTCGTGCTTGAGGCGCGCGCGGACCACCTCGAGCCGGAAGTGCAGGAAGTGCCAGAGGATGTCGTGCAGGCTCAACCGCTCCGGCTTGCCGACCTGCGGGTTTTCCGTCGGGATGAGGCACGTGAGATTGACCGGGAACGTCGACTGGAGCGGCGTGTGCTTGTAGAGGTACGCCATCACCATGCGCTTGTCCGCGTCGCCCTTCAGCTCCAGCGCGATCCGGACATCGTCGGTCGACAGGTCCTTGACGTCCAGCAGGTGCGGCAGCTTGCGCGAGAGCGCGATCTCGGCGATGCGCTCGACGAGCGTGGCCTTGTTGACCGCGTACGGCACGCTCGTGATGTAAATCGTCTTGCCGCCGCGCGTGGCCGGGCCCTCGGTCCACGTCGCCCGAATGCGGATCGAGCCGGCGCCCGTCTTGTAGATCTCGCGGATCTCCTGCTGGGTGTTCATGATCTGCCCGCCCGTCGGGAAATCCGGCCCCTTCACGTGCTTCGTGAGCTGCGCGATGGTCAGCGGCTCGAGATCCGCGTCGATCATCTCGATGAGCGCCTTCGAGACTTCGCCCAGGTTGTGCGGGGGGATGTTCGTCGCCATGCCGACGGCAATGCCGGTCGCGCCGTTCACGAGCAGGTTCGGAAGGCGGGCGGGCAGGACGACGGGCTCCTCGCGGGTGCCGTCGTAGTTCGGCCGGAACGCGACCGTGTCCCGATCGATTTCCGTCAGCAGCTCGTCGCTGATGCGGGCCAGGCGGCACTCGGTGTAGCGCATCGCGGCGGCGTTGTCGCCGTCGAGCGATCCGAAGTTGCCCGAGCCGTCGACGAGCGGATAGCGCAGCGAGAACGGCTGCGCCATCCGCACGAGCGTCTCGTAGAGCGCCGCGTCGCCGTGCGGATGATAGTTGCCCATCACGTCGCCGACGACCTTCGCGCACTTGCGGTGCTTGGCGTCGGCCGTGAGATTCTGCTGCCACATCGTATACAGGATGCGGCGCTGCACGGGCTTGAGGCCGTCGCGGACGTCCGGCAGCGCACGCGACGTGATGACCGACAGCGCGTAGTTCAGGTACCGCGCCTGGGCCGCTTCGTGCAGAGCGACCCGCTCCTCGTGGCCCCCACCGGCCCCGCCCGCGCCGCCGCCGCTCCCGCCCCAGCCGCCAGCGGGGCGCGCGATCACGTTGGCGTCTGACTCGAGGCGATCGAAGAGCGACGGGGACTTCGACTTCCGCTTGGCCACGGGGGGATTGTAGTACGCAGGAAGAGCATTCACCACGTGGCACACGTAGGCTGGTCATCGGGCTGCAAGGCGTCTTCGAGACCATTTCCTCGGGTGAGGCGTTTCTTGCGCCAGGAAGCCTCCGTGAGCGACGTGGTGAAGATCGTGAGAGCGCAATTTCTGCAACATCTCTCGGCTCAAAGATCGAAGATTCTGCAACCCGGCGGGCAATCAGGCGCGTTTCCGGTACGGCCGCCGGGAACGGCGCTTGCACCCGTAGGCGGACATGCTGGTTCGGCCTGCTGTCCTTGTTGAGACCGTCATCGGGAGCGCCATCGAAGTGCACCGCGCTCTGGGTCCCGGCCTGCTCGAGTCGGCGTACGAGGCGTGCCTGGCGCACGAGCTCACCCTCCGCGGTGTGCCCTTCGAGCGTCAGGTGCCTGTCCCGGTGACCTTCAAGGGCACGCGCCTCGACTGTGGCTATCGCGTGGACTTCATCGTTGCTGACGACGTCATCGTCGAGCTCAGAAGCGTGGACCACCTGCTTCCGGTGCACCAGGCGCAGGTGATTACCTATCTGAGGCTGCTGGAGGTGTCTCAAGGACTCCTCATTAATTTCAACGTGACGCGGCTGGTCGACGGCCTGCGGCGGCTGTTGGGCTGACGCCATATCTGCTCAAAATGATTAGAATCGAGCCAACCTGATCGCCGCCGGCGTCGTCCAAGATCCAGACGCGCCCATGCCGCTCCGGCTGCGACCCGACGTCGACCGCCTGCTGCCCCTCCGGCCCGTGGCCTTCCAGATCCTGCTGTCGCTCGCCGACGGCGAGCGCCACGGGTACGGCATCACCCAGGACATCGCCAGCCGCACGTCCGCCCGGATGCGCATCGAGCCCGGCAATCTGTATCGCTCGCTGCGCGCGATGCTCGACGAGGGCCTGATCGAGGAGTCGGAGCGCCGCCCCGCGCCGGATCTGGACGACGAGCGGCGCCGGTACTACCGGCTGACGCCGTTGGGCCGCCGCGTCGCCGCGGCGGAGACCGCGCGGCTGTCGGCGCTCGTCGCCGAAGCG
The DNA here is from genome assembly GCA_035519535.1 of Vicinamibacterales bacterium. GTDB lineage: Bacteria > Acidobacteriota > Vicinamibacteria > Vicinamibacterales > SCN-69-37 > DATEGZ01. The sequence continues at coordinate 18,269 of DATIWF010000120.1, read as the reverse complement.
AGGGCGAAGAAGTGGCTCCGCGCGCGCTGACCGTCTACCGCGCCCTGCTGCGCGCGTACCCGTCGCGGTACCGCGCCCGGTTCGCCGACGACATGACCGATGTCTTCGCGGATCGCCTGCGCGACGCGCGGCGACGGGGCCGGCTGGCGGTTGCAGCGCTCTGGCTGCGCACCGTCGGAGACGTCGTGCACCATGCCGGCGCCGAGCGCCGCCGCGAGCGGCGCGCGCTCGCACCCTCTGGAGGATTCATGTCCGCGTTCGCCGCCGAATTCACGACCGCCCTGCGCGCCCTGATCCGGCGCCCGGGCTTCACGCTCGCCGCGTCCCTGATGCTCGCCGTCGGCCTCGGCTTCAACACCGCGCTCTTCGCCGTCGTCCAGAGCGTGCTGCTGCGGCCGCTCAACTACTGGCAGCCGGACCGGATCGCGATGCTCTGGACCGGCCGCAACGCGGACGGCACGGGCGGCGTGAATTCCTACGCCGACTTCGCGGACTGGCAGGCGCAGTCGCACAGCTTCGAGTCGCTGGCGGTCTACAACATTTCGTGGGGCACGCTCACCGACGGCGGCGATCCGGAGGAACTGGGAGGCGCCGTGGTCTCACCCGAGTTCTTCCACGTCCTCCGTCCGAGGTTCGTGCTCGGGCGCGGCATCGAAGCCGGCGACGAGCTGGTAGGCATCGACGCCGGCCGCCCGATCGTGATCGCCGCCAGCCTGTGGCAGCGCCGGTTTGGATCGGACCCCGCGATCGTGGGCAAGACCCTCACCCTGGCGGGCCGCGCCCGCCGGATCGTCGGCGTCGTGGCGCCCGAGTTCGTCCAGCCCGAGCCCTTCTGGGACCGGCTCGCGGAGTACTGGTCCCCGCTCACCGTGACGGACGCCATGCGAACGGCCCACGGCAACCACTATCTGCGGGTGATCGGCCGATTGAAGGACGGCGTCACGCCCGCCGCTGCGCAGGCCGAGATGGACCAGATCGGGCGGCAGCTGATGAAGGACCATCCGACGACCAACCTGGCGTCTGTCGTCGTCGCCAATCTGCACGACGAGCTCATCGGCGACACGCGCCCGCTGCTGTGGATGTTCTTCGGCGCGCTCGTGCTCGTGCTGTCGCTCGCCGTGGCCAACATCGTGAATCTGCTGCTCGCGCGGGCCAGCCGGCGCCGGGCGGAGCTGGCGATCCGCGCCGCGCTCGGCGCGAGCCGCGCGCGGCTGATGGGCCTGCTCGTCGCCGAGAGCATCGTCACGGGCCTGGTCGGCGGCGTGATTGGCCTCGCGTTCGCGGAGATCGGCATCCGCGTGCTGCTGGCGTACGGCACGATCAGCGCGCCCGGCGTCGAGCACACGCGCATCGACGCCACGGTGTTCGGCTTCGCGATGGGCTTGTCGGTGGCGACCGGGGCGCTGTGCGGGCTGCTGCCCGCGTGGCGTGTCGGCCGAGCCCGGTTCGCGAGCAGCGTGAGCGATATGCGCGGCTCCTCCGGCCTGGACGTGTCGCGGACGCGCACGTGGCTGGTCGCCGGTGAAATGGCCCTCGCGCTGCCGCTGCTCGTCGGCGCGGCCCTGCTCACACAGACGCTCATCGGCGAGCTTCGCGTCGATCCGGGCTTCGAGCCCGGGCGCGCGCTGCAGTTCCGGGTGACGCTCGGCGGCCAGGCCTACGACCGGCCCGGGGCCCGCGCGGCGTTCTACCAGGAGCTCACTGCCAGACTTCGCGCTCTGCCCGGCGCCGAGGCGAGCGGCGCGGTGTCGAGCCTTCCGCTCGGCGGCCTGAACAACACCGGCAGCAACGTCACGTACGAGCGCGAGGACGGATCGCCGCAGCAGGCGGGCGTCGGCACGCGCGCGGCCACCGCCGAGTATTTCGCCGCGCTCGGCATTCCGCTTCGTCAGGGCCGGCTCTTCACGGCGTCCGACAGCGATGCCACCACGGTCGTCATCAACGAGCGCGCGGCGCGCCTGTTCTGGAACACCGCCAGCCCGATCGGCCGGCGCCTGAGGCTCGGCGACCTGAACGATCCGCCGGACAAGTCGCCCTGGCTGACGGTCGTTGGCGTCGTCGGCGACGTCCGGCACGAGCTGCTCGTGCGACCGCCCAATCCCGAGGTGTTCCAGCCGTATCAGGCCAACCCGTGGGGCACGATGACGGTCGTCACCCGGACGACCGGCGATCCCGCGTCGCTCGCCGCCGAGGCGCGCGCCGTCGTGCGCAATCTCGATCCCCGGCTCGCCGTGGTCGCACTCGGCCCCGCGAGCGCGTTCGTCGAACACCAGCTCGCCCGCCCGCGCTTCGGCGTCGTGTGCGCCTCGATCTTCGGCGCGCTCGGCCTCGCGCTCGCCGCGTTCGGCACGTTCGCCGTGCTCTCGGTCCTGGTCGCGCAGCGGACGCGCGAGATCGGCATCCGCGTCGCGCTCGGCGCCGACCCCGCGCGGGTCCGGCGGCTCGTGCTGCGCGACTCGCTCGTGCCGGCGGCCGTCGGTTGTGCCGTGGGCGGCGCGCTCGCGGTGTGGACGGCGCGCGGGCTCTCGGCCCAGCTGTTCGGCGTGAGCGCCGGCGACCTGCCGACGCTCGTCGGCGCCATCGCGACCCTGCTGGCCGTCGCCGTCGCCGCCAGCTGGTGGCCGGCGCGCCGGGCGATGGCCATCGATCCGGTGACGGCGCTCAGAACGGACTGAAGATCAGGCACCAGGCACGGCACTAGGCACTAGGCATTAGGCACTAGGCACTGGGCGTTGGGAACGAGCGAGTGACTAGTGCCCGGCGCCCAGGGCCTGATCCGCCTGGAGAATCGGCACGATGCCGATGACGGGATACCGATAGTACGTGCCGTCGCTGGCCTTGATCGCGCCGACGATGGGCAGCGCCAGCGCCGCGAGCGCCAGAGCGATCCAGAAGAGGATCACGAGCGGGATCAGGATCAGCGTAATCCAGAGCACGGCCGACGTCACGACAAGCAGGAACACCACGCAGTTGAGCAGGATCGCCTGCTTCGCGATGCTCGAGATCACCGGCGAGTCCTTCTTCACGATCCAGATGATGATCGGCACGATCACGCCGCCAAGCGGCACGATGTAGCCGGCCAGGCCGGACAGGTGGGTCACTGCCGCCAGGCCGCGCTCATCAGGGCGAATCGTCACGGACACCCCGTCCATACGCGCCTCAATTCTGCCAGTCGGCGATGAAGATATTCGTATCGGTCCCGTTGGCGTCGTGCCGGTTGGACGCGAAGACCAGCTTCTTGCCGTCCGGCGAGAACATCGGGAAGCCGTCGAATGTCTCGTTATACGTCACCTGTTCGAGACCGGTTCCATCGAGGTTGACGAGGAACAGATCGAAGTTCCGCTGCGCCGGATCTTTCATGTTCGACGCGAAGATGATGCGCTTGCCGTCGGGCGTCCAGTACGGCGCCCAGTTCGCCTTACCGAAATGCGTGACCTGCCGCAGGTTGCTGCCGTCGCGATTCATGACGTAGATCTCGAGCGAGGTCGGGCGCCACAGCGCCAGCTTGAGCAGCTTCTGAAAATCCTCGAGCTCGGGCCCTTGCGGCGGATGATAGCCGCGGAAGACGATCTGCGATCCGTCCGGCGAGAAGAACGCGCCGCCGTCCGGGCCCGGCAGGTTCGTCAGCCGGCGCACGTCCGATCCATCGCCGTTCATCGAGTAGATCTCCATGTCGCCGTCGCGCACGCTCGTGAAGACGACGCGGCCGTCCTTCGCGATCGTTGCCTCGGCGTCGTAGCCGGGCGTGCTGGTGAGCCGGACGATGTTGGATCCATCGGGATCGGCGCGGAAGATGTCGTAGCCGTCGTAGATCGCCCACACGTAGCCGTTGGCCATGCTCGGCGGCGGCGGACACGCGTCGCCAGCCAGATACGTCGACGCGTACAGGAGGTGCTTCCCGTCCGGATAGTAGAAGCTGCAGGTCGTGCGTCCCCGGTTGCTGGTGATGAGGCGCAGATCCGTGCCGTCGATCTTCATCGTGTAGATCTGATCGCAGCTGTGGCTGCCGCGCGTGCTCTGGAAGCTCAGCCGCTGTCCGTCGAACGAGAAGTAGGCCTCGGCGTTCTCCCCGCCGTCGGTGAGCTGCCGGAGGTTCTTCAGGTGGCGCTCCTGCGGCAGGCTCACGGGCGACCGCGGCGCCGGCGTCTGGGCGCCCCGCTGGTCGGCGCCGATCAGGACGACGGGCACGAACAGGACTGGCAGAAGCCGTATTGCTCGATTCATGCGTTGGATCATAACTTCTAAGTTCTGGCTTCTGACTTCTAACTTCCCGTATGACCCGCCGCATCCTCCACGTCGACATGGACGCCTTCTACGCGTCGGTGGAGCAGCGCGACCGGCCGGAGCTTCGCGGCCGGCCCGTCGCGGTCGGCGGGCGGCCGGAGTCGCGAGGGGTCGTCGCCGCCGCGAGCTACGAGGCCCGCGAGTTCGGCGTCCGCTCGGCGATCCCGATGGCGCGCGCGGTCCGGCTCTGCCCGCACCTCGTCGTCGTGCCGCCGGATTTCGCGAAGTACCGGGCGGTGTCGCAGCAGGTGTTCGCCATGTTTCGCGCGGTCACGCCCCTCGTCGAGCCCCTCTCTCTCGATGAGGCGTACCTCGACGTCACCGAGAACGCCTGGAACGAGCCGCTCGGAGTGAACGTCGCCAAGCGGCTCAAGACGATGATCCGCGAGACGACCGGCCTGACGGCCTCGGCCGGCGTCGCCCCCAACAAGTTCCTCGCGAAGATCGCGTCCGCGTGGCGGAAGCCCGACGGCCTGACGGTCATCGCCCCGGAGCGCGTCGAGTCGTTTCTTCAGGGCCTGCCGGTGGACGCGCTGTGGGGCGTCGGTCCCGTCACCGCGAAACGCCTGCGAGAGCGCGGCATCGACACGCTCGTCGACGTGCGCGCGGCCGATCCCGCCGTGCTGCGATCGGCCGTCGGCAGCTGGGCCGACTGGCTCGTCAGGCTCGCGCATGGCGACGACGATCGCGCGGTCGAGCCCAACCGGCCGTCAAAGTCCTCTTCTTCCGAGTGCACGTACGCGCACGACCTGACCGACCTCGATCGGATGCGCGAGGAGATCGACGGCATGGCGCGCGAAAACGCGATGTGGCTCAGGCGCCGCGGGCTCGTGGCACGGACGGTGACCATCAAGGTCCGCTACAGCGACTTCACGACGATCACGCGGTCGCACTCCCACGTCCCGACGAACGATCCCGATGCCATTGCGCGCCGCGCGGTCGCGCTGCTCGGGAAAACCGACGCCGCGACGCGGCCCGTCCGGCTGCTCGGCGCGGGCGTGCACAACATCGTCGATCAGGAAGAGGTCGATCGGGATGCGGAGAATCGCCTGTTCTGAACTACCGTCAGTCCGCAGGTCCGCAGACGCTGCGCAACGCCGCGAGCTGCTGCAGCGGCGCGTCCCGGCCTGCCGCGCTCGTGCCGGTGAGCGCGGCGCGCAGTCCGTCGATGGCCTGGCCCAGCCTCGCGCAGTCCCGGGCGCGATCGAACGTGTAGAGCGACCGGCTCCCGGCATCGCCCAGCCGCACGGTCACTTCGGCGACCATCCGGACAGCTTCGTCGGCGTGCCGCCCCGCGGGGTGCGCACGAAGGTACCGGCCGCCCAGTCGATCGGCCGACTCCGCATAGCACGCCAGCTCGCCCTCGCATTCGCCGGGCAGCCCCGTGGTCGTCGCGAGCCACGCGATGTCGTCCGCCGCGACGGAGGCGGCGTGCCGGTCGTGGATTTCCCAGATCGCGTTCGGCGCGAGCATCCAGCGGCCGCTCGGATCGTCGCGCACGACCAGACCCCTGTAGCGATCCAGCCAGGACCAATACGGCTCCTGCTTCTCGTGACCGAACCTGATGTCGGCCGCCGCCGACGCGACAGCGCGCAGATGGTACAGATCGAATCGCGCCGCCATTTCGTTGTCGGCGATCTGACGCGATGCGCGCTCGACGAAATCGACGAGCTCCATCGCCGCCGGGAAGCTGTCGCCATGCCGGGCGAGGCGATCCGTCACGATCCGCTCCACGGTCGGCCAGCGCCGGGCCGGATCGAGCGGCCGCGTGAGACTCGCGAGCACCCAGCCCTCGCGGTTGTCCGCCAGCCGGACGTGCAGCCACGTCTTGTCCAGGCCGAGCGGCCCGACCTCGGTGAGTTCCGTCCCGAGCGGCACGAACGCGATGACGGTCGCCTGCGGACCGGGCGTCTGGCGCATGGCGAGGTTGGCGGCCGCTGTAATGCGAAGAACGTCGGCGGCGCCTCGAGCGGTGGCGTGACCGGCAGCGGCCAGAAGCACAGAAGAGAAGATAGCGACGGGCGCGAGCGTGCGTCGGCTGGGGACCATGGCGAACGCCCCTTTCGAGCGTCTGCGCGATCACACTGCAACGCGTGTACCGCCGGACCGCGCGCCAATCCCGCCGCGTCCGCGCGTTCGGGCTGCACCGCCCGCACGGCCCGGGTCGTTTCTGCACGGTCGTTCCTTCCGGCCGCCCGGCGCGCGGAACTTCCATTTCCTAGACATCGTCTAGAATATCGACATGGCCGATCTGACGCTCGGTGAATTCGAGCAGCTCGTGCTCCTGGCGCTCGCGCGCCAGGGCGATCAAGCGTACGGCGTGCCGATTGGCGCCGAGATCGCGCAGCGTACGGGCCGCGATGTCTCGCTTGGCGCGGTCTACAAGACGCTCGAGCGCCTCGAGCTGAAGGGCCTCGTCGTGAGCGCGCTCGGCGCGCCGACCGCGGAGCGCGGCGGCCGGCGGAAGAAGTACTACCGGCTGAACGGTCACGGCCAGCGCGCGCTCCGGCAGTCGCTTGGCGCGCTCCGGCGGATGACCGACGGCCTCGAGGCCGACCTGAAGCTCTGACGATGCCTCCGCCCCGCCTCGCTCGCCGGGTAGTCGCCGCGGCGGTTCGCGAGCCGGCGCGAGAGTTCCTGCTGGGGGACCTCGAGGAGCAGTTCGGCGAGGTCGCCGCCGCCCGCGGCCGCACCGCCGCTCGGCGACATTATTGGAGTCAGGCGATTCGCAGTGCCTGGCACGCGCGCGCGCTGGGACGCCACGAGCGTTCGCGGCGCGCCCGAAGGAGGCTTGACATGTCCACCCTGTGGCGCGAATTGAGACTGGCCGCGCGCACCGCCACGAAGTCGCCGATGTACAGCGCGATTGCCGTTGCGACGCTCGCGCTCGCCATCGGCGCGAACACCCTGCTCTTCAGCATCGCCAGCCCCCTCGCCATTCGGCCGCTGCCGATCGAGCGCGCCGACAGGCTCGGCTGGATCTGGCAGAGCAACGCGCCGAGCGCCATCGATCGCGCGCCGTCATCGATCGCCGAGCTGATGGACTTTCGCGCGAGCGCAACGATCTTCAGCGCGCTCGGCGGCATGGAGCAGTCGGCCGGCACCCTCACGGGTCACGGGGATGCTCAACATGTGGGTCTGGCGCGGGTGACGGCGAACTTCGGCGATCTGTGGGGACTGCATGCCGTGGCCGGGCGGCTCCTCCAGACCGGCGAGGACGCGGTCGGACGTCCGCTCTCCGGCGTCCTGAGCCATCGGTACTGGCAGAAGAGCTTTCGAGGCGACCCCGGGGTCGTCGGCCGGACGTTCACGCTCGACGGCCAGCCGATCACGATCGTCGGCGTGATGGAGCCCGAGATCGAGATGGGCACGCTCGCGCAGATCGACCTCTGGGTTCCGCTGCCGCTCGACCCCGCGGTACCGCGCGATCAGCGCACCGTCCGGATCATCGGCCGGCTCGCGCCGGGAGCGACGCTGGCGTCGGCGGACGCCGAAATCCACGGCATCGCGACGCGACTGGCCGCGGCACACCCGGATACCAACCTGAACTGGGATGCGCACGTGGTGTCGACGAAGCAGGCGATCGTCGGCACCAACACCTGGGTCATCATCTCGCTCCTGAGCGTCGTCGTGATATTCGTGCTGCTCATCGCGTGCGCGAATCTCGCCAATCTGGTGCTGGCGCGCGTGGTGGCGAGGCGGCACGACTTCGCGGTGCGCCTCGCGCTGGGGGCCTCGCGGCTGCAGGTGATCCGGCCGCTGCTCTTCGAGAACCTGCTGCTCGGCCTGGCCGGCGGCCTCGCGGGTCTCGCGATCGCGCGGGCGGGCCTTCGCGTGATCAATGCCACGGCGACCGACGTGGATCCGTACCTCAAGCAGGTCGCGATCGACGGCTACGTGCTCGCGTTCGCGATCGTCCTTTCGGTGATCACGCCCTTCATCTTCAGCCTCTGGCCGGCGATCGGCGCCAGCCGCGTGGCCACGGCGGAGACCTTGCGCGACGCGCGATCGAGCGGCGGACCGCGGGCGCGCTGGCAGCGGAACCTGCTCGTCGGGTCGCAGGTCGCGCTGGCGCTGTCGCTCCTCGTCGTCTCGGCCCTCGTGCTCCAGACGATGCAGAACATCCATGAGGTCCACGTCGGCCTGGATATCAACCGGGTGTTGTGCTTCGACGTCTCGCTGCCGCCGAATCAGTACCGCGGCGCCGTGGCGCGCGATGAGTTCGCGCGGGAGGCGGCCGCGCGGCTCGCCAGGATTCCCGGCGTGGATGCCGCCGCCGTCGTGAGTCAGATGCCGGTGTTCAACGAGGACGTCGTCCGGTCGCTGTCCGGGACGCGGCACGACGGCGCGACCGAAGCCGAGCGCCCCTGGGCCGCGTGGTTCGCGGCCTCGCCCGATCTGTTCCGCGTCGCCGGCATTCCCCTTCTCGCGGGCCGCGCGTTCCTGCCCTCCGATACGGCCGACGCGCCGCCCGTGGCGGTCGTGAGCCAGATGACCGCCGAGAAGTACTTCGACGACGTCACGAGCGCGGTCGGCCGGACGGTCACGATGCACGGCCGCGGGACCGCCGACCGCACGGTCACGATCGTCGGCGTCGTCGCCGACACCAAGAACTCGCAGGCGATCAAGACGAGTCCTCAGATCTGGGTGCCGTTCACGCAGGCGCCGCTTGAGTCGATGACGTTCGCCATTCGGTCCGTCGATCCCGCAGCGCGCGCGCAGGACGCGCAGGCGGTGATGCGCGGCCTCAACCCGGACGTCGCGATCTCCGCGCCGGTCACGCTGACCAAAATGGTCCAGGACGTGCTGGCCGACGACTCGATCCTGACGGGGCTGTTCCTCGGCTTCGCGATGCTCGCGCTCGCACTGGCCGCGGCCGGGCTCTACGGCGTGATCTCGTACTCGGTTGGCCAGCGCCAGCGCGAAATCGGCGTCCGGCTCGCGCTCGGCGCGGCGCCGTCGGCGATCCGCCGGATGGTGCTCGGCGACGGTCTGAAGGTCACCGCGGCCGGCGTGGTCGTCGGCCTCGGCCTGGCCGCGCTCCTGGCGCAAGGCACGTCGTCGTTCTTGTACGGCATCACGCCGAACGACGTGAGGACGTTCGCCGCCGTCACCGCCACGCTGCTCGTCGTCGCCCTCGTCGCGGTGTGGAACCCGGCCGCGCGCGCGATGCGCGTGGATCCGGTGAAGGCGCTGCGGAACGACTAGCGGCCGCTACTTCCTGACCGTCACGCGCGTGACGACGATCCGCTCTTTCGGCGTTTCGCCGTCGACTGGCGCGGCCGCGATCGCGGTGATCACGTCCATGCCGCTTGCCACTCGGGCAAACGCGGCGTACTTGCCGTCGAGCGAGTGGCACTCGCCGACACAAATGAAAAACGACGTCGTCGCGCTGCCCGGGTCGTCCCCGCGCGCCATCGAGACGAGGCCGGGCGCGTTCGGCGTGTCGCTGAACTCCGGCGGCAGGTTGTGGACGAGCTTCTGCTGCCGCTCGGTCAGCGGCGTGTCGCGAAAGGCCAGCGCCCCGGTCTGGATCACGAAGTTCGGCACGACGCGATGGATGCCGACGCCGTCGAAGACGCCCGCGTCGGCGAGCCGCAGGAAGTTGCGCACGGTCTCGGGCGCCCGGTCGGCGAGAAACTCCAGCTCGAACGCGCCCTTGGTCGTCTCGATCACCGCGCGGTATCTCGCCAGGTCGGCGGCCGAATCGTGAACGAACGGCTCGGGCGGCGTGTCGCGAATCGTCACCGACTTGATCGCGATGCGCGTCTTCGGATGACCCTCGGCGTCGGCGTCCGCCGCGGAAATCTTCTGCACGACGTCCAGGCCCTCGACGACGCGGCCGAAGACGGTGTACTGGCCGTCGAGCGCCGCCTGGTCGGTCGCACAGACAAAGAACTGCGCGCCCGCGCTGTCGGGCTTGCCGGGCGCAAGTACGGCCGACACCGCGCCCGCCGTGTGCTTCTCCGTGTTGATCTCGGCCTTGAGTTCGTTCAGCCCGCCGGTGCCGTAGAGCGCCGTCTTCGAGGGATCGGTGGACAGCGGATCGCCGCCCTGGATGATCCCGTAGCGGATGACACGGTGAAAGATCGTGCCCGCGTACGCTCCGTCGCGCGCAAGCTTCATGAAGTGCCCGACATGGTTCGGCGCGGCGTCGGGCAGCAGCTGGATGACGAACGTGCCGGCGTCGGTCGCCACGACCGCCTGCTTGCCCCGCATCTCGTCGAGCGAGTACGGCGACACGAAGAACTTCTGCGCCGGCGCGGTCTGGGCGGCGAGAAGCGCGAGGACGACGAGCGCCCGCGGCACGCCCTACCCGCCGCTGCGCGATGACATGCCGAGGCGTTGATGGGAGTGCCCCGCCGGCACGGCTGCACCCGTCGGCGGCAGGTACATGGGCACCGACGGTTGGGGCGGCGGATCGACGACCGGATTGCCGTCCGCGTCGGTCGGGGTCGTCGGCAGCGATGAGATGACGCTGTGGGCGTAGACCAGGGCCGAGTTCTCGCGCTGCTGGTGATCGCGGAGCCACTCCAGCTGCTCGTTGAGGTCGTCGCCGGCGGCGGCACGCGCCCCGTCGCGATAGTGCTCGAGATTCCCGAGCTGATCGACTGAATCCGCGGAGGGGCGTTCGTGCAAGTGCTCGGCGACATCGCGGTAGGTGTCGTAGCGATCCTTGATCTCCTCCGCCTGTTCGTAGCGCTCGCGGAGATGATCGAACCGGCTGCCGGTGTCCTGCCAGCGCGCGGGCACCACGGTCGGCCTCGGACCCTCGAAGATCGCCGGCAGCGCCACCGGCCCGCGGCGGCCGGTGGATTGCACGAACGTCCAGCCCTTGTCCTTGATTTCGTGCACCTCGGGCGGACCGGACGGCCGGACGGTGGTGATCCGGATCAATTTGAACGCGTAGCCTTTCAGCGCTTTGTCCTGCGGCACCGTGAGCGGTGGAATCGAGTCGTCGTACTGCGTCTCCGTCTTCCCGCCGCGCGCGTCTTCGATCAACACCACGCGATTGAGCTTGTCGAACTTGACGCGGACGGGCTCGGGCATCAGCACCTGCACGCGTGTGCGGCTGAAGCCGTCCGGGAAGTATCGAACGAGGTAGCCGCCACCCGGCGCCCGCGACCACTGGCCGCGCGAGGCGTGCGGACCGGTCACCGGCGGCGGCGCGCCCGCCAGCACGGCGACGCGCTGGATGTCTTGGTACGTCGACGATGCGCGCTGGAGACGATCGCGCAGGTCGGCTTCCGTCTCGAGCGTCTTGCGAACCGACGCCGGGAGGCTGCCGAACAGCTTCGTGCGCTCGGACACCGGAATCAGGCCGAGGCCGTCGCTGTTGATGCTCTTGATCTGCTCGGGCGTCAAGAGCGTGGTCGCGACTTGACGCTGGTCGGGCGGCAGATCGGCGACCTTCGAGCGCGCGATGATCGCCCAGAGCAGCAGCTGGATCTTGCCCTGCGGGATCTCGGTGTGCGTCCCGGTGCCGCGAAGAATCGTGCCGATCGCGTCCTCACGCGATCCCTTGAGCGGCGCGTACAGGTAGCCGTCGCCGCCGCCGGGCGCGTAGGTGGCGACCGCCAGACAGTAGCTCTGGAACGTGCTCTCCCACAGCCCGGGCTTCAGCATGAAGCCGCCGTCGGCCGCGCGCGGAAGATCCGTCATCTTCTTCGGCACGAGCCCGAACGTGTCCGCGCGGAGGGCCAGGGGCCCGAGCGCGTCCTCGAATTCGGTCGTGAGGGGCGGTGTGCCTTTCGTCAGGCTGTCGAGCGACGGCAGCTTGCGCAGCGCGCTCTCGGCAGATCGTGGAATCTGTGGAACTTGGGCGACGAGCGCGACCTCGACGACGGCCGCCAGACAGCACGTCACGACCAGGCGCATGGGACGACTCCTTGGCTGGGACGGGGACATTGTAGTACGGCCGTCTTATCGGCCGGGTCGCGGGCCGGTGACAGTTTGATGGTAATAATGAGGTCATGACCGACATCGCAGCTCGCGGCTACGCCAACGCCAACGTGCTCGTCTCCACCGACTGGGTGGCCGAGCATCTGCACGACCCCTCCATTCGCGTCGTCGAATCGAACGAGGACGCCCTGCTCTACCCGGCCGGCCACATCCCCGGCGCGGTTCAGGTCGACTGGACGACGGACTTGAACGATCCGATCAAGCGCGACTACATCACGCGCAAGGCGTTCGAGGCGCTGATGTCGCGCATCGGCGCGACGCCGAAGACGACGGTGGTCTTCTACGGCGACAAGAACAACTGGTGGGCGTGCTATGCGTACTGGGTGTTTCAGCTCTTCGGCCACACGAATGCGAAGATCATGGACGGCGGCCGGCTGAAGTGGTCGAAGGAGGGCCGCGTCATGACGCGCGACGTGCCCACGTATCCGGCGACGAAATACAAGGCGGCCGAGCGCAAGGACGCGCCCATTCGCGCCTTCCGGCAGCAGGTGCTCGCGCACGTCACGTCCAAGGGCCAGCTCGTGGACGTTCGGAGCCCGGAGGAATACGCGGGCACGCGCCTGCACATGGCGGACTATCCGAACGAGGGCGCGCTGCGCGGCGGTCACATCCCGGGCGCGAAGAGCATTCCCTGGGCGCGCGCGATCAATCCGGAAGACGGCACGTTCAAGGACGCCGCCGGACTCGCCGAGATCTACATCTCCGCCAACAAGCTCAAGAAGGACAAACCGACGATCGCCTATTGCCGCATCGGCGAGCGCAGCAGCCACACGTGGTTCGTGCTGAAATACCTGCTCGGCTTCAAGAACGTCAAGAACTACGACGGCTCCTGGACGGAGTGGGGGAATTCGGTGGGACTGCCGATCGAGAGGTGACCTCGGAGTCGGGAAGTCACCTTCCATGTCATTGCCTCCTCGGTTACAACTCGTGCTCGACACGTTCGCCGAGTTCCCCGATCCTGCCGACCGCACGAACCTGCTCCTCGACTACGCGGATCAGTTCAAGGAGGTCCCGGCGTCGGTCGCGGTGCGGCCGTTTTCGAAGGACCACCAGGTCCCGCAGTGCGAGTCGGACGCGTACGTCTGGGCCATGAAACAACCGGACGGCACCCTGAAGCTGTACTTCGCCGTCGAGAGCCCGGCAGGGATTTCGGCCAGGGCACTCGCGACGATCCTCGACCGCTCGCTCTCGGGCCTCACGCCCGCGGAGATCGCGACCGTCACCCCGGACATCGTCGAGCAGATCTTCCGCCAGAACATCTCGATGGGCAAAGGCCTCGGGCTCATGTCGATGGTCCAGGCGGTGAGGACGCTGGCCCAGCGATCGGTATAGATTTATCCGCATGTCGACCCGGCATGCGCGCCTCTCCGTCCTGCTCGTCGTCCTGTCCGCCGCCTGTTCGTCCGCGCCGCCCCACCCGCTGACGCTCGCTGAAATGCCGGACATCAACACGGGCGCCATCCTCGCGGACACGAAGAAGCTGTCCTCCGATGAGTTCGAGGGCCGGCTGCCGGGCACGAAAGGCGAGCAGCTGACGGCGCAGTATCTGATCGATCAATTCAAGGCCGCCGGCGCGGTGCCCGGCAACCCGGACGGCTCGTGGTCGCAGAAGGTGCCGCTCGTCAGCATCACCGCCAGGGATCAGTCGCCGTTCGTGTTCAAGAAGGGCGGTCAGTCGCTCTCGCTCACGCCGCAGCGGGACGTCGTCGCGTTCAGCCAGCACGTGACGGAGGCGATCGCGGTCAAGGACGCGGACGTCGTCTTCGTCGGCTATGGCGTGCAGGCCCCCGAGTTCGACTGGGACGACTTCAAGGGCGTCGACGTCAAGGGCAAGACGATCCTCGTGCTCGTCAACGATCCCCCCGTGTCCGATCCGAACGCCCCGGGCGGCCTCGACCCGAAGACGTTCGGCGGCACGGCGATGACCTACTACGGCCGCTGGACATACAAGTACGAGAAGGCCGCCGAGATGGGCGCGGCGGCCGTGCTCATCGTCCACGAGACCGCGCCGGCCGGATATCCGTGGAACGTCGTGCAGGGCTTCGGCGGCGAACGGTTCGATCTTGTCACGCCCGACAAGAACATGGGGCGCGCGGCGATCCAGGGCTGGATCTCGCTCGACGCCGCGACGAAGCTGTTCAAGCTGGCCGGGCTCGACTACCAGAAGGAAAAAGCCGTCGCCGCCACGCGCGCGTTCAAGCCCGTCCCGTTGAAGCTCTCGGGCTCGATGTCGTTCAAGCAGACGCTCAAGACCGTGGACTCTCAGAACATCGTCGCGAAGATCCCCGGGAGCGACCCGGCGCTCCAGAACGAGTACGTCGTGTATTCCGCGCACTGGGACCACTTCGGGATCGGCACGCCGGTCAACGGCGACAGCATCTACAATGGCGCGCGCGACAACGCGAGCGGCACGGCGATGGTGCTCGAGCTGGCCCGCGAGTTCAAGAAGGTCACGCCCGCGCCGAAGCGATCGATTCTTCTCGTGGCCGTCACGTCCGAGGAACAGGGCCTGCTGGGCTCGGAATACTTCGCCAAGTTCCCGCCGTATCCGGTGACGAAGATCCTGGCCAATATCAACGTGGATGAGATCAACGTCTGGGGGCGGACGAAGGACGTGACGATCGTCGGGCTGGGCGCGTCGGATCTGGACGACTACGCGCGCGATGCCGCCGCCGAGCAGGGTCGGACGCTGCGGCCGGATTCCGAGCCCGAGAAGGGCTTCTACTACCGATCGGACCACTTCAACTTCGCCAAGGTCGGCATCCCCGCGCTCGACCCCGACTCGGGCGTGGATTTCATCGGCAAGCCGCCGGGCTACGGCCAGGAAAAGCGCGACGAGTGGACGACGAAGTTCTACCACCAGCCGTCGGACCAGGTGCAGGACTGGTGGGATCTCTCCGGCGCCGCCGAGGACGGCAAGCTGTTCTTCGCGATCGGGTATCGCGTGGCGAACGCCGACAAGTTCCCCGAATGGAAACCGGGCAACGAGTTCAAGGCGATTCGCGACAAATCAATGAAATAAGGCAGCGCAGAATTTCAGGATCGCATCAATGAAGATTGGTTGAGGATTGTCGGCACTCCGCATTTCCAAATCCCATCTTCAATGGCAGTGACTCGCTGCAGTTGGGCCGGAAGCGATCCGCAGATGATTCGCTACCACGACGACGAGTGGGGCGTGCCGTCGCACGACGACCGCCATCTGTTCGAGATGCTCATCCTCGAGGGCGCGCAGGCAGGGCTCAGCTGGAGCACGATTCTGCGCAAGCGCGACGCTTACCGCCGCGCCTTCGCCCGGTTCGACCCGCGCAAGGTCGCGCGCTACGACGGCGCCAGGCGACGCGCGCTCCTCCGAGACGAGGGCATCGTTCGCAACCGCCTGAAGATCGACGGCGCGGTCCGGAACGCCCGCGCGTTCCTGGCGGTGCAGGAGGAATTCGGGTCGTTCGACGCGTTCGTGTGGCGGTTCGTGGACGGGCGGCCGAAAATCAACCGCCCGCGATCGACAAAGGACGTTCAGGCCACGACGCCCGAGTCCGACGCCATGAGCCGCGAGCTGAAGCAGCGCGGGTTCACGTTCGTCGGATCGACCATCTGCTACGCCTTCATGCAGGCCGTGGGGCTGGTGGACGATCACGCCGCCCGCTGCTTCCGGGCGAGGCGCGCGCGGCGCTAGCGGCGTCGCCGCCTCAGGCGCGGACGCGCATCAGCGCGTAGACCAGCACCGACAGGCAACAGCCGACCATCGCGCCCACGGCGGCGCGCCCGACCGCCACCTGCAGGACGGATGACGAGCCCATCAGGCTGTCGGCCACTCCGCACGCTGCGCTGACACCGAGGATCGTTGAAACGACGCGCACCGTCCGCCGGCGCTGGCCGGCCGCCCAGGCGCGCGCCTCCGGCGGCGTCGCGCGAATCCACGCGGCTACCCAGGACGCGAGCAGGATCAGCCCGACGGCCGAACTGGCATGCTGCAGCAGTTTGTACCAGGGCAGCGGCACCAGGTCAGGGAGCGGCTGCGTCCGCAACGCCGGCAGCGCGCGCACCGCCCAGTCGTTCTGATGCGTGAAGCCGTCCCACGCGACGTGGCTGACGGCGCCGAGCGCCGCCGCCGCAAGCGCGAGCGGCCAGGACGTTGAGGGCGAACCGAGCGCGCGCGCCAGGCCGGGCGGGAACAGATCGACGAGCGCCGGACGCACCAGACGCCGGAAGACGACCCACGCCAGCATCGAGACCGGAAGGCAGAAGAAGATCACGCCCGCAGGCTGGTGCGCGACGCGGGCGATCGGCGCCAAGCGAAGGAAGTACTCGTAGTCCGGCGACATCGTGCCGATGACCAGCGCCGACAGCGGCAGCGCCGGCGCGATCTTCTTCAGTGGCCATGCAACGACCGTGTGCGCGGGCGTGACCGGCATCTACCAGAGATTCGGACCGAGCCACTTCTCGGCCTGTTCGACGCTCACGCCCTTGCGTGCCGCGTAGTCCTCGAGCTGGTCGCGGCCGATGCGTCCGACGTTGAAGTACTTCGCCTGCGGGTGGCTGAAGTACAGGCCGCTCACGGACGCGGGCGGCAGCATCGCGAACGATTCGGTAAGCGTCATGCCGATCGCCGGCGCGTCGAGCAGGCGGAAGAGCGTTGTCTTCTCGCTGTGATCCGGACACGCAGGATATCCGAAGGCCGGGCGGATCCCGCGGTACCTCTCGGCGATCAGATCGTCGGCGGTCAGCTGCTCCCTGGCGCCGTACCCCCAGTCGCGCCGGGCCTGCGCGTGGAGGAACTCGGCGAACGCCTCGGCCAGGCGGTCCGCGAGCGCCTTGACCACGATCGCGTTGTAGTCGTCGTGCTGAGCTTCGTACTCGCGGGCCAGCGCGTCCGCGCCGATGCCGGCCGTGACCGCGAACAGCCCGACGTAATCGGGCACGAGCGATTCACGCGGCGCGATGAAATCCGCGAGCGACCGGTTCGGCCGCCCGTCGGCGATCGGCTCCTGCTGGCGCAGCATGTGGAAGCGTCCGAGCTCCACGCGACGCGCGTCGTCCTTGTACACCACGACGTCGTCACACACGCTGTTCGCCGGCCAGAAGCCGTACACGCCGCGGGCCGTGATCCGCTTCTCCTTCACGATGCGCGCCAGCAGCGCCTGCGCGTGGTCGTAGAGCTCGCGCGCGGCCCCGCCGTACTCGGGATGGTCGAGGATCGCCGGAAAGCGCCCTTTGAGATCCCACGCCGTGAAGAAGAAGGTCCAGTCGATGTAGGGAACGATCTCGTCGAGCGCCGGCGCCACCACGCGCCGGCCGACGAACCACGGCGCCGCGATGTCGAGGTTGTCCCAGTCGGTCTTCAGGTGGTTCTTTCGTGCGTCGGCGAGCGTCAGCAGCGTTTTCTCGCGTTTCGCGCCGTACTTCTCGCGCAGCGATTCCTGCTCTTTGTTGACCGCTGCGACGAACGCGTCGCGCTGCCGGTCGCTCAGGAGGCTCGACACGACGTCCACCGCGCGCGACGCGTCGAGCACGTGGACCGTCGCGCCGGTGTACTCCGGCGCAATCTTGACGGCCGTGTGCTGCCGGCTCGTCGTCGCGCCGCCGATCAGCAGGGGCGTCGTCAGCCCCCGGCGCGTCATCTCCTTCGCGACGTAGACCATCTCGTCGAGCGACGGCGTGATCAGGCCGCTCAGGCCGATGACGTCGGCGCTGCGTGCGGCGGCTTCGTCGAGAATGCGCTCGCACGACACCATCACGCCCAGATCGACGACGTCGTAGTTGTTGCACCCGAGCACGACGCCGACGATGTTCTTGCCGATGTCGTGGACGTCGCCTTTCACCGTGGCCAGGAGCACGCGGCCCTGCGGCCGGCCGAGCGTGCCGGCGGCGCGCTTCTCCGCTTCCATGAACGGCTCGAGGTAGGCGACGGCGCGCTTCATGGCACGCGCGCTCTTCACGACCTGCGGCAGAAACATCTTGCCGGCGCCAAACAGGTCGCCCACCGTCTTCATCCCGTCCATGAGCGGGCCTTCGATCACGTCGAG
>DATIWF010000119.1:0-23692 GCA_035519535.1 Vicinamibacterales bacterium | reverse complement strand
GCGCTCCTCGCGCGCCGCGCGCCCGCGCTGCACGTGACCGGCGGCGACTTCAGCTACAACTGGAAGCCGCGCCTTTTGAGCGGCATCGAGCACGAAAGCCTCGTCGACTGGCTCACTTACCACCACAACGAGCAGGACGAGTGGCTGCGCTACGGCGCAGCGATCTATCTCGCCGGGTCGGACGATGCGGAGATCGACAACAACCGCGCGGTGCAGGGGCAGAACGGTCTGCTCATCACGAAGTCGGCGCGCGCGAAGGTGTGGAACGACACGTTCTCGTGGATGTCGGGGCTCGGCATCGGCATGTACCGCACGACCGACAGCCGCATCATGCACAACCGGCTCGATTACGACGTGCGCGGCTACAGCCACGGCTTCTACAACCGCGGCCAGGACTCCGCCGGTCTGCTGATGTTCGAGCAGACCAGCAACAACATCGTCGCCTACAACTCGATCACGCACGGCGGCGACGGCGTGTTCCTATGGGCCGGGCAGTCCACGATGGACACGGGGCAGGGCGGGGCGAACGACAACGTGTTTCTAGACAACGATGTCAGTCACGCCGTCGCGAACGGCATTGAGGCCACCTTCAGTCGGAACGCCATCGTTGGCAACCGCATTGAAGACTGCTGGCACGGGATCTGGGGTGGCTACAGCTATGAGTCGCTGATAGCGAGAAATTCGTTCGCAGGCAACAGTGAGGACATTTCGATCGAGCACGGCCAGAACATCACGATCCAATACAACACGTTCAAGGGGGATCCGGTTGCGGTCCATCTCTGGGCCAATCCGAATCAGGACCCGACGTGGGGCTATCCGAAGGCTCGCGACACGGCGAGCCGTGACTACTGGATCGGTGCAAACGCGTTTGTCGGAGTGGGCGCGGCGCTCGATGTGGCCCAGACGCACGGTCTCGTCCTGGCTTCAAATGAAATGCAGAATGTCACGCAGCCCGTGCGTGCGGGCCTTGACGTTGTCGATCTGCGCGAGCGCACCGATGGCGCCCAGCCGGACCGCTTCGTGAGTACGCCGCTGCCTCTTCCCGGCGGCATGAACGCGATGCTCCCTGACAACGCCCGTCGCGGCCGCGACACGATCATCGTGGACGCGTGGGGCCCGTATGACTACCTGTCGCCGAAGATTTGGCCCGTGGGCAAACTGACGGACCGGCCACTCAAGCTGCGCGTGCTTGGTCCGGCGGGGAAGTGGACGCTCAGGTCCATTGCCGGTGGCACGGCGGGCACCCGTGCTGGCGACGTGCCGGGCGAAATCTCGGTCACGCCCGCGGTCTCAGGCGACCTCGAGCTCGCGCTCGAGTACAAGGGCGCCGAGGTCGTGACGCCGCGCGGCCAGAAGTACGCCGCCGGCAAGCCCGTGCCGGTGGCCTTCAGCGTGCTCGATCCGCCCGTTGAGTGGACGGCGAAGTACTGGTCGTTCGACACGGCGACCGATCCGGTGACCGCCACGGACAAGTTCGCCGCGCACTTGAGCGAGGCGCCGATTAGAACCGACACACTCGCGCACCTTGATTTCGTCACTGGCGGCGTTCTTGGCCCCGGCCTGCCGCGCGACCACGTCGCCCTTCGCGCTGAAGGCTCGGTGACGCTGCCCTCGGGCGCCTTCGATCTGATGGTCATCAGCGACGACGGCGTCCGCGTGTGGGTGGACGACAGACTCGTCGTCGACCGCTGGTCCGTGCACGAATCGGTGCTCGACCGCGCGCCGATCGCCGGCGGGCGGCACCGCCTGCGCGTGGAATACTTCGAGGAGAGCGGATGGGCCGAGCTCCAGGTGCGATTCCAGCGAACCTCCGGGAAGCCCCGAGGAACCTCCTAGGAACCCCGCGGGACCCCCCAGGAACCCCAATCGATGACTGAGCTTCTGGCCGCCCTCGTCACGCTGACGGTCCTCGAGATCGTTCTCGGCGTCGACAACATCATCTTCATCTCGATCCTCTCGTCGAAGCTCCCGCGGGCCGTGCAGAAGCGCGCGCGGCGCATCGGTCTGCTCGGCGCGATGCTGACGCGCATCCTGCTGCTCCTGTCGATCAGCTGGCTGGCCGGCCTGACCGAGCCGTTCGTCACGATTCTCGGCCGCGGGATCTCCGGACGCGACGTCATCCTGATTGGCGGCGGTCTGTTCCTGCTGGCCAAGGCCACGTACGAGATTCACGACAAGCTTGAAGGCGCGGCTCACAGTACGACGCGCCGCGCGGCCTCCTTCGGCAGCGTGATCGTGCAGGTGATGATCCTCGACATCGTCTTCTCGCTCGACTCGGTGATCACGGCCGTCGGGATGGCCAACGTGCTCTGGGTCATGGTGACGGCCATCGTGCTCGCCGTCCTGGTCATGATGCTCGCGACGGAGCCCATCAGCGCGTTCGTCGAGACGCATCCCACGATCAAGATCCTGGCGCTGTCGTTCCTGCTGCTCATCGGCATCTCGCTCGTCGCCGAGGGCCTCGGCCAGCACATGGACAAGCGCTACATCTACTTCGCGATGGGCTTCTCGGTGTTCGTCGAGATGATCAACATTCGCGTCCGTGGCAAGGGCCAGCCCATTCAGCTGCACGGTGCGCCGGGAGACGAAGCATGAAAGGCGGAGACCTGACGTGACCAGGCGCGGGTGGCTGATCGGCGTCGCGATTCTATGGCTGTCTGGAGGGCTCGTGGCGCAAACGGGCTACGTGCCCGTCCGCGTGTTCGACAGCGGGCGCGGAGCGCTCACCGACTTCGAAGCGATGGTCGCGGACATCGCGCGGGCGGACGTCGTCTTCGTTGGCGAGCAGCACGACGATCCCAACACCCACCGGCTCGAGCTGGCGGTGCTCGCAGGCGTCGCCCGCCGCCGCCCCGATGCCATTGTCGCCATGGAGATGTTCGAGCGCGACGTGCAGGAGCCGCTCGATCACTTCTCGATGGGGCACACGAGCGAGGCGGACTTCCTGCAGGTCGGCCGGCCGTGGCCGCGGTACGTCACCGACTACAAGCCGCTCGTTGACTTCGCCATCGAGAAGAACTGGCCGATCATCGCCTCGAACGTGCCACGGAATCTCGCGACCGAGGTCTCGAGGGGCGGTCTCGACGTGTTGTCGTCGAAGACCAGCGAGGAGCGCCAGTGGTTCGCCAAGGATCTGCAGTGCCCGCTCGACGACGACTACTTCAAGCGGTTCGGCGAGGCGATGGGCGACCACCCGGCCGGCGGTGCGACGGACACGACCGCCGTGGCGTCAGCCCGTCAGACGCTCGAGCGCTTCTACTTCGCGCAGTGCCTCAAGGACGAGACGATGGGCGAGTCGATCGCGCTGGCGTATGCGGCGGGCGCCGCCGGGGGCAAGCCGCCGCTCGTCATCCACTTCAACGGCGCGTTTCACTCCGATTTTGGCGAGGGCACGGCCGAGCGCGCCCGTCGCCGCCTGCCCGGCAAGCGCATCGTCGTCCTGTCGATGCTGCCGGTCGCGAACCTGGACACGATCGCGCCAGATGCCCAGGAGCGACGGCGGGCCGAATATCTCGTGTATACGATCAAGTAGGAAGGGACAAGCCAGAAGTGAGAAGTTTCGGACCGTCAGGTGCTCACACCAAACTTCTGCCTTCTGATTTCTGCCTTCTGCCTTCTCACTTCCTACTTCTCCGCCCCGAGCCTCCACGGCAAATCCGCGATCGTGTACATGAGCACCGCAATGGCCGCCGAGTTGTCCGACATCTGCTTGGGCGTGATGCGGGCGATCGTGTCCGCCTGCGTGTGATGAATCAGGAAATACTCGCCGTTCGTGCGGTGCTCGATCATCGGAATCTTGCCGGCAGTCGCCGCAGGTTCGATGTCCGTGCCGCCGCCGCCCGACGTCACGTCAGCGGATCCGATCGAACCGAGCAGACTCGCGATCGCGGCCAGGGTCGGCTTGGCGGCCTCCGGGCCTGAGAAGCCGAATCCCGCGGGGTCGAACACGCCCCCGTCCGACTCGAGCAACACGACGTGATTGCCGAGCTCGGCTTGATGGGTGTCGCGATACGCGTTGCCGCCGCGCGTGCCGTTCTCCTCGTTGACGAAGAGCACGACGCGCACGGTACGCCGCGGCCGGAGGTTCAGCTGCTTCATCAGCCGCAGCGCCTCCCACGTGACGATGCACCCGCCGCCGTCGTCGCTGGCCCCCGCGCCGACGTCCCACGAGTCGAAGTGGCCGCCCATGACGAGGATCTCGTTCGGCAGCTCGCGTCCGCGCAGCTCGCCGACGACGTTGTAGGACTGCGCGTCGGGGTCGAAGTGCGCTTCCATGCTCAGCTTGACGCGCACGCGCACGCCGCGGTCCGCGAGCCGCTGGAAGCGGTCGGCGTCCTCGGTTGGGATGGCTGCCGCGGGAATCTTCGGCGCGTCGCCGGTGTACGTCAGCCCGCCCGTGTGCGGCGTCCGAAGCCCCGCCGGACCGACCGACCGCACGAGGGTCGCGAGTGCGCCGAGCTTGGCTGCGCGCGACGGGCCGTCCGATCGGTACGGCCGCGTCTGACCGTAGTCGGTGAAGGGCGCGTTGAAGAGCACGATCTTGCCCTTGACCTCGGCGCCGCGCCGGTCCAGGTCGTCGAAGCTCTTGACGATGACGACGTCGGCCTCGATGCCGCCGGCGGGGGTGCCGACGGAGTCGCCGAGGCCCAGCATGACCAGCGGCTGCTTCACCGGCAGGACGAGGTCGAGGCTCTCGCGCCCGCGCACCCACTTGGGCACCATCGCGGGCTCCTTGCGCACGTTCTCGAGTCCGTCGGCCTTCATCGCCGCCACGGCCCAGTCGATCGCCTGCTCGAGCGTCTCGGAGCCCGAGAGGCGATTGCCGAACGTGTCGGTCAGCTCGGCGAGGCGCCGCCAGGCGAAGTCGCTCGACTCCGACTGCTGGATGATGCGCTGCGCGATCGGGCGGTACGGCTCGAGCCACGCGGGGGAGGACGATTGAGCGAGCGCGCCCGCGGCGGCACAGAGCACGGCCACGGCGAGCGCGAAAGGCCTGGCGGTCATCCGACGAGTATAGTCCGCGGCACCACTTACAGCGCGACGCGATGCCGTCCGGAATGCAGATGGTTCATCGTCTGCACCGTGACGAGCATCGTGAAATCGAGCTTGGTGCGGTCTTCGGGATACTTCAGGCGCAGGTTCAGCTCGTTCGCGCGCGCGATCATCGCTTCGATGACCTGATCGATCGTGTATTGATACGACCCGGTCCACTCGGCGACGAGGCGGCGCACGTCGCGGCGGACGCCATGGATGAAGCGCGAGGCTTTGCGGTGCGGGCGGTACTCGGGCGCGTCGGAGAACAGACGCCGGAGGTCGCGGTCGTAGAAGTTGGGGTGCTCGAGGCCGTAGTGCTCGCGCTTCTTCTTGTAGTGACGGCGGAGCGTCGTGCGCAGCCGCTCGAGCGGCTCGACGCGTCGCCGCGACCGCACGATCGGCGCGGCGCCCGCGAGGCTCGTCATCAGCTCGTCGAGGTACTCAAGCTTCCGCAGCGCCCGCCAATCGGCGTAGCGCCTCCGCCAGTCGCTGTCCGGTGTCAGCCAGACGGCGAACGTTTCGGCGAAATCCTCGTCGGGATGGCTTTGCGCGTACCACGAGTCGAGGTGGAGCACGAAGCTCTTCGAGTACGCCTTCGGCAGATAGAAGTCGGGGTACGGCGTGGACGGCCGGCCGAAGAGCTCGGTGCGCTTGCGGCGCCGCCGCAGGTCGTAGGCGTTGTCGAACGCGTGCCCGGCTTCGTGACGCAGGATCTTCATGCACCACTCGGGCGTGCCGCCCTCGACTTCCAGCATCTGCGCGTTCTCGAGCCGCATGAGCCGCGGGTGCGCGAGGTAGAACGGAATCGCGACCCCGGGCACGCCGTCGGGACAGAACCATTCAGACGAGAGCCAGAAGTGCGGCTGGAAGGCGAGTCCGCGCGCGGCGAGCTCGCCGTGCAGCTGGGCGATGCGCGGCTCGAGCCAGCTGCCCTCGATCGTGAGTCCGAGCTCGCAGAAGCGCACGTCGAGCAGCGCCTCGTCCGGGAGGTCCGCCCAGTCTGTCCGGGTGACCGGACGCGAACGTTCGTGAGTGCGAGGCTTCGGGGAGCGCGTCACACGTTTGCGAATCGCTTATGATAGGGCGCCATTCGGCCCGCGAACAACTGCACCGCGTTCGCTCCGGCTTCTGGAGGTCCCATGCACGCCATTCGCCCCGTGGTCGTCGGGGTCACACTCTTGCTGGCGGTCGCGCCGGGCGCGCGCGCCAGCCAGACGCAAGGGGCCGCGACCTCGTCGAGCCAGTCCAGCCAGAAGCCCGACCCGCAGAAGCCCGCGCCGCCGAAGCCCGACGAGCCGAAGCAGGACGTTTCGTACAAGGAGACCGTCGTCGTCTCGGCGTCGAAGACGGAGCAGCAGCTGATCGATGCGCCGGCGACGATCACGGTGATCGGCGAGAAGGCCCTGAACGTGTCGCCGTCGAACAACTACGGCGACATCCTGCGGATGGTGCCGGGCGTGAACGTGTCGCAGATGTCGGCGCGCGACGTGAACGTCACGAGCCGCGCGGCGACGAGCTCGCTGGCGACGTCGCAGCTCGCGGTGCTCGACGGCCGCAGCCTCTACCAGGATTTCTTCGGGTTCGTCATGTGGGACTTCATGCCCGTGAACATGAACGAGATCAAGCGGATTGAAGTCATCCGCGGTCCGGCGTCGGCCGTGTGGGGTGCGAACGCGCTCGACGGCGTGATCAACGTCATCACGAAGACGCCGCGCGAGATGCCCGGCACCAGCCTGACGATTGGGGGCGGCGGCTTCGGCCGGGACTTCGACAACAACGGCGCGACCGCCGGCTCGCTGTTCAACATCAACATCACGCACGCCCAGGCGGTCAACGATCGGTGGGCCTACAAGGTGTCCGCGGGCACGTACACGTCCGACCCGTACGGCCGGCCCACGGGCCTCGTGCCGAACGTCAGCGGGAAGCCCGTGCCGTATCCGCCCTACAACAACACCGGCACGACGCAGCCGAAATTCGACGCGCGCGTCGACTACGACGAGAAGGACGGCGGCCACGTGTCGATGTCGGGCGGCGTCGCGGGCACGTCGGGCATCATGCAGTCGGGCATCGGGCCGTTCGACATCAACAGCGGCGCGTACCAGGACTACGGCAAGCTCGACTACACGAAGAAGGCGTTCAAGCTGCAGGTCTTCCTGAACCACCTCAACGGCAACGCCGATCAGCTCCTGACGACCGATGCGCAGGGGCAGCCGATCACGTTCAGCTTCGTCACGAACACGTTCGACGTCGAGGTCGGCAACGTCACGGCCGTCGGCAAGCGCAACGCACTCACCTACGGCGGCAACATCCGCTACAACACGTTCGATCTGTCGATCGCGCCCAACGCCGACAACCGCACCGACGGCGGGGCGTACCTGCAGGACGAGATCTTCATGAACGACAAGGTGCGGGCCTCGGTGGGCGCGCGGCTCGACAAGTTCTCGTCGATCAGCGGCGCGGTGTTCTCGCCGCGTGTCGCGCTCGTCCTGCACCCCGACCAGAACAACACGTTCCGCGTGTCCTACAACCGCGCCTACCGCGCGCCGTCCGCGATCAACAACTTCCTCGACGTCCAGATCGCGAAGCCGATCCAGATGTCGCTGTTCCATCCCGCGTACGGGTCGACCCTCTACCTGCTGCCGATTCAGTCGACCGGCAATCCCGACCTGCAGGAGGAGACGCTCGATGCGTTCGAGGTCGGCTACACCGGCAACGTGCGCGACCGGGCGCTCGTGAGCATCGCGTATTACTACAACCACCTGAAGAACCAGATCCTGTTCACGCAGGTCGGCACGTACCCCCAGGCGCCGCCCCCGCCGGATTTCCCGGCCCTCACGATTCCCGGGCTCGGGACGATTCCCGGCGCCGCGATCTACGGCGCGGCGTACGCCCAGGGCGTGCGGCTGCCGTCGGAGTTCTCCTACGAGAACTTCGGCCGCGAGGTGGACAAGGGCATCGAGCTCGGCGTCCAGGGCGCGATCACGAAAAGCGTGACTGCGTTCGTCAACTACTCCTACCAGGCGACGCCGGACGTGGACTTCGATCTGAGCGAGGTCAACCAGCCGCCGCACAACCGCTTCAACTTCGGCATCGCGTGCGACACGCCGCGCGGGTTCGGCAGCTTCACGGTCAGCTACGTCGACCGCGCGTTCTGGCAGGACGTCCTCGACGCCGACTACCACGGCTGGACCGACGCCTACACGATGGTGAATCTCAACATCGGCGCCCGCTTCGCCAACGGCCGCGTCTCGCCGGTGCTCAAAGTCACGAATCTGTTCAACCAGCAGATCCAGCAGCACATCTTCGGCGACGTCATTCGCCGGGCCGTCGTCGGAGAGCTGCGCATCCAGCTGCCGAAATAGTCCCGTGGACCGTGGGCGTCCCTCCCCGTCCGGGTGATGCGGGGTCGGGCGGCCGGCGTGTATTCTTGAAGGGTCCGGACCCTCCGGCTGTCTCCACGCATGGCTGATCCGCCGCAGACAAAAAAGAAGATCCAATGGTCCGCCGCCTGGCAGGAGGCGCGCGCGCTCATCTGGGCGCGGCGGTGGCGGCTCGGCGCCGGGCTCGTGCTGATGCTCATCAACACGGGCGCCGGGCTCGTCCTGCCGACCCTCTCGCGCTACCTCGTCGATGATGTCGTCGGCAAGAAACGGCTGGACCTGCTCCCGGTACTCGCGTGGATCGCGGCCGGCGCGGCCCTGCTCCAGGCCGCCTCCTCGTTCGGCCTCTCGCAGATTCTCGGCGTCGCCGCGCAGAAGGCGATCACCGATATGCGGCGCCGCGTGGAAGAGCACGTCATGCGCCTGCCCGTGCGCTACTTCGACACGACGCAGACGGGCGTCCTGATTTCGCGCATCATGAACGACGCCGAGGGCATCCGCAACCTCGTCGGGACGGGGCTCGTGCAGCTCATCGGCAGCATCCTGACGGCGATCGTCGCGCTCGGGCTGCTGGTCTACCTCAACTGGCGCCTCACCGTGGCGATCGTCGTGGTGCTCGCGGCGTTTGGCGGCGCGATGAGCTACGCGTTCAAGACGCTGCGGCCGCTGTTCCGCGAGCGCGGCAAGATCACGGCGGAGGTCACCGGCCGGCTCAACCAGGCGCTCGGCGGCGTGCGCGTCGTCAAGACCTACACGGCGGAGCGGCGCGAGGACCTGGTCTTCACCAAGGGCGCCCACAGGCTGTTCCGCAACATCGCCAGGTCGATGACGGGGATCTCGGCGACGACGTCGTTTTCAAGCGTGGTCATCGGCGCGATCTCGATCGTCATTCTTGTTGTCGGCGGGCACGACCTCGTGAATGGCACGATGACGCTCGGCGCGCTGCTCCAGTACCTCCTCTACACGGGGCTGCTCGCCATGCCGATCATCCAGATCGCGTCGATCGGCACGCAGATCACCGAGGCGTTTGCCGGCCTCGATCGGATCCACGAAATCCTGAGCACGGGCCGCGAGGACGCCGAGGACGCGTCGCGGCTCGCGCTCGACGACCTTCGCGGCGACATCGAGTTCGACGACGTGTGGTTCGAGTACAACCCGGGCGTGCCGGTGCTGAAGGGCATCAGCTTCAAGGCGCCGGCGGGCACCACGACGGCGCTCGTCGGGTCGTCCGGATCCGGCAAGAGCACGCTCATCAGCCTCGTGATGGCGTTCAATCGTCCACAGAAGGGCATCATCCGCGTGGACGATCGCAACCTCGAGACGCTGCGCCTGGTCGACTACCGCCGGCATCTCGGCGTGGTACTGCAGGACAACTTCCTGTTCGACGGCACGGTCGCCGAGAACATCTCGTACGGCACGCCGCACGCGACCCGCGCCGACATCGAGCGCGTGAGCCGGATCGCGCACGCCGACGAGTTCATCGACGGATTCGAGAAGAAGTACGACACCGTCGTCGGCGAGCGCGGCGTGCGCCTGTCGGGCGGCCAGCGGCAGCGCGTGGCGATCGCGCGCGCGATTCTCGCAGACCCGCGCGTGCTACTCCTCGACGAAGCGACGTCGAGCCTCGACAGCGAGAGCGAGGCGATGATTCAGGACGGCCTGCGGTCGCTCCGCCGCGGCCGCACGACGTTCGTCATCGCGCACCGGCTGTCGACGATCCGCAGCGCCGATCAGATCCTCGTGCTCGAGGGCGGGGAGATCGTCGAGCGCGGCACGCACGACCAGCTGCTCGCCCGCGGCGGCCGCTACCGCCAGCTCTACGACAAGCAGTACAACTTCGAGCAGGACCGCTTCATCAACCCCGGCGAGGACTTCACGCCCGAGCCGCCCAAGGCCGCGGTCCCGGTCCGCCAGCCCGCGGGATTTCGCGCCGAGTAAGTGCGCACGACGCGTGTAGAATGCCGGGCACAGAGCCCAGCATGGCGGATGCCCCGGCGATCGTCCTGCTCCTCGGTCTGGCCGTTGCTGCACTCGTCGTCGGTCCCATCTTCGCGCTCATCGCGTTCGTCCGCGTCCGTGACCTGGAACGGACCGTCGCGGACCTGACGCGGCGTCTGGCGGAGACGCGTCCGCCGGTGTCGAGCGGTCCGGCGCTCGAGACGTCCGTCGCGGGGGCCGCGGCGCCGCTGCCTTCCACCGCAGTCAGGTCTGTGCCCGCTCCGCCCGCGCCATCGCCGCCCGCGCCGCCGGCCGAGGCTCCGTCGGTTCCGCGCACGGCGGCGACGGCCCGCGCGAGCTTCGACTGGGAAACGGCGATCGCCGGTCAGTGGCTCCAGCGCGTCGGCTTGCTCGCCATCACCGTCGGCGTCGCGTTCTTCCTCAAGACCGCGATCGACAACGACTGGATCGGGCCGCTCGGACAGGTCGCGATCGGGATTCTGCTCGGCACGGCCATCATCGCGTCGGCGTCGTGGTTCCTCGGGCGCGGCTTCGTGTATTTCGCCGACGGCATCACGGGCCTCGGCGCCGCCGTCCTTTATCTGTCGCTCTGGGCGGCGGGCAGCTACTACCACCTGGTATCGCCAGCCGCGGCATTTGGGGCGATGGTGGTGGTCACCGCCGCGATGATCGCGATCGCGCTCGGGCGCAACTCGCAGCGCGTCGCGGTGCTCGCGCTCGTCGGCGGCTTCCTCACGCCTGCGCTGGTGTCGACGGGGCAGGACGCCGAGGTCGCGCTCTTCACCTACCTGGCGGTCCAGAACGCCGCGCTGCTCGTCCTCGTGCACAGGCGGGACTGGCGTTTCCTCGAGATCCCGGCGTTCATCTTCACGCAGATCTACTTCTGGGCCTGGTACGACGAGTTCTATCTCGACCCGGCGTTCGGCCGGACGACGCTGTTCGCGACGATGTTCTTTGTTCTCTTCGCCGTCCTGCCCGTCCTTCGCAGCCGTCGCCACGGCGCCTTTCGTCTCGAGCACGGCCTGGTGATGCTCGCGAACGTCGGGCTCTATCTGCTGGCGCTGCGCACGATGATGTGGCCGGATCAGCCGTGGCTGCTCACCGCGGCCACTCTGGCGCTGGCCGCGTTCCACCTCGTCGTCGCGCAGGCGGTGCCTGCCGAGGCCGGCGCGCAGTCGCTGCCGCGCCTGCTCATCGGCGGCATCGCCCTCACGCTCATCACCATCGCGATTCCGATGCGGCTGTCCGATCGATGGACGTCGGTCGCCTGGGCGGTCGAAGCTACGGTCCTGATGTGGACGGGGTTCCGCGTCCGGATGTGGGCGCTGCGGGCGGCCGGATTCATCATGTTCGTCATCGTCGGCCTGCGCCTCGCGCTCTTCCCGCTGCCCGTCGAGGAGGTGCTCTGGAACTCGAGGTTTGTGGTCCAGTTGGTGGCTGCGGCGTCCGCGTTGGTGTCGCTCTGGCTGGCGAGCCGGCACGCGGGCGACGTCCTGCCGGGTGAGCGCGGGCCGTTCGGCGTGCTCTCGGTCGGCGCCAACGTCCTGATACTCGCCGCCCTCACGCGCGAAACGCAGCTCTGGTACTACCTGCGCGACGCCGGCCTGCCCGGCCCCGAGACGGCGCTGGCCGAAGGGCTGACCGTCTCGGTCCTGTGGATCGTGTACGCCAGCGTGCTCATGACCGCGGGCGTGCGCCTCAAGAGCGCGCTGTTGCGCTGGCAGGGACTGGCCCTGTTCGGGATCACGACCGCCAAGGTCTTTCTTGCGGATCTCTCCGAGCTGCGCGGGATCTATCGTGTGCTCTCTGCGGTTGCCCTCGGCGTCGTCCTGCTCATCGTGTCGTTCCTGTATCAACGCAGACTCGCTGCCGCTCGCGAAGGAGAGGGCGCATGACGCGCGCCGCGCGCGCGCTCGTCGTGGTCGGCGCCGCCGCGGCGGCGATGGCGCAGCTGCCGGCCGCGTGGAAGAACTGGCAGTATTCGGCGCCGATTGACGCCGGGACGGCTGACGCGTCTCGCCTGGTCAACGTGGCTGTGCCGTCGAGCGTGACCTCCCGGGCCGCGAGCGGCTGGTCCGACGTGCGCGTGATCGATGCGCGCGGGCAGGAGACGCCGTACGTCCTTGTCGCGCAGCTCGGGGGCCGGACCGAGGAGCGGCGCGAAGCCCGCCTGCTCGAGCCCGGCGTCGTCGCCGGACAATACTCGCAGGCGCTGCTCGACCTGGGCGGCGATGGCCGCGTTCACAACGCCGCGACGATCCGGATCGAGGGCCAGGACGATCTCCTCACCTGGGTCGAAATCGCCGTGAGCGACGACCGGCAGGCGTGGCGGGTCGTCCGCGAGCGCGCGCCGATCTACCGGCTCCAGCAGGCCGGGCTGCCCGATCGCACGACCGTGTCGTACCCCGACAGCGTCGCGCGGTTCGTGCGCCTCCGCATTCTCGACGGCTCACGGCCGTACCGCATCACGGGAGCTGACGTCGTGCGCGAAGTCGTCACCGCGGCCGAGCGCGTGCCGGCCGACATCCCGCTCGCGGCGGCGCCGTCCGATCGGTCGCTGACGGTGTGGACCGCGGCGTCGCCGGCGATTCCGATCTCCGAAGTGCGATTCGAGGCCGCTCAGGACGCGTTCTATCGTCCCGTCAGCGTCGAGGCGAGCGACGACGGAGAGCGATGGTCGTACGTGGCGTCCGGCGAGATCGTTCGCGCCACGGAAGGCGGCAAGCCGCGGGCCTCGCTCGCCGTCGAGTTTCCCGAACGTGGCTCCGGGCACTGGCGCGTGACGGTGCACAATCGCAGCGACGCGCCGCTCGTGGGGCTGGGCGCCACGCTGTACACGACGCCGCGCCACGTCGTCTTTCGCCAGGAGCCGGGGCAGTCGTATCGGCTGCTCTAC
Source organism: Vicinamibacterales bacterium (assembly GCA_035519535.1). Lineage (GTDB taxonomy): Bacteria > Acidobacteriota > Vicinamibacteria > Vicinamibacterales > SCN-69-37 > DATEGZ01. The sequence goes on along the minus strand of DATIWF010000119.1, from coordinate 10,423 downwards.
GGCAATGCCCGGGCGACCGCGCCGCAGTACGACCTGGCCCGGTCGATCGATCCGGCGCTCGTCGCGTCGGCCTCCCGCGTCTCACTCGGCCCGGCGGTGGAGAACGCCACGTACGCCAACCCCGCGCCGTGGACGGAACAGCATCAGGTCGTCCTCTGGCTGGCGCTCGGGGCTGCCGTGCTGGTGCTGGGCGGGCTGGCGGTCAGGACGCTCAGGGGCGCCAGGGGACCATCACGTTAGAGGTTGGAAGCCAGAAGTTAGAAGTTCGGAGCGCCTTCTGTCATGATGTAGCGTTCGTATGTCGCAATTCATCTACACCATGAAGGGGCTCGGCAAGATCTACCCGCCGGACTCCGTTGTGTTTCAGGACATCTGGCTCTCGTTTCTCTACGGCGCGAAGATCGGCGTCATTGGCGCGAACGGCGCGGGCAAGTCCACGCTGCTCAAGATCATGGCGGGGATCGAGACCGAGTACCAGGGCGAGGCGACGCTGTCGTCGGGTTACTCGGTCGGCTACCTCGCCCAGGAGCCGCGGCTCGATGCCTCGAAGAACGTCCTCGGCAACGTCGAGGAGGGCGTCGCCGGCGTGCGCGCGCTTCTGACGCGCTTCGACGAGATCAACGCGAAGTTCGCGGAGGAGCTGTCGCCCGAGGCCATGGAGAAGGTCCTCGAGGAACAGGCCCGCGTGCAGGACGCCATCGAGGCGGCGGGCGCGTGGGATCTCGATTCGAAGCTCGAGCACGCGATGGACGCGCTGCGGCTGCCGCCGGCGGACGCCGACGTCACGACGCTCTCGGGTGGCGAGCGGCGACGCGTCGCGCTCTGCCGGCTCCTGCTGCAGTCGCCGGATCTGCTCCTGCTCGACGAGCCGACGAACCATCTCGACGCGGAGTCGGTCGAATGGCTCGAGCACTTCCTCAAGGAATACCCGGGCACCGTCGTCGCGATCACGCACGACCGCTACTTCCTCGACAACGTCGCCGGGTGGATCCTCGAGCTCGATCGCACGCGCGCGTATCCCTGGGAGGGCAACTACACGGGCTGGCTCGACCAGAAGCGGCAGCGGCTGGCCGTCGAAGAGAAGCAGGAGACGAAGCGCCAGCGCACGCTCGAGCGCGAGCTCGAGTGGATCCGGATGTCCCCGCGCGCGCGCCAGGCCAAGGGCAAGGCCCGACTGAACGCCTACGAACAGCTCCTCAGCGAGGACACGGCCGAGAAGATCGAGCGCGTCGAGATCTACATTCCGCCCGGCCCGCGCCTGGGCGACGTCGTCGTCGAAGCGCGCGGCGTGCGCAAGGGCTACGGCGATCTGCTGCTGATGGACGACATGACGTTCACGCTGCCCCGGGGCGGCATCGTCGGGGTCATCGGCCCGAACGGCGCCGGCAAGACGACGCTGTTCCGGATGCTGGTCGGGAGCGAGCAACCGGACGCGGGCGCGCTGACGATCGGCGAGACCGTCCAGATCGGCTACGTCGATCAGTCGCGTGAGGCGCTCAATGCCGACAAGACCGTCTGGGAGGAGATCTCAGGCGGCGAGGACGAAATCGTGCTGGGCAGGAAGACGGTGAACTCGCGCGCGTACGTCTCGTGGTTCAACTTCCGCGGGCGCGACCAGCAGCAGAAGGTCGGCACGCTGTCGGGCGGGCAGCGCAACCGCGTGCACCTCGCGAAGCTCCTGCAGCGCGGCTGCAACCTCCTGCTCCTCGACGAGCCCACGAACGACCTCGACGTCGACACGCTGCGCGCGCTCGAGGAGGCCCTGCTGAATTTCGCCGGCTGCGCGGTCGTCATCTCGCACGACCGCTGGTTCCTGGACCGCATCGCCACCCACATGCTGGCGTTCGAGGGCGACAGCCACGTCGAGTGGTTTGCGGGCAACTACCAGGACTACGAGGTCGATCGGCATCGTCGCCTGGGCGCGGCCGCCGACCAGCCGCACCGGATCAAGTACCGGAAGCTGACGCGCTAGCAGCCTGAACGGTGCTGGGTGCTGGGTGCTGCGTGCTGGGTGCTCGGTGCTTGGTGCGGCGTGCCGGTGCTGCCGCCGACGCCTCAATTCTGCCAGGCGTCCGCTCGGTGAGGAGGCCGCCCCGGCACCGGACGTCCTCGCCGCACCGGCACCCTCCATGAGCACCTGCCACCCAGCACGCAGCAGGCCGCACTGATCTGCTATCGTTAGCGCGTCTCGGAGGGATGGCAATGGCGAAGCTTCGACGTGGTCTGATGATACTAGTCGCCCTCGTAGGCGTGGCGGCCGCGGCGACCGTCGCGACGCGCGCGCAGACGGCAGCGCCGGCGCGGCAGACTGCTGCCGCGAGCGGCGTCAGCACCCCGAAGGACGAATGGGGACACAACGTCGGCGACGACTACTTTCTCGCCGACTACAAGCAGCTCGATGCGTACTGGCACAAGCTCGAGAAGCAGTCCAACCGCATCCACATCGTCGAGATCGGCAAGACCGCCGAAAACCGGCCGCACCTGATGGCGATCATCACGGCGCCTGAGAACTACGCGAAGCTCGATCGCTACCGGCAGATCTCGGCCCAGCTGTCGAACGCGCAGGGGCTGACCGACGCGCAGGCCCACGACCTGGCGCGCGAAGGCAAGGCCGTCGTCTGGATCGACGGCGGGCTGCACGCCACCGAGACCCTCGGCGCGCAGCAGCTCCTCGAGATGGTCTATCAGATGGTGAGCCGCACGGATGCGGAGACGCAGCGGTTCCTGAACGACGTGATTCTCCTTTGCACGCTCGCCAATCCGGACGGCATGGACCTGGTCTCCGATTGGTACATGCAGCACGGCAGCATGGGCGTGCCGCGGCTCTGGAACCACTATGCCGGCCACGACGACAACCGCGACTCCTTCATGAACGCGCTGCCCGAGACGACCAACGTCAGCAGGGTCATGTATCGCGAGTGGTACCCGCAAATCATGTACAACCATCACCAGGCCGGGCCCGCCGGGTCGGTGATGTTCGCGCCGCCGTTCCGCGATCCGTTCAACTACAACTTCCACCCGGAGATCCCGGCCGACGTCGACCTCATCGGCGCGGTGATGGCCGCGCGCTTCATCGAAGAGGGCAAGCCGGGCGTCGTCAACCGCAAGGGCCAGCCGTACTCGACGTGGTGGAACGGCGGCTTCCGGACGACCGCGTACTTCCACAACCAGATCGGGATTCTGACGGAGACCGTGGGCAGTCCGGATCCGAGCGCGATTCCCTTCACGCCGCGCTTCGCGGTGCCCGAGGCGAGCTGGTGGTGGCCGATCCAGCCGCAGCAGGTCTGGCACTTCAGGCAGTCGATCGACTACTCGATCACGGCCAACCGCGCGGTGATCGATTTCGCGTCGAAGTACCGCGAGACGCTGCTGTACCGCATCTACCAGATGGGCCGCGACGAGATTCAGTGGGGCAGCGAGGATCACTGGACGTTCACGCCGCACAAGACCGCGGCGATCTGCGTCAACGTCCACAAGACGGATCCGGGCGCGTGCGCGCAGATTGCGGGCGGGGCCTCGGCGCTCCCGAACAACGGCCGCAGCACAGGCGCCGCCGGGCGCGGCGGTGCGGGCGGCGGCGGAGGCGGAGGCCGCGGCGGCGGCGATGCCGCGCTCTACGCGGCGCTCACGACCAAGGAGCTGCGCGATCCGCGCGGCTACATCATGCCCTCCGATCAGCCGGACTTCGGCAGCGCCGTCGCGTTCGTCAACGCGCTCATCAAGTCCGGCGTCACGGTGCTCAAGGCGACAGCGCCCTTCAGCGTGAATGGCAAGCAGTATCCGGCCAACTCGCTCGTCATCAAGACCGCGCAGGCCTTCCGCCCGCACGTGCTCGACATGTTCGAGCCGCAGGACTACCCGGATGACTTCGACAACAACGGCAATCCGGTCGCGCCCTACGACGATGCCGGCTGGACGCTGGCGTATCAGATGGGCGTGAAGTTCGATCGGATCCTCGACGGCTTCGACGGCCCGTTCCAGAAAGTGGACGGGTTCGCGAAAGCTCCCGCCGGCGCCATCAAGACCGCCCAGGCCGCGCCGGTCGGCTACTACTTCAGCCACGAGAACACGTACAGCTTCGTCGCGATCAACCGCCTGCTCGCGGCCGGCGAGGACGTCTCATGGCTCGCGTCGGGCCCGCTCGGAACCGGCACGTTCTACGTGGCCGCCAAGCCGACGACGCTCGCGCTCCTTCAGAAGGCGTCGACGGACCTCGGCGTCAGCTTTCAGGCCACGACGACGGCGCCGACCGGCGCGATGTCGAAGCTCCGCAAGCTCCGCATCGGCCTGGTGGACACGGGCAGCGGGGGCATGCCCGTCGGGTGGACGCGCCTCATTTTCAAGAACTTCGAGTTCCCGTACGTCGACGGGGCGATTGACGGCAGTGTGAACGACATCTACGGGCCCGACATCAACGCCGGCAATCTGAACGCGAAGTTCGACGTGATCGTGTTCAACAACGTGGCGATCGGCGCCGGTGGCGGGCGCGGCGGATTCGGGCGCGGGGGCGGCGGCGCGAATGCCGCCGGCGGCGACCAACCGCCCGCGGGCGGCGCGGCGGGAGCGCCGGCCGCGGCCGGCGGCGGTCGTGGTGGACGCGGCGGCGGCCAGGGTGGCCGCGGGGCCGGCGGCGGCGAAGCGGCGCCGGGCGACACGCGGCCGCGGCCGTTCCAGCCGGTTCCGGAGATCTACGCGAAGCGGCAGGGCGGCATCGATGCGCAGGGCGAGGCCGCGCTGAAGCAGTTCGTCCAGTCCGGCGGGACCGTGATCGTGATCGGCAATGCCGCGGACAGCGCGGTCTCGCTCTTCAGCCTGCCGCTCACCCGACACGACACCGGCGCCCGAACGGACTTCTACGCACCGAGCTCGGTGTTCGAACTGGCGCTCGATCCAAAGCAACCGCTGGCGCACGGCTACGGCGACAAGGTGGACATCTTCTACAGCAACAACGTCATGTGGGACCTGAACCCGAATCCTCCGGCCGGCTCGCCCGCGACGCACGCGGTCGGCTGGTTCGCGAGCGCCGAGCCGCTGCGCAGCGGCTGGGCGTGGGGGCAGAAGGTGATGGACAAGGGCGTCGAGATTGTGAGCGCGGACGTCGGCCAGGGGCACGTGTTTCTGTTCGGCAACGAGCTGACGAATCGATCGCAGCCCCAGGCGTGCTTCAAGCTGTTCTTCAACGCGCTCTATCTGTCGGTCGCGCGCTATTGATGATTGGTGATCGGTGATTGGTGATTGCTATTGGGTGATTGGGGATTGGCGATTGAATTGGCGATTGGGCGATTGCATTGGGCGATTGGGCGATTGGCCGCGGCGATTGAGCGATTGCCGTGGCGATTGAGCGATTGCCGTGGCGATCGCTCAATCGCCAATGATCAATTCAATCGCCAATCCCCAATCACCCAATAGCAATCCCCAATCACCAATCACCGATCACCAATCATCAGTGCAGCGTTTCCAAGCTGCCGCTGCGCGCTCGTTGAGCCAGCCCTCGTGGCCTGCGAGCGGTCCATGCCTTCCGCACGGATCTTCGCGTTCATCGCGTCGTCGATCTTCTCCTGGGTCCGCCGGGCCGACAGCGTCACCGCGACCAGGCCGGCCATGAGCAGCGGCGCGAACATCTTGCGCGCCGTGGGAGGGCTCCTTGAGAGAATGTCTGGACGCGGGAAGGATACATGACCGCGCCGGCGTGGACCTATCCGCCTGAGCTTCTGGCGGCTCTCGGAGATCTCGGGCTCGCGCCAGCCGCGACGACGCCGCCGTCCGTGGTGCGCGAGGCGCTGAGCGGCCTCTACCGCTACGAGCTGCGGCGCATGCGGGACGCCCTGCGCGCGGGCGAGATTCCGAAAGCGGACTACATTGGCTTGGTGATCGCGCTCAGGAAGAAGTACTGGCCCCTCACGCTGCCCGTCGAGGGGTGGGAGCGGATCTGCCGGGGAGCGGGTGATGCGCATCGCGTTGATTCAGCAGCGCGCGACTGACGACCAGGCGGCGAACGTGCGCCGCGGCCTCGACGCCGCGCGTCGAGCCGCCGCCAACGGCGCGGATCTCGTGGGGTTTGCCGAGCTGGCGTTCACGCGGTTCTATCCCCAGACGCCGCCCATTGGCGACGTGCGCGCACTCGCGGAGGCGGTGCCTGGCCCCACGACGGAGGCGTTCTCGGCGCTCGCGCGTGAACTCGGTCTCGTGGTCGTGCTCAATCTCTTCGAGCGCGACGGCGACGACACCTACGACTGCTCGCCGGTCCTCGACGCGAACGGGACGCTCCTCGGCCGGACGCGCATGGTACACATCACGGAGTACCCGTGTGTTCACGAGCGGCAGTACTACCGGCCCAGCACGCTTGGCGCGCCGGTGTTCGCGACGCGCGTCGGCCGGGTGGGCGTGGCGATCTGCTACGACCGGCACTTCCCGGAGTACATGCGGGCGCTGGCGCTCGGCGGCGCCGATCTCGTCGTGGTGCCGCAGGCCGGCGTCGAGGACGAGTGGCCGCCCGGCCTCTTCGAGGGCGAGCTGTGCACCGCGGCGTTCCAGAACGGGTACTTCGTGGCCCTGTGCAACCGCGTGGGCCAGGAGGCGCGGTTGACCTTTGCCGGCGAGTCGTTCGTCTGCGGCCCCGAGGGTGCCGTCCGCGCGCGGGCGCCGCGCGGGCAGGAGACGATTCTCTACGCGGACGTCGATCTGCGCGACACGGAGCGGTCGCACGCCCGTCGTACGCTGCTCAAGGACCGGCGGCCGGAGCTGTACTCGGACTGGCTGCGTCGGTCTTGAACCGGTGCCCGCACGTCGATGACCCGGGTACGCGTTCCTGGAACCTGACGTGCCTGGCGTACCTGACGCACCCGACGTACTATTGAGGCCGCCAGCCGAAGGAGCCGCGCCGCATGGGACTCACAGACTTCATCCGCAGCCAGTTCATCGAGATCATCGAATGGACGGATGACTCGCGGGACACGCTCTCGTACCGCTTTCCGGACGATGACAAGGAGATCAAGCGGGGCGCGCAGCTCATCGTGCGCGAGTCGCAGATCGTGCAGTTCGTCTACCTCGGCGAATTCGGCGACGCGTTCGGGCCCGGCAAGCACACGCTCACGACCGACAACATCCCCGTCCTGACGCGGCTCAAGAGCTGGAAATACGGCTTCGAGTCGCCGTTCAAGGCCGACGTCTACTTTCTCGTCACACGGCTCTTCACGGGTAACAAGTGGGGCACGTCCAATCCGGTGATGGTGCGCGACCAGGATTTCGGGATCGTGCGCCTCCGCGCGTTCGGCACGTACGACTTCCGCATCGTCGACCCGCAGAAATTTCTCAAGGAGGTCGCGGGCACCGACAACCACTTCCGGCTCGACGAGTTCGCCGACGTCATGCGATCGCGCATCGTCAGCGTCTTCAGCGAGGCGCTGGCCTCGGCCAGGGTGCCCGTGCTCGACGTCGCCACAAGGTACAGCGAGCTGGGCACGGCGCTCCTGCCCCTCATCAATCCGGCGCTCAAGGACAAATACGGCCTCGAGATGCCGACGTTCGTGCTCGAGAACGTGTCGGTGCCGGCCGAAGTCGAAGAGGCGATCGACAAGCGCTCGAGCATGGCGGCGATCGGCAATCTGAACGACTACGTGAAGTTCCAGATGGCGCAGGGCTTTGAGAAGGGCGGCCCGGGCGTGGGCGGCGTCGGCGCCGAGATGGCCGTCGGCATGGCGATGGCCCAGCAGATGATGAACCAGCCCGGCGGAATCACCGCGCAGGCGACGCCGCCCGCCGGCGGAGCGCCCGCTGCCGCCACGGGCGTGCCGGAGACGCTCGGGCCGGCCGACGCCGCGAAGCTGCTTGGCGTCTCCGAAGCCGACGTCATTGCGAGCCTCGAGGCGGGCGATCTGAAGGGGAAGAAAATCGGCACGCAGTGGCGGGTGACCAAGAGCGCGATCGCCGACTTTCTGAAATAGGCGCGTCATCGTGAGCGATGCGCCTCCCTCCATGCCCGCCGGTCCCGGCGAGGCGTCCGCGACGGCCCGCGAGAAGTTTCACTGTCCGGCGTGCGGCGCCGAAGCCGTGTGGACGCCGTCCAAACAAGCGCTCGTCTGCCCGTTCTGCGGCACGGTCTCTCCGGCCAAGCTCGAAAGCCGCGGCGCCGAGACCGTCATCGTCGAGCACGATCTCGTCGCCGCGCTGCGCAGCATTCCGGACGACGCGCGCGGCTGGCAGGCGCAGAAGATCGCCGTCAAGTGCCAGAGCTGTCAGGCGATCTCCGTCTTCGATCCCGACAAGGTCGGCCGCCGCTGCGACTTCTGCGGATCGACCGCGCTCGTGCCCTACGAGCAGACGAAGGACGTGTTCCGGCCGGAATCGCTGCTGCCGTTCAAGATCTCCGAGTCGCAGGCGCGCGACGGCATCCGCGCGTGGTACGGCCGCCAGTGGTTTGCGCCCAATCGCTTCCGGGCCAGGGCGCTCACCGACACGGTGAAGGGCATCTACCTGCCGTACTGGACGTTCGATGCGAAGGCGGACGCGCGGTGGACGGCAGAGGCCGGGCACTACTACTACGTGCGCCAGGGCAACCAGCAGGTTCGCCAGGTCCGGTGGACGCCGGCGGCCGGCGAACTGTCGCACGCGTTCGACGATGACCTCGTCTGCGCTTCACGCGGCGTGGATGCGGGGATGCTGAGGCGCATCGAGCCGTTTCCCACGGACACGCTCGTGCCGTACGACCCGGGCTATCTCTCGGGCTGGACCGTGGAGCGCTATCAGATCGACCTGGTCGCCGCCGCAGAGCAGTCCCGCGAGCAGATGAACGAGGAGCTTCAGGAGCTCTGCGCGCGGCAGATCCAGGGCGACACGTACCGGAATCTCCGGGTGGACGCCGCCTACCGCGATCAGACGTTCAAGCACGTCCTGGTTCCGGTCTGGCTGCTGACGTACGTCTACGGCCCGAAGGCGTATCAGGTCGTCGTCAACGGGGCGACCGGCGCGATCGCGGGCGGGCGGCCGTGGAGCTGGATCAAGATCGCGCTGCTCGTCCTGGTGATCGTGCTGATTCTGGTGGTGATCAAGAGCGCCGGACGGTAGCGCGCCGGTCTATCGCGCTCGCTTGAGCCAGCGCGCGATCGCCGTCAGGCCCGCGCCGACGACACCGTCGCTCGCGACATCGCTGAACCAGGTGGGACTCTGGTCGAACGAGGCGAACACGGCTTCGACGTCGCGCCTGGCCTGCGCGAGCGACAGGCCGAGCCCCGGATCGATCTCGTGCGCCGGCCGGTCGGCCTCCTGAAGCTGGCGCACGATCGCCTGCGCCTGCTGCATGTCGATCATCGACAGGGCCGTGCCGCAGTGCGGACACGTGGACCCGGCGGCGAGGTCGATCGACGCGCCGCAGTTCGAGCAGCGCACCACCTGGACATTCTGGCGGAGCGCCTCGACCTGCGCCGCCGACAGCGGCCGCACGAAGTCCTTCTCCCGCAGGAAATTGAAGAACGAGATCAGCCGGCCATGGCCGCGCGGGCAGCGGCGGTACTCGAAGCGCGTATTCCGCTGCATGTCGTGCGTGGGGACGAGCGTCGCGCCGCAGCGCGGGCACGCGGGCATCGCCTTCGGCGCCGCGCGCGGCCTGTCGGCCTGGTCACCAATGAAGCGGAAGAGCTGCAGGATCGCGCGCGGAGCGAGCTGCAGGCTCTCGAACCCGTCGAACCAGAACGACTGACACGGCAGACAGAGGTCGATCGCGACGGAGGCGCCGGCATGACCGTCGAGCGTCTGGCTCATCATCGGCGCGCCGCAGGACGGACAGGTCATCGACGGCGCGCATTGTATTACGTGGGGCAGCTAAAGCAGGCTCGGACCGCCCCAGGCGCCAGAATTACCCGTTCGTCCTATCTGGCCTCGAGCCGCACCGATCCCGCCGCGACCACGGGACCGACCGTCGCGGCCTGGACGATCACCACCGCGTGCAGCGCGGCGCGCTTCCACTGAGGATCGAGATCCAACGGCATTTCGCGAGACAGTCCTCGATCCTTGTCGACGCGGCCGAGCGGGACGAAGCGGCGCGTCACGGCGGCGTGGCGGAGCACATGTCCGGTGTTCTCGCCGCCCTTGACGGCCGACGCGAGGCCATCCTCCACGATCGCCAGCGTCACCTGCGCACCCGTCGTCGCCGGGCCCGGTGGGACGTCGATCGAGAGCACCGGCGGCGCCTGCGACGACAGCGTGAGGAACAGCGGCGCTTTCGCGCGCGCCGACGCACGGGCGATCGCCGCCTCGGCTGCCGCGCGATCGCTGCCGACGATCGCCCGGCCGCCGTCGATGATCATCTGCGGCGTGTAAACCTCGCCCGCGGCGGACGCCGTCGCATACGCCGACTGCCGCTGCGTGAAGATGTGATTTGAGAACGGGTCCCTCCAGCCGAGGCGATCCCAGTAGTCGACATGCTCGC
>DATIWF010000118.1:0-68881 GCA_035519535.1 Vicinamibacterales bacterium | reverse complement strand
ATCTTCGGCGACAGGTAATGCCGCTTGGGGTCGTCCTCGGTTGATCCCAGCTCGGCGTGATGGTCGAGGTGCCAGCGCGTGAACTGGCTCGCAGAAATCCCGCTCGGGATCGCGTAGGCCAGCGCCAGGAAGCGCTCGACGCCCGGGTGGCGCCGCTCGAACACGTTGTGGTGCAGCACCTCGTGCAGCAGCACCGTGAAATTGAACACCGTGAAGCCCTGGACGAGCGCCAGCGGAATCCAGATCCACGGCTGATCGAACACGATCAGGCCCCACGTGCACAGGCCGAGGATCGCGAACTGCCGGATCGCGACGACGAAGTGCCGCGCCGGGACTTTGGTGTGGAAGACGCGCATCTGGTCGCGCGTGATCGCGCGGCCCAGGTCGCCCCGCAGCCCCACCGCGTGCTGGCTGTAATAGTGGGACTTCACGGGATCATTGTATCGGGCTATTGAGTGATTGAGTCATTGAGTTATTGGGGGAGGGGCCGTGAGACACCCAATAACTGAATAACTCAATCACTCAATAGCTCAATCACTCAATCCACCGATTCTCCTTCACTCCTCGACCGGCAGCGTCGCCGCCGGCCGCGCGAGCCTGGTGAGGAACACGCCGCTCAGCACCGCCGCGGCGCCGATCGCCTTGGCCGTCGTGATCGGCTCGCGCAGCCACAGCGCCGCGATCGTCATCGCGACGATCGGAATCACGTTCGAGTAGATCGACGTGCGCGCGGGTCCCAGGCGCTGCACGCCGGTGTACCAGATGAGATACGCGACGCAGAGCGCGAGCCAGGCCGACAGCAGCAGCGCGACCCAGGTCCACGCGCTCACCTGCGCCCAGGGCACGCGCACGATCTGCGGCAGCATGACCAGGACGTACGGCCCGACACCGATCATCATCGTCATGCCCGTGACGTAGAGCGGCGAGTGGCGCGCGATCAGGCGCGTCGCGCCCAGCGTGTACGCCACCCAGCACGCCACGGACACCATGATGAGCACGTCGCCGTGGAGCGTCGCCCCGCCGAACGAGGCCGAGTGGCCGACGACGAAGTAGATGCCGAGGATGGAGATGGCCGCGCCGACCCAGTGGAGCGGCGCGATCCGCTCGTGCCCGACGAGCGCCGACGCCGTCGCGATCGCGACGGGCGTCGCGCCGATCACCAGCGCGGCGTTCGAGACGCTCGTCGCCGCGACGCCGCCGACGAAGCACGTCTGATAGGCGAAGTGGCCGATGAGGCCGAGCCAGAGCAGATCGAGGCGGTCGCGCCGGGTGAGCGGCGCCGACGTGTAGAACACGGACGACAGCCGCCCGCCCGAGGCGATTGCCCGCCGCCGCGCGTGCCGGATCGCGGCGAAGAACGTCGCCGACGCGACCAGGAGGCGCAGGGCGTTGAACGGCTGCGGCGGGATCTCCGCAAAGCAGCGCTTGATGACGCTGTAGTTCGCGCCCCAGATCACCACCATCAGCACGAGCAGGGCGTCGATGCCCCAGCGTGCGCGAAATGAAGCCGGGTATATTTTTCGGTGGATCACGAGAAAAATATACCCGGCTTCATTTCGCCAGCCGTCCGGTGTCTTACTCCGCCGGCTGAATCTGCTTGATGGTGTCGTCGATCAGCGCGAGGTTGTCTTCCTTGGTGACGTTGCGGCGGAGCAGCTTCGACGCGATCGCGAGCGACAGATCCACCGCTTCGTGGCGGATCTGCTTGATGGCGCGCTGCTTCTCCAGCTCGATCTCCCGCTCGGCGCGCTGGACGACGGCCTGCGCGTCGGCGATCGCCTTCTGCCGCATCTCCTCGTGGAAGCGCGCGGCGTCGGCCTGCGTCCGCGCGAGCACGGCCTCGGCGTCGACGCGCGCCTTCGCGATCACCTGGGCGGACTCCTGCCGGGCGCGCTCGATCTCCTCGCGCGCCTGCTTCGCGTCCTCGACCGTCTGCGCGATCATCTGCTGCCGCTTGTCGAGTGCGGCCAGCAGCGGCTTCCACGCGAACTTCGCGAGGAGGCCGAGCAGGACGAGGAACGTCAGAATCGTCCAGATGAACAGCCCGGGATCCGGCTGGACGAGAGGGTTGTTCATGGCGCGTCCTACTTGAGCAGGATCACCAGCAGACAGAAGACCTCGCCGAGAATGGCGACGCCTTCGAGCAGGAAGAGCGGCAGATTGGTCGCGCCGGAAATCTGCGCGGCGGCGCTCGGCTGACGGGCGACGCCTTCCGCGACGCCCTGCGCGAGCCGGCCGATGCCCACGCCGGCGCCAATCACGACGAGCCCGAGGCCGACGCCGGCCCCCGCGTACGCCCAAGCCATCGAAGCTGCTTCCTGCATGCTGATCTGCTCCCTGTATCGAGTTAGTGGTGAACGTGAATGGCCATGCCGATGAACACGGCCGACAACAACGTGAACACGTACGCCTGGACGAGCACGACGATGATCTCCAGGACGGAAATCGCGGTGGCGAGCGGCACCGAGAAGCCGAGGCCGATGCCGATGCCGAGCGTGGCGCTCACCAGCTGCGTGAAGACGAACACGAACGACAGGATCGCCAGAATCGCGATGTGCCCGCCCGTCATGTTCGCCGCGAGTCGCATCGTCAGCGCGAACGGCCGGACGAGCGTGCTGATGAGCTCCAGCGGAATCAGGAGAATGTAGAGCGGCTTCGGCAGCCCCCCGGGCACGAGGTTCTTCCAGTGCTGCACGAACCCGTGCGCGAGCGTGCCGGCGACGATGATCGCGAAAAACGCGATGACCGCCAGCCCCGCGGTGACGTTGTAGTTGCCCGTCGCCGTCGAGCTGCCGTGGATCAGGCGCTGGACGAACGAGCCCTCGGCCGTATGGAGGACGTAGTGATCGACCAAGCCGAGGACGTCGAAAATCGGAATGAGGCCGATCAGATTCGCACCCAGGATGAACGTGAAGAACGTCAGGATGAGCGGCGTCCACTGGTCGGCCCACTTCTTCCCGACGTTCGGCATGACGACCGTGTCGCGGATGAACTCGACGCCGATCTCGAGCGCGTTCATCGGCCGCGTCGGCACGAGCCGGCCGGACGCGACCGATCGCCGCACGAGGCCGGTGACGATGACGAACACCGACGCGGCGACGAACCAGAGCATGAACACGTGCTTGGTGACCGACAGGTCGATGCCGAAAACCGTCGGCAGATGAATGAGCGCGTGCTCGTGCGCGCTGTTCGAGACGTGGCCGATGATCACCGAGCCGGCGTCGAATCCGCCGGCGGCGTGGGCCTCCTGCGCCCGGGCGACCGTTTCCTGTGCAGCTGGGTTCATCGAGGGATCGTTACGACGCGTGCGCGCGGCGGCCCGCCAGCCGGTGCAGCAGCACGGCCTCGGCCGCCCAGAGTCCGACAAACGCCAGCGTGAAGCTCACGACGAACGGCACCGGCGCCACCTGGAGCACGCGCAGTGCGAGCGCCACATACGCGCCGAAAAAGACGAGCTTGACCGCGAACGCGACCATCATCAACGGCGTCAGACCTGCCGGATTCACGCGGGCGATTCGATCGATCATCAACCACGAGACGCCCGCGGCGACCAGCGGACCGGCCATGCCCGCGACGACGTCGCGCGGGGCAAAGCCCGGCACGAACGCCACCAGCGCCAGAGCGCTCCCCGCACACGCCGCCGTCATCCAGCCGACCACGGTCACTGACGTCGCCATGTTGTCTTGACCAGCTCGTAAAATCCGACGGCCATCCCGAGCAGCAACCCGCTCAGCAGCAACCACGGCCGCGTGCCGAGCCACTGGTCGAGCGCGTATCCCCCGCCGCCAAGCAGGAGGATGGCCCCGACCAGCGTGTAGCTGGCTGCTGCCGCCGGCCCCGCGCGAACGACCGTGTCCTGCAGGAACCCGACTGACCGGGCCAACCAGTGCGTGCGGTCGTCGTCCTTCGGCATGTCGGCCCCACCGCCGGCCTACCAACAGGGCATTCTATCGTACCTGTCTGGCGCACCCCGGCGGCCGCGCCGCTGGTGGGCGAACTCGATATACTGCGAGGCGGGGGCAGATCATGACTCACCAACCCGCGACCGCTCGCCGTCCTCGGATCCTGTCGGGCCGCCCCTCGCGCTGGTGCGCCGGTGTCGCCGCCGCGTCGATCCTCGCCTCGCCCGTGCTGCTCGCGCAGACGCCGCGCGCGCAGCGCGAGCGGCACGTCTACATCTCCGCGGCCGGCAAGGACGACGCGCCCGTCACGGACCTCGCGCCGGCCGAGATCCGCGTGCGCGAGGACGGCATGGCCCGTGAGGTCCTGCGGGTCGGCCAGGCCACGACGCCGATGCAGATCGCCCTGCTCGTCGACGACAGCGACGTGTCGCAGCGGGCCGTCACGGAAATCCGCGAGGGCGTCAGCGCGTTCATCAAGCAGATCCTCGACGGCAGCTCGCAGACCGAGATCACGCTGATGACGTTCGGCGACCGGCCGACGACGCTCGTGCCGGCGACGTCCAGCGCGGTCGCGCTCGCCAAGGGCGTCGAGAAGATCTTCTGGCGCAAGGGATCCGGCGCGTACCTGATGCAGGCCATCGACGAGGCCGCGAAGACGCTGAAGAAGAAGGGCGCCACGCGGCCCGTGATCGTCGCCTTCGACATGGAAGATGGACCCGAGTTCAGTAACGACTCCAACGACTCGATCCGCAAGACGTTGCAGAACACGGGCGTCGCCCTGTGGACCGTGACGCTGCTCGAGCAGCGCGGCGCGGTCGTCACGCCGGAGGCCCGCGAGCGGGCCATCGTCGTCTCGGACGTCGCGAGCGACAGCGGCGGCGGCAACAAGCCGCTCATCACCCGCCAGGCGATTACGTTGGGCCTGTCGTGGGTCGCCACGCGCCTGCTGTCGCAGCTCGACGTCACCTACAACCGTCCCGAAGCGCTGATTCCGCCGAAGCAGATGGAGGTCGAGGTCACGCGCAAGGACGTGAAGCTCTGGGCGCCCCGTTGGGGCAAGGAATGACCGGCGCCGCCCGCTGCCTGCTCGTGGGCGCGCTCGTCGCGGCCGCCTCGACGACGGCGCGGGCGCGGCCACAGGTCTTTCGCGGCGGGACCGACACCGTCCAGCTCAGCGTCACGGTCACCGATGCCGCGCAGCATTTCGTCACCGGCCTCCACCGCGAGGACTTCCAGATCTTCGAGGACGGCGTGCCGCAGGACATCTCGCTCTTCTCGGGCGAGCGTCAGCCCATCGCGCTCTCCATGCTGATCGACTCGAGCACGAGCATGGAATCGAAGCTGGCCATTGCCAAGGAGGCGGCCGTGGGATTCGCGCGCCGGCTGGGCGCGCGTGACCTCGCGGAAGTCATCGACTTCGACAACCACGAGAGCATCCTGCAGGGGTTCACGCACGACGTCCCCGCGCTCGAGGCCGCGATCCACAAGACCGAGGCCGGCGGATCGACCGCGCTGTATGACGCGATCTACATCGCGCTCCGCGACCTGGCGCGCGCGCCCGGGGTGGCGTCCGACGACATCCGGCGCCAGGCCATCATCGTGCTCTCGGACGGCGAGGACACCGCCAGCCTCAAGACGTACGACGACGTGCTCGACGAGGCGAAGCGGGCCGAAGCGCTGATCTACGGGATCGCGCTGCACGCCAAGGAGGACGGCCCGCACAAGGGGTTCAGCCAGGGCGACTTCGTCATGCGCACGCTCGCCCAGGAAACGGGCGGGTGGGCGTTCTTCGTCGAGGACCTTGCGCAGCTGTCCGGCGTGTACCAGAAGGTCGCCGACGAGCTGTCGAATCAGTACGTGCTCGGCTTCGTCTCGAAGAACCGGAAGCACGACGGGACGTGGCGCAGGATCGCGGTGCGCGTGAACCGGCCGGACACGGCGGCCCGCACGCGCAGCGGCTACTTCGCTCCGGCGGCGGACCGGTGACCCCCTCCGGCCGCGTGTTCATCATCGGCGCCGGTCCGGGCGATCCCGGGCTCATCAGCGCGCGCGGCGTCCGCCTCCTCGCCGAGGCCGACGTCGTCGTCTACGACCGGTCAGTGGAGGCCGTCCTCCGATGGGCGCGGCCTGACGCGGAGCGCATCGCGGCGGGTGCGCCCGCCGAGCGCGAGATCGCGCAGGACGCGATCTCGATGCTGCTCGCCGAGAAGGCGCGCGACGGCCACACCGTGGCGCGGCTCAAGTGGGGCGACGCGTTCGTCTTCGACAGCGGCGCGAAGGAGGCGTTGTTCCTGCACGAGCAGGGTGTGCCGTTCGAGGTCGTGCCCGGCGTGCCGGCCGCGATTGGCGCGACCGCCTACGCGGGCGTGCCCGTCACCTACCCCGGCGCGGGCGACGCGCTGCTGCTCCTCCGCGGCCAGGAAAGCGAGACCGAGACGCTGCCCGATGTGGACTGGGACGCCGTCACGAAGCTCGATGGCACGCTGGTCTGTTACGCCGCGGCCCGGGTCGTCCCGACCATTCTGCAGGCGCTCGTCGACCATGGCGCGCCGCTCGACCAGGCGGCGGCGTTGATCTACCGCGGCACGCAGCCGGCGCAGCGGACCGTCGCCGGCACGATCGAGGAGCTGCTCGAGGCCACGTCGTCGGGCGCCGACGGCGAGGCTGCGATCCTGGTCGTCGGCGAGGTCGCGTGCCTGCGCGATCACCTGCGCTGGTTCGACGAACGCCCGCTCTTCGGGCGCCGGATCGTCGTCACGCGCACGCGCGAGCAGGCGCGGGATCTGGTCGAGGGTCTCGAGAACCTCGGCGCCCAGCCGATCGAAGCCCCGACGTTTCGCCTGGCGCCTCCGGAGGATCCGGAGGCGGTCGATCGCGCCGCCGCGTCGGTGGACACGTACGACTGGCTCGTGTTCGAGTCGGCGAACGCGGTGTCCAGGTTTTTCGCCGCGCTGTCGCGCGGACCGCGCGACCTGCGCGCGCTCGGGCGCGTGGCGGTGTGCGCCGTCGGCGCGTCGGCCGGCGAGCGGCTCATCGCCAGCGGCATCAAGCCCGACGTCGTCGTGCCGGAGTTCCGCGTCGAAAGCATCGGCGAGGCGCTCGGCGCCAAGGGCGCGCTGACCGGCCAGCGGGTGCTGGTCGTGCGCCCCGACCGGCAGCGAGACGTGCTGGCGGACGACCTGACGCGCCGCGGCGCCACGGTCACCGATCTCGTCGCGTACCGGGCTGCGCCGGAATCCGCGGACTCCCCGGCGGTCCAGAACGTCTACCGGCTGCTCCTCGAGGGCAAGATCGACGCGGTCACGTTCACCAATCCATCGGCCGTGCAGGTCTTCGCGTCACTCATCGGGGAGGAGCAGGCCGTCGATCTGCTCAACACGACGGTCGTGGCTGCGATCGGCCCGGTCACGGCCGCGGCGGCGACCGAGCTCGGCGTCAAGACCGCGCTCGTGCCGTCGGTCTACACGGTCGAAGGGTTGCTCGGAGCGCTGGTGGATCGTTTCAAACGGTCAGACGCCTGATCCGGACGTCGGGTACGTCAGGTACGTCAGGTACGTCGGGTGCGTCAGGTCCAAGGAACGAACTGACCCGGCGAGCATTCCTATCCTCCGAAGAACGACGGCAGCGCGACGTCGCGCATGGTGCGCAGCCCGGGCGCCGCGGCGAGGACCTTCGGAATCGAGTTGACGGTGATCGACGCGGTCGCCACGTCGCCGTGGACGCCGCCGGCGAGCTTCATCGAGAGCGGCGGATTGCCGGCGATGCGCACGGCGTCGTAGGACTCGGGCGCGCCGAGGTACGCCTCCATGTGCAGGCGGATGACGGGCGTGCCCTTGCGGTAGCCGACGCCGTCCTGGACGATGCCCGCGACCTGGCCGGGCTCGACGGTGAGGAAGTCGCTCGTCACGCGCTTCTCGGCCATCTTCGGCTCGATGTCGTCAGTCACCCGGTCGAGCTTCCAGCCCATCGCGTCGCCAATCATCGTGATCGACTCGGCGAGGCCGACGTGGCGGACGCTGCCGTCCTTCACTTTGTCCATGAACTCTTCGCGCGTCAGGCCCGCGCCGATCTTCTTCTGGAACGGCAGCCGGCGGATGCGCGCGTCCTGGACGCGATCGACCTCGATCGTGCGCACGCTCTCGCACACGCCGGTGAGCGCGATCGGCAGCGCGTCCATCACGAATCCCGGATTCACGCCGGTGCCGAGCACGGCCACGCGCGCGCGCTTGGCGAGCGCGTCGATCTTCTTCGCCGCCGAGGCGTTGCTCTTCACCGGGTAGGCGAGCTCTTCGGTCGTCGACACGATGGGGACCTTGAGCTTGAGGACGGCCTCGAACTCCGGCAGGACTTTCTTCAGCGACGAGCTGGTGCACAGCACGGCCACGTCGGGGCGCGTCGCTTTGATCGTCTTGCCGATGTCGTCGGTCACTTTCACCTTCAGGATGCGGCCGACGTTGCAGACCTCGCCGAGGTCCCTGCCGGCCTTCGCCGGATCGATGTCCACGGCGCCGACGATCACGAAGCCCTTGCGGCTCGCCACCTGGCGCACGACGCCCGCGCCGATGGGTCCCAGTCCGATGTGAATCACTCTGATAGGCACGTCACACTCCTTGCTTCACTCCGGGGGCTTCCGCCTTCGCTGAAGCTCCGGCGGACCACCGAAGCCCTCGGCGAAGGTGGTCGCCCCCGCGGCCCCTCGCCGAGGGCCTCGGAGCGGGCGAAGGCGGGCCCCATGCTAGCATTGCGCCGACTCGCCCCATGACGCATGTCCACAGGATCTAGCGGCTCGTCGATCGGGGTGATTGGCGCGTTCGTCGAAGGCTGGCGCCGCGTGCTGCGCGCGCCGGCGCTGTGGGCGGGGATTCTGGTTGTGGTCCTGCCCGCAGCCTCCGCGGCGGTCTGGCCAGGCGATCGAGTGCGGCCCTTTCAAGAAGCCGGCGACCTGTCGCACGACGAAAATGTTCCACCGTCGGCGGCGTTCCAACTCCTGGGGATCGGCGCGCTGCCCGTCGTCGTGCAGGTGCAGACCGAATATGCCGGACTGCCGCTGGAGCCGACAGCGGCCGGAATGGCGGTCGGCGTCTACCTCTTTCTGTGGGGCGGATGCCTGGATCGTCTGGCGCGCGCGCGGCCGGTCGGCGCCGGACCGTTCTTCGCCGCGTGCGGCGTGAACTTCTGGAGGTTCCTCCGCCTCTGCGTTCCCGTCGGACTCGCCTACTGGGCGATCTGGTGGGGGTTCCCGAGCGTCCATCCCGCCGTGTCGATCGCCGGCCTCGTCGCCGTCAACGTCGTGGCCGGCTATGCCGTCGTGCGGATCGTGGTCGAGGATCGGCGCAGCGCGCTTGGCGCGCTCGTGGCGTCGATCCGGTTCATTCGCCGCCGAGCCTTCTCCGTGCTGGCGCTGTACGGGCTGAGCATTGGCGCGGTGCTCGTGATCCTCGTTCTCTGGAATGGACTCATGGCACGGATCCTTCTCGTCGTCCCATGGAGTTGGGTCCGCGCGGTGATGCCGCTTGGATGGCTGCTCCATCTACTTGGCCGGTTGGCCCTGGCTGCGAGCGCCGTCGCGTTCTTCCAGGGCTCGCTCGCGCACGCCGGGTACACGGCCGCGCCGCTGCCCGTCTGGCCCGATTCCCCCGCGGCGGAGGCAATTGAGAATCTGGCAGGGCACAGGGGAGAGGTCAGAGGGCAAAAGCCGGAAGCCAGAGGACAAGAGGCAGACCGCAAAGAGACTTCGCCCTGAATTGCCCTTCTGCCTTCTGCCTTCTGCCTTGTTATAGTTCGGCCAATGTCCACCCGCACCGACACCATCGTCACGTGGCTGCGCGACAAGGTCCATGCGACCGGCGCGCGAGGGTTCGTCTTCGGGCTGAGCGGCGGAATCGACTCGGCGGTCGTCGGGCGGCTGTGCCAGCTGGCGGTGCCGCAGCGCGTGCTGGGCGTCCTGCTGCCCTGCTACAGCCATCCACAGGATGAGGATGACGCGCGGCTGGTTGCCACGACGTTCTCGATTCCAGTCGCGCGGGTCGATCTGGGCCCGACGTTCGACGCGCTGACCGAGGCGCTCCACTCCGCGGTCAAGGGACTGCCGACCCACGTGGAGGCCGTCGACATCAAGCAGCAGCTGCCCGAAGCGAACGCCAAGCCGCGTCTGCGGATGACGTCGCTCTATTTCCTGGCGAACTCGCTCAACTATCTTGTCGCGGGCACCGGGAACAAGAGCGAGATCACGCTCGGGTACTACACGAAGTACGGCGACGGCGGCGTGGACGTGCTGCCGATTGGCGGCCTCGTCAAGAGCGAAGTGCGCGCGCTCGCCCGCGAACTGGGCGTGCCGGCCCGCGTGATCGACAAGGCCCCGACCGCCGGCCTCTGGATGGGCCAGACCGACGAGGCCGAGATGGGCTTCACCTACGACGCGCTCGAGAAGTACCTCGCGGGCGGGCCGTCGGCCGTCGCCCCAGACGTCGCCAGACGCATCGAGCTGCTGCGCCACGCCTCCGACCACAAGCGCGCTCTGCCGCCGATTGCGCCGGTTTGAGGTCGCCGTTCAGCCTTCGAACTTCTGACTTCTGGCTTCTCACTCCTAATTTCTTCCGGCGACGCCTCCTCGCGCGTATCCGTCGTACGGGGGTGCGGCGATGGTGCTCGTGTTCCGGAGTGTCGGAAGCGGCGTGGCGACGAGCGTGGCGTGCGCGGGGGTCGCCCTGGCCCTGGGGGCGCAAGCGCCCAGAGCGGAGCCGTTCGACATCAAGCCCGGGCTCTGGACGCTCACGGCCAACTCCCAAATCAGCGGTGGGCCGTCGATGGACGTGAGCAAGCTCTCCGATCAGGAGAAGGCCTTGCTGGGACCGATGCTGGCGCAAATGCCGCAGCCCCAGAACGCGCCGACGGTCACGCGCCAGTGCGTGACGAAGGAAAAACTGACGCAGGCGCTGTTCGAGCCTGAATCCAGCCGGGTCAACAAGGACACCAAGTGCACCCACACGCTCGTCACCGGAAGGTCGTCCTCGCAGGATTCGACGTTCGATTGCACGGGTAGCAACGCCGGGACGGGTACGGTGCACGTGGACCGCGTCACGAGCGAAAGCGTCACCGGCAACGGCACGCTGGCGGCGAAAGGTCAGAACATGAACGTCACGTTCACGTTCACCGGCAAGTGGATGGGCGACGACTGCAGAGGCATCAAATAAATAAGCCGGGTATATTTTTTCGAAAATCGAAAAAATATACCCGGCTTATTTATTACCTACCGCCGCCGTGCTGTGCGAGCGCCGGGGCTCGGCGCCGCCCGAGACCGTGCCCTTCGCGGCGTTGACGACGGCCGCCGCGGCATAGCCGTAGACGACTTCGCCCTTCCGGCCGACCTTCTGGAACGCGTGGCCGCGCGCTTCGAGGTCCGCAAGGATTGATCGCGGGAAGCGGTCCTCGATCTGGACACGCGAGCCGCCGCCCGGCCCGTTGCCAATCAGCATACGCGGCGCCTCGATCGCGTGCTGCGCGTCCATGCCGCCGTCCACCACATTCAGGATGACGTCGTAGACCGACGCCGGAATCCAGTTGTTGCCCGCGCAGCCGACGGCGAGCTTCGGCACGAATCCCTGGATGCCGTAGCGGCCGGGATCGGTCTGGCTCGGCGCGAAGACCAGCGTCGGGACGCTCGTCGAGCTCGACCGCATCAGCGGGAGCAGCGATCCGAATCCCGTCCCGCCCCGGCCGCCGCGGAAGTGATCGTTATACAGAAACCCGAGCCCTTTCGACACGTAGAAATTCCCGCCCCACGTGGACAGCGTCTGCGTGAAGGCGATCATGTTGCCCTCGGCGTCCGCCACGACGAAGGCGGTCGTGCCGGTCTGGATCGGGCCGGACTCATCCTCGCTCTGATAGCCAGTAGGCACGAAGGGCGTGCCGCCTCCGCGCCCGCCGCCCTGCGCCACGTACGTCTTCTTCGGATCGATCAACTTGAACCGATCGAGCGCGTGCGGCGCCTCGAGGTGATTGCCGAGATCCACCGGCCAGCGCTCCGGGTCGGCGATCCGGACCCCGCCGTCGCGCACGCGCCAGGCTTCGATCGCGTAGTGCAGGTAGTCCGCGTCGGTCGTATACGTCGCGCCCGGACGCGGCTGGTAGTGGTCGAGGATGTTCAGCGTCTCGATGACCTGCGCGCCGGTCGGGACCGGCGGCGGCACCGAGTACACCGCATGGCCGCGATAGTGGCCCACCAGCGGCTGGCGCTCCATCGCCCGGTACTGCGCGAGATCTTCGAGCGTGAGGACGCCGCCGTTCGCGGCCATGTCGTCCGCGATCCGGCGGGCGATCGACCCGCGGTAGAACGACTGCGCGCCCTCCTTCGCGATCGTGCGCAGCGTCTCGGCGTAGTCCTTGTTCACGAAGCGATCGCCGGCGCGCGGCACCTTGCCGCCCGGGAGGAACAGCTTCGCCGCCTCCGGGTATTTCGCAAGCGACGCGCGGCCCTCGGCGATCGACGTCGGCAGCGCTTCGTCGAGCACGAAGCCCTCGTCGGCCAGCGTGATCGCCGGCGCGATGAGATCCGCCCAGGCGATCTTCCTGCTGCCGTACTTCTGATACAGCAGGTCGAGGCCGGCGACGACGCCGGGAATGTTCGCGACGGACGGGCCGTCCTGCGCCGTTCGCGCGCCGGCCGGCGTGAAGAGCTTGGGATTGTCGCCGGTCGCGTGACCGGGCGACATGTCCTTGTACTCGACGACCACCGGCTCGGTCATGCCCTTCAGGAACAGAATCGCCTGGCCGTCGCCGCCCACGCTCGTCGCGTCCGGTTCGACGACGCCGAGCGCGAACGCGACGGCAATGCCGGCGTCGACGACGTTGCCCCCCTTCTCGATCATGAGCGCGCCGGCTTGCGACGCGAGGGGGTTGCCCGACGCCACGACCGCTCGCGTGGATTCGACGTCGGGCTTGATGAGCGGCTGTTCCGCGACCATCCGATCGATCACGTCCTCGACGGAGGTCGCGTCCCTGGCCTGCGCGGCCTCCGGCCGGTATTTCGACCGCAACGCGTCCCACGCCGCGGCTGACGGACCGGTCGCGTAGTACATCGTCTTCAGCGTCTGCCAGACATCGTCGAACGTGGACGTCCAGCGGGTGGCGTCGGGCGCCGGCAGCTTGAGCGCGGTCGCGCCCTCGTCGACGGCGCGAGGCGCCGCGACGCGCCACAGCGCGTAGTCCTCCGCCGCGGCGAACACCATCGGCGGATCGGCATCGTTGCGATCGGGATTGCCGTTGTAGCCGGCGGTCGCCGTCGGGAACGTGGCGATGGCGAGCGTCTGGTTGTCGGGCGACCACGCGGGCACGCCCGCATGGCGGGACGCCAGCACCGGGCCGCCGTCGGTCACCGGCGCGGCGGGCCCCGGCGCCCCGCCGAAGCCTCGGCCGCCTCGACCCGCACGGCCGGCGGCGGGCGCGGCATCGAGCGACGGGACCGTCGCCACCCACACGGCGCTCTGATTCCCGCGGAGGCTGACGTACGCGACGCGCGCGCTGTCGGGCGCCCACGCCGGATTGGCCTCGCTGCCTGCAGCGTTCGTCACACGCACGAGCCGCCCGGGCTGACCGGCGCCGGCGCTTCCAGGCATGTCGCGCACCCAGATGTCCGCCTCATTACCGGCCTCGGGACTGCGATTGCTCACGAACGCCACGAACGTGCCGTTCGGCGACACGCTGCCCTGCCACTCCGCGGCGTCGTCCGGCGTCAGCTTCGCCACGGTGGTGTAGGCACCGTGCACGTCTGCCGCCACCTCGAACAACTGCCAGGGTCCCTTTGGCTCGCGGTGTGAAAAGACGAGCTGGTGGTCGCGCGTCCACGAGGGCCAGCGCTCGTCGCCGGCCATCGTCAAGACGCGGCGCGCGGCGCCGCCCTTCGCGGGCACGATCCACAAGTCGAACTCGCCGTTGGTTTCCGCGCTGAACGCGATCGACTGTCCGTCGGGCGACCACGCGGGGTCGCGCTCGCTGGTCCAATCGCCGCGGGCGGTGACGACGCGCTTCGCGTCCTTCCCATCCGGCGTCATCGTCCAGATCGCGTCGAACCAACAGGCGGCGAGGCGCTTGCTGTCCGGCGACCAGGCGGCTTCGCGCACACCGGTCGGTCCGGCGTCGGCGGGCCTGGGGGCTTGCCCGCCGGCGCTGCGCAGGGACACAGACGCGCCGGCCGCAAAGGCCAGCAGGAAGGCGGACAGCCGGATGAATCGCACGCAGCCTCCTGGCGGGCGGGATCAGATCGGGGTCGGCGTCCCGTCTGGTCCCGGTCTCACCCGATCATTTCCCTGACGGCGTCGATGATTGCGCGCGCGCTGATGCCGTAGTGGTCGATGAGTTCGTCCGGCGCGCCGCTGCGCGGAATTTCTCGCACGGCGAGGCGCTTCACGCGGAAGCTCTGGTCCCAGACGGCTTCGCTCACCGCATCGCCCAGGCCGCCGTGCGCGTAGTGGTCTTCGACCGTCACGAGGCGGCCGCCCGTCGCCCGGCCGGCGACGACGAGCCCGTCGCGGTCGATCGGCTGGATCGAGTACGCGTCGATCACGCGGATGAGCGTGCCGCCCGCTTTGAGCGCGTCGTACGCCTTGAGCGCCTCGAACACGGTCACGCCCGCGCCGACGACGGTCACCGCGTCCTTGTCGCTTTGACGGAGGATCTTCGAGCCGCCGACGTGGAATCCGTCCGTCGGCTGATAGATCACCGGCGTCTTCGGCCGCGATGTCCGCAGGTAGACCGGTCCGGGCGTCGCCGCGGCGATCGCCACGAGCCGCTCCGCGCTGACGCCGTCGCACGGGTACAGCACGGTGCAATTCGGCACGCCGCGCGCCATGGCGAGGTCCTCGAGCGCCATCTGAGACGGACCGTCCTCGCCGATCGACACGCCGGCGTGCGACCCGGCCATCTTGATGTTGAGCCTGGAAATGCCGGCCATGCGGATGAAGTCCGCGGCGCGCTCGAGGAAGCACGCGAACGTCGACGGAAACGGAATCGCGCCGCGGCTCGCGAGGCCCATCGCCGCGCCAATCATGGCCTGCTCGGCGATATACATCTCGTAGAAGCGGTCGGCGTACGCGTGTTCGAACTTCTCGCTGAACGTCGAGTTGCCGACGTCCGCGTCGAGCGCGACGACGCGCGGGTCGATCGCGCCGAGCGCCGCGAGCGCGGTGCCGTAGGCCTCACGCGTCGCGACCAGCTCGCCAAGCTTGTACGCGGGCGCGCGCAGCGCCGAGACGAAATCCGGCAGCTTCCCTTCCGTGCGCCGGCTCGCGGGCTTCACGATCACCGGCATCGGATCGGTGGTCTTCACGTACTGCGCCTCGAGCTCGGCGAGCGCCTTGTCGGCCTCGGCGCCCTTCTTGAGCGCCTTGCCGTGCCACCCGTCCTTGCCTTCGAAGATCGACACGCCCTTGCCCTTCACCGTGCCGGCGATGATCATCGTCGGCCGCCCTCGCGTCTGGCGGGCTTCGGCGAGGGCCTGCAGGATCGCCGACAGGTCGTGGCCGTCGATCGCGACCGCGTGCCACCCGAACGCATTCCAGCGCGCCGTGAAGGCCGTGAGCTGGTGGTCCCACTGCGTCGCGCGGCTCTGGCCGAGACCGTTGACGTCGGTGATCGCGCACAGGTTGTCGAGCTTCTGCGTCGCGGCGACTTCGCCGGCTTCCCAGACCGAGCCTTCGGCGCTTTCGCCGTCGCCGAGCAGCACGTAGGTGCGGTAGTCGGATTTGATCCGGCGCGCGTTGAGCGCGATGCCCACGCCTGCGCACAAGCCCTGACCGAGCGATCCCGTCGCGACGTCGACGAACGGCAGACGGGGCGTCGGATGCCCCTCGAGATCCGACGTGAACTTGCGCAGCCCGAGCAGGTCCTCGCGCGGAAACGCCCCCACGGCCGCCCACGCCGCGTACAGAATCGGCGCCGCGTGGCCCTTGGACAGGACGAACCGATCCGCCTCCGGGTGCTGCGGGTCGTGCGGATCGAATCGCATCTCGGCGAAGAACAGCGCCGCCACGATCTCCGCGGCCGAGAGACACGTCGTCGGATGGCCGGAGCCAGCCTCGGTCGTCGATTTCACCGAATCGATCCGCAGCTGCGTGGCAAGGTTGTGAAGAACAGCGAGCGATGGCGCGGACATCGGATAGCGCGGGTCAGTCTACTGTACCCGCACGCGAACGCGCTAGCGCCGCGACAGTCAACGTTGCGATAATCAGCGGATGTCGCTGCTTCGGTTCGCGTCCGTCGCGCTGCTGGCCGCCTGGATCGGCGGGCTGGCCGCGCTCGGCTTCGTCGGCGCGCCCGCGATCTTCGATGTGCTCGAGGCCCACGACCCGGTCGCCGGCCGCACGCTGGCGGGCGCCGTGTTCGGCGAGGTGTTCGCGCGGTTCCAGCACGTCACGTGGGGGATCGGCGTCCTGGCGATCGCCGTCCTGGGCGTCCGGGCGGCGCTCGGCCCGCGGCCGCGGCCCTTCGCACTGCGGATGTGGACGCTCGTCGGCATGCTCGCGATCAGCCTGGCCAGCGCGCTCGTCATCGCACCGCGCATCGATCGACTGCGCTTGACCACGCCCGGCACGATCGCCTCGCTCCCGGAGACCGATCCCCGGAAGATCGAGTTCGGTCGCCTCCACGGGCTGTCGACTGGCCTGATGATCGTCACGCTGCTCGCGGGAACGTGGCTGATCTGGGCGGAGTTAAGGGACACACACTGAGAGAGTCGGGAAGTCAGGAAGTCCGACAGTGGAGAGCTGAGACATGAGTCCGGACTACGGGCGTCTGGCAAACGACCTCGAGCGAACGGTTGCGAGCGCGCCGAACCGGCAGGCCGCGATGGAACACGCCGTCGCCGCGCTGAAGGCGGCCATCCCGCACTACTCGTGGGTCGGCATCTATCTGATGGACGGCGACGAGCTGGTGCTCGGCCCGTTCCTCGGCAAGCCGTCGCCGCACACGCGCATCCCGCTCAATCGCGGCATCTGCGGCGCCGCCGCGAGCCAGAAGACCACGATCATCGTCGACGACGTGAACAGCGATCCCCGCTATCTGGCGTGCAGCCTCGAGACGAAGTCGGAAATCGTCGTGCCGATCATGCGCGGCACGACCGTCCTCGGCGAGATCGATATCGACAGCGATCAGCCGGCGGCGTTCGGCGCAGCCGATCGGACGCTGCTCGAGGCCGTCGCACGCGCGATCAGCGTGAAGATCTAGACAGTTCGTCGCGGGGTCCCCAACGGGGTTCCTGAAGGGGCTCTGCCTTCTGCCTTACCTGACCACACTCATGCGCGTGATCGGCACCGGCGTGACGAGGTACTGCCGGTTCTGGTCCTGCAGCGGCCCCTGCTGCTGAATCTTGCGGACAACGTCCATGCCGGCCGCGACACGGCCGAACGCCGCCGCGCCCTGCTCGTCGTCGAAGCGTTTGCCGCCGAAGTCGAGCGAGGGCTGATCGTCGAGCAGGATGAAGAACTCGGACGTCGCGGTGTCGGCGGCGGTCCCGCGCGCCATCGACACGGTGCCCGCGACGTGCTTGAGCCCCGTCACGCTCGTCCGCTCGAGCGGGATCGGCGCGAAGCCCTGCGAGCGCTTCGCCGGGTCGATGCCGCCCTGAATGATCTCCATCGCCGGGCGATTCGGCGGCGCCGGTGTGTAGTTGTCGGGCCGCGTGACGCGATAGAAGCGCCCGCCGTCGTACAGCCCCGCGTTGACGTATTTGAGAAAATTCGCGGCCGTGATCGGAGCGCGCGCCGTGTCGACCGCGATTGTGATGTTGCCCAGCGAGGTTTCAATCTTGACCTCTGGCACTTGAACGGACTGCGCCGAAGGCGCGCTCGGAATCATGAAGAACATGAAGGCGATGACGAACACGATGAGCGGACATGCCCTTTGGTTGTCCTTCATGAACGTCATCGACGCCATGTCCTTCATGCCCTCTGGTCTTCAGATGGCCCCGTTGGCCAGCATGGCGTCGGCGACCTTCGCAAACCCCGCGCGATTCGCGCCGTCCACGTAGTTCACGCGCCCATCCGGCCGCCGGCCGTACTCGACGCAGCGCTCGTGGATGCGCGTCATGATGTCGCCGAGGCGATGGTCCACTTCCTCGCGGCTCCAGACGAGGCGCTGCGCGTTCTGGCTGATCTCGAGACCCGAAACGGACACGCCCCCGGCGTTGGCCGCCTTGCCCGGCCCGAACGCCACGCCGCCGTCAATCAGGATGTGCGTCGCCTCGAGCGTCGTCGGCATGTTTGCGCCCTCGCCGACGACCTTGCAGCCGCTCTTGACGAGCTGTTCCGCGTCGCCCCTGTCGATCTCGTTCTCGTGCGCGCTCGGGAACGCGGCCTGGCACGGCACGGCCCACGGGCGCTTGCCGGCGTGGAACTCGCACTTGAAGCGCTCGGCGTATTCCTTGATCCGACCGCGGCGGACCTCCTTGAGCTCCTTCACCCAGGCGAGCTTGCCCTCATCGATGCCGGCGGGATCGTAGATGAACCCATCCGAGTCGGACATCGTCACGACCTTCGCGCCGAGCTGGATCGCCTTCTCGACCGTGTAGATCGCGACGTTGCCTGAGCCCGACACGACGCACGTCTTGCCGCGCAGGCCATCGCCCACGTGGCGGAGCATGTTCTCCGCGAAGTACACGCAGCCGTAGCCCGTCGCCTCCGGCCGGATCAGGCTGCCGCCGTAGGCGAGCCCCTTGCCCGTCAGCACGCTGTTGAATCGTCCGGTGATGCGCCGGTACTGACCGAAGAGGTAGCCGATCTCGCGCCCGCCGACGCCGATGTCGCCGGCCGGCACGTCCACGTCGTCGCCGATGTAACGATACAGCTCGGTCATGAACGCCTGGCAGAAGCGCTCGACCTCGGCGTCCGACTTCCCTTTCGGATCGAAATTCGATCCGCCCTTCGCGCCGCCCATCGGCAGGCCGGTGAGGCTGTTCTTCAAGATCTGCTCGAAGCCGAGAAACTTGAGCACCGACAGGTTGACGGTCGGATGGAAGCGCAGCCCGCCCTTGTAGGGACCGATCGCGTTGCTGAACTGCACGCGGTAGCCGCGATTGATCTGGACGTTGCCCGCGTCGTCGAGCCAGGTTACACGGAAGATGATGATGCGGTCCGGCTCGGTGAGGCGGTCGAGAATGCGGGCCTTCTGGTATTCGGGGCGTTCGAGAACGAATGGCATCAGTGAGTCAGCCACCTCCCGGACGGCCTGGTGGAACTCCGGCTGGTCGGGACTGCGCTTGACCAGCTGTCCCATGAAGTCGTCAACGGCCCTGGCGGCCTCACTCGTGCGGTCCTGTTTGCCCATCAGCTCGGTCCTCCCCTGAAACGTCCTGCTTCTTTTCGGCAGGTCGCCGGACCACGATAGACGGGCCCGGCGTTGCCCTAACCCCCAATCCTAGCGCGATTTGCCGCGTCGGGCGGGCCTCCGGCGGCGACCCTCTGTTATAGTTCGAGCCGTGAGGCTGGACGACATCACGCGCGCCGTGCTCGCCCGCGACGACGTCGCCCGGTACCTCCAGGGCGTGCAGGGCGCGACGGCGGCGGAGACCCGTCGGCGGATTGAGGAGTATCTCGTCGAGCTGCGCACGACGCAGCGGTACCGCTTCTATCGCGCGCTGCAGCATCCGCTGTATCCGATCCTCAGAAAAGTCCGGCGCGTCGCCGAGGGCGTGCCGCGCGCCATCGAGGCCACGCGCCTGGGCCGCGTCGTCTACGTCTCGAACCACAAGAGCCATCTCGACTACCTCGTCGAGCCGCTCGTGCTCGACGACCACGGCATCCGGCCGCCGCTCATGGCCGCCGGGATCAATCTGTTCGGCGGCGCGCTCGGCCTGCTTCATCGCCACGTCACGGGCGCGATCCCGATCCGGCGCAACAGCAAGGATCCGGTCTACCTCGTGACGCTGCGCGCGTACGTGGCGGAGGTGTTGAAGGAGCACGACCTGCTCTATTACGCCGAGGGCGGGCGCAGCTACAGCGGCGAGCTGAAGCCGCCCAAGACCGGGCTGCTCCAGGCGGCGCTCGCGGCCGACCGCCACGAGATTTCGGTGGTGCCGATGAGCGTCGCGTACGACCTGGTGCTCGAGGACCACATGGTGTCGCGCCAGGCGACGCGCAAGCGCACGCGCCCGTTCGCGCAGGAAGTCGCCGAGATGGTGCGGTATGCCGTCGGCTACCAGTCGCGCGCGTTCGTGACGTTCGGCCAGGCGATTCCGCTGGCCGACTACGACCCGGAGGCGCGGCGCGACCTGGTCACGCTCACGCGCCGGATCCAGGACGAGATTGGGCGGCTCTACAAGGTGCTGCCGACGGCGCTGGTCGCGACCGCCATGCGGCCGCAAGCGACGCGCGCGGAGTTGGCCGCCCGGATCGACGAGCTGCTCGCGGCGTTCCAGGCCGAGGGCGCGAATCTCGCCGTGTGGACGGGCGCGCAGGCCGTGGAGGAAGGCGTGGAGCTGCTCGTCGGGCGCGGCGTGCTCGTCCAGGAGCGCCAGCGCCTCCGGGTCCGCGATCGCATCGTCCTCCGGTACTACGCGCGCACGATCGAGCACCTGCTGACCCGCCGTCGCGGGATGACCCACTGATGTTCGACGCGGCGTCCAAGGCCGTCTTCTCTGCGCTGGCGTCGAGTCGGGCGTTGAAGCGGGCGGCGTCGCGCTACGGGATGCGAAGCCCGGCCAGCTTCGCGCGGCGGTTCGTCGCGGGCGAGCAGGTCGCGGACGCGATCGAGGCGGCGCGGGCGATCGAGCGCGGCGGGCTCACCGTGACGCTCGACCTGCTCGGCGAGAGCGTCGAGTCTATTGAAGCGGCCGACGCCGCGACGCGCGCGTACATCGACACGATCCGCGAGATCGCACGGGCCGGGATCTCCCGCAACATCTCGCTCAAGCTCACGCAGCTCGGGCTCAGCATCGATCGCGCCACCTCGGTCGACAACCTTCGGCGCGTGCTCGACCGCGCGAGCGAGCACGGGTTCTTCGTCCGCATCGACATGGAGAGCTCGTCGCACACCGCGCAGACGCTCGAGACGCTCGAAACGACCTGGGGCATCGGCTACCGGAACGTCGGCGTCGTGCTCCAATCGTACCTCCGGCGCTCGATGGACGACGCCGCGCATCTGATCGCGATGGGCGTGCCCGTCCGGCTGGTCAAGGGCGCGTATCGCGAGCCGCGCAGCGTGGCGTATCAGCGCAAGTCGGAGGTGGACGCCGCGTTCGTGTCGCTCATGGAGACGCTGCTGCGCGGCGGCAAGGCGCCCGCGATTGCGACGCACGACCCCGCGATGATCGACGCGACGAAGCGGTTCGCGTCCGCGCACGGCATCGCGCCGTCCGCGTTCGAATTCCAGATGCTCTACGGCATCCGGCGCGACCTGCAGGCGTCGCTCGCGGCCGAGGGCTACCGCCTGCGCGTCTACGTGCCGTTCGGCCGCGAGTGGTTTCCGTACTTCATGCGGCGACTCGGCGAGCGGCCGGCGAACGTGCAGTTCGTCGTTAGGAGCTTGTTTCGGGAGAAATAGTCGGTACGGCGGGTACGCCTGCGTCAGCGCGTTCCTGGACCTGACGTACCCGACGTACCCGACGTACCTGACGTACCCGACGTACCCGACGTACCCGACGTACCCGACGTGCCGACTATGTTCCCGCACACCAGCTGCGCGTAACGTCGACGAGCACATCCCTGCACGTGTAGAGATCCTCGACGATGACGAACTCGCTGGTGCTGTGGAGGCCGGCCCCGCCTGGACCGAAGAGCACGGAGGGCGTCCCGGCGGCCGCGAGGATTGCCGCGTCGGTCCAGAACGACATGCCGGTCGGCTCGGCTGGCCGGCCCGCGCGCCCGAGGGCGGCGATGGCGGACGTCACGAGCGGGTGCGCCGCGTCGAGCCGGTGCGGCGGACGGTACGTGACCAGACGCGTCTCGGCGCGGAACT
This sequence comes from Vicinamibacterales bacterium, assembly GCA_035519535.1. Lineage (GTDB taxonomy): Bacteria > Acidobacteriota > Vicinamibacteria > Vicinamibacterales > SCN-69-37 > DATEGZ01. The sequence continues at coordinate 47,036 of DATIWF010000118.1, read as the reverse complement.
CGGGGTCGTCACGCTTCAGCCGATCGAGGATCGCGTTCACCTCCTGGAGCACCGCCGGACCGTCCTCCTCGGCAACCGTGCGCCGCTCCATCTCGAGCGTGCAGCGGTCGGGATAGCTGCTGAGCTCGTGCCCGCCGCTGATGAGCGACGCGTGGAGCGAGCCGGTGCCCTGGAACGGCGCCGGCGGGCGCGCGCGCAGTTCGCGGTCGCGGCCCTCGAGCGCGCCGAGCACGCGGCCCATCCGCGCGATCGCGTCGCGGCCATCCTCCGGGCGGCTGCCGTGCGCGGCGCGGCCGTGGGTCACGATTTCGAGCCACGCGAAACCCTTGTGGCCGATCGCGAGCCGAAGGTCGGTGGGCTCGGTGATGATCGCCGCGTCGGCGTGCCAATCGCGCACGAGCGCCTCGGCGCCGAGGCTTTCGTACTCCTCGTCGACGACGGCCGCGACGATCAGCGTCCCGCGCGTCCACGATCGCGCGAGGATCGCCGCAGCGGCGATCATCGACGCCACGCCGCCCTTCATGTCCTGCGCGCCGCGCGCATACAACCGACCGTCCTCCACGCGCGGCACGAACGGCGTCGTCATCCCTTCGACGCCGACCGTGTCGAGGTGCCCGCAGAACATCAGCGACGGACCCGTCGTCCGCCCATCGAGCACGCCGACGACGTTCGGCCGGCCGGGCGCCGCTTCCTGCAGAACCACGTCCAGTCCGGCGGCGGCCATCGCCGCGCGTGCCACCTCGGCGGCCTGCGCTTCGCCGGGCGCTCCGGGCACGAGCGACGGGTTGACCGAGTTGACGGCGACGAGGTCGCGAAGCAGGGGCAGGGGATCCATGTCAGGGCACAAGGCAAAAGCGAAAGCCAGCAGGCAACCGGCAAAGCGCAGCACGCAGAATAGTCGATTCGATTAGGATCGCGTCAATGAGCAGGCTCTCCGGACGTGTCGTGGCGATCACCGGCGCGTCGGCCGGCATCGGGCGGGCGACGGCCGAGCGCTGCGCCGCCGAGGGCGCGGCGGTCGTGCTGTCAGCGCGCCGCGGCGACCGGCTCACCGAGATCGCTGCCGCGATCGGCCGCCGCGGCGGACGAGCCCTCGCGGTGCCCGGCGACGTCACGCGCGAGGCCGACATGGACGCGCTCGTCGCGCGCGCGGTCGAGGCCTTCGGCACGCTGGACGTGATGATCTGCAACGCCGGCATCGGATACCACGGGACGCTCGACGACACGCCGCCCGACGCCATGCGGCGCCTGGTGGAGGTCAACCTGCTGGGCACGCTCTACGCGGCGCACGCCGCCATGCGCGTGTTCCGCACGCAGGGCCACGGCCACATCATCGCGGTGTCGTCGATCGTCGGTCGCCGCGGCGTCGGCGGGTCGAGCGTGTACGCGGCGACGAAGGCCGCGCAGCTCGCCTTCATCGAGTCGCTTCGCGCGGAGTTCGTCGGTACGGCGTTTCGCGCGTCCGTCGTGTTCCCGGTGGTGACGACGACGGAGTTTCACGAGACGATCGCGCGCGACTTCGGCCACACCGTGAGCGGCACCGGGCCTCGCCAGTCGGCCGAGCAGGTCGCGAAGAGCATTGCCGACTGCATCGTCTCGCCGAAAGCCGAGGTCTACCCGTTTCCGAAGGCGTGGTGGCTTGCCGTGCTCAGCGTCATCGCGCCCGCGCAGGCGGATCGGGTCGTCCAGAAGTTCGGCCGGCGGCGCAAGCCGATCGGGGCGGCGCACGATGCCAAGCCACAGGCCTGATCTCGCGCGCGGGCCGGATCTGGCGCGGGTCCCGGATTTGGCGCGGACCATCGCCCGGACCGTCGCCGCGGCCGGCGGCCGCGCGCTCATCGTCGGCGGCTGGGTGCGCGACGCGCTCCTCGGCCGCCTGTCGAAGGACGTCGATCTCGAGGTCTTCGGCGTGCCCGCCGATCGACTGCGTGGCCTGCTCGACGCGGCGGGCCGCGTGGACACCGTGGGCGAGAGCTTCACGGTCTACAAAATCGGCGACGTCGATGTCTCGCTTCCCCGCCGCGAGTCGAAAACCGGGCGCGGCCACAAGGGCTTCACGGTCGAGGGCGACCCGTCCCTGTCGATCGAAGACGCCGCGCGGCGCCGTGATTTCACGATCAACGCGATCTCGCTGGACCCGCTGACCGGCGAGGTCCTCGATCCGTTCCAGGGCCGGCGGGACCTCGAGTTCAAGCTGCTCCGCGTCGTCGATCCGGCGACATTCGCCGACGACAGCCTGCGGGTCCTCCGCGCGCTGCAGTTCGCGGCGCGCTTCGAGCTCGAGCTCACGCCCGAGACGCGCTTGCTCTGCGAGCAGATCCCGCTCGACGATCTGCCGAGCGAGCGCGTCTGGGGCGAGATGGAGAAACTGCTCCTCAACGCGGAGCGCCCGTCCATCGGCCTCGCGCTCGCGCTCGACCTGGGCGTGGTCGATCGGCTCTGGCCCGAGCTGCGCACGCTGGTGGACTGCCCGCAGGAGCCCGAGTGGCACCCCGAGGGCGATGTGTGGGTCCACATGCTCATGGTCGTGGACGAAGCGCGGAAGCGACTCGCCGGTCTCAGCCGCGGCCCCGCAGTGGCGATGATGCTGGGCGCGATCTGCCACGACCTCGGCAAGCCCGCGACGACGGCGGTGATCGACGGCCGGATCCGATCGCCGGGCCACGAGGAAGGCGGCGTCTCACCCGCGTCGTCGTTCCTCGACCGGCTGAACGTGCACACGCTCGACGGCTACGACGTGCGCGCGGCCGTGCTGGGCCTGACGGCGCACCACCTCAAGCCGAGCGCGTTCTTCAAGTCGAAGACGCCGGTCACCGACGGCGCGTTCCGCCGTCTGGCGCTGAAAGTGGATCTCGAACTGCTCGCGCGGTTTGCGAAGGCCGACTGCCACGGCCGCGCCGGCGACTTCGATTGCTCGGCGATGGACTGGTTCCTCGATCGCGCGCGCGCGCTCGGCGTCGAGCACGCCCCGCCGGCGCCGCTCGTGATGGGCCGCCACCTGCTCGAGCTCGGCGTCGCTCCGGGCCCGCGCATGGGCGAGTTGCTGAAAAAGATCTACGAGGCGCAGCTCGACGGCGAGATCACAACGCTCGAAGAAGGGCTGGCGCTCGCGCGGGCGCACCTGCAGTGATGTCACGGACTGGCGGGCGGAAGACAGCGCAGTTTGGTGCCTGTGACAGCGCGATTGGCTGCCGGATCTAACAAACGGCCGCCTGGCACGTATTAGACAGCAGCAGATGTGGGCTGACCTCAAACTCGGCCTCCGATCGCTCCGGCGGACACCGGGGTTCGCCATCGTGGCGGCGCTGTCGCTCTCGCTCGGCCTGGCTGCCGCCGCCAGCCTGGTCAGCGTCCTCGACGCGCTCGGGTTTCGGCCGCTGCCCATTGCGTCTCCCGAACAGCTCGTCCAGATCAACCTCAACGTCGGTCGCGAGACCTCTGGGGTGGCCTCGCATGCGGACTTCGAGGCCGTGCGGCGGTCCCTGGGTGGATTCACGCGCCTGGCCGGCTATGCGATACGAGGCAGTGCGCTGGGCACGCCGGGCGAAGCGCCGGCAGTTGTCTTGACAGGTGTCGTGACCGCCGACTTCTTCCCGGTGGCAGGTGTCACGTGCCCCATCGGCCGGTCAATCGAGGCGGCCGACGATCGGCCCGGTTCGCCACCGGTCGTTGTCCTGTCCGATCGGTCGTGGCGCACGCGGTTCGGAGCGGATCGCGCGATCGTGGGGCGCTCGATCGAGCTCAACGGCTTCCCCGCCACGGTCATCGGGATCCTGCCAGCGGACTTCACCGGGTTCCGGCCGTTCGTCTCTCCGGAGGTCTGGGTGCCGGTTCGCACGTGGTCGCAGCTCCTGCGAATGAGCGACGACGCGTGGACCCGGAGCGGCGCGAAGGAGCGCGTGTTCACGCTGCTCGCGCGGCGAGGGCCGGACCAGTCGCTCGAGCAGCTGAAAAGCCAGGTTGCGGCTGCGACGGCGTCCCTTCGACGGGAGTTTCCGGACGCCCGTGGCGACGTGTCGTTGCTCGCCCGCGACGAACACGAAGTCCGCGTCGGAAGGCTTGCCGGCGCCAGCCTGGTGCTTTGGGCGCTCGTGGACGTCGTCATCCTCGTCGGGTGCGCAAACGTGGCGGGCCTGCTGCTCAGCCGTCTGGCGGCGCGTCGTCGCGAACTCGCCGTCCGCACCGCGCTCGGCGCGACCCGCGGCGTGCTCGTGCGGCAACTGCTGGTGGAGAGCGTCGCGCTGGCTCTGGGCGGCGCCGCTCTAGGGCTGGCGGAGGCCTGGGTGCTCATCCGCCTGCTCCCCTCGCTCGTGCCGCCCGCTGCGCTGCCGCTGAACCTGGACTTTCGATTCGACGTGCGGGTCGTCGTCGCGACGTTCGCTGCCTCGATCGCGACTGTGCTCGCGTTCGGCGTCTGGCCTGCGCTCTCGGCCACGCGCGTGAATCTCACCGAGCCCATCAAGGGCACGCCGTCCGATCGGCTCGGGCTCGGTCGCCTGCTGGCTCGCCGGGGCCTGGTGACGGCGCAAGTCGCCGTGTCGTTCGCGCTGCTCGTGGCCGGCGCGCTGCTGCTTCGAAGCCTCTGGAACGTCGAACGGCTCTCGCCCGGCTTTGAGGCCAAGCAGGGTCTTGTCGTGACCGTCGAGCCGGGCGTCGCGGGCTATGACATGCCCGGGACGCAGCGCCTGCTCGACGACCTCCTCGCGCGCCTCGGCGCAACACCCGGCGTGACCGGCGTCACCGCGGCGCGGCGCGTCCCGCTCAGTCCGGACGGCGGCGGTGCGGCAAAGGACGTCGACCTTCCCCGAGCCGCCGACCGCCCTGACCTGCCGCCGAGCATCCACTTCAACAGCGTCCTGCCCAACTACTTCGAGACCATGGGAACGCGCATCATCGAGGGATCGGGATTCGCGTCACGGATCACTGCGTCGGATCCGAAGGTCGTCGTGGTCAACGAAGCGATGGCTCGGCGGTACTGGCCGAACGAGTCACCGATCGGCCGGACCCTGCGGGTGCTCGGACCAGGGCCATCTGGTGCGTTCACGATCGTGGGCGTCGCGGAGACCGGCAAGTATTTGAGCCTGACGGAGCCACCGGATCCGTACCTGTTCTTCGCCTTGGGGCAGATGCCGACGAGCGAGCCCACAATCGTCATCCGGACGGCTGGGGATCCCGGATTGATCGCGCCCGCCGTCAGACTAATTCTGCGCGACCTCGACCCCAGGCTGCCGACGCTCCAGATGATCACGCTGGACCAGCACATGGGGTTCGCGCTCTACGAACCACGGTTCATGGTCGCGCTCATCGGCACGCTCGGCTTGTTTGGGCTGGCGCTGAGCCTGACGGGCCTGTACGCCGTGATGGCGTTTGTCGTGGCGTCGCGGCAGCGGGAGTTCGGCGTCCGCCTGGCGCTCGGGGCAGAGCCCGCCGACTTGATTCGCCACGTGCTTCGGCAAGGAGCGCGGCTCATTGGCGCGGGCCTGGCGGTGGGCGCGCCGCTCGCGTTGATTGCTACCCAGGCCATGACCGGTTCGCTCGTCGGTCTTACCGCAACGGATCCTGTGACGTACCTGCCAGTCGCCGCACTCCTCAGCGTAGTTGGTCTCGCGGCCGTGTGGCATCCTGCTCGCCGCGCTTCGCGAACCGATCCGGCGAGCGTGCTGAAAGCCGACTAGCCCACGCGGCATACCACGCACCGGCCACGAGCAGGCACAGTGCGTAGACCGTCATGAAGCACCAATCGGCCGGGCCCGAGTGCCCGACGGATTCAATCCCGGACGTCTCCTCGAGCCAGCGCCAGAACGGCAGCAAGAGCAGCGTGACGACGACCGCGACCGGCGCGCCGACGATCGCGATGCCGAGTACGACGATTGAATGGCGTACGGCGGCGTGCATGCTACGCCGCAGACGGCGTCGCGACCGCTTCGCGCCGGCACAGGCAATAGACGAAGGCCTGCCGGATGCCCGTCGGCGTGATGTGCTCTTCGCGGACGCTCTCGAGCAACCGGAAGCCGGCGCCGAACTGGCTGTAGAGGGCGTCGGCCGTGTAGCGGGCCACACTCAGTCCGCTGCAACGCGTCGGACCGTCGTGAGCGAACGTGGCGACGAGGGCGTGCCCACCCTCGTGCACCGCGTGGCGCGCCTGTTCGACGTACCGGGCCCGATCCGCCGCGGACGTCAGAAAGTGGAACACCGCCCGGTCGTGCCACACGTCGAATGCTCCGCGCGGCAGATCGGCGGTTAGCACGTCGTCCGCTCTCCAGATCACGCGCGCGGCGTCACGGCCCAGGCGCGCCCGGGCTTGCTCGAGCGCCACGGTGGAGAGATCGAGAATCGTGAGCGACGTGTAGCCCGAAGCGAGCAGCCCGTCCGCGAGTGTGGAGGCCCCGCCGCCAACGTCGATGATCGCGCTCGTCGTCGCAGGCGCGACGCGTCGAATCAAATCGAGCGAGACGCGCGCTTCGCGCTGGAACCAGCTCACGCCGTGTGGCTGCTTCGTTCGGTAGATCGTGTCCCAGTGGGCTTTGTCGTTCACAGGCCCTCTGCCCTCTGCCCTCTGCCTTCTGCCTTCTGCCCTACCATCCTCCCGCGATCTGCGTCGTCTTCACCGGCCCCATGCCGATGATCTGCACGATGGCTTCCTCGTCCTTGGCGCCGTCGTAGTGATGGCTGCCGGCGGGATGCTTGATGATGCTCCCGGCTTTCATCGGCTTGGTCTTCGCGGGATCGAACACGTCCGCCTCGGGCCCCAGCGCGACCCACCAGGTGCCCTTGATCACCGTGACGTAGCGATCCTGATCGTGGAAGTGAGGGCGGCTGAACTGACCGGGTGCGAAGCGGATGCGAATGACGTAGATCCCGGGTTTGCTCGGATCGCCCGCGATCGTCACCTGGCTCTGCGCGCCTTCTGCGAACTTGACGTCGTCCGGCTGGACGACGATGAAGCCCATCGCGTCGGGCTTGATCGTCTGGCCGGCCGACAACGGCACGGTCAACGCACACGCCGCCAGCGCACCACACATCCGGCTCGTCCAACCACTTCTCATCGTTGCCCCCGGGGAGTGATGATACCCCCGGCTCCCGATGTTCCACCTGTCCAAGTGGTACCTCGACCTCGTGACCGACGATGGCGTCGTCGTCGTCGCCTATGCGGCGCGATTGACGTGGGGACGCGTGGGGCTTGGCTACGCATCAGTGCTCCGATCGATGCCCGGGCAACCGCCGGATGAGACCAGTGTGTTCGGGCAGACGGAGCAGCCAAGCGCCGACGGCGATCGCCTTGTCTGGAAGCAACGGTCGCTTGGTATCACGGCGCGCTGGGAGCGACTGGCGGCGCCGATCCACAAGCCGCTGCTCGAGTCTGCCGCGGGCGGCATCACGTGGACGTGCGTAATGCCGGCGGCGCGGGCGAGCATCGAGCTGAAAGCGGGCCGCTACCGCGGCATTGGCTATGTCGAGCAGCTGACGCTGACGATTCCGCCGTGGGACCTGCCCTTCAACGCGCTTCGCTGGGGACGGCACGCATCCGAGACGCACTCCGTGGTGTGGATCGAGTGGCGCGGATCGGATATGCGCCGCCTGGTCTGGCTCGATGGTACCGAACAGCCGTCGGCCTCGCTCGACGCGAGCGGCGTGATCGGGTTGCGCGACGAGGCGCGGCTCGAGCTGGGCACGCCGCGCGACCTGTGCGCGCGGCCCGCGCTCTCACGCGTGATCGATCGCCTCCCGCAGTTCTCCAAGCCGATCGCCGGTCGAATGGCGGCGATGTTCGAGCACAAGATGGTCGCGCCGAGCCGGCTTCTGGTGGCGGGCACGGCTGTCGATTCCGGCTGGAGCGTGTTCGAAGAGGTCACGTGGTGACGATCCGCGGGTGGCTCCTGCGCGCGTCGTACGGCGCGATCTTCGTCGCGGGCGTCCCGACGCTGCTGGTGTGGTGGGCGCACGCGACGGAAGGCGTCGTGCCGCTGAGGGCGATCCACTCGGCGCCCGCCGGCGTGGCGCTCGGTCTCGCCGGCCTCGCGCTCGTGGCCGCGGGCGCGCGAGCGTTGATGCTCCACGGCCGCGGATTGCCGATGAACGCGTTCCCGCCGCCGCGGTTCGTGCGCGAAGGCGTGTACCGCTGGATTCGCAATCCGATGTACATCGGCTTCGGCCTCGCGTGCGCCGGCATCGCAATCGCGACGGGATCGGCGAGCGGCCTCTGGCTCGTGACGCCGATCGCCGCACTTGCTGCCACTGCGCTCGTCTTCGGCTTCGAGCGCCCGGATCTTCTCCGGCGTTTCGGACCAGACGCGCTGCGGCCGCCCTTGCTCTCGCTGCCGCGCGGCACCGATGACGCGCCGGCGATCGTGCAGCGCGCGGCGGTCGTCGTCTGGGTGCTGATCCCGTGGCTCGGCACGTGGTTCGCCGCGCAGGCGATCGGACGCGCGCCCGACGTCTTCGAGACCGCGCTGTCGTTCGAGCGCACGTGGCCCGTGTGGCAGTGGACCGAGCTGCTCTACGTCACGGCCTACATCTTCATTCCGCTGACCGTCGTGGTCGCGGCGTCCGGGCGATCGCTGCGGCGCTTCGCCGTCAGCGGATCGATCGCGACCGTCATCGTCAGCCTGTGCTGGCTCACGATTCCCGTCGTCGCCGCGAACCGTGCCTTCGTGCCGGCGACCGCGGTCGGCCGGCTCCTGGCGTTCGAGCAGGGCCACTCGGTCGGCGTCGCCGCCTTTCCCGCTTTTCATGTGCTGTGGGCGATGCTCGCCGCCACCGCGTGGCCGAATCGCTGGATCGGATGGATGTGGGCACTGGCGATCACGCTGAGCTGTCTGACGACCGGTATGCACACGCTCATCGAGGTCGGCGCGGCGATGCTGCTCTATCTCCCTCTCCGCGATCCGTCCGCCACGTGGGGATGGATTCGCGCACGCACCGAAGCGCTCGCCAATTCGTGGCGTGAATGGAGGATCGGACCAATCCGCGTGATCAACCACGGCGCGTATGCGGCGGCGGCCGCGGCGGCGGGATTCGTCGTCCTGGCGCTGGCGCTGCCTGAAGGCGCCACGACCGCCGCGTGGTGGATGCTGATTTGCGTCGTGGCCGGGGCGGGCGTGTGGGCGCAGGTCCTCGAGGGATCGTCAACGCTGCTGCGGCCGTTTGGCTGGTACGGCGGTGCGATCGGGGGTGCCATCGGCGCGGCGGCAGCGCCCTGGTTTGGCGTGCCGATCACGACCATGCTCGCGGGGCTGGCCCTGGCTGCGCCGTGGATTCAGGCCCTCGGACGTCTGCGTTGTCTCGTGCAGGGCTGCTGTCACGGCGGTCCCGCGACGGCACTGGTCGGCATCAGGTATCACCATCGTCGATCGCGTGTCACGCAGATCGCGCATCTCGACCATCAGCCGCTTCATCCGACGCCGCTCTACTCGATCGCCGGCAACCTGGTGATCGCGGCAATCCTCCTGAGGCTGCGCTTTCTCGGCGCGCCGAACGTCCTCGTGATTGGCGTGTACCTCATGCTCGGCGGGCTGGCGCGCTTCGTCGAGGAGGGCTATCGCGCGGAGCCGCAGACGCCGGTCATCGCGGGGCTCCACAGCTATCAGTGGATCGCGATGGCGTCAGTGCTGGCGGGCATCTGGTGCACGACGCTGCCAATCCCGGCCGCGCCGGCGGGCTTCACGCCGTTCTCGTGGCCAATCGCGGCCGGCGCCGCGGCCGCGGGCGTCCTGACGGGCGTCGCGATGGGCATCGACCTGCCGCGCTCGAACCGCAGATTCTCGCGCCTCGCGCGGGCGGACTGATCAGCTCTCGCGGAGGACGTCGACCGGGTCCAGTGCGAGCGCGCGCCGCACAGGCATCCATCCGGCCAGCGCCGCAACGACCAGCAGCAGCGCCGCCATCGCGGCATATGTGATCGGATCGGTCGGCTCAACCTGAAACAGCAGCGCCTTGAGGATGCGCGTCGCGACGACCGCGATGACGATCCCGATCGCCACTCCGGCCGCGCCGAACAGCAGCACCGCGCGCATGACCGCCGACACGACCTGGCCCGGGCCGGCGCCGAGCGCGATGCGGACGCCGATCTCCTGCCGGCGCTCCGAGACGCCGCACGACAGCACGCCGTAGATGCCCACCGCGCCCAGCAGCAGGGCCAGACCGGCGAACGCGCCCACCAACTGCATCGCGAACCGGAGCCGCGCGTCGTTCGCGGCGAACACCGCGTCGATCGTCGTGACTTTCAGCAAGGGCAAGCCGGGATCGATCGCGCGCACCGCCGCGCGAACCGCCGGCACGACGGCTTCAGGCGGCCCGGCCGTGCGAAGCACGAGCGTCTGCCAGCTCAACCAGCTCCAGGCCGGCGCCTTCTGCGCGTACGGGACGTAGACCGTCGGCGGGCTCGATCGATCGAGCCCCTGGTCGTGGGTGTCGCCGACGACGCCCACGATCTCGAGCCACGGCAGCTGGCCGGGCCGGAACGACATCCGCTGGCCGACCGGATTCGCTCCTGGCCAGAGACGCTGTGCGAGCGTTTCGTTGATCACGACGACGGGCGCGCTGCCGGCGCGGTCGTCGCGCGTCACGCCCCGCCCCCGCAGGATCGGAATGCGCATCGTCTCGAAGTAGCCCGGCGTCACCGCCTGCAGCGGCACCGGATCTTCACGCCCCGACGGATTGGAGGACGGACGCCCTTCGATCGCGAAGCTGAATGTCTGGGCATTGCGATCGCCGGGCATGCCGGAGGTCCCGGCGGCCGCGACGACACCGGGCACGCGATTCAACTGATCGACGAGCGACGTGTAGAACGCGATCTGCGCCGGACCGTCAGCGTAGCGCACGCGCGGCAGGTCGAGCTGCACCGCCAGAAGACGGGTCGGATCGAAGCCGTAGTCGACGCGGTGGAGCTGCCAGAAGCTGCGCGCGAGCAGCGCGGCGCCGACGAGCAACACGAGCGCAAGCGCCACCTGCACGGTCACGAGCGCGAGCCTCAGCCTGCCCTGACGGCGGTCGGTGTGAACGCGGCTGCCGTGCAGCATCCCGCCGGGGTGGGTCCGCGAGGCCTGCAGCGCCGGCAGCACGCCGATCAGCACGGCGCTGCCCATCGTCGAGAAGACGGCGATTCCGAGGACCGGCCAGTCGATGGTCACGACGTCGAGAAACGGAATGTCCGGCGGCGCCGCAGCCAGAATCGCGTCGATCAAGACGACGACCAGACCGATGCCGATCGCGCCGCCGACGACCGAGAGCACGAGGCTCTCCGTCAGCAGCTGCGCAAACAGCCGCCGGCGATCGGCGCCCATGGCGGACCGAAGCGCCATCTCGGCGCGGCGGCCCGACGACCGCGCGAGCTGGAGATTCGCGAGGTTCGCGCATGCGATGAGGAGCACGACCACGACGACGCCCATCAAGACCGACAGCAGCGGGCGCACCGATCGGACGACGTCGGCATGGGCCGGGACGACGTTCACGCCCCAGTTGGTCAGATCCGTGGGATGCTCGACGGTCAGGGCCGCTGCGATCGCGCGCATCTCGCTGGCCGCGGCCTCGACGGTGACCCCTGCCTTGAGGCGGCCCGTGACGAGGAGGTTGTGAGAGCGTCGTTCGTCGCGATCCGTCGCCTGAAATCCGCGCGGCAGCACGACGTCGACGTTCGGTCCGGGCAGCGCGGTCACGCGCGGCAGGACGCCGATGACGCGGTAGCGCTGGCCGTCAATCACGAGCGCGCGGTCGAGCACCGCGAGATCCCCGCCGAGCTCCGTGCGCCAGAATCGATCGCTCACGACGGCGACGAGCGGCCGATTGGGCTCGACGTCCTCGGCGGTGAAGAAGCGGCCGCGCGCGGGCGGCGCGCCCAGGACCTCGAACACCTCCGGCGTGAAGGCCTCCGCCCGGATCCGGCGCGGCTCGCCGGTGCCCGTCAGGGCCGCGTCGAACTCGCCGCCGAACGCACCGAGCGCGCTGAAGGACGTCGCGCGGTCGCGCCAGTCGAGGTAGTTGCCGGTGGAGACGACGTTGTGATCGTTCCCGCGCGGCGAGACTTCCCACACCGCCACCAGGGCCTCGGGCTGCGGGTACGGCAGGGGCCGCAGCAGCACGCCGTTGACGACGGTGAAGATGGCCGTCACGGCGCCAATCGCGAGCGCCAGCGTGGAGACGGCCGCCGCGGTGACGCCCGGACTGCGGACGAGCTGGCGCCAGGCGAATCCCGCGTCCTGACGGCCGCGCGCGAGCCCGCGCCGAATCCTCGCGGCGAGGCCGCGGCCTGCGAGCGGATCCACGGCGGCGCGTATCGAGGCCGCCCGGCCGGCGGCCGCGCGAATTTCGTCGCGCACCCGCGCGAGGGCGACCTCATGCGACGCGCCGCTCGCCAGAAGATCGGCGTACCGATCCGCACAGTGCTGCGCCAGCTCGTCCCGGATCTCGTGGTCCCGGCGGTCGTCCCCGGTGACGGCCGGCAGCGCCTCACGCACCCAGCGGTGCCAGTCCATGGGTCAGCCTTTCAATCCCGCCACGCGGTCGAGCGCGCGGACGAACGCCTGCCAGACGCCGCGCTCGCTCGCGAGCACGCGCCGGCCGGCGGCGGTGATGCGGTAGTAGCGCCGCCGGCGTCCGCCGTCGCGCTGGCGCCATTTGCCCTCGATCCAGCCGCGGCGCTCGAGCCGGTACAGCAGCGGGTAGAGCGACGCCATCTGGAAGGTGATGGTGCCGCCCGACCGCGCCTCGATCTGCTTGCCGATCTCGTACCCGTGGCGGGGCGTGTGGTCGACGAGCGCGAGGACCAGCAGCGTCGCGCTGCCCCGCTTGAGCTCACGGTCTGTCAGTGGCCACGACATATGTAGCCACAATATATATAGCGAGGATACTGCGGTGTCAAGTCAGGCGCGGGTCCAGACTTCGACCCGCCAGACGAACGTCTCGCGCCGGCCCTGCGGACGGAAGCCGCCCGCGGCGGCCACCGCGCGCATCGCGCGCTCGTCGTGGACGAACGTCCGGAACGGCCGGCCCGTCAGCCCGCGGACCCCGTTGCCGAGCGCGGCGACCGCGCGGATGTACCACCGGCGCTTCGGATACGAGAACGCAAACACGCGTCCGCAGCGCGCGAGCGCCGTGTCGAGCAGCCCGCGGACATCCGGATAGCAGCACACCACGCGGTTCATCGCGACGACGTCGGCCGCGGCCAGCGTCGGCGCCAGCTCGACGAAATCGCCGGGCACGATGGTGAGCCGGTCCTCGCGTCCGGTGCGCCGGGCCTCCGCGCGCGCCGCCTCGAGATACGGCCGCGAGGCGTCGACGACCGTGGCCTGGCCGACCCCCGCCGCGATCAGCTCGAGACTGAGCGCGCCGATCCCGCCGCCGATGTCCAGCACCGTCGCCGGCCGTGAATCACCGGCGGCGCCGATCACGGCGTCCCGCATCAGCCGCGTCACCCGATCCGGACCGCGGCGCCGGTACGCGTCGAGGTCGCGCCGGGCGACCGCGGCGCCAAACTGGCCCGACGCCGTGTCTCCGTACGTTCCGCAGCAATCGCGCATGTCAGCGCTGCCTGGCGCCCAGGGCCTGCGGCGCCACGCCATCAATCACGAGCGCCACCGCCGCGGCCACCAGCACCCAATCGGCGCGGATGCCGAGTGCGATCGCCGCCGTGCTGCCAATCGCCGCCCAGAGCGCCGGAATGATCCTCACGACGCGGGGGACGCCCGTGGCGTTGATGAGCCACCCGGCCGTGAGCAGCGTCGTCGGGCACGGCACGGCGAAGAGCGGAACGCGCGGATAGCGCAGACCGGCCGCGATGCCGATCGCCGGGTAGGCAAGCGCGTAGATCACGAAGACCCCGCCCAGCACGCCGCGCGCATTGCGGGCGAGGCCAAACCGCGCCTGGGCGAGGGCCGCCAGCACGCCGAACAGGAGTCCCTGCAGCGTGAAGAGCGCGCCGAAGACCAGCGCCGCCGGATTGAGGCGGCTGAAGAACAGCCAGTGATACGCGACGCCCGACCAGATCCAATGCACGGCCAGCAGGGCCATCAGGACGCGGCCGGAGGGCCGGCCGAGGCGCATCCAGGGCCCGACGGCGCCGGCGGTCACCAGCCAGAGCGTCACGACGGCGGGCCACAGCGCGGCGTTGTAGGCGGCGAAGACGTCGAGAAACGCGTCGCGCGAGAACGGCAGCGACATGTCAGGCCGGATCGGCGGGCCGCCTGGCGGCGGCGTAGATCACGTTGGTGGCGATGCGGTCGACGCGAGCGGCGGCGAGCTGGTCGAGCACGGTCCGCTTGACGCCGACCGCCGCCTCCGGGCCCAGCTGATCGATGGCCCAGCGCAATCCGCTGCCGAGCGCGACCGTCCAGAAATCCTCCGGCGTGCGCAGGGGCTGATGCCCCGCCTCTGGCACGACCTCGACGCCCGCGATGCCTGCGCGCGCAAACAACTCGCGGACCGCCTCGGGCGTCGTGATGCGATCCCAGGGATTGACCGCGGACGTCAGGTCGGGACGGACCTGTCTGATGGCCTCGAGCCACAGCGGGTAGCCCGGACCGAACATGTCAGGTCCCCAGGTCGTGATGGCGAGTTGTCCGCCGGGTTTCACGAGGCGCCAGAGCGCGGCGACCTGCGCTTCCATGTCGGGCACGAAGAAGATGCCGAAGACGCAGATGACGGCGTCGAAGCTCGCCGGCGGGAGCGCCAGTGCGGTCACGTCCGCGCGCTGGAACTCGAGGCAGGAGAGCTGCGCGTCGCGCGCCCGGGCTCGGCCGATCGCCAGCAGTTCGCCGGCGAGATCCACCGCGAGCACGCGCCCCCCGGGACCGACCGCCCCCGCGGCAGCCAGCGCTGACGCACCCGCACCACAGCACACGTCGAGCACGTGCGCGCCGGGCCGCAAGCCGAGGCGATCGACGGTTCGCTGGCCGTAGCGATCCCAGAACGCCAACGGCTCGGCGCAGAACGTATCCGCGGCGGCGTTGTACGTCTGCTCCGCCTTGAGCTGCCTGGCTCCTCGCGCGGCGTCAGTCATCGCGGGTTGCGCCGAGTGCCCGACAGTCTATCCGCAGTGCGGGCGCGGTTACACTCCCGTTGCCTGCCCTTTGTAAACTCCGCGGCAATCGGAGAGACTCGAGGCATGCGGACTCAGCGATTGGTCGGCTGGCTCGCGGTCGCGGCCGCGCTGGGCCTGTTGATGGCGCCCGGACGCGCTCTTCAGCCCCAGCCGCGCCGAAACGTCATCATCTTCGTCGCCGACGCCCTCCGACACGGCTCGGTCACCGAGCAGGACACGCCGGCGCTGTGGAGCATCCGGAGCGAGGGCGTGCACTTCGAGAACAGCTACTCGCTGTTCCCGACGTTCACGACCGCGAACGGCTCGGCCATCGCGACGGGCCACCAGCTCGGCGACACGGGCGACTTCAGCAACGTCATCTGGGCCGGCTTCGCGACGTTCGACACCGGCAACTTCAACCTGGCGCCCGGGACGCCCGTGCCATTCGTCGAGAACGATCGCGTGCTTGCCGACCTCGACGATCACCTCGACGGCAACTACCTCGGCGAGGACACGCTCCTGAGCCTTGCGCGGGCGGCCGGCTATCACACGGCGGCCATCGGCAAGCTCGGCCCGACGGCGATCCAGGACATCGGCCTGCTGGCGCCGGCCAACCGAGGCTACACGCCGTTCCCCGCCGGCCTCGTGATCGACGATGCGACAGGATCGGCGGCCGGGCTGCCGCTGCCGCCCGCGCTCGTGTCGCAGCTCGACCTCGCCGGCATTCCGCCCGAAGCCCCGACGCGGTCCAACGGGTACGGCCCGGCGTCGCAGTACAACAATGGGTTCTACGGCGACCGGACCAAAGCCGGCACGCTGGCTGCCAACGTCGTCCAGCAGCAGTGGTTCGCGGACGTCGCGACGCGCGTGCTCCTGCCGTCGTTCGCAGCCACGCCGGACCAGCCGTTCGTGCTGCTCTTCTGGTCGCGCGATCCGGACGGCACGCAGCACTACGAGGGCGACAGCCTCAACACGCTCGCGCCCGGCGTCAACGGCCTGTCGTCGAAGCGCTCGGTGCAGAATGCCGATCGCAACCTGCAGCAGATCCTCGCCTGGCTCGACGCGCATCCGGCCGTCAAAGCGAACACCGACGTCATCGTCACGTCAGACCACGGCGTCTCGACGATCAGCCGCCGCGAACTCGACCGCACCGGCCGCCCGACGACGGCCGAGTCCGCGAAACACGACTACGTGGATGCTTCGGGCAGGATCGACACGCTCAAGGGCGTGCTCCCGTACGGCTTTCTCGCGATCGATCTCGCGACCTCGATGAAGCTGAACCTGTTCGATCCCGATCAGCACGCCGAGGGCAGCCGCGCGTTCAGGCGTGTGGCGATCGATCCGTCGGTTGGCACCTGGGAGCACCCGATCGCGGGCAACGGACTCATCGGCATCGACGTGCTCAAAATCGACGGCTCGGACGCGCGGGCGATCGTCGCGGCCAATGGCGGGTCGGATCTGATCTACGTCCCGGACGGCAACCCGGCCACAGTACAGCGAATCGTCGCGTCGCTGGTGACCTACGACTACGTCAGCGGTGTCTTCGTCGACGACAAGTACGGCGCGCTCGCAGGCGCGCTGCCCCTGAGCGCAATCAACCTCGCGGGCGCAACGAAGCTGCCGCGTCCGGCGATCGTCGTCGCGTTCAAGATGTTCTATCTCAACCCCGACGACCTGCAGACGGGCATCCAGGTCTCCGACACGACGTTCCAGGAAGGCCAGGGCATGCACGGCGGCTTCGGGCGGGACAACACGTTCAACAACATGGCCGCGATTGGACCCGACTTCAAGGCGCGCGTCGTGAGCGCGCCGCCCGTCAGCAACGCCGACATCGTGCCGACCGTCGCGCACATTCTCGGCCTCACGCTCAAGCCGAGGGGATCGTTGACCGGACGCGTGGCGTCTGAAGCGCTGAAGGGCGAACCGGCGCCGGCCGGTCCGCCCTTCCAATACCTGCGATCAACCGCCGCGAACGGCAAAGAGACGCTCCTGATCTACCAGGAGCACGGCGGCAAACGCTATCTGTACGCGGGGTGTTTCGTGGATCCCGGCACACCGAACGATCCGGGGGCGTGCCGGTAATCAAGTGGGAAGTTCGAAGCCAGAAGTAGGAAGGTCGGACTGCACGCTGAACCGTTGACGGCGTGCGCTCCGTACTTCCAACTTCTGGCTTCTCACTTCCGACTGGGCGATTACTCCCCCTTCGGCAGCGGCACGACCATGAACGACTGCGGCTTGCCGAGAGGCGAGACCGCCTCGCCGTTGAGCTTGCCGAGCGTGGCCGTGTAGCGGCCCGGCGGCACGACAGCTCCGCCGCCTCCACGACCGCCGAACCCGCCGCCTCCACCGCCTCCGCCGCCCCGGCCGCCGCGTCCGCCGGCTGCCGCCGCTGCGCCCGTGTTCTCGCGCAGCGTCCAGGTGACGCGATGGACCCCCGCGCCTTCCGGCACGTCGATCCGATCCACCTGCTTGCCGGCGTCGTCCGCAATCGTCAGCACGAGGTTGCCGCTCTCGGACGGTCCGACCGAGTAGGTGAACGTCGCGCCGTAGGGCGGGTTCGGTGACGCGGTGTTGCCCCAGACCAGGCGCGCGTTCGTCTGCTCGTCGTACTGATACGTCGTGCGGAGCGGATAGAGCTCGGCCTCCCGACCCATCGACTGCGCGCTGATCTCGCGGAACGCGCTGAAATCATCGAGCACCCAGAAGCCGCGCCCGAACGTCGCCATCACCAGGTCGTTCTCGCGCTTCTGGAACTTCAGCTCGCGGACCTGCGCCACCGGCATGCCCTTGAGCTGCGCCCAGTGCGTGCCGCCGTCCACGGTGAAGAACAAGCCGAACTCGGTGCCGGCGAACAGCAGATCCGGATTTACCCAGTCCTGCAGGACGGACCACACGTCCTGGCCGTCCGGCAAGTCACCCGAAATCGACTTGAACGTCCGGCCGCGGTCGTCACTCCGCACGACGTACGGCTTGAAGTCGCCGCGCTGCCAGTTGTTGATCGACACGAACACGACGTTGGAGTCTACCGGCGACGCGACGACGTGCGTCAGATAGTAGCCGTCGGGGATGTTGGCGAACTGCGTCGTCTTCCGCCAGTTCTTGCCGCCGTCCTCGGTCACCTGCAGGTTGCCGTCGTCGGTGCCCACGTAGATCAGGCCGTCGACGAGCGGCGATTCGTCGATCGCGACGATGGTGCTGAGCGTCGTCGTCGCGTTGTGATAGGCGACGGTGGTCGCCGGATCCCACACCTTCCCCATGATCGGAATCACGCGGTCGTCGAGATTGCGCGTGAGATCCGGGCTGATGCGTTCCCAGTGGTCGCCGCGATCGTAGGATCGATAGAGGTACTGGCTGCCCCAGTAGAGCCGCGTGTGCTGATGCGGGCTGATGATGTACGGGCAGTCCCAATTGGTTCGATCGCCCGGCGCCGGCGCCTCGGTGCCCAGCCCGCCGCCGCCCGCGCCGCCGCCACCGCCTCGCCCCGCGCCCTGGGACTGCGGCGGCCGGATGCCCTTGGCCTGGCCGGTGCGGATGTCCATGCGCTCGATCGCGCCGTTCTGCGACGACGAGTACACGGTGTTCGGATCCTCAGGATCGATCTGGTTGAAGAACCCGTCGCCGCCGCCCGAGGTGCGCCAGTCGCTCGTCGGAATCCCGCTGCGGTTGATCGACCGCGACGGCCCGCACATCGATCCGTTGTCCTGCGCGCCGCCGCAGATCTTGTAGAACGGCAGCGCGTTGTCCACGGCCACCCGATAGAACTGCGTCACCGGCAAGTTCGAGAAGTGCCGCCACGTCTTGCCGTCGTCGACCGACTCGTAGGCGCCGCCGTCGTTGCCCACCATGATGTGCAGCGGGTCCTTCGTGTCGATCCACACGACGTGATAGTCGACGTGCACGCCGTTCAGGTTCGGCACCGGCGAGAACGTCCGGCCGCCGTCGCGGCTCCATTCGAGGTTGGTGTTGACGGACCAGATCGTGTCGGGCCGTACCGGGTCGACGAAGATCTCGTAGTAGTACCCGGGATCGCCGCCGGTGTAGACGCCGGGCGTGCCGCCACGGCGCCCGCCGCCTCCGCCTCCGCCTCCACGGCCGCCCGCCGCGCCACCCTGACGCGCGGCGGCGGCCGCCGCCGCTGCGGCCGCGGCCTGCTGCTGCGCGGCCTGCACGTCAGCCGGCGCCGACGATGGCTTGCCGAGCGGCGCGCCCTGTCGCTCCCACGTCGCGCCGGCATCGTCCGATCGATAGAAGCCCGTCTCCTGCGGCCGCGCGTTGATGAGCGCGTAGACGCGGGTCGGCTTCGCTTTCGGATCGACACCGAGCGAGATGCGGCCCATGTCGCCTTCGGGCAGGCCTTTCGCCAGCTTCGTCCACGTCTGACCCGCGTTCGTCGATTTGTAAATCGCGCTCTCCGGCCCGCCGCCGATCATCTGGCCGACGCCGCGCCGGCGCTGCCACGTCGAGGCATACAGCACGTCGGGGCTGTTCGGGTCGATGACGATGTCGTTGCCGCCGGTGTCGGCGCTGATCGAGAGCGACGCCTTCCAGGTCGCACCGCCGTCGGTCGTTTTGTAGATGCCGCGGTCGCCGCCCGCGGACCACAGCGGACCCTGCGCGGCGACGTAGACGACGTTGCTGTTGCGCGGATCGATCATGATCTTCGCGAGGTGCTCCGACTTCGGGAGCATCGCCTGGCTCCACGTCTTGCCTCCGTCGCTGCTCTTGTAAAGTCCGGCGCCGACCATCGCACTGCGCGGATTCGAGTTCTCGCCCGTTCCGAGCCACAACACGTCCGAGTTCTTCGGATCGACGACGATGCAGCAGAGGTTGTAGCTGCCGCCGGTGTCGAAAATCGGCGTGAACGTGTTGCCGCGATTCTCGCTTTTCCACAGCCCGCCGGCCGCGGACGCGACGTAGTAGACGTTGGGATGATTCGGGTCGACGGTGATGTCCTGCACGCGCCCCGTGGTGTAGTCGCCGCCGACGTTTCTGATCTCAATGCCCTTGAAGGCATCCGCCGTAAGGGGTCCCGCGCCCTGCCCGGCCCCAACGGCCACGGCCAAAGCGACCACCGCCGCTCCAAACACGACCTGCACTCGTCTCATACCACCCGCTCCAGGGTTAAGGGGAACGCTGAGAATTACGACGGACGATAGCACAGCGTTCATGGGTACGTCGGGTACGTCAGGTACGTCGGGTACGGCGGGTGCCAGGAACGCGCTGTCGCTGGCCAACTAGCTCTACCTAAAGGAAGAAGGCAGCGTCAGCGCGTTCCTCGGACCCGACGTACCCGACGTACCCGACGTACCCGACGTACCCGATGAGTAGTTCCCACCCGCGTGCGGCATATTGCCCAACCGAGGCGGTCGAGGAGCCGATTCGTGCGGCTTTCGGGCGCACCCGGGGGCCTCCGCGCGGAATGCCAATTGCAGCGTGGGCGGCCATGCGAGGGGCGAGCGCGGAGTGTCCGGCCAATATCGTCCGCGACAAACGGACGATGGCCGCCATGGTCGAGATCTACTGCCACGACCTGCACCAGACGAGGGGCCGGACCCTCTGCCCGACCTGCCGGGCGTTGAGGGCCTATGCCGACGCCCGGCTGACCCACTGCCCCTTCGGCGCGCGCAAAACGACGTGCGCACGGTGCCCGATTCACTGCTATCGTCCTGCTGAACGAGCGGCCATGAAGGACGTGATGCGCTACGCCGGACCCCGGATGCTGCGACGGCATCCTTTTCTGGCGCTGCGTCACCTCTGGCTGGAACAGCAGGCGCCGCCGGCGCGACCGGCCCGCGGCGCACCGGCCGCCGGAGGAGACGCGTCATGACCGATCCGGCCCGTTCGACCCCGGCGCCGCCGACCGACCCGGCGGACTTCGGCCACCCGCGCGGCACGCTCGCGATCGTCATCATCTTCGGGCTGCTGTTCGGCCTCGGCTGGTTCGCGATGTATGTGTTCGAGTTCCTCAAACGCGGCGCGCCGCATTCCTGACCCGGAGCCCTCGCCATGCAGGTCGACCTCTACGAACGCCTCTGGATGTGGCTCGCGACGGTGCTCATCGCGATCTTCATCGGCACGATCGCGGTGACGACGGGGCTCGAGGCCATCCAGCCGCCGAGCCACCTCGAGACGATTGACCCGGAGTCGATCGACGCCAACCCGGAATTCGGCGATCCCAAGGTCACGACGCGCAGCGACGGCAGCGTCGTCGTGTCGATCGTGGCCGCCATGTTCTCGTTCACGCCGGATCCGATTGAGATTCCGGCCGGCAGACCCGTGACGTTCCGCGTGACGAGCCGGGACGTCATCCACGGCTTCGAGGTCGTCGGCACCAATGCGAACACGATGGTGGTGCCGGGCTACGTCAGCCAGTTCACGGTCACGTTCGACAAGCCAGGGACCTACACCATCGCGTGCAACGAGTACTGCGGCATCGCCCATCACATGATGGTCGGCACGCTGACGGTCAAGTGAAGCGCCAGCGGCCTGGCGAGCGAGCGCAGCGAGACGAGCCGAGCGGGGGTGGGGCCCCGCGAGCATGGGAGATGAAGACATGAAACCCCGCCAGACACTCGCGCTGACCCACATCGGCGTCGCCATCGCCGCGTTCGCCGTGGCCTCGTGCATGGGCGTGCTGCAGGCGATGTCGGTGGCCGACGTCGACTTTCCGCAGCGCAGCGAGCCGCTCTACTACGAGTCGGTCACGGCCCACGGCGTGCTGATGGCGCTCGTGTTCACGACGTACTTCATCATGGGGCTCGGCTACCTGCTCGCCGAGGCGAATCTCGGGCGCATCGTCGGCCGCGGCACGGGTTGGTTCGCGTTCGCCCTCGGCGCGGTCGGCTCGGTCATGGCGGCGACGACGATCGCGCTCGGCCAGAGCACGGTGATGTACACGTTCTATCCGCCGCTCCAGGCCTCACCGTTCTTCTACATCGGCGCGACACTGCTCGTGATCGCGTCGTGGATCTGGGGCGCGATCATGATCGCGAGCTACCGATCCTGGCGGCGCGAGCACGCGGGCGAGCCGGCGCCGCTCGCGATTCACGGCATGCTCGCGACGATCATCGTCTGGTACATCGCGACGACGGGTCTGGCGATCGAGGTCCTCGGGATGCTCATTCCCTGGTCGCTCGGCTGGGTGGACAAGATCGACCCGATGCTCGCGCGGTCGTTTTTCTGGTGGTTCGGCCATCCACTCGTGTACTTCTGGCTGCTGCCCGCCTACGTGCTCTGGTACACGGTGCTCCCGCGCATCGCCGGCGGCCGGCTGTTCAGCGACACGCTCGCGCGGATGGTGTTCATCCTGTTCGTCGTGCTTTCGACGCCGGTCGGCTTCCACCACCAATTCGAGGACCCGGGCATCAGCGCGGGCTGGAAGTTCGCGCACACGCTCACGACCTACGCGATCCTCTATCCGAGCCTGGTGACCGCGTTCACGGTGATCGCGTCGCTCGAGGTCGCCGGACGGATGAAAGGCGCGACGGGGCTGTTCAACTGGATCGCCCGGCTGCCGTGGAAGGACCCGTTCTTCGCGTCGGTCGCGCTGGCGATGCTGGGCTTCACGTTCGGGGGCTTTGGCGGCGCGATCAACGCCGCCTACGCGATGAACGCGATGGTGCACAACACGGCGTGGATCCAGGGCCACTTCCACGTCACGCTGGGCACGACGGTCGCCCTCACGTTCATGGGCGCGACCTACTGGCTCCTGCCGCGCCTGCTCGGCCGCGATCTTCGTCTCCTGGCGCTCGCGCGCGTGCAGCCGTACCTCTGGGCGCTGGGCATGGCGCTGTTCAGTACGAGCTACCACATCGCCGGGCTGCGCGGCCTGCCGCGCCGCGTCTACAGCGCCGCGCTCAACGGCGACTACGGCGCCCAGTGGCACACGCTCACGGTCGTGGCCGCGGTCGGCGGGTCGATCCTGTTCCTGAGCGCGATGTCGTTCGTGGTCGTGGTCCTCGCGACCTGGGTGGGCGGGAAGCGGATCGAGCCGCCCGCGATCGAGTTCGCGGTACCGCTCAAACCCGCGGTCGCGAGCGTGTGGGACCGCTACGGGCTCTGGACGGTCGTCGCGATCGCGCTCGTGGCGATCGCCTACGCGTATCCGCTGATCACGCTCTACATGCACCCGCGGTTCGGATCGCCCGGATTCAAGCCGTTCTAGGTCAAGAGCGCTCACGAAGGACTCGAAGGCTCTTCTTCGTGAGCTTCGTGGTTTGTTGCTCTACCCGGCGCGAGTTCCGTCCGGAAGCGCGCGCTCGGGAACTGCGAGCGCCGGCGTCAGCCCGTCCGCGTGGCCGATGTCGAAGAGCATGCCCTCCGACGTGAGGCCGGCCATCAACCGCGGCTTGAGGTTCACGACGAAGAGCGCCTGCCGGCCGACGATCTCCTGCGGGTTGGCGCGCTCGAGCTTCATGCCGGCGAGAATCTGCCGCGTGTGGTCGCCGAAGCTGACCGTGAGCCGCAGGAGCTTGCGCGAGTCCGGGACGTCGTCCACGGCGGCGATCGTGCCCAGGCGCACGTCGATCGACTCGAGCACGGAGATGTCCACGACGGGTTTGATCGGAGCGGGCATGGCGATCAGGTCCGGAAGATGAAGTAGACCGCGCCCACGAGACACAGCCCGGCCCAGAGGAAGTCGAGCTTGATGGGCTGCTTCATGTAGAGCAGCGCGAACGGGACGAACACGATCAGCGTGATCGCCTCCTGAAGAATCTTGAGCTGCGAGAACTGCAGGACGGTGTAGCCGAGGCGGTTGGCGGGCACCTGGAAGATGTACTCGAAGAGCGCGATCCCCCAGCTCGCCAGGATCGCCACGATGAGCGGCCGGGCCCGGAGGTTGCGCAGGTGCGCGTACCAGGCGAACGTCATGAAGACGTTCGAGCACACAAGTAGCAACACGGTCTTCGCAATCACCATGTGAGCGGCTCTTTCCGGGCCGGGCGGCCCCGACTACGCGACGTCTCTGATCTTCGCCTTGACCTTCGCGAGCAGGTCCGGCGTCATCTCCTTGATGCCGTGCACCTGCGCGGCGTGGGCGGCGGCCTGCTTCAAGAGCTCGGCCTCGTTCGGCGCTTTCGCAACGTACTTGCATCCCGGCATCAGATCTCCGCATGCGAGCTGCTTGGCCACAGTGACACCTCCGATTCGATCCTCTGTCTCATACCACGTCGGCGGGCCAGTGCGTTAGCGCGCCATCCCTTGTCCATCGGCGGTGAAGAACTCTGCCGGCGCGAATCCCGCTGTCCGCGCGACCAGCACGCCCGGTACGCTCTGGACCCGGATGTTGTAGGTCTCGACCGCGCCGTTGTAGTAGTTGCGCGCGTACGCGATCTTGTTTTCCGTGTCGGCGAGGTCCGCCTGCAGCTGCGCGAAGCGCTCGTTGGCCTTGAGGTCGGGATAGCCCTCCGCGAGCGCGAAGACCGACCGGAGCGCGCCGCTCAACTCGTCGTTCGCCTGCGCCGCCTGACGCGGGCCGCTCGCCGAGCCCAGTGCGCTCCGCGCTTCCACGACCCTGATCATCGTGCCCCGCTCGTACGCGGCATAGCCCTTCACCGCTTCGACCAGATTCGGGATGAGCGAAGCGCGGCGCTGCAGCTGCACGTCGATCGCGCTCCACGCTTCCCGCACGCGTTGGCGCGCGCTCACCAGGCTGTTGTAGAGCACCATGAATCCAATCGCGACGACGATGGCCACAACGACCGCGATGATGACGCCGGGCGCCAGAATCATCACCA
Organism: Vicinamibacterales bacterium; assembly: GCA_035519535.1. Classification (GTDB taxonomy): domain Bacteria; phylum Acidobacteriota; class Vicinamibacteria; order Vicinamibacterales; family SCN-69-37; genus DATEGZ01. The sequence continues at coordinate 22,286 of DATIWF010000118.1, read as the reverse complement.
GCTCCCGCCTCCGCCGCCCCCGCCCCCGCCGCCGGAGGATCCGCCGCTGAAGCCGCTGCCGCCGGAGCCACCGGGCGTCGAGGCAATGGCACTCGAGACCGAGGACGAGAAACTCGACACGGTCGTCGAAAAGTTGCCGGCGTTGAACGGCGTGGTGCCGACGTACCATCCGGCCGTCGCCTGCTGCAGGTCGAGGTCCTTGAACGCGCGGGCCCACTTGTCCACGCACCTGAAGACAATCGCGTACGGCAGGTAGCTCGTGAAGATGTTGGCGCGCTCAGCGAACGCCTGCTGCTGCGTCTCCGCCGTCTTCATGTAGCGCATGAACCCGAGCGTGCGGCGCATCGCCTCGCGCCCGAGCGCGGTGCGCCGCGGCAGGGCGCCCGACACGAGCACCAGCAGGACGCCGCCGACGGCGATCGGCAAGCCGAGCAGGCCCTCGCCGTACCGCGCGCCAAGGAACACGACCGCGACGATGCCGCCAATCGCCGCGAGGACGCCGAGCGCCACGGCAATCGCGCGCACGGCGTTCGGGCTGCGCGGGAACCAGCCCCGTGTGACGGCGTCCCGATAGAGCGCGCTCTTGGCCTTGGCGAGGTCGCCGTAGAACTTGTTCTTCAGCTCGGACAGCTTGCGCGACGGTCCGGCCGCAAAGAGGCCGTCGAGGATGATCCGCTCGTACTCGAGCAACGAGCTGTCGGCGGGCTTCTTCTGGTCGAGCTGCCAGTCGACGTGCCCGAGGAACCACGTCTTCGGCACCTCGGTGATCGTCAGGTAGCCGCGGACGGCGAGGTCGATGATCGTCGCCGTCGCGTCGAGCGTGTCGGCGCGCTCGTCGAGCAGCAGGCCCATCTGGGCGGGCCGGATCTTGTCCGGCGGCTCGAATTCGACGACGACCGGATCCGACCCAAAGAGCGGCACGCGTTCCTGACGGGCGTCCCCGCTCAGATAGTGGAGGGACACGAATCGTCGATCGCGGCCGACCCGCCACCACAACGCGCCCAGGCCGCCGACGACGGCCGCGAGCGCCGCGCCCGTCATCACGAGCGCGCGGGTGCTCGTGTCGAAGAACAGCGGCAGGTCCTGCCGCCCGACTGGCGCGCGAACCGCCGCCGCCTTGGCGACGAGCAGCGGCTGCGGATCGGGCACCACGCCCTTGCGGAGGCCGACGACGATCGTCATCTGCTCGCCGGCGGGAAGCGGGCGGGTCGCGGTGAACGACGCCTCGTCCGGCGTGAAGCGCGCCGTGCAGTGCTCGCTCGAGCCGGACGCTCCCTGGAAGCACTCGACGCGCTGGATGGCGCCGGCCGGGGTGCGCACCGTCACCGCGGCGCGGTCGATCCGCACGGGCCAGGTGTTCGTCGCGTTCCAGTACAGCTCGTCGTGATCAGGAAAGCCGTTGAGCGCGTGCCCGACGCGGTAGGCGATGCGGTACGTCTGCTTGCCGGAGATCGTCCGGCTCGGATCGCCGATCCGGAACCGGCGCATCGCCCCGTCCGTTGTGATGTCGACCTGATATCGCTGGCCGTTCGCGGCAGTCACGCCGACGAGCGAGATCTCGTACTCGCGAATGCGCGTCGCATCGTAGTCCTGCCGGTAGGCAACGTCGCGAAAGATGCCGTGTTTCGATTGCCGGCCGAAGTCGACGTCGATCGCTTCGAGCGTCGTGAATGAGCCGTCGGGTTGAATGTCGATCCGCGAGTCGAAGCGCTCGATGATCCAGCCCTCGTCGGCCGCCAGCAACGCGGCGCCCCCCGTGACGAGGAACGTCACGAGACACACGAGCAGCAGTCGGCGCGTGGCGCTCACGTCGGCGGCGCGATCCCGGGGCGATTATAGCGGCAGGGGGCGGCCGCCTACCTCGACGCGAGGCTGAAGCCCAGCCAGACGCCGATCAGGCTCAATCCCACCTGGCCCACAACGTTCGTCACCGCCTGATCCACGTGCCCGTCACGCAGCAGCGCGAGCGTGTCCAAGCTGAATGACGAGAACGTCGTGAAGCCGCCGAAAACGCCGACGATCACGAACACGCGGGCGCCGTACGACAGGTGCCACCGGCCCGAGGCCAGCAACCCGCCCACGACGCCGATGCCGGCCGAGCCCAGGACGTTGGTCAGGAAGATACCCAGCGGAAACGTGCTGGCGAGCGCGCGTTGATGCACGACGTGATTCAGGGCGTGGCGCGCGAGACTGCCGAGCGCGCCGCCCACACAAACAAGTACCCAGGTTGGCATGAAGCCGCTCCTTGGACCGGAAAGAGTGGGCATCGGCCGAGTCCTACGGATGCCCGTCCGTAGGAGTCATTGGCCGTCCAGTCAGAGCGGCGGTTGCAGGGTGGACTCCACCACCACGAACCCTTTAACGATAGACAAGTTGAAAGTGAAAAGCCAGACGTTCGCCCTACTCGGTCCTGAGCGCCACGACCGGATCCAGCCGCGACGCCCGGTAGGCGGGCAGCCCGCACGCCGTCGCGGCGACGACGAGAAACAGCAGCGCGATGCCGCTGAACGTCGCCGGATCGGTCGCACGCACGCCGATGAGCAGGCTCGTCATCGCGCGCGACAGACCGACGGCCGCGCCCGCGCCCATCGCGATGCCGACCGAGGCGAGCAGCAGTCCGCGTCCTACGATCAGCCGGAAGATCGCCGCGCGCTCGGCGCCAAACGCGAGCCGCACGCCGATTTCGGCGGTGCGCTGCCGCACGACGGCCGACAGCACCCCGTAGAGCCCGACAACCGCCAGGACCGCCGCGATCGCCGCAAAGATGCTCGTGAGCCCGAGCGCGAAGCGCGTAGGCGCCTGCGCGCGATCGACAAAGACGCTCATCGGCTGGACCTCCGAGACCGCGACGCCTGGATCGACGCGCGCGACGGCCGCCTTGACGGCGCCGGCGAGCGAGGCCGGATCGCCGGTCGTCCGGACGACCCAGCGGTTCGCCGTCGCCGATCCACGCTGCCCGTCGGCGAAGAACAGCGCCTCGCGCCCCTCTTCGGCGAGCGACGCATGACGCTCGTGGCGGACGACGCCGATCACCTCGAACGGCACCGGCGACGGCCCGCCCAGGCGCAGCAGCAGGTGCTGGCCCACCGCGCGCCGGCCCGGAAACGCCTTGGCGGCGAGCAGGTCGTCGATGATGACCGACGTGGACGAGGCCGTGTTGTCCGACTCCTGGAACGTCCGCCCATCGAGCACCGGGGCGCGCATGGTCTCGAAGTAGCCGGGCAGCACCGTGTGGACCTGCGCCTGCTGGAAGAGCGACGGGTCGGCCGCCGCCGCCTCCGTGCCCCACGGCATGTTGGCCGTCCGGCCGTCGAGCGGCAAGGGCGTCGCCGCCGCCACGCTCTGGACGCCGGGCAGCGCCGACACTTCCTCGCGCACGCGGCGCATGAAGTCGGCGCGAGCCTCCGGCGTCCGCGCCCGCACGTTGGGAATGAAGAACGTCAGCAAGCCGCTGGGTTCGTAGCCGGGATCGACGCGCTCGAGAACGATCAGGCTGCGAAGCATCAGTCCGGATCCGACGAGCAGCACGAACGACAGGGCGACCTCGACCACCACGAGCCCGCCGCGCAGGCGGCCGGATCCCAGGCCGATCGCGCGCCCGGTCCGCCGGAGCACGTCGACGACGTTCGGCCGCGACGCGCGGAGCGCCGGCATCGCCCCAAAGAGGACGGCCGACAACGCGCCCGCCGCCAGCGTGAACGCCAGCACGCGTCCGTCGATCGCCACCGACGACAGGCGCGGGAGATCCACGGGACCGTAGCGCTGCAGGAGCACGATGCCGAGCTTGGCCAGGCCGATGCCCGCTGCGGCGCCGATCCCGGCCAGCAGCGCGCTTTCCGCGAACATCTGCCGGACGAGCGCGGCGCGGCTCGCGCCGAGCGCCGTGCGCACCGCCAGATCGCGCTCGCGGCGCGCGGCCTGCGCCAGCAGGAGATTCGCCACGTTGGCGCACGCAATGAGCAGCACGAACGTCACGGCGCCCATTAACGCGAGGATCGATCGCCGCACGTCCGACACGAGCGAATCGTGCATGCCAACGACGTCGATGTACACGCCGGCGTTCTTCTTCACGGGATACTGCGCGCGCAGATCGGTCGCCAGGCCGTCCATCTGCGCCCGCGCGGCGGCGAGCGTCGCTCCGGGCTTGAGGCGAGCGATCACGCGCATCGCGCCGGCGATCCGCGAGCCGTTGGCGAAGTCCGCGCGCGTGGCGAACCACAGATCCGGCGCCCGCTCGACGTTCGTGCGCGGCGGGAACAGCAGCTCGGCGCCGGGCTCGACGACGCCCGCGATGAGTCCCGTCGCGCCGCCCATGTCGAACGATCGGCCGATGGCCGCCGGATCGCCGCCAAAGTGGCGCTGCCAGAACTCGAAGCTCAGAATCGTCGTGAAGACCGGCGGCGGACCGGACGGCGCCTGAGGCGCCGGCGCGCCCGGCGCCGGCGCGGGCGGCTGCGGGACCGGCGTGCCATCCTCATCTGTGAAGTCCCGCCCCTGCACGATCCGGAGGCCGAGCGCGCGAAAGACGTTCGGCGTGGCAAAAGCTGTGCGGACCTGCTCGGGCTGCGTCGCGTCCGTCGCAAACGACTGCCGGCCGGTCGTGAGCGCCACGACGTTCTCGAACACCGTGCCCTTCTGGATCAGGTCGGGGAGATCGCCCGCCGGGAACGGAAACTCGGGCACGTGCCGCGCGCGCAGCTCCTGCCACACGAGCACGAGGCGGTCCGGATCCTTGTACGGCAGGGGCTCCAGCAAGACCGCGTTCACGACGCTGAAAATCGCGGTGCTCGCGCCAATCCCGAGCGCGAGCGTGACGACGGCGGCCAGGGCAAACGCGCGGCTTTGGCGAAGCGTACGCGCGGCCAGCCGTAAATCGTTGAGGAATCGCATGAGGTCCTCTCGCGAGACGACCGGTCCGGATCGCACGGGGCGCCGCGCTCGCTCGGCGGCCGTGGTGACGGCCAGATCCGCCGTCATGTGCAGCCAGAAACGGAACCGCGCCGCCGCCCCGCGCCCCATCACCCGCGCGTGCGCCTGACGAAACGTCTCGAGGAGCTCGGCTTCGGCTTCGATGCGGAACGACGACGGCAGCACGACGAGCAACCGACGGTAGACCCGCTCGGCCAGCATGTCAGCGCTCCGTCGCCGGCCGCGTGCGGCCCGCCAGCATCATCGTCCGGCGCAGGCGATCCAGTTCGGCGTTGAGGACGGCGCGTCCGAGCGGCGTCAGCGCGTGGTGCACCTGCCGATCGTCCGCCGGGTCGACCGCCGGGTCCGCGCGAGCGATCAGCGCGTCCTGGCGCAACTCGCGGAGCAGACGATAGAGCGTGCCGGGACCGAGCAGCGGCCGTCCCGGCACGGTCGCATTGACGGCGTCCAGAATCTCGATGCCGGGCCGGGCGCCGTCCGCGAGCGACGCGAGCACCGCGCACGCGACGGGGCGCAGCGGCAGATGCCGCGCCGCGTCGTCCGGATCCGGACGTTTGCTTCGATTCTGCATTATCTTCAGTTCCGCATGTAATAGACGGAGGACGGGAGCGGTCGGTTCGGATCAGGCACGCACCGAGCATCGGGCACCGGGCACGACGCGTCAGCCGCAGCGTGACGCTCGCCAGTGCCCAGTGCCTAATGCCCAGGGCCCAGCGCTGCGAGCGTCTCGGGCGCCACGTTGCCGCCGCTGAGAATCGCGACGATTTTCTTCGATCGATCGGCCAGGATCTTCCCCTGCCCGGCCAGCACGGCCGCCACCGTCGCGGCGCCGCTCGGCTCGACGACCTGTTTGGCCTCGTAGAAGAGCCACAGCGCGGCCTTGGCGATCTGGTCGTCGCTGACGGTCACGACCTCGTCCACGAATGCACGGATGTGCTCGAACGTGAGATCCCCCGGGCGCACGGGCATGAGGCCGTCGGCGATGGAGGCCGTGCGATCGAGCGTCACGGGATGACCGGCCGCGAGCGACGCGGTGATTTTCGCGGCGCCCTCGGGCTCCACGCCCACGACCTTCGCGCGCGAGCCCGACAGCTTGATCGCGGCCGCCACGCCGGAGATCAGCCCGCCGCCCCCCATCGGCACCGCGACGACCTCCACATCGGGCACCTGGTCGAGGATTTCCAGACCGCAGGTGCCCTGTCCCTCGATGATCCACTCGTGATCGAATGGCGGAACCATCGTCAGGCCGCGCGATGCCGCCTCGGCTTGAGCGCGCTTGAGGCGATCCGCGGACGTCGTGCCCTCGAGAATCGCTTCGGCGCCCCAGCGTTTGACGCCGTTGATTTTGATCGCCGGCGTGGTCGTCGGCATGACGACGACCGCAGGCGCGCCCAGACGCGAGGCCGCCAGCGCGACCGCCTGTCCGTGATTGCCAGACGAGTACGTGATGACGCCACGCCGGCGCGCGTCGGCGGAGAGGCGCATCAGCATGTTGGTCGCGCCGCGAATCTTGAACGCGCCGCCCGGCTGCTGTGGCTCGCACTTGAGAAACAAGGGACGGCCGGCGAGATCGGAGACGTCGATCACCGGCGTGCGCCGGGCGATCGAGCCGATGCGATCGGCGGCGGCCCGGATCGCGTCGAGCGTGACGAGGGGCATGGCCAATTTTAGTGCTAGGTGCTAGGTGCTCGGTGCGGGTGCGTGGTGTACGCTTGCCAGTCGATGCGCCTCGTCGTCGCGGCCGCGATCCTGACGCTCGCCGTTCCCGCCCGTGCCCACGCCCAGCAGAGAGAGCCCCTTCCCCGCTTCGTGATCGACGCGCGCCTGGTCGTGGCCAAGCTCGGCCAGGACAGCATCACCGCCGCCGACCTGGGCCTGCAACCGACCCAACTGCCCGCGACGGGGTTCGGCGGCGCCGTCGGCGCGAACGTGTACGTGTGGCGCGGGTCGAAGATGGCGCTTGGCTTCGGCGGCGAGGGCGTGCTCGCGCGCGCCACGGGCACGCCGACGGACTCGACGGGCGCGCCCAACGGACCGCGCGTCGAGCGGCGGCTGCAGGGCGTGTCGGGCACGCTGTCGCTCAACTTCGGTCACCGCCAGGGCTGGAGCTACGTCAGCGCCGGCCTCGGCCCCCTGCGCTTTCAGACGTTCACCGGCGATCTGCCGACGGGCGAGGCGCCGCCGTTCGAATCAACGCCGAACTTCGGCTTCGGCGCCCGCTGGTTCGCCAAGGAGCACCTCGCGTTCTGCTTCGACCTCCGCTTCTACCTCACCAAACCCGCAGACGCGTCGGGGCCCAATCCCGGCCGCGAGCGCATGCGACTCATGGTGTTCTCGGCGGGAATCTCGATCAAGTAGGACTGCGTCAAGTTAGCAGTGAGAAGCCAGAAGTTCGAAGTTTCGGAACGCTCAGTGCGCCACTTCCAACTCTTGGCTTCAAACTTCCAACGTGATGCCTACTTGAGCTTGTCTCTGAAGAACCCGAGCACCATCGGCCACGATTCCTGCGCGGCTTTGAGATTCGCGCCGCCGGCCCCGGCTTGCGCGAACATGAACCCGTGGCCCGCGCCCTCGAAGGTGTGCACCTCGTAGGACTTGCCGAGCTTCTTCATGACGTCCTGCGTGGCCGGCACGGTGGCGCCGATGCGGGCGTCGTTGCCGGCGTACATGCCGAGCACAGGCGCCTTGAGCTTCGCGAGGGCCGTCTCCATGGTGTTGTCACCCGATCCCGGCGCCTCGCCGTAGTAGACGACGGCGGCGGCGAGATTCGGCTGCGCCGCCGCGTACGCGAAGCTGCGCGCGCCGCCCCAGCAGAATCCAATCACGCCCGTCTTGCCGTTCGACGACGGCAGCTTCCTGCCGTAGTCCATCGCCGCGTCCAGGCGCACGTTGACGTCGTCGTTCGTCAGCGTGCGAATCACCTGGCCGACCTGATTGCCGAGCTCCGCCGAGCCTCCGCCGTTCGGTCCCTTGCCTGAAAGGAAGTCCGGCACGATCGCGATGAAGCCGTCCTGCGCGAGCTGATCGCCCAGGGCGCGCGGGAGGTCGCGCATGCCGTTGATATCGAAGATGACCAGCACGACGCCGGCCTTGTCCGGCCGCTCGGGATAGACGATCCACGAGTTGAGCTTCGTGCCGTCCTTCATGGCGATGTCCACCCACTCGCCGTGTCGCGAGGACTCCTTCAGCGCGCGGGCGGCGTGTTCGGCCGTCCCCGGAGGAATCGCGTCGTTCCACGGCACGTCGATCGGCGCGACCTGCGGCGCGCCCCCCTGGCGCGCGCCTTGAGCCGCGCCCTGCGGCGGCGTCTGAGCGGACAGCGGCACCGACGCGATCGCCGCCGCAAGAACAGCGAACAGGATGCGCTTCATCGATCCCTCTCCTACTTCAGCTTGTCTTTGAAAAACGCGACGACGAGCGGCCAGGACTCGGCCGTGGCCTTGTAGTTGGGCTCGGTCGTCTGCTGGCGGACGAACCCGTGCGCCGCGCCGTCGTACACGTGGAACTCGAACGGCTTGCCGAGCTTCTTCATTTCATCGGCGATGGGCTGCGCGGTGCTGGTGACGCGGTTGTCACTGCCGCCGTACATCGCCAGGATCGGCGCCTTGATGCTCGCGAGACCGCTCAGATCGGGTGACGGGGAGCCCGGCTGCGTCGGCGCCGGTCCGTAGTACATCACGGCGGCGTTGAGCGCCGGCTGCGCGATCGCGTACAGCAGGCTCGTGCCGCCGCCCCAGCAGAAGCCGACCGCGCCCGTCTTCCCGTTCGACGACGGCATCGCCTTGCCGTAGTTCATCGCGGCGTTGAGCCTGGCCACGCGGGCGTCCACGGTGAGATTACGGATCGTCTGCGTGGACCCCTGCTTGCCGAGCTCGGCGCTGCCGGTGCCGTTGGGTCCCATCCCGGACAGCAGATCGGGCGCGATCGCGATGAACCCGTCCTGCGCGACGTGATCCGCGACGGCGCGCACCCACTCGGTGAGCCCGAAGATCTCGTGAATGACGATGACGACGCCTGCCTTCGCCGTTCCCTGCGGGTGCACGATCCAGGTCTTCATCGGCGTGCCGTCGGCAAGCTTGATGTCCACCCACTCGCCTTTCCGCGGCGACGCCTTGAGCCCCGCGATCGGCAGCGAGTCGTCGCCGGTGTCGTAGATCGGAATGGCGTCGTTCTTCGGCGGCGTGAACGCCGGCGGCTGGGCCTGCTGGGCCAGCACGGTCCCGCCAAGCCACAACGCCGTCGCAAGCAGGAGCACGTTCCTCATGGGTCCTCGCTCTCCAGACGTGTCGTCTGGATATTTCCCGATGCCTGGGGTCCCAAGTTTGTATCATTTTCCCGGATGCGCCGCGACTCCCTCCTCGACTTCTTCGCGGATTTCGCGTCCATCGACGAGCCCTTCCTCGTGCACGACGACGGATACCGCGTCCGTCAGGCGACGTATCGACAGGTCGCCGAGGGCGCGCGGGCGTTTGCGAACCGGCTGGCCGCGGCCGGAATCGGCGCGGACGACAAGGTGGTGATCTGGTCGGAGAACCGCATCGAGTGGGTCGTCGCGCTCTGGGGCTGCCTGCTGCGGCGCGCCGTGGTCGTGCCCGTGGATTTTCGCGCGTCCGCCGATCTTCTCGCGCGCATCGCCGGGATCGTCGAGGCCAAGTGCGTCCTCGTCGGCGAGGAGGTCGAAGCGCCGGCGGGGCTCAAGGCGCGAGTGTGGAGGTTGAGGGAGTTGGCGCCAGGCGCCGGGCCCGAGGCCTCAGGCCCCAGAGCCCCCGGGATCCTCCAGGAACCTCCGGGAACCCAAGCGAACGCGGTGACCGGTTCCACGCTGGCGGAGATCATCTTCACCTCCGGCGCGACGGCCGATCCCAAAGGCGTCACGATCACGCACAAGAACCTGCTGGCGAACATCGTCCCGATCGAGCGCGAGGTCCGGAAGTACCTGAAGTACGAGCGGCCGTTCCACCCCGTACGGTTTCTGAATCTCCTGCCCCTCAGCCACATGTTCGGCCAGTCGATGGCGACGTTCGTGCCGCCAATGCTCGCCGGCACCGTCGTCTTCTCGCACGGCTACAGCCCGACGGAGATCCTGCATCAGATCAAGTCGCGGCGCATCTCGGTGCTCGTGTGCGTGCCGAAGGTGCTCGATGTGCTGCGCGGCCACATCGAGCGCGTGGCGCCAATCACGAAGGAAGCCGACGTGCTCGCCGCCAGGCACTGGCTCTGGCGGTGGTGGCGGTACCGCGCCGTGCACCGGATGTTCGGCTGGAAGTTCTGGTGCGTCGTCTGCGGCGCGGCGCCGCTCGATCCGGACCTCGAGGCGTTCTGGCGCAAGCTCGGTTTTCTCGTCGTGCAGGGCTACGGCCTGACGGAGACGGCGCCGATCGTCACGCTCAATCATCCGTTTCGCGCCTCGCGCGGCACGGTGGGCACGCCGATTGAAGGCGTCGAGATCCGGATCGCGCCCGACGGCGAGATCCTGGTGCGCGGCGAGAACGTCACGTCCGGGTACTACCGGCCGGCCGCTGGCGGCGGAGGAGCCGGCACGGTCGACACGAGCGAGGCCTTCGAGGACGGCTGGTTTCACACCGGCGACATCGGCGGGCTCGATCCGACGGGCCGGCTCGTGATCAAGGGCCGCAAGAAAGAGATGATCGCGACGCCGCAGGGGCTGAAAGTCTTCCCCGAGGACGTCGAACGCACGCTGCTGGCGCAGCCGGGCGTCAAGGACGCCGGCGTGGTCGGGCGCCGGGTGGATGGCGAAGAACGCGTTCACGCGGTGCTGATTGTCGAGCCCGGCGCGGACGTGCCGCAGATCGTGCGCGGCGCGAACGCGACGCTCGAGGATCACCAGCGGGTGTGGAGCACGTCCATTTGGCCCGGCGACGCGCTGCCGCGCACGGAGGGCACGCAGAAGCTCAAACGGCGCGAGCTGCACCGATGGGTCGCGGGCGAAGCCGCGGGCGCTCCGGCGGCCGCGAGCCACGCGACGACGGTGCAGGAGGTCGTCGCGCGATTCGTGGCGGGGCACGAGCTCACGCCTGCCACGACGCTCGACGAGCTCGGACTGAGCTCGCTCGATCGCGTCGAGATGCTGATGGCGCTCGAAGAAGCCTTTCAGGTCACGCTGGACGAGTCGGCGTTGGCCGAAGCGAAGACCCTGGGCGATCTCGCGTCGCTTGTTCGAGCCGACGCGCTGCCCGCCGGCGCCTCCGCGGATCACGTTCGAAGCGAGAAGCCGGAAGCTAGAGGTTCCGGCGAACCGATCGCCTTCCCGTCGTGGAATCGCACGCGCCTCGCCTGGTTCCTGCGACGCGTCAGCCTGCCCACGTGGATCCTGCCGCTCGCCCGCGTGTTCCTGAAAATGGAGGTCGTGGGCCTCGAGCATCTCGCGGGCCTCCGCGAGCCGGTGATCTTCGCGGCCAATCATCAGAGCCACATGGACACGCCGGCGATTTTTCTCGCGCTCCCGCGGCGATGGCGGTATGCCGTCGCCCCGGCGATGGCGAAGGAGTTCTTCCGCGCGCATTTCTTCCCGAAGGAGTTCACGCGCCGCGAATGGTTCACGAACAGCCTCAACTACTACCTGTCGTGCCTGTTCTTCAATGCCTTCCCGCTGCCGCAGCGAGAGGCCGGCACGCGGCAGACGCTGCGCTACATCGGCGACATCACCGGCGACGGGTACTCCGTCCTGATCTTTCCGGAGGGCGAGCGCCACGAGACGGGCCGGATGGCGCGCTTCCGTCCGGGCGTCGCGATGATCGGCGCCCGGCTCGGCGTGCCGGTCGTCCCCGTCCGGCTCGATAACCTCGACAAGGTGCTTCATCCCAGGTGGAAGTGGCCCAAGCGCGGCCCGGTGACGATCAGCTTCGGCGCACCGATGAGGCTCGAGGGGGAGGACTACGTTTCGCTCGCCCGCCAAGTGGAGGACGCGGTGCGGGCGCTCGAAGTCAGGCCTTAGGCATTCGGCCATAGGCACGAGCCAGTGCCTGAAGCCCAGTGCCTGGTGCCTGATCTGCTGTGCCTGTGCCTGATATGCTTGTAGGGATGAAAGGACAGCGAATTTGAGCAAGGACGACCTCATTGATGTCCAAGGCACCGTCATCGCCGTGCACAGCGGCGGGCTCTATCGGGTGCAGGTGGATTCCGGCCAGGAGGTCCTGGCGCAATTGAGCGGCCGGATGCGCCGCTTCCGCATCAAAGTCGTACCCGGGGATCGCGTGACCGTCGGCGTGTCGCCGTACGATCCGGTCCGGGGCATCATCACGTTCCGCGCTCGGTAGCTCGACAACCGCTTGACGACTGAACACAAACCTCATGGTCACCGGCCCGGCCGCCGGCGGCGCGGCCGCCGCGGATCGCCGCCACACGGCCGGCCACCGGGCCGCTCCTCGTCCACGGCGGCCGCGCGCGAGTCGGCGCCGTTCGATCCCGCGCCCGTCCCGTTCACGGCCGTCGTCACCGAGCCGGCGCTCCTCAACGCACTCGCCCAACGGGGCTTCGAGCAGACCACGCCGATCCAGAGCGCGGTGCTGCCGTACGCGATGGCGGGACGCGACGTCATCGGCTGCGCCGAAACCGGCACGGGCAAGACCGCCGCGTACGTGCTGCCCGTGCTGTCGAAACTGATTCGCGAGGATCGCGAGGCCGGCCCGCGTCAGTCGCACCACGCGACGCGCGCGCTGATTCTCGCGCCGACGCGCGAGCTGGCCACGCAAATCGACGACGAGATTCAGGGATTCGCCTATCACGCGCCCGTCGCGAGCGCTGCCGTCTACGGCGGCGTGCCGATGGGTCCGCAGGAGCGCTCCCTCCAGGCGGGCGTCGACATCGTCGTCGCTACGCCCGGCCGGCTGCTCGACCACATGCGCAGCAACGTCGGCGACTTTTCCAAGCTCGAGGTCTTCGTCCTCGACGAGGCCGACCGCATGATGGACATGGGCTTCTGGCCGGATGTCCGCAAGATCGCCGAAGCGCTGCCGGCGTCCTCGTCGCGCCAGACGATGCTCTTCTCGGCGACGATGCCCGAGGAAGTCATGCGGTTCGCGGACGCGCTGGCGCCGGGCGCGGTGTTCATCCAGGTCGGATCGCGGCGCGGCCCGGCCAAGACGATCTCGCACGAGGCGAAGGTGCTCCCCGCCCGCGAGAAAGTCGGCTTCCTGGCGAAGTACCTGCGCCGCACGCACGAACCCGCGATCGTGTTCGTCAACACGAAGATCGGCACCGAGCGGCTCGCGCGGCAGCTGGCGGCCTCCGGGCTGCGCGCCGAGGCGATTCACGCCGACCGATCGCAGAAGGATCGGACCGCCGCCATCGAGAGCTTCCGCGCCGGCCGCACGAAGGTGCTGGTGGCGACCGACGTCGCCGCGCGCGGCCTCGACATCGACGACGTCGGGCTCATCGTCAACTACGAAGTGCCGCACGGCCTCGACTCGTACGTCCATCGCGTGGGCCGCACCGGCCGCTACGACGCCACGGGACACGCCCTCACGCTCGCGGATCCGTCGGAGCGACACGATCTCGAAGCGATCGAAAAAGCCTTTGGCCTGAAGTTCGAATGACGGGGTCAGGCACTCGGCAGCCGCGCTCGCGCCTGGCGCCCAGTGCCTGACTGAGATGCTTGCCGAGCGACTTGCTCGTCTCCTCGCCCCGATGGGCGCCGAACGTCGCGTGCTGCGCGGCCCGGCGCGCGGCTTGCGGTTCGTCGTCGAGCCCGGCATCGGGCTGAGCTACGCGCTTGGATCCCGGGGCGCGGCGCCCCGCCACTTCGCCCACCACGTCCGCCGCGGCATGACGGTATTCGACGTCGGCGCCAACAAGGGACAGATGACGATGATCTTCGCGTCGCTCGTCGGCCCGGAAGGGCGGGTGGTCTCGATTGAACCGGCGCCTGCGGAGTTCGCGAGTCTCGCGCGCAACATCCAGCGCAATCGACTGGCCAACGCGCAGGCGATCCAGGCGGCCGCCGCCGAGCGCGAGGGCCAGCTCACGTTCACCTACGCCCCGGCGCGCCCGACACAGGGCAAGCTGCGCGATGTCGAGCTTACGTACGATAATCCCGGCGCAGAGACGTTCGCGGTGCGCGCGGTATCGCTCGACTCGCTCGCCGAGACGCACGGTCGTCCGGATCTGATCAAGATCGACATCGAGGGCGCCGCGGCGGCCGCGCTGCGCGGCGCGCGGCGGCTGGTTGCGACCGCTGCACCCGAGATCTACATCGAGCTGCACGGTCCGGAAGAACAGGCGGGCGTGCGCGACGAGCTGCAGGCGCACGGCTACGAGCTGTGGACGCTCGACGGCCGCCGCGTCGAGGATCCGACGCGCGGCTGGAACAGTCCGCTCTGGTGCCGGCGGCCGGCCCCGGCTGGAGGACGATGACATGGGCGTGGCTTCTCATCTCGGCATACGCATCGACGACTACGACACGAAGATCCGCACGTTCATCCCCGGCTACGAGGAGATGCTCGGCGAGGCCGCGGCGGCGCTGTGTCTCGTGCGGCGCCGCGCGCCGGTCGTGCTCGAGCTCGGGATCGGATCGGGCGCGCTCGCCGCGCGGTGTCTCCGCGTCGTGCCTGGCGCGCGGATCATCGGCCTCGACACGGACGGGGCGATGCTGTCGCTCGCGCGCCAGCGCCTCGGCGGGCGCGTGACGACGATTCGCGACGACTTTCTGTCGGCGCCGCTGCCCGCGTGCGACGCGGTCACCTCGTCGTTCGCGCTCCACCACGTCCGCACGCCGGCGCGGAAGGCCGCGCTCTATCGGCGGCTCGCTGCGGCCCTGCGACCGGGCGGCGTCGCGATCAGCGCCGATTGTTTTCTTTCGTCGCACGCGCGTCTTCAGGCGCGCGATCGCGACGCCTGGCACGCCCACCTCGCGGCCGTGTATGGCGCCGCAGGCGCGACGCGCTTCCTCCGCGCCTGGGCCAAAGAGGACACCTACTTCCCGCTCAACGATGAAGTCGCCTGGCTCGAGCGGGCCGGCTTCGGCGTGGACGTGCCGTGGCGTCGCGGCGGCTTCGCCGTCGTCGTCGGCGTGCGCCAGCCGAGGCGGCGTTAGTCAGTCGGAAAATTCCTTCGCGAGCTCCGCGAACTCGCCGTCGGGCGCCAGGTCGCGATAGAGCTTCCAGTGGGGCTTGGCCTCGGTCGATCGGCCGAGCTTCTCGAGCGTCACCGCCAGATAGAAGTGCGCCTCCGGGTAGCCCGGATTGATCGTCAGCGCGTCGCGATACGCGCCGACCGCCTCGGCGTAGCGCGCGAGGTCGTGATGGATGTTGCCGAGGTTGAAGAACGCCTCGAAGCACTCGCCGTCGACGCGGCTGGCCTTCTCGTAGAGCGCTTCGGCCTCGACGAGCTCGTCGCGCTCGTAGTGGATGTTGGCGAGATTCACGAGCGCGGGCACGAGGTGCGGGTCGAACAGCAACGCGCGGCGATAGGCCGCGGCCGCCGCGTCGAGGTTGCGCTCCTCGCCGTCGTCGAGCTCGGCGCCCTCGAGGAAGTACTTCGCCGCCAGGCCGTAGTTGGCGGACGACAGCTGCTGGGCGCGCTCGGTCGGAAACAGCGGGGGGTCCACGGCTCGTGGCGACGGCAGCGACACGACGCGGGCGGGCGCGCGCTCGGATCGGGGCGGCTGAAAATCGAGGGCGAGCTGGCCGCGGTCCTCCGATGCGAGATCGCGCAGGACGGAGCCGAGCGGCGCGCCCCGCTCGAGCTCGGCGGCCGCCTGCTTCACGACGTGCACGTGCGCGAACGAGTACCGCCCGGCGACCGCGCGGATCAACCCCAGCTTCTCCAGGTAGCGGAGGTGCTCGTCGCGAATCACGGGATACATGCCCCGCAGGTCGCGCGCCGAGTAGTAGTGCTCGCGCAGCGTCTCGAGGTCCGGCAGCCCCGCCTCGCGGCAGAGATCGTCTTCCGACAGCACACGACGAACGTGTGACGGCAGCTCGCGCGCCTCGCCGGCGAGCACCACGACCGTCGTGCGGGGTGTGACGTCCGACGAAAACGTCCCGCCGAGCCGCTCGACAATCGAGCGGGTGTCGCGCCGGGACAGCAGGCTCGGTTTCCCGAGGAGGGCGACCTGCTCTCCGGCAAGTGAACGCTCAGCCGGCACGGGCGCGGGGGCGGACACAGATCGTTCGGCTCCGACAAGATGCGACCTGGAAGGTACTTCTGTCAAGGGCCTCGAAAGGTATGATGAGCGCCATGCTGCTCGCGGCGGACGTCGGCGGCACCAAGACCCTCATGGGTCTGTATCAGCCGCGCGGCGAGCGGCCGCGGTCGCTCGTCATCCGCGAGTACGCCACGCTCGATTTCGACAGTCTGGACGACATCGTCGGCACGTTCGTCGAGGAGACCGGGGCGCGCGACATCGAGGCGGTGTGCGTCGGCGTCGCCGGTCCGGTCACCGGCCTGGTCGCGCGGCTCACGAACGTGCCGTGGCTCGCCGATCTGTCGGTCGTCGCCGACCGCTTTCACGGGTGTCCCGTCCAGCTGCTCAACGACCTCGAGGCGATGGCCTACGCCGTGCCGGTGCTCGAGCCCGACGAGCTCGCCGTGCTGCAGGAGGGCGTCGCCGTGCCGACGGGCAACGCCGCGCTCATCGCGGCGGGCACGGGCCTGGGCGAGGCGCTGCTCCACAACGTGAACGGGCAGTTCGTGCCGTCGGCGTCCGAGGGCGGTCACGCCGATTTCTCCGCCAGAACCGAGCGCGAGCTGGTCCTCGTCGCCGAGCTGGCGAAGGCGTTCGGCCGGGTCGACAACGAGCGCGTGATCTCCGGGCCGGGTCTCGTCAACCTGTTCCGCTTCACCCACGGCCAGCAGAACGGCGCCGTGGGCTGCGCGGCCGTGAGCCCGCACACCGATCCCGGGGAGCTGCCCGCGTCGATTAGCACGTGCGCCCTCGAGGGGCGATGCCGCCAGTGCGCCGAGGCGCTCGACATGTTCATCGAGGCGTACGGCGCGGAGGCCGGCAATCTGGCGCTCCGGTCCGTGGCCACCGCGGGGATCTACATCGGCGGCGGCATCGCCCCCAAGATCCTCCCGGCGCTCGAGAGCGGGCGGTTCCTCGAGGCCTTCTGCGGCAAGGAACCGATGGTCGACCTGCTTCGAACGCTGCCCGTGTCCGTGATTCTCAACCCCGCCGCGGGACTCATCGGCGCAGCCGTCCGCGCCGCGTCGAGAACACACCGGGCGTAGTCTTGCGGTTTTTTGCAAAATCATACCCGGTGTGTTCACTTGCCCAGCGCCTGCAGGAACTGCTTGGCCTTGTCGTAGTTCGGATCCAGCTTGAGCGTGGCCTCGGTCTCACGGCGGGCGTCGTCCTTTCGGCCGACCGAGTAGAGCGCCACGGCGTAGTTGAGTCGAATCGTCGCCGACGTGCTGTCGCGCTTGACGGCCTCCTCGAACGGTCCGATCGAGTCCGCGGGCCGCCCGAGCAGCACCCACGTCAATGCGAGCCGCTCGTAGTCGCGCGCATTGCCGCTCGCCTCGGCAGCGCGGCGCCAGGCCGCCACGCTGAGATCCACCCGGCCGACCGAGGCGAGACCGACGGCGAATTCGCGTGCCTGGTCGGCGTTCCAGCGCGCGGGGTCGAGCGTGCGGACCATCTGGTTGGCTTCATCGCGCCGGCCCAGGCGCGAGAGCGCCAGCACCATCACCCGCGTCGCGGCGTCGCCTTGCGGGCCCGACTGCGCCCGTGTCAGCTCCGGCAGCGCATCGGCGTCGCGCCCCACCGCAAACAACGCGCGGCCGTAGGCAAAATGCAGCGCCAGGTCGCTTCCATCGAGCTTCAGTCCCGCCTCGTAGTGCGTGATGGCATCCGACGGCCGGTTCATCGTTTCGTAGAGCTGGCCGACGCGCAGCTGGACGATCGCGGGATCCGCGTGCCGCGGCAAAGCACTCGCGACGAGCGTTTCGCCTTCCGGCACCTTACCGGTGCGGATGTCGTAGAGCCCCAGCCGCACTTGCTCCTCCGCGCGGCCGTCGTCCAATCCGGTCGGCCAGGCGACGACCGCGGCGAGTGCCGCCACCGCGGCCGCCGGCCAGGCCACGGCGCTCCACCTTGTTGCGCGCACCTGGGCGGCGAGCCACGCTGCCGCGCCGCCCGCGGGCACGAGCAACGCGACCTGCATCGGCAGGCGGAAACGGGCGGCCACGAAGAACAGCACAATGGACACGAGCGAGAGCGGCACGTAGGCCGCCCACAACCAGTACCCATGGCTCTCGCGCGGCCGCGCCAGGATCAGCCCCACCAGGCCGAGCGGCACGACGAGCGCCGGACCGACGATGCACAGCGTGAGGGCGCCGGCGGTATCACGAGCAAAGAAGGGATAGCTGTGGCTGAGCGTGAGGAACGCGTTGCTCAGCGCGTAATAAGTCTTGCGCGACAGCAGTCGCAGCTCCTTCCCGGGATGTGCGCGCGCCCACGCCAGCGATTGACGCAGCAGATAGCGTGAGGCCTCCGCCGCGGACACATCGTGGCCGACGGCCTTGCTGACGGCGAGCGGCGCACCCAGCCACTGACCATCGACGCTTGGCTCGATCCCCATCACGCGCACGAACGTGCCGTCCGCCTCGGGCCCGTTGCCGATCAGGACGTTCAGTCCGGTGGTGGACGTCACCGCCACGAACTGGTGGCTGACGCGCCAGTTGCGCCACGTGGCCGGCGACAGGACGAGGAGCCCGGCGACGAGGAACGCCACGGCGGCTGTGACCCCGGCCCGCCTCACCGCAGCGATCACGACGAGGATCGCCGCCAGTCCCGCAAAGACCATGAGCGTGTTGGGCCGGTTGAGCGCGTGCAGGCCCAGCCCGGCTCCCGCGAGCGCCCACGACGGCCACGTCCTTCGGTCGATCGCGCGCGTCAGCAGGAACAAATCGAGTGCCGTGAGCACCGGGTCCAGCGCCGCTTCGACGATCAGCACCTCGTAGAACGCGGCCAGGCCGAAGAGCGCGGCAAATCCGGCCGTCCACCAGGCTGCCGCCTCGCCGTACCACCGCCGCGAGGTCAGCCACAGCAGTCCGACCGCCGCAGTGCCGAGCGTGACCTGGACGATCCGCACGACCTGGATCGACCCGCCAGAAACCTTGAGAATCGCCGCGAGGACGTAGAGGTAGAGCGGGGAAAGGAAGAACGGCGGCGCGGCTCGACCGCCGAAGGTGGCCGGGTCGGCCAGCCAGACGTCGCCAGCGGCGATGCGATCCGCCAGGTGATAGTAGTACGCGTCGTCCAACTGGCCGCCCGGCAGGAGCAGCGGATGGTGGGCGAACTCGAAGAACACCGCCAGCTTGATCAGGAGCACGCCGGCGAGCGCAATGAGCGCAACGGAGTAGAGCTGCCTTCCCTCGCTCCTCACCATGCCTGGGCTCCCCGGCCAGTCACTGTGGCCGCCGCTCGCGTGGCTGAGCAAGGTCCGGCACCGTCGTCTCGAAGTGCTCGATCGTGATGAACATCGGCTGGAACGGCGCTTCGGCGGTGCCCACGAGCGGCCCGAAGGGCTCGAAACCGAGATGCCGGTACAGCTTCGCTTGCCGGAGCGTCCCCGAGATGATCGCGAGGTCGAAGCCGCGCGCGCGCCCGACGTCGAGCAATAGGTCGATCAAACCGCGAAAGACGAACCCATGGCGATGCGAGCGGCGGACGGCCAGCAGGCGCAGTTCGCACACGCGGCGGCCGGGCGGCAGGTACGGGTCCACGCTGCCGAGCTTCTCGTCGAGCGAGAAGGGCCGCTGCCCCCGCAGCGCCATCATCCCCACGACTGCGTCGCCGTCAACGGCAATCAGGTACGTGTTTTCATGGTGGAAGCGGTCAACGTGGCGCCTGGCGGCGTTCGCCGGGTGCTGTGGAATCTCCTCCACGAACGTCTCGTAGCCCAGCTGGAAAATCTGCTCGAATTCGGATGCCTCCGCCGCGACGCGAAACCGCACCGGCCGGGAAACCCGGGAAGCCACGATGGGGCGGATTGTAACAGCAGCGTATAATCCCGGACAGTTCGGAGAGTACAGGAGGCGAGTCTCATGCGTATCAGCGTGGCTCGAAGTCTTGCGGTGCTTTTGACGGTCGGCGCTTTGGTCCTGGCTGCGGGTCCTGCGTATGCGCGACAGACCGGGTCGATCGCCGGCAAGGTCACGGCGACCGACGGATCGGCCCTGCCGGGCGTCACGGTGGAGGCGCGCTCGAGCGTGCTGCCCACCCCCCGCGTCGCTGTCACGGACTCGGCGGGCGAGTACCGGTTCCCCGCCCTGCCGCCGGGAACCTACACGGTGACGTTCACGCTGTCGGGCATGCAGACCGTGACCCGCGAGGCTGCGGTCCAGCTCGGCCGCGAGACACCCGCCGATGCGAAGCTGGGGCTGAAAGGTGTCACCGAGGAGGTGACCGTCACGGCCGAATCGTCGATGGTGGACAAGACGTCGCCGACCCTGACCAACGGCCTGTCTGCGGAGCAAATGAAAGGCCTGCCGCTCGGTCAGGACTATCGCGACCTCATCCGGTTCCTCCCGGCGGTGCAGTACACGCCTGACTCCACGCGTGGCCCGAGCGCGGGCGCGAGCGGTCAGGACAACGTCTACAAGTTCGACGGGGTCAACGTCACGCTGCCGCTCTTCGGCACGCTCTCGGCCGAGCCGGCCAACCACGACGTGGCACAGGTCACCGTCGTGCGCGGCGGCGCGCAGGCCACGCAGTTCGACCGCGCCGGCGGCTTCATGGTCGATTCGGTGAGCAAGTCGGGGACGAACCGGTACAGCGGACAGCTCGGCTACCAGTTCCAGAACACCGCCATGACGGCGAAAGCCGTCAACACCAGCGTCTCGAAGTACGACGCGATGCACGGTTGGTTCGACCTGTCGGGCGGCGGTCCCGTCGTGAAGGACAAGCTGTTCTTCTACGCCTCCTACTACCGGCCGGAGATCAACCGCGGCAACGGCTCGAACCTCTACGGTCAGCTGCCCGACTACGACAGCACCCGCAACGAGGGGTACGGCAAGGTGACGTTCACGCCGACGCACAACATCCTCGTGAACGGCAGCTACCGCGACTCGCACCGTCTCGACACGAGTCAGGGCTTCGCGAAAAACGCGGCGCCGACGACCGGATCCGGTGCGGAGTCGTGGCTGAACATCGGCACGATCGACGGCTCGTGGATCATCAACTCGCAGAGTTTTGCGACGGTGACGTGGACGCACTTCATCAACCGCACGCAGGGCCGGCCGGACAACGTCTCGCCCGCGACGATCTCGACGGCGCCGGGCACGCACCTCGACGTCGCGCACCTCGACCAGATGGGGCTGGTCACGGTGCCGACGCTGACCGCGGGCAACGCAGCGCAGAACGCCTTCGTCCAGCCCATCATCAATCAGTACGGGTACCTGGTGAACGGCACGCCGACTGGCGGCGGAACGGTCGGCGTCGGCAGCTTGTTCGACAAGGACGACTTCTTCCGCGACGGGATCCAGTTCGGCTACAACCACACGCTGACGACGGGGAGCATGGTCCACACGCTCCACGGTGGCTACCAGTGGTACGTCGACTCCGAGGATCTGACGCGCCGGTCGAACGGATGGGGGCTGATCAGCGTGCCGGCCGGCACAAAGACGTTCCCGGCCGCCGGCGGCGCTCCCGTCTACTACCAGGTCGCGTTCCAGCAGCAGACCACCGGTGCGGTGCCGACGATCCACTCCGAGTACCGCTCGCAGAGCTGGGAATTCAACGACTCGATCGGCCTGCACACGTGGACGTTCAACGTCGGCCTGCTCATGAGCAACGACACGCTCTACGGCCAGGGCCTGCGCAACGATGCCAGCACGCTGTCCGGGTTCGTCGCGGCGTCCGGCACGAAGTACAAGATGTATGAGATTCCGTTCTCGAAGATGATGCAGCCGCGGCTCGGCGCGACGTGGGCGTACGACGGCCGGAACACCGTGTTCGTGAGCTACGCGAAGTACAACCCGGCGGCGAGCTCGCTGCCGCGCGCCGCGTCGTGGGATCGCAACCTCGCCGTGACGATCAACGGCTACTTCGACGCCAGCGGCAATCTCTTCGCCACCGACAGCCTGCTGTCGTCGACGGGCAAGCTGTTCGTGCCGGACATGACGCCGCGAACCATCCACGAGATCCTCTACGGCACGGCGCGTCAGTTCGGCGACCACTGGACCGGCCGCGTCTACGGCCGGTACCGGAAAGGCAGCCACTACTGGGAGGACACGAACAACAACTCGCGCCTGGCGTTCGCGCCTCCGGCCGGCATCCCGCAGGACTACTACATCTCGAACCTCGGGCAGCAGCTAGCGCAGATCAACACCGGTGGCAGCCAGAACAGCTACGTCATCGCCGACCTGGACGGGGCCTACACGAAGTACTACGA
>DATIWF010000117.1:0-48006 GCA_035519535.1 Vicinamibacterales bacterium | reverse complement strand
CCGGGGAAGGTGCCGGGGTCGCTCCCCCCGAACTGGCGACCTGCTCCGCGGCCCGCGCGGTCGGCATCAGGCGCCGATGCGCGCGGTGCGGCGCTCGGGGTTCGGGCCGGCACGTCGCGCAAGATTCGCTGGTGGCCGGCGCTGCCTTTCGCGAACCGTTCCTTCCGCGCCTCATGACCTGGGCGACACCACCGGCGACACTACCGGGGACAGCAGCCTGGCAGACTGGTGTCGCCCTCACGCCAACCCCGGCCAGGCGCCAAACTGTTCGTACCGGAAGGGCAACGTGTACTCGACCAGGCGCTCGCGAGGCGCCGGTCGGATGAGCCGTTCACGTTCGTCAGAGGGCAGCACCGCATCCCCCAGGCGCTGCCACGAGGCGTACAGGCGCTCGGTCGGCGCCGCCGGCAGGCGCTGGCGGAGGTCGCGGAATCGGTTCAGGTCCGGGATGGACAACTCACGGAAGTCGTCGCGGTCGATCGCCGCGCGGACTCGGAAGAACCACCGCAGTTCGTCGCGGTCGGGAGAGGCGACATCGCCCGCGGCCCAGGACGGAAACGTCCGCGCGATCACCCGCCGGCAGGCCGCCAGCCCATTGATATGCCGAGGGCAGACGGCGACGATGGTCCAGGCGTCGAGCCGGCTGAGCAGGCGGAGGTGATCGGTGAGGAAGGTCTCGAACCCCGCGCCGGACTCGTCGAGCACCAGATAGACGAACTCGACCGTGCCCTCCTCCTCGGCAACGGCGACGGGCAGCTTGTGGACAAAGTAGCGACATCTCCCGGGGTCACGGTCGTACCTCGAGCTGTAGCGTCGGTGCGGCAGGTCGATCGTGGCCAACCCAAAGCGGGTGGTGAAGAGCGCGATCTTGTCCTGCTCCGTGGCGAGCCACCCCCGCGACCGCGCCGCCAGGACGTAGTCGAAGACCATGAGCTTGCGCGCGATGTGCGCGGGCGTCGCCTGCCGGCGGTTGCGGTTGTCGGCTTGCCCGATCGCCCGGTAGAGCGCCTTCGCGTGCAGGTGATAGATGCCGCCGCGATGCCGGGCGAATTGGACGCGCGTCGCGAGCCCCCAGGTGACGAGTCGGTCAAAGAAGTCGCAGGCGATCTGCCCATGCGCTCGCCCCGCGAAGGCGTCGTACTGCCGCTGGAGGCAATACCCGCTATGGAGCGCCACGCTGACCACGAACTCCGTCTGGCGCCGCGGCAGGCCAATCGGCGTCAACGCGTGCACGCGCTCCTCGAAGGTCATGACCTTCGCGCCGCTCGAGTCTTGACGGATCCGCCGCTTCATCACGCGACCGTCCCTGACGATACGCGACGGAGGCCCGCGGAATCTGTCAGCTCGCCGACACTGTCGGGAAGACGACAATACCCGAGGTTACGTGATACGGCTGCCTGTGGACGAAGCCAGGCTGCTCGGGTCGGACGGATAGTGGTCCTCTCCTCGACCAAACCTCGACGCGGCACTGAGGGTCTGCAGGCTCCCGATTGGGTCAGCACCCGAGAGGCGCACGGTGCGGAGCGCTTCGCCTCGCACACGGCCTCGAAGGACGCTAGCGCCGCGCGAGATCCGGTCCGTGTGCTCCGTCTGTGACAACGGGACTCCGTCGTGCAGATGAGCGTTTCTGCGTCTTCCCCTCGCGGGGTCGATGGCAACTATTGCCACGGTCTCGCGCGCGCTCGTGGGCAACCGATTGACGCCGCAGCGCTTGGCGCCGTGACGCCGCCGGCACGCAGACGCGGCTGTGGGCGCTGCCGGATCGCACGATCGTGCTGGAACTCCATCGACGATAGCGCGATGGCACGATGCACATCTTGGTCGAGCCGGTCGGGCTCCTCGAGCGACTGGCGGCGCTCGTGCCGCGACCGCGAGTGACTCTGATTCTCTATCACGGCGTACTGGCGCCGCGGCAGGCGTGGCGGCGCGAGATCGTGCCGGTCGGCGCTGTGGAGGGCGCCACGGGATCCGACAGAGTCGCGGGAGCCAAGCCCGGACGGGGTGCGCCGAACCCCACCTGGGCGGCGCTGATGCAGCGCAACTTTTGGTTCGGCGGCGCCGGGCGGCACGTACTGGCGTATGATCTTGACGCCTCCCGTGAGAACCGGCGTGACTCGCGCTCCGTCGCTGACACTCGGGGCCACGCTCATCGGCGCGGCCGTCACAGCGCTCGCTCAGCAGACGCCGCCCCGGCCCGTCTTCCGCGGCGGCGTGGACTACGTCCAGCTCGACGTCGTCGTCACCGACAAGAACGACCGCGCGGTGAGAGACCTAGCGCCGGCCGACTTCGAGATCGTCGAGGACCATCGGCCGCAGACGATTTCGACGTTCCAGTTCGTCTCGATCCCCGCCGTGCGCCGTCCGGTCCCGGAGCTTTCGACGACCGCGCCCACGATCGACGTCGCCACCAACACGCACTCGCCCGCCGGACGCCAGTGGGTGGTCGTGATCGACGACCTGCACATCATGGAGCAGCACCTGCGCGGGACGAAGCAGGTCGTGCAGGAATTCCTGCAGTCGCTGCCGTCGGACGACCAGGTCGCCATCGTCTTCGTGAGCCGGTCCGATCTGAGCCAGGACTTCACGAGCGATCTGGGCGCGCTGCTGCGGACGGTCGATCGCATCAAGGCGTCGCTCGGATTCGCGCACGACGCGGGGAACACGCCGCCGGTCGATCCGCACGACGCGGGGAACACGCCGCCGGTCGATCCCGAGGCGAAAGGCGTGAACATGGAGCCGCGCGAGCGGCATCGCTACGACGCCTCAACAATCACCGTCCTGCGCAACATCAGCGCCGCGTTGATCAAGTCCAGCTACCCCCGCAAGGCGCTCGTGTTCATCAGCGAGGGTTTCACCGTCAAGCTCGAGGATCAGTTCAGCGGCGGCTTCATGGACCTCGGCATGGACGGGTACGACGCGCGCGACACGTTCGAAACGCTGCACTACGTGTACGACGAGGCCCGGCGCGCGGGCGTGCCGGTGTACCCGATCGACCCGCGCGGCATCCCCGACTGCACCGTCCTGCGCGGCGACTGTCGCATCCTGCCGTGGGAGAACATCCACGCGCAGTGGAACAACATGCGCGAGCTGGCCGAGAACACCGGCGGACTCGCCTTCGTCAACCGCGGCAACCTTGCCGACGCGGTGCGCGAGATCATCGACGACAGCAGCAGTTACTACCTGCTCGGCTACTACCCGCAGCCGTTCGTGCGTGACGGCAGATTTCACGACGTGGACGTCCGCGTGACGCGGCCCGGCCTGCGCGTGCGCGCCCGCAAGGGCTATTCCGCGCCGGCCGCAAACGCGAACGCCCCCGCCGCGATCGCGAAGACGGTCGACGACGCGCTCGGCGCGGCGCAACCGATCGCGGGTCTCACGCTTCGCGCGAGCGCGCTGCCAATCGCCGCCGCGGCCCACGGCATGACGACGGCCATCGCGCTTCAGGTGACGATGCCCGCCCCGGCCGACGGCGCACGGCTGGACGATGACGTGCAGCTGGGCGTCGTCGCGATCGACCACGACGGCGCCGTCAAGGGATCGGCGCGCCGCACGTTTCACTTCACGGGGTCGCCGCGCGGAGCGAAGGAAATCACCTACCAAGTGAACGACGCGATCGACCTGCCCAGCCAGCCGCTGATTCTGCGGCTGGCCGTGGCGAGCCGCGCCAGCGGCGCGGTCGGATCGATTCACGTGCCGGTGGAGCCGATCAATCCGTCCAGGTCCGCCCTGCAGATGAGCGCCCTGGCGATTGGCTTCGACGGCCCGCCGCGCGAGGCCGCGGTGCCGGCCGGCGCGCTGGCGCGCCTCATGCCGCTGCAGCCGACGACTGCGCGCACGTTCGCCGCTGCCGATTCGCTGCGCGTGTTCGGGCGGCTGTTCTGGAGCGCGAAAGCACCGGCAGCCGCGGCCACTATAGCCGTCGTCGGCGGGCCGGATCCGCCGCGGCCGGTCACCATCACGCCGACTGTCGCCGCGGGACGGCACGCGGACTCGTTCGAGGTCACCCAGCCGCTCGCCGGTCTCGCGCCCGGCAGCTACTCGCTGCGCGTCGTCGCGACCCTGCCCAACGGCGAGACCGCCAGCCGCGAGGTCGCGTTCGAGATCAGGTAGCGTCCGCGCGGTTTCAGGGTCACCGCCGCGGCCCCGCGCACCGCCTCGTCGCGTGACGGATTCACTCGTTTGTACAATCTCCCGATGCCAATGTCAGCCGGACGACCGGATCCGCCGGCAACGTCTATCCCGATACCGATCGCACGGTGTTCTATTCACTCGCCGTCCAGCAGTTCGGGCAGCCGATTGTTAGGTGCTATCTGTCGCGAATCAAGTGAAGAAGGCCGCATGACGAGGGTCTTGAAAGAATCTTGAAACTCTGTCCCGCAAAAGTCCCGAAATCGACCGTGACGACACGAAGGTCGATTGACAGAACCCCAATAGAACCGGGCCAGTCCAAGATCAGCCTTTTCGACGTCGCTGCCTCTGGACCACGTTATCGGGGTTCGAATCCCTGCCTCCCAGCCAAGTCTCTAAACTTCCTCCCGCCAATAGCTTGCGCGCAGTCGCCGCGATCGACTTGATCGCACAATCACCTCACAATGAGACACGGATGAGACATGGCGGCGAATCTTCACCTCTTCGCGAATGGTCCTGGGTCCCTCACGCAGCGGTTTGCTAAGGTCGCCCGCGATTACAGGTGGCGCGTTCGCGTGGCGCGGAAGGGCGCCACGGTTCGCACCCGCGCCGGCTCTTGGATGAACACACCCTTCTAGCTTCACGACCGCAGACTTGCCGGCTATAGCATAGGGGGCTATGCTATAGCCCATGTCCCACACGATCCGCCATAAGGCCAGGCTGACAAAGCGCGTCGCCCGCATTCGCGGGCAGGTGGATGCGATCGCACGAGCGCTCGAGACCGAAGCCGAATGCGGCGAGGTGCTGCGCCGGATCGCCTCCGCCCGCGGCGCCATGAACGGGCTGATGGCCGAAGTCCTCGAAGATCACGTCCGAGCGCATGCGTTTCGCGGCGCCAGGCCCGCGTCCGACCAGGCCCAGGCCGCCGACGAGCTCATTGACGTCGTCAGGACGTACTTGAAGTAGCCGGGCCCGACGATGACTGAGACGACTCCAGAGACCCACGAAGGCGCGGTCGACTGGCGCGACCTCGCGCGGATCGCCTTCACCGCGCTCGCCGCCGCGGCAGTCTGGCTGCGGTTGTGGGAACCGTTTTCCCGGGTCAGCGTCGTCGGCGTCGTCGGCACACTCGTCGGGGGTTGGCCGATCTTCAAGGAAGCTTGGGAGAACATCCGCGAGCGGCGGATGACGATGGAGCTGTCCATGACGATTGCGCTGGTCGCGGCGCTCGCCATTGGAGAGTTCTTCACCGCGCTGGTCATCACCGGTTTCGTTCTGGCCGCTGAGGTGCTCGAGGGCTTGACGGTCGGGCGGGGCCGTCGGGCGATCCAGGATCTGCTCGATTTCCTTCCGTCGACCCTCACCGTGCGGCGACCGGCGGGGCCACTCGAGGTCGCGCGGGGCGACGTGCGTCCGGGAGATGCGGTGCTGGTGGCGCCGGGCGGCCGGATCCCGGTCGATGGGCGCGTGGTCTCCGGGCACTCGTTCGTCGATCAGGCGGCAATCACCGGGGAGCCGGTGCCGGTCGAAGTGGCGACCGGCTCACTGGTCTACGCAGGGACGGTCAACCAGTCCGGGGCCCTCGAGGTGCTCGCCGAGCGCGTCGGCCACGACACGAGCTTCGGCAAGATCATTGAGGCCGTGGAGCGGGCCGAGAAGTCGCGCGCTCCCGTGCAGAAGACGGCTGACCGCTACGCCGGGTACCTCGTCTATTTCGCGCTGGGTTGCGCGGTCCTGACGTTCGTGCTGACGCACAACATCCGCGCCACCATCTCCGTCATCATCGTCGCTGGTGCGTGCGGGATTGCGGCGGGCACCCCGCTGGCGGTCCTCGGCGCGATCGGTCGCGCCGCGCGCGGTGGCGCGATCATCAAGGGCGGGCGATACCTGGAAGCGCTGTGGAAGGTCGATGTCATCGCGTTCGACAAGACCGGCACCGTGACGGTCGGCGCGCCGGAGGTCGTCGGCGTGCGTCCCGTCAGCGGCGTCACGGAGCGGACCGTGATCGAGACTGCCGCGGTCGCCGAGCGACGGTCCGAACATCCCCTCGCCAAGGCGATTGTTCGTCGGGCGAACGCATTGGGCGCCTCTCCGGCGGAACCCGAGACGTTCTCCTACCAGCCTGGGCGTGGCGTGGTGGCCACACAGCAATCCGTTGAGATCGTCGTGGGTAGCGGAGAATTCCTTGGCGAGCGCGGGATCGCCGATCGATCCTTCCTGCTGTCGGATGTCGACCAGACCGCGTCGGCGGTGTTCGTCGCCCGGAGCGGGCGCCTTCTCGGCGCCATCCTGATCGCCGATGCCGTGCGATCGGAGGCGCCCGGCGCCATGCGGCGGCTCCGGGCGATGGGCATCAGGACCGTCCTGCTGACCGGCGACACCCGGGCGGCGGCAGACGCGGTGTCCAGGCTCCTCGGCGCAGACGAGGTCGATGCCAACTTACTGCCCGACGAGAAGGTCGAGCGTATTCGCCGGCTGGCGGCCGAAGGCCGCGTCGTGGCCATGGTCGGCGATGGAATCAATGACGCACCGGCGCTCGTTCAGGCCAGTGTCGGTGTGGCCATGGGTTCCGGCACAGACGTCGCGCGCGAGAGCGCAGACATCGTGTTGCTTGGAAACGATCTCTCGAAGCTCGTCGACACGGTACGCGTGGCGAAACGGGCCAGGGGGATCATCACCTTCAACTTCGCCGGCACGATGGTCGTGGACGCGATTGGCGTCGGCCTGGCCGCGGCAGGCCTGCTCAATCCCCTGCTTGCGGCCTTCATCCACGTCGCGTCGGAACTGACGTTCATCCTCAACTCGGCTCGATTGCTGCCGACGACGTCAAGTTCTCACGCTCCCGAACGCGGCAGCGCGCGCCACCAATCTGCGGCCGCCCGGACAGCCTCGTCTTAAGAACGTCTTAGTACGTGGTCGCGCTCGGCATTCACCGCACGATGCCGGCCGGCAAAGCGACCGGTGACAAAGACGCGCCTTGAGTTCGTGAGCTTTCCGTTAGCTGCGCACCCAGATCAGGGCGCCACCTCGCTGCGTGCGACTGACGGCTGCGTGTCTCGCAGCACATCGAGGATGGCGGCGGCCGCCGCAAAGAGCACCGGGCCCAGGATGATGCCGAGCGCCCCAAACGCCTGCAGTCCGCCGAGCATTGCGACGAACATCGCCAACCCGCTCAAACGTACCCGGCCGGCGACCAGTCGCGGCCTCAGGAAGTTGTCGACGGTGCTGACCACCCCCGCTCCCCAGAGCGCCAGCACGATTGCTTTTGGCCAGGCGCCCGTCGCGAGCAGGTAGATGCTCCCGGGCACCCACACCGCGGCGGTGCCGACGAACGGCACCATGCTGGCGAACACGGTGACCAGACCCCAGAGAGCCGCGGCCGGGATACCAAGGAGCCAGAACATTCCTCCGCAAAGGACGCCCTGAATCGTCGCGATCGTCACGACGCCGTACATGCTGGCGTGGACGACGTCGCGGATCCGGAGGAGGAGTGCTTCACTCCGCGTCCGTTCAAAAGGAAGAAGATCCGGAATGCCTGCCACCAGCCTGTCGCCGTGGCGAAGGAGCAGGAACGTGCCGACGGCCGTGAGCGCGAACGACAGGAGGGCCCCACCGAGCCCCGCCGCAGCCGACATCGTGTACTCCCCGGCGCCAGCGATCCACTTACTGGCGTGGCCGCTGGCCCATGCCACGACGGCATCGGCGTCCAGGCCGAGGGTGTGCATGAGCGGGGCGAGTCCCGCCGTGAGGCGGCGGCTCACGCCCTCGGGATCGAGGAACGCTTGCCGCAGCGAGTCCCCGATGGCCAGCAGTTGATTGACCGCGACCGTGCCGACGAAGACGAGCGGCACGAGAACGGCCAGCACCATCAGTCCGCTCGTGATGAACGCGCTCAGCCCGGCCCGGCCTGTCCGCCGTGTCAGCCGCTGATGAAGCGGATCGCACGTGATCGCGAGCACGGCTGACCATCCGATCGCGCTGAAGAACGGACGCAGAATCAGCAGGCACAGGTAGACGACCAGGCCGGAGGCGGCGACGAACACTGACCACCTCAATATGGGTGCCAGGTTCGCGGGTCGATCCGAGCGTTCGTCAGAGATCGTAGGCATGGGAACGGTCCTGCTCGTAGCCGACGTCGTGGGGCGGACCGAGCGAACAACTCACGCCCTCGCTTTTCGCTCAACCGATCACCGCTGCCCGATTGCGACGGCCTCAACGGTTCTGAGCTGTCACCTGGTGCTCGCAAGGGCCATGCCTTGCCATCCGGTAAGACGATGAACCTGGATCTGCTTGGAAGTCAGTGTGTTGGACGCGGCTGGCCCGAGGGAGGAACGAACGGACGTGACGAAATCAAGGCAGGCGTTCTTTGAGCGTCCCGATGTTGCCGGTCGCGGAGGGAGGCCCGCCTTACTGCGGCTTGCGCCCGCGCATCCCCGGTGGGAGCGCCAGTCCGACCCGGCGGCGGGACATCGGGTTGCCACGGTCGAGGTTCGCGAGCATGAGCGCAGCCGCGTCCGCGTACGGCACGATCATCTCCGGAATCAGCGATGCGAAAACCGGCAGCAGCGCCTGGTCCGGCAGCGCCCGCGCGGCTGCGGGAATCTCAACGGGCAGGACGTCAAGTGAGACGCGGAGCCGATCCACCCCGAGTGCCGGCTCGTCAACCATCGGGCCTGGACAGAGAAGTCGCCAGTCCAGGCGCGACCGGCTCAATCGCTCGAAGTTGACCTGGTGAGGCCAGTACGTGGACTGCACCTTGGGCAGGTCGAGGCCCCGGCGGCCGGCGAGATCGATATCGAGAAGCGCGGCGCCCGCGAGGAACCAGCAGACCGGCTGCTCCGCCATCGGGAGGGCGTCCACGCAGGTCACGACCCGGTCGATCAGCTGGACAAACCTGTCACCGTCGGCGACGTGCCCGGCGCAATTGAACAGTGCGTCGCAACCACTGACGACACCGACGGGCACCGCGGCGCTGAGGTCGCCGGCGTGCACCAACACTCGCTCGCGGACGTCGGGCGGCAGCTTGGATGGCGTCCGCACGAAGACCGTGACGTCATGGCCGGCGGCGAGCGCCTGACGCACCACGTGACGACCGAGCGCCCCGGTTGCACCGAGGATCACCAGACGGGACGTCACGAATGGCCCGAGGCGGGATTCATCGATCGCCGCCCCGCTCGAAGAGGCGCGCCGTCAGCATGCCAAACAGCGCGCCGCCGACATGCGCGGCGTAAGCCACCCCGCCGGTGTCCGCTGACACCACGGCGCCAACCTGGTTCATCAGCTGGGTGAGCAGCCAGATCCCGATGAGCAGGACGGCGGGAACGTACGCGACCTCGACGATCCATCCCAACAGCCAGAGCACTTTGATTCGATCGCCTGGGAAGGTGACGACGAAGGCGCCCATCACGGCCGCGATCGCTCCGCTGGCTCCGAGCTGGGGTACGGTCGAGCCTGGGCTGATGACCACTTGCGCGGCTGTCGCGGCGAGCCCGCCGAGCACATAGAACACCAGGAACCGCCCCCGTCCCATCGTGTCCTCGATGACAGGCGCAAAGGCCGACAGAAACAGCATGTTTCCGATGATGTGCATGAAGCCGGCGTGCAGGAACATGGCCGTGAACGGCGTCGTCCAACCGTGCCCACGCATCAGTTCGGCCGGCACGACCGCGAATCGAACAATCGTCGCATCGTCGTTGCCCAGTTCCCAAATGAACGCGAGGACGTTGATGGCAATCAGGCCGACGGTGACGAGCGGGAATCGGACCGGGCTTCTGGTGGCGTCCTTCAGGGGAATCATCGCCGCATCTCCACGGATATATACGCAAGACTAATGCCCTGTGCATGACATCAGAAGCCTGTCGCAGTCCCTCCAGAATCAGGGACCTGGTGCGTCGCGTCACGGCTTTCGTGACGAAATCAAGTCACAAACCTCTGCGGTGCCTTGATTTCGCCACTGATTCTTGGGCGTCCAAGCCTCGAGGATGGTCGCTCCTTGCTGACTGTAGGGTTGGCCGGCAACAACAAATGCCGACCGAAAAGCTCGGCACTTGTCTGGGTCCGGGGATGGGCTTAGGATCTGGTCCGCAATCCGGGGTGGCGGAGGTTCCCAGGAGGCGGCCGTGCAAGACAGCCAGCTGCCGGCAGAACGCGAGCACCTGCTCGCGCTACTCGAACTGACGAATGCGGTTGCCACGCGCGACGTCGCGTCACTGGCGGCGGCAATCGCCCCACACCTGCAACGCATCGTGCGTCACGATGACGTGACGGTGTTCCTCTTGCATGCCGCAGGCCAGCAGTTGGGTGCCTACGCCCTTACCAGACAGGACGCGGGGTGGACCGACGAGCTGACGGCGGAATTGCGTCTTGACGCGGAGCCGTTCGCCACGTGGCTGTCCGAGCGCCGCACCGTCGACATCGATCTGGAGCAATTCGACTGGACGGGACGAGAGGGAATCCGGCGGAATGTGGCCGCGGCCGGGTTGAAGCATGTGTGTTTCGCTCCGCTCGCGACGTCCCATGAGACGCTGGGCTTTCTCGTCTTGAATCGTCGGGCACCCGCTCCGTTCACGTCTGACGAGATCGGCTGGTGCTCTCGGGCGGCGGGCCAAATCGCCCTTGCCCTCGAGAATGCGCTCGCCTTTCGCGAGATCGCCGCGCTCAAGGACCGCCTCGCCCGCGAGAACCTCTACCTCCAGGAAGAGATCCTCGGCGCTCAGCACTTCGGAGAGATCGTCGGAGAAAGCCGTGTGTTGAAACGCATCCTGAACCAGGTCGCGACGGTGGCGGCGACCGATACGACCGTGTTGTTACTCGGTGAAACCGGCACGGGCAAGGAGCTGATTGCGCGGGCGATTCACTCGGCCGGCGACCGCCGTGCCCGGTCTCTCGTGACCGTCAACTGCGCGACCTCGCCCGCGGGCCTGCTCGAGAGCGAGTGGTTTGGCCACGAGCGTGGAGCGTTCACCGGGGCACTCGGGCAGAAGATTGGCCGTTTCGAGCTGGCGCATCAGGGCACGTTGTTCCTCGACGAGATCGGCGACGTGCCACTCGAATTGCAGGCGAAGCTGCTTCGGGCGCTCCAGGAAAGGGAGATCGAGCGACTCGGAAGCAGCCGCACGATTCGTGTGGACTTTCGCCTGGTCGCGGCCACCAACCGGGATCTCGAAGAGATGGTCGCGAAACGAGAGTTTCGTTCGGATCTGTACTACCGTCTGAACGTCTTTCCGATCAGGATCCCGCCTCTGCGGGAACGTCGGGAGGACATCCCATTGCTCGTCCGCTACTTTGCACAGCGGTTTGCGAAACGACTGCGACGGCCCATCGAATCGATCTCCCGGGAAAGCATGGAGTCGTTGTGCCGTTGGCCGTGGCCAGGCAATGTCCGC
The DNA here is from genome assembly GCA_035519535.1 of Vicinamibacterales bacterium. GTDB lineage: Bacteria > Acidobacteriota > Vicinamibacteria > Vicinamibacterales > SCN-69-37 > DATEGZ01. The sequence goes on along the minus strand of DATIWF010000117.1, from coordinate 36,493 downwards.
GAGCTGCAGAACGTCATCGAGCGCGCCGTCGTCCTGTCGCGCGGGCCGACGCTGACGGTGCCGAGCTCTGAGTTCGAGTCACTCGCAGCGTCCGCTTCCGCGCCTGTCACACTGGAGGAGGCTGAACGCGACCATATCCTTCGCGCGCTCGACCACACCGGCTGGGTGATCGGTGGCAGCCACGGTGCGGCCGCACGGCTGGGCCTCAAGCGCACGTCGCTTGTCTCGACGATGCGTCGCCTCGGCATCGTCCGGCCGAAGCCGCACGCTGGCGCGAGTCGCGACGGTCGCTCCCGCTAACCAGCGTCGGCCTCTTGCCTCATCGGGGTCTATCGAGCCTTGATCTTCGACTGGATCGTCTTCACGGACTCCGCGAAGTCCGCCATGCGGGCTTCGAGGTCGGCTTTGGCCTGCTCGAACGCGGCTTCGCCGGCGTTCTTCAACTCGGCCACCTTCTGGTCGAGTGCTCGCTTCGTCGTGATGAGGTTGGCAATCGCCCTCAACTGGGCGTCCGCTTTTGCCGATTCGGCCTTCGCCTTCAGCGTGGCCAACTCCGCCTCGAGGAGGTGGATTTGAGACTCGATCTTGTCGTACACGGCCTTCCGTGCCACGTTGACCTTTATTGCTGCCTGCGTGCTCATGATGTCGCTCCTTTTCGCCTTCGAGTTAGTTCTGCCGGTGCGCGATCGCGCAGCCTTCGGCCCATATGTGATCGCAAGAGCCGTACCGATAGCGTGCATTCGGGCTATCTACTTCTCCGTCAGGGTCTTGCGCCGACCTTCGGGAGCCGCCCGGGCAGGCGTGGCGCCGAAATGAAGGCACTGCGTCGCAGGCGCGCCATCGCACGCATGGCACAGAGCAGCCGACGGTCCCCGACCGCGCTGCAGGTCGGTGTACTACTACAACGGCTACCCTCTACGGCTCGGAGATTGCGCGCGTCGTCGCTCGCGCGTACCTCGATCAGCTCGCTCGCGCCAAGGCCATGCCGCAGGGACGCCGCCACGGCGGTGGGGATCGACGCCGCGCGGATCCGGGCCTGCGCCTCGACGATTCAGAAGCGGGACGCCGAACTGAAGTAGTCACGCACGCTGTCCGGTCACTTCTTTGCCGGCCCCCATCCGCACTTCCAGTGCCGGCAGTGCGCGTTGAACGTGCAGTGATAGATCCCGACCGAAAGCTCCACGGCCTTCGGGTCGGCGTTCTTCGGCGTGACGACTAGCGTGCCGGGGCTGTCCTCGGACTCGCGTTCGACGACGATCGTGCCGCCATGATCGACAACGCGGCCGACGGCCGTCTGCAGATCTTTGGCGTACTCGGCCGGAATCAACGCCAGGCTCTCCACCTGCTCTTTTGTCGTCGTGAACTCGTCGAGCAGCACCTCGACCCAGTTCTGCTTGAGTTGCCGGGCGCGGGCCGGATCGGCCAGCGTGGTCTTCAGCCACCGGTTGACATTCGCGGTCGTGAGGGACGGTTTCTTCGGCGTCATGGTTGGCACCCACCTGGTTTCGAGCCATCCGAACATCGGATACGGCTGGACGTTGTCGACGACGAGGCCCTCGCCGGCGGGAATGGCGGTGACGGGCACGTTGATTGCCGCCTGCGACGAGTCGTTGATGTTGATTTCCGCGAGCGGGCTGTACTCGTCCGTCCGGATCCCGCGGCCGAGGACGTATTGCACGTACAGACCCAGCGGGACGCCGCCGAGAATCGCGGAAACAATCGTCGTGATGTCATCAGCGGCGACGATGTCGAAGCCGGCGCCCGACGACAGCTGGTCGAGCTCTGCCGGAAAATAGTCGCGCTCGTGGCGCGCTGGCAGATGTGGCGCGACGTACTGGGCTTCGTCGAACCGGATGGCGACGTCGATCGCATCTTTGTCGAACGGCGAGACGCTCACCGTGCACCCGGCGCGCATGGTGAACTGAAACGACACGGCCAGCTCGAACGGGCCGCCGGCCGGCCGCGCCGGCGGCCGCACGATCGCGTGCAGCTCGTGCCGCCCGCGAAACGGCATCGACTTGATCTTCGGGTGCGCCTCGACCCGCCGTGATCTGAGCGTGACCACTTTCTCGACCTCATGCACCAGGTGGTCCAGGAGCGCGCCGTCGTCCGGCGACGCGTCGTGGTAGGCGTCGTCGACGTCGACCGTGAACGTCTGCCCGGGAAGGAACGGCCTCGCCATGAACACGGCGCGCGTGAACGGGCCGCCGCGCCGGTCGCGATGGACGCTGGCCGCTGCGACGATGAGCGGCGGATGAATCTCCGTTCGGTACCGGTTGTCGAAGTCGTGGCCTTCGTCGAGAATCCAACGGCCGGCGAGCGCGACGCGGTCTCCGTGATTGACCTGCGCGCGGAAGCTCTGCGCGAGCAGGCCGGTGTCCCACTCCACGCCGAGCAGCCCGCGCGTCACCGGCACCCCGAGCTCAGCCGCGAGATGCGTCGAGTCTCCCTCTTCGTGCACGGCATTGGCGCGGCTGATGAGCCGCGCGTGCTGATCGTCGAGCGCGACCTGGAACTCCCAGTCGAACCCGAATGGATGCGTGAAGGGCACGTCGGCGCCCGAGTACTCCGGGCCAATCACCCAGCCGGATCCGCCGACGAGCGTCGAGTGCTCGTATTCGTCCTTTGGCGCGAGGACCTGCACCCACTCCATGGGCGTGCCCGTCGGGAACGTGCCATGGCTCGTGGACCAGTCGGGGTCGTTCGTGATCGAGAGATCGGGGTTGTCGAACTTCAGATCGAGGATTTCCTTCGGCGCGGGCATCGTCGCGGCGTCCGCGACTTGGTACGTCGTGAGCGCCAGGCCGTTCATTCGGCACGCCGACAGAATCCGGCCGGGCTCGAGCGATGTCAGAGCGGTCTCAAAGACGACCGTGTTCGCCGCTGTCGCGAAGTCGCCCGTCCTCACGATCACCGGCTCGCCTTCGTCGTCGGCCAGAAGCTCGAACGCGATGACGCCGAGGTTGCCGCTGCCTCGCTGGAGAGAGACGAGGATCGTCGTCGTCCCGGTGGGCGTGACGGTGGTCGTCACGGCCAGGAGGCTGGCGGTGCCCGCTTCGCCGCCGCTGTCAGCCAGCCGTTCGATGCCGCCGCCGGACGGTGTCACGCGCCACGCGATCAGCAGCAGATTGTCGGAGCCATCCCGGACGGCCGTGACGACGTCGCTCGACAGCGCGGTGCCCGACACCCGTGTCATCGCGATCGCCTGCACCTCGCCGGCCTGCGACCCGCTGTCGCCCCAGCGGTCAATCGTGCCGTTGGCGTCGACGCTCCAGCCAATCAGCTCGAGGTTGTCGCTGCCGTTGCGAACGGCAGTCAGGACGTTCGCCGTATCGAGTGCGATCAGGCGCACGATGCTCACCGCACCGGCGCTCGCTTCGTGCAGGCGTGCGAATGAGCCGGTTGACGGATCGAGACGCCACGAGATCAGGAGCAGATTGCCGGCGCCGTTGCGCAGGGCGGTGACGAGCACGGTGTCCGTCACCGCCGCGATCGTGATGTTCGTCGCGGCGCCCGCGCCGATCTCCTGCAAGCGTGTGATCGCGGTGAGGCCAGGCGGCGCGTCCCACGAGATCAGAAGCAGGTTGCCGGCGCCGTTCCGCACCGCGGTCACGGCGCGGCGGCCCATCAGCGCGAGCGCCACTTCGCCGACGGCGCCCGCGTGCGCTTCAGCTGCGCGGGTGATGGCGAAATCCTGCGCCGGTGCGCGCCAGCCGATCAGCTGGAGGTCCCCGGAGCCGTCCTGGAACGCCGTGAGCACGTCGCTCGCGTTGAACGCCTGCACGTCGATCGCCGCCGCATCACCGGCTGAGGCGGTGGCGATGGGCCGAATGAGCGTCGTGACCCCGGGCGCGATGAGGTACGTCGCGACCGCGAGGTCATTGTTGGCGCGGTTGGCCGAGACGAGGCGCCCGCCTCCGGCCGTTGCGATCGCGGTGCCCGTGACGTCGATGCTGTCGGGCCCGGTGTAGTCGCCTGTTCTCAGGATGAGCGCGCCGTTGTCGTCGGCAATCAGCCGGAAGGCGATGATCTCGAGAAGACCGCTGCCATTGCGCATCGACACGAGCAGGACCGGCGTGCCCGCCGACGTCGTCGCCGAGACGATCGAGAGGTCGCCCGCCTGTCCGGCCTCGCCGCTGCTGTCCGCGAGGCGCGCGATAGTGCCATCGACAGGCGACGGCCGCCACGCGATCAGCAGCAGGTCGCCCGACCCGTTCTGGACCGCGGTGACGATGTCATTGACGGGCTCGCCGCTCGGCGCTGCGGTGATGGCGATGGCGGACACCGCGCCGGCCTCCGCCGCGCTGCCCGACCATCGCGTGATCGTGCCGTTGGCGCCGATGGTCCAGCCGATGAGCTCGAGGTTGCCGCTCAAGTTGCGAACGGCGGTGATGACATTCGCGCCGTCGACCGCGGCGATCGTCACGACTGTGACGCCGCCGGCCTGCGATCCGCTGTCGTGGAGGCGCGAGAGCGTGCCGTCGGGCTCGAGCCGCCATGAGATCAGGAGCAGATGGCCGTCGCCGGCGCGCACGGCCGTGATGAGCAGATCCGCGCCGACTGGCGAGATTGCGATCGCGCTGGCGTCGCCGGCGGCCGTCCCGCTGTCCCACAGGCGTGTGATCGCACCGAGGCCTGGCGGTACCTCCCACGAGATCAGCAGCAGTTTGCCGCTGCCGCTGCGGACGGCGGTGATCGCTCGCCGTCCCATCAGCGCGAGCGAAACTTCCTGCGCCGTCCCGGCTTGCGACGCGCTGTCGGCCGCGCGGGTGATGCCCGAGCCACCGGGCGGCGTGTGCCAGCCGATCAGCTCGAGGTTGTCCGAACCGTTGCGCAGCGCCGTCAGCGCCTCGCTGTCGTTGAACGTCTGGATCGTGATATGACTGGCTTCGCCCGCGCCGGCATCGGCAACGGGTCGGATGAGTGTCGGCACACTGCCCCCAGGGTGAGTAACGATCTGCGCGGCTGGGGAGCCTGGTAGTACGCCGGGGAGCCACTACGAAGCCTGCGCAACCACGGGCGCGATGTCAAGCGGGATCCGTGCTGGTGCCTGCGTGCACCATCCGCTCTCGGTCGCGAGGCGGGCGGCGCTAGGGTTCGAGCGTGCTGATCGAGTAGTGCTGGAAGATCGGCGACGAGGCCGGGCGGCCGCGGTATTTTCCGGTACAGCTCGCCGGTCGTGACGTTCTCGACGACGCGCACGCCCAGCTCGCGGGCGAGGCCATGGATGTCGTCGATGCCGGACAGCCAGGGCGCGCGCATCGCCTCGAAGCTCTCCACGAGAATCGTGAGGCTGGCGTCGCCGGTCGTCTTCGCGATCACCGACTCGGTGAGATAGTCGAACGACAGCCGGAACCGCTTGACCTGTCGCCTGAGCTGCAGCAGCGTCTGAGTGCCGGTCGCGAGCGGCACGTACATGACGTTGCCCTCCCAGATGAGATACGTCGGCACGTCGAGCGCGAAGCCGTTCGACCGCAGCAGGTCGATCAGGCCATCCCTGACGTAGTTGCCGGGAATGAGCGTCACGTCGGCATTGATGCGCGCGTCCGCGTAGCAGCGGCGCTTCAGATCGATCGTGGCCGGGTCGTCGATCTCGAAATACCGCACGCCGGGCGATGGTTTCCGGACGGCACGCGTGTCGAGCCCGGCGCCGAGGATCACGACCTGGCCGGTTCCCCCGCGATCTGGGCATCCAGCATGTCGTCGAAGTAGCGCGTCCGCGTCTTTGACCATGTCCTTGACCGCGGGAAAGCGCGACGAGATGCGCTCGGCGGCCTGGCGGCTCGCGTCGCTCAGGAACAGGCTGACCACGGGGTCCTCGTAGATGGGGCTCGGCAGTGGCCCCCATCACCGTAGGCGGGCCGTTCTCTGTCAGCGCGGCCGCGCGACATGCCGCTTGAAGCCGCGCGCGCATCTTGGTACTCTCGCCCAACTTGTTCTCCCCGACCTGCCGCGCGCCTGCCTCCCCCGGGCGGCGCGGCGACCGTCCGCGAACTGGTGTGCCGCATGGGTGAGAAGTTCGGCGCTCGGCTGCGCCAGCGGCGCGAGGCGCTCGGCATCGATCTCGACACGATCGCCCGCCGGACCAAGATCAAGCTGTCGCTGCTCGAAGCCCTGGAGCAGGATGACGTCTCCGCCTGGCCGGGCGGGTTGTTCCGCCGCGCGTTCATCCGCGCGTTTGCGCAGGCCGTCGCGCTCGACCCCGACGGCGCGGTCCGCGAGTTCCTCGTGGACTTTCCCGATCCTCCTGAGGCCGACGATCCCTGGGCCGATCCAAACGGCCGCGACAGCGCGGCAAGAAGCGCGCCGCCGACCCGGTTTCACGCCATGGTCGGCTCGGCCATGAGCTCGCTCTCGCGGCTCCGTCACGGCGACCGGCCGCCGCCGGTGGGCGAGCCGCCGGTGAAGGCGCCGGCGCCGCCGATCCAGATCGACTTCGATCTCCCGGCCGCCGACGACCCGCCGGCGACGCCCGCGGACGAGGCGCCGGTGCGACCGATGGCGCTCACCCTCGCACCGGTGGGCGAGCCCTCGCTGTCCTATGCGGATCTCCTGGCCGTCGCGCAGCTGTGCACGAAGCTCGGCCGCGTCGATCGGGCCGATGACCTCGCGGTGCTGCTCGAGGAGTGCGCCAGCCTCCTCGAGGCGAAAGGGCTCATCGTCTGGGTCTGGGACGAGCCGGCGGCGGCGCTGCGGCCCGCGCTCGTTCACGGGTATTCGGACAGCGTGCTCGCACGACTGCCCGTGGTCACACGGAGTTCGGACAACGTCACCGCCGAAGCGTTTCGCACGGCTCGAATATGCACGATCGACGGGAACGAGACGTCGAGGGGCGCGCTCGCGCTGCCGCTCCTGTCGCCCGCGGGCTGCCGCGGGGTCTTCGCGATCGAGTTCGAACGCGGCGTCGAACAGGCGCCGACGAAACGCGCGGTGGCGACGATCGTGGCAGCGATGCTGTCGCAACTGATCACCGGCGAGACCGTCGCAGACGCCACCAGTCCCGCGGCGTCGCGCGAATCCGCCTGAAGCGTCACACGTCCAGACCCATCGATCGCATCAACGCCAGGGCGTTGCTCTTCTGGACGACGCCTGGCCGCATCCGGTAGTCGAAGCGGATTCGGCCGTCCTCCAGCGCGTCCTCGAAGTGCACGTTGGCGCCGCGCGCGCCGAGCGCGTCGGCGATGCGGGTCAGCGCGAGGTCGTGTGTGGTCACGAGCCCGATGGCGCCGCGGTCGACGAGGCCTCGGACGATCGCCTCGGCGCCGATGCCGCGATCGTGCGAGTTCGTGCCGTGGAGGACCTCGTCGATCAGAAAGAGCACGGATGTGGTCTCTGCCCGCCGCATGATCTGGCTGAGTCGCGTGATCTCCGCATAAAACCGCGAAACGCCGGCCTGCAGCGAGTCGACGATGCGGATGGACGCGCCGAGGTCGAGCGGCGAAAGCCGCATCCGCCGCGCGCGGACCGGAGCGCCGGCCTGCGCGAGCACGGCGTTCGTGCCGATCGTGCGCAGGAGCGTGCTCTTGCCGGACATATTCGACCCGCTCACGACCAGGACGCGCGGCTCGTTGCCCAGCCGCACGTCGTTGCGAACCGAAACAGCGTCGGCGAGGAGCGGATGACCCAGCCCTTCCGCCTCGAAGCACGGCAGGCCCTCCGCAAATTCCGGAAAGACGTCGGCGGCATGCTCGTATCGATAGCCGGCGAGCGAGAGGATGGCTTCAATCTCGCCGACGGCGGCCAGCCACCGGCGCACGGCCTGGCCGGATGTGCGGCGCCAGCGCTCGATCGCATACGCCAGGTGCAGGTCCGACAGGACCAGCGGGCCGAACAGACGAATGAGGATGTGATCGCGGGAATCGACGAGTCCGCTGAGCGTATCGAGCTCGGCGATGCGCCGCGAGGCCGGCAGGCCTTGGACGTCGAGCGCGGCGCGCAGCGTCGCAAGCCGCGCCGAAGCGAATCGTTCCGCCTCGAGACGGCCGAGCACGCCGGCCAGAAGCGCGAGGTCGTGGGCCGCGTGACCGAGCTCGCTGAAGATCGCGGCGCTGCGCGCGCGGAAGCGCCACGTCACGGTCCCGCAAAGGAGGATCATGACGGAGATGTAGAGCTCCAGAACAGCCAGCTCGGTGGGTCCGAGTTGCAGCACCTGCAGGTAGACGGCGAGCCGCACGAGCAGACCGGCGAGAGCGAGGGCGCCGCAGCCGGAGAGCAGCCAGACCCACAGCGGCGCGCGGGGTTTGCCGAACGACGCGGGCCGTTCGCCCCAGGCCGCCAGCGCCTCGGGCTGCACGCCTGACCGGGCGTCGCTACCCAGCACGGCGACGTCCTCGCGGAGGTCCGTGCGTGGCGCGAGCTCCATCACGGCATCCTGGCGCGCAGCCACGACGGCGGGCTCGGCACGCGCCTTCAGCCAGGCCGCCAGCGTTTCCTCACCCATGCGCGTGCGCGCCGCATTCAGCAACTCGAAGAGCGACGCCTTGCCGAAAAGATCGAGGTCGCGCGAATACAGATGCGAGTCGTCGAGGAATCGATCGCCAGTTTCGCCGCCGGCGCCGGCCCACCGGCCGTCCAGGCGCGCCAGGCCGGCTTCGTAGAACGCGATCGCCCGGTTGAGGCGCGCCCGCGTGCTGATCGCGTCTTCGAGCCGCCCGCCGATCCAAAGATAGGCCGCGGCGGGCGCAGCGATCCACCAGCCGGAGATGAGCCCGCTCAGGAACGCCGCATAGGCCGTCACGAGGCCGGCGACGAGCGCCAGCACCCGAAGGTTGCCGAAGGTCACGTACCGGCGTGTGGCCTCGATGAACGATGCGCGCCGCGACTCGAGGCGGTGCGCGTAGTCCGCGCGGGGGCTGGGATGGCTCTGCATCGGGTACGTCGGGTACGTCGGGTACGTCAGGTACGTCGGGTCCGAGGAACGCGCTGTCGCAGGCTATCTTCTTTCGATTCCCGTAACCAACGAAGGTTGGCCGGCGTCAGTTCGCTCCTGGGACCCGACGTACCCGACGTACCAGGCGTCCTCGTCGGTCAGGTCCGAGGAACGCGCTGTCGCAGGCCTTCTTCTTTCGATTCCCGTGACCAACGAAGGTTGGCCGGCGTCAGTTCGCTCCTGGGACCCGACGTACCCGACGTACCAGGCGTCCCCGTCGGTCAGGTCCGAGGAACGCGCGTCGCGTCCGGACGGCGCAGATACTACCCCTCACTATCCGGGCTCGCCAATCGACGCGGGCGTGCGTCCTTGACATGCGACATCTGTCGCGCCTAGTATGCGACATATGTCGCAGAGGACCCCCAGACGCCGCACCGAGCACCTGACCCGCCGCGAGCGCGAGATCGTCAACGCCCTGTTCGCCCTCGGCAATCGCGCCTCCGCCGAGGACATCCGCGCGCGCCTGACCGACCCGCCTTCCGACTCCTCGGTGCGCGTCATGCTGGCCCGCCTCGAGAAGAAGGGCGTGCTCAAGCACCACGTCGAGGGCCTCCGGTACGTCTACTCGGCGACGACGTCGCCGGCCGTCGCCAAACGGACGGCGCTGCAGCAGTACCTCCAGACGTTCTTCGGCGGCTCGCTGACGCGGATGATGACCGCGCTCGTCGCCGAGTCATCGTTCAGCGAGCGCGAGCTCGACGCCCTGAAAGCGGAGATCGATCGCGTTCGCAAGGAGGGGAAGCCGTCATGATGCCGCACGCCGGCGACGTGTTGATCGCGATCGGCGGGCACGCCGCGCTCGCGGTCCTGTTCAAAGCTACGATCACGACGGCGCTCGCGCTCGTCGCGGTCGCAATCGCGCGCCGAAGCCGGGCTGCGGTGCGTCACACGCTGCTCCTGGCGGCGTTCGCGGTGCTCCTGGCGCTGCCGATTGCGGCCGCGGTCGCGCCGGCGATGACGATCGCGGTGCCGGTGGCCGCGCCGGCCGTCGGCGCGACTGACCGCACGTTCGGGCCCCTGACCGAGCAAGGCAGCGCAGTCACGGCGCTCGAATCGTCGGCGACGGCCCCCGACACCGCACCGGTCCGCTGGACACCGCCCTCCCTGTCGTCGATCCTGCTTGTCGTCTGGGGCGCCGGCGTCGTGCTCTGTCTGGTGCCGGTCTTCGTCGGACTCGCCCAGGTACGATCGCTTCGCCGCGCCGGTCTGCCGTGGATTGGCCTCCGCGGACTGCTCGCCCCGATCGTGCCGGCGGCGCTGCGGCGGCGCGTGGCGATTGTCCTGCACGAGGACGTCCCGGGCCCGATGACGTGCGGCGTCTTTCGGCACACGATCGTGCTCCCGCGCGATGCCGAGAGCTGGCCGACCGACGATTTGGAGCGCGCGCTCGTACATGAGTTCGAGCACGTCCGGCGGCGCGACTGGCTCAGTCAGTGCATGGCACGGACGCTCTGCGCGGCCTACTGGTTTCATCCGCTCGTCTGGATCGCCTGGCGCCGATTCGCGCTGGAGGCCGAGCGGGCGTGCGACGACGCGGTCCTTCGACGTGCCGATGCCGCGCAGTACGCGGAGCAGCTCGTCGCGCTGGCGAGACGGTTGTCGGTCGCCGGCAAAGCGCCGGCGCTCGCGATGGCCAATCGGCGCGATCTGGCAACGCGCGTGACGGCGGTCCTAGATGATCGGCAGCCTCGTGGACGCGCCGGCGCCGGCGTGATGCTGTCGGCCTGTCTCGCCTCGGTGGCCCTCATCGTCGCGGTGTCGCCGCTGCGCATCGTTGCCGCCGATCGCGCCGAGCGGCCGGCGAACGATGCGGTGAGTTCGACGCAGCAGCCGATGCCCGTGCAGCGGTTCGAGGCCGTGTCCATCCGGCCGTGCGTGGACAATACGCCGCCGCCAGGCGCGAACGGCGGCGCGCGGTCCGGACAGGGCGGCTTTCCGACGATCTCGCCCGGCCGGTTCACGATCGACTGCGGCACCGTCGAGCGCCTCATCAGCAACGCGTACGTACTGAACGGCGAGCGGCTGACCAACAACAACGCGCGCATCGGCGACGTCTCGTGGTGGAAGGGCGGACCGGAGTGGATCCGCTACGACAAGTTCACGATAGAAGCGTCGGCGCCAGGCGTGACCGATCGTGGGATCCTGCTCGGGCCGATGCTGCGCGCGCTGCTCGAAGATCGCTTCAAGCTGAAGCTGCATCGCGAGACGCAGGACGCGCCGATGTACGCCATGACGATCGCGAAAGGCGGCCTCAAGATTCAGCCGATGCCCCCGGGCGGCTGCTCGGACTATCGCGACCAGGTGTTTGATGCCGAGACCGCGCGCGCGAATGCCGCGGCCGTCAACGCCGGCACCGCGAAACCGACCTGCGACGGGATGACGATGATGGGCGGGCCAGGTCACGCGCGGTGGACGATCGGCGGCACGACCCTCCCGCACTTCGCCGGCATTCTGACGACGTCGATGGACCACTATGTCATCGACAAGACCGGGTACGATCCCGAGACCAAGTTCAACATCCACCTCGAGTTCGCGCCCGATGAGCACGTGCCGGGCGCGGACAAACGCAATCCACGAACGACGTTCGACCCGCCGGACGCGCCCACGATCTTCGCCGCGCTCGAGCAGCAGCTCGGCCTGAAGCTCGAGGCGACGAAGGGCCCGCAGGGGGTGCTCGTGATCGACCACGTCGAGCGCCCGATGCCCGACGGCCCGTGGACGACGTGGACGGCGCCCTTGCGGGCCACCGGGCCCGGCAGCCGTCCGCGATAGTTCCGTCGCACGAGTGGCGAGTCAGCGTACCGGCTCGTCCCTTGACTTGTCCTACTACAAAATAGTAGATCTAGCCATTCCGTAGTAGGAGCACCGATGGCGCGCGCCAGGTTCACGAAGCTCGAGCTGCAGATCCTCGAGGCGCTCTGGGCCCACCGCAGGGCGTCGATTCGCGAGATTCAGGAAGCCTTTCCGGAGCCCCGCCCGGCGTACACGACGATTCAGACGACCGTGTACCGGCTCGAGAAGAAGCGAGCCGTGCGGCGTGTGCGGAAGATCAGCAATGCCCATATCTTCGAGCCGACGGTCGCGAGGGACATCACGCGCCATCGTCTGCTGGATGAGATCCTCAGCTTCTTCGGCGGGCGCGCGCAGCCTATGGTCGCGCAGCTGGCCGAAGCTGGAAAGCTCACGCTCGAGGACATCAAGGAGATCGAGAAGACGATCAAAGAGCGGAGGCGCAAATGATCACCGCGCTGACGAACCATCTCTGGCAGTCGACCGTCGTCGTCATCCTCGTGTGGCTCCTGTCGCTGGCGCTCCGCCGGAATCGCGCGAGCGTACGCCACGCGCTGTGGATGGCGGCGTCGGCGAAATTCGCGGTGCCGTTCTCGCTGCTGATTGCGCTCGGCGCGGCCGTGTCCTGGCGATCGGCTGACTCGCCCGCGGACACGCCGGCGACGCCGGCCTTCGCCACCGCCGTCGAGCAGTTCACGGAGCCGTTTGCCGTCGACGCCGAGCCGAGCGCCTCGCAAGTGACGCCGCGTCCGACGATGGACTGGACCGTGGTGCTCGCGTCGATCTGGGCGGCCGGTTTCTTCAGCGTGATGGCAATGCGGATTCGCGGCTGGCAGCGAATTCGCGCTGCGGTCCGCGCGAGCGCGCCCTTGACGTTGACGGCGGCCGAATTCGATCGCGCGATGGACATCCGCTCCGCGCCCGGGCTGCTGGAGCCAGGCGTCGTCGGCATCTGGCGGCCGATCCTCCTCGTGCCGGACGGGCTGGAGGCCGCCTTGACGGCGGATCAGCTGCACGCCGTGTTTGTGCACGAACAGCATCACATCGATCGCCGCGACAACCTGACGTCGATGCTGCACATGGCCGTCGAGGCGGTGTTCTGGTTCTACCCGCTCGTCTGGTGGATCGGCGCACGGCTCATCGACGAGCGTGAGCGCGCGTGCGACGAGCATGTGCTCGCTGTCTGTGGCGCCCCTGAGGCCTACGCCGAGGGGATCGTGAAAGTCTGTAAGCGCTACGTCGAGTCGCCGGTGGCGTGTGTATCGGGCGTCACCGGCTCGGATCTCAAGAAGCGCGTGGGAGCGATCCTGTCCAATCGCGTCGGCACGCGCCTGAACATCCCGCGCCGCGTCGCGGTCGGACTCGTGGCTATCGCCGTGCTGATGGCACCCCTCGTCGCCGGCATGCTGACCGCGCCGGCGCGCATGGCTGCGCAAACGCCCGGGCCGCTGCCGAAATTCGAGGTGGTGTCCGTGCGGCCATGCGCTGCCGACGCGCCCGGTTCGGGGCGAGGCTCCCCGCTCGCCGACGCATCACCGGGCCGACTGTCTCTGCCTTGTTACAGCGTCCTCAGGATGATCCAGACCGCCTATGCCACCTATGCGGACGGGCGCGCGCATAGCGACTCGGAGCTGCCGGTCGTTCCCGTCCCAAATGATCACGTGCAATCCGGCCTGGATCACACGGGTGCCCAGGGCGTGCCGGATTGGGTGTGGCGTGATCGATTCACGATCGAGGCGAAGGCCGAAGGCGAGCCGACGTCGCTCGTCATGGTCGGGCCGATGCTGCAGCGCGTGCTCGAGGATCGGTTCAAGGTCAAGGTGCATCGCGAGACGCGTGAAATCAGCGTGTACGAAATGGTGCCGGCCAAGGGAGGAATCAAAGTGGCGCCGGTCAAGCCTGGCGCGTGCGTGCCGTACGATGTCGGCGTGTCGCCGCAGCCCGCACTCGGGGCCGGCCAGCATCGTTGCTCGAATGGCAACACGCGGGATCCCGACGGCAACTACGTCTATGAGTTCGAAGCGACCACGCTCGACGATTTTGCCGCCTCGTGGAGCAAGGGCTGGGTCCTCGACCGACCGCTCGTCAACAAGACCGGCATCACCGGCCTCGTGTCATTTCGTCTTGTGCAATCGGTCCACACCGCTGGCGTGGACGACGCGCGCGCCGCGATGATCGCAGAGTTCAAGAATCGTCTCGGCCTGGAACTACGGCCCGGAAAGGCCCAGCGCGAATTTCTGATCATCGACCACGTCGAACGGCCGTCGCCGAACGGTCAGATAACCGTCGCGGCTTCGACGCCCGCGGCCTCCGCTGAAGCTGCGGCCGGCACGCAGAAATTCGACGTCGCGTCGATTCGTCCCTGCGAAGACTCGCCAGGCGTGCCGGGTGGACGACGCGGCGGCGTCGGCCCCGTGTTCTCGCCGGGCATGTTCGTCTATAACTGCGGCACGCTGCTTCAACTCGTCCATGGCGCGTATGTCGGGAACGGCGAGCCGTTGCTGAACAACAACCTGCGGTTGGGTCTCGGACACCAGATTCCCGAGATCATTCGCGGCGGCCCTGACTGGGCGCGCAGCGAGCGCTGGATGATCGAAGCCAAGGCCGCGATCTCGACTGGCCTGCCGGGCAATCAGGCGCCCGAGCGCAAGATCCTGATGGGGCCGATGCTGCGCGCGCTGCTCGAGGATCGATTCAAGCTGAAGCTGCATCGCGAAGTCGAGAACGACATCCCGATGTACGCCCTCGTCGTTGCGAAAGGAGGCCTGAAGGCGACGCCGTTCGGCCCGGACTCCTGCACCCCCGTCGATCTGAACCAGCCGCCGCCGATCCCGATGGACCAGGAGATCGAACGAGTGCGCAGGGGCGGCAAACCGTTTTGCGGCCACGGCATCATGGGCGGTTCGGTCGGCCCGAATCAGGGCCTCGTCCTCAACGGCCAGACGATGGCCGGTCTGGCGCAGGTCCTGTCATCGATGACGGATCGCCATGTGCTCGACAGGACAGGCATCGACGGCAAGTTCGAGATGTATCTCGAGTACGCGAAAGACGACATGGTGCCGAACGATCTTCGCGATCCCGCTGCTTCGGTCGGTCCCCCGACGGCGCCCTCGATCACCCAGGTGCTCAAAAGCCTCGGGCTCGAGCTGCAGCCGACGAAGGGATCGCAGGAACATATCGTCATCGATCACGCGGAACGGCCCGCAATCGGCGCGCCGCTGTTTCAGCGGCCCGGCAGCCGCTAGGCGAGCGAACACCGTGAGCGAGCCCGCGCGAGCGGAGCGGGGATCCGGGGGCCCCGCGAGTGAGCGCGTAAGGGGGGCCGCGGGGGCGAAGTCCCCCGGCCCGAACTTGACATGCGACATTTGTCGCACATAGGATGCGACAGATGTCGCGTGTCGCCGCGCGCCGCGCCCGGACCCGAACTCGGGTGATCGCCGCGCTCCTGTCGGGCGCACTGGCCGCCGCCGTTGCCGCTCGCCCCGCGCGCGCCGCCGCCGACCTGACGGGACGCGTCCTTTTCGCCGGCCTGGCGGTGCCCGGCGCCGTCGTCACCGCGACCCATGGCGATCGGACCTTCTCGACGGTGTCGGACGAGAGCGGCGCATTCCGCATTGCGAATCCCGACGATGGCACCTGGACGATTCGCGTCGAGATGCGCGGATTCGTGACCGTGAGCCGCGACGTGACGCTGCCGCAGTCAGCAGGCGCCGAGCCGCTGGTATTGGTCCTGACGATGCGGCCGTACGCGGAGATCGTCACTCCCTCGTCCCAGACGCAGACTGGACCTGTCTCGCCGAAGCCGCCGGACACGGAGGATCGGGCGGCGGACGTGGACGTCATCACCGGCAGCGTCGTCAACGGCGCGACGACCGAGTTCGCGCAGCCGCGCGCGTTCGGCAACAACCGGCCGAGGCAATCGGCGCTCTACAACTTCGCCGGCACGGCCGTCATCGGCAGCTCGGCCTGGAACGCGCCGCCGTACTCGTTCATCGAGCCAAGCGCGCCCGCGCCGACGTACGGCGATCTCCAGCTCGGCTTCAATATGGCGGGTCCGCTGCGCATTCCGTGGCTCGTGCGATACGGGCCGTCGATGACGCTCGGCTACCAGCACGGCAGCACGCACAACGCGACGACGCTGTCCGCGGTCGTGCCGACGGCCGCCGAGCGTGCGGGCGATTTCTCGGGCTCCGCGACGCCGATTGTCGACCCGTTCACCGGCCAGCCGTTCGCGGGCAATGTCATCCCAGGAACACGCATCAACCCATCGGCCGCGGCGCTGCTCGCGTACTATCCGCTGCCGACCGCCGCCGATACGTCGGGCCCGAACTTCCAGCGGGCGGTGTTGACGTCGACGACGAGCGACCGGCTGCAATTCGGGATGAACAAGTCCTGGCGCAACCGCATGTCGATGGACGGCAGCATCGCCTGGCAGCGATCGGTCGCCGACTCGACCAACCTGTTCGGCTTCGAAGACAGGAGCGACTTCTCGTCGACCGGCGCGAGCGTGAACTGGTCGCGCCAGTACTCATCACGCACGCTCGTGCACGTCCGGTATCAGTTCATGCGCTCGGCGACCAGCCTCACCCCCTTCTTCGCGGGACGGACCAACGTCTCTGGCGATGCCGGCATTTTCGGAAACGATCAGGATCCATCGAACTGGGGCCCGCCGACGCTCGTGTTCCCCGGCATTGCCGGTCTTGCCGACGGTCAGGCGCAGCGGACGGTGAGCACGACGCACGCGCCGGGCGGCGAGCTGCTGCTGCGCCACGGCCCGCACAACGTCACGATTGGCGGCGACTTCCGCTGGAACATCGCCGACTATCGGTCCCAGCCGGATCCACGCGGCACGATCACGTTCGCCGGTGAGGCGTCCGGCAACGCGGTCGCGGATTTCCTGCTGGGCCTCCCAGGCGCGAGCTCGATTGCGTACGGCAACGCCACGACGCACCTGCGCGGCGTGTCGCCCGATGCGTACGTCAACGACGACTGGCGGGTCTTGCCCACGCTCACGCTGAACGTGGGTCTGCGCTGGGAGTACGACTCGCCGTTCGTCGAGTCGTCCGGCCGGCTCGCGAATCTCGACGTGTCGCCAGGGTTCGCGGCGATCGCACCGGTTGTCGCAACCGATCCGGTGGGATCCCTCACCGGCGCCAGGTATCCGGCCTCGCTCATCCGCCCGGACCGGCGCGGATTCGAGCCCCGCGTGGGCGTGGCCTGGCGCCCATCGCTCGCCTCGCCCCTCATCTTCAAGGCGTCGTACGGGCTGTATCGGAATCTCGGCGGCTACCAGTCGCTCGCGCTGCTCCTGTCGCAGCAGGCGCCGTTCGCGAAGACGTACAACATCGAGAACACGGCCGCGACGCCGCTGACGCTTGCGCATCCGTTTCCATCATCGATTTCCACGACGCCGAATACGTTCGCGATCGATCCCGATTTGCGCGCGTCCTACGCGCACACATGGCAGGCGTCGATGCAGCGCGACCTGCCGGCGTCGCTCACGCTGATCGTGGCCTACCTCGGCACGAAGGGCAGCCACCTGATGCAGGCGTTCCTGCCGAACACGCTCGCACCGGGCAGCACGAGTCCGCTGCCCGGACCCTCCGGGTTCATCTACGTCACGTCGAACGGCTCGTCGCTCCGAAACGCCGGTCAGTTCACCCTCCGGCGGCGGCTCTACGCGGGTCTGATGGCCACCGTGCAGTACACGCTGGCAAGGTCCACGGACGACGCGTCGACGTTCAGCAATGGCTCGATCACGCCTTCATCGCTGTCGATCGCCCAGGACTGGCTCGATCTCGCAGCGGAGCGCGGACCGTCGAACTTCGATCAGCGCCACCGGTTCGACGTGCAGTTCCAGTACACGACGGGCGTCGGGCTCAAGGGCGGCACGCTGGTGGACGGCTTCTGGGGATCGCTCTGGAAGGATTGGACCGTCGCCGCCCAGCTCAGCGCCGGCACGGGCCTGCCGTTCACGCCCGTATCGTTCCTTTCGGTCGCCGGCACGGGCGTCGTCGGCATTCGGCCTGCGCTGACCGGGATTTCGACGTCGCCTGTCTCGGCGGATTCGTATGCCAACCCGGCCGCGTTCACGACTCCCGCGCCGGGCGCCTGGGGCAACGCCGGTCGCAACTCGCTTCGAGGCCCGGCGCCGTTCTCCCTGGACATGAGCGTCGCGCGCGTCTTCCGGGTCGGCGGCCGGTTGAACTTCGAATGGCGCCTGGCCGCGACCAACGTGCTCAATCGCGTCACCTTCTCGACCGTGGACCGGACCGTCGGCAGCCCGCAGTTCGGGTTGCCGACGTTCGCGAACCCCATGCGCGCGCTGCAGATGACGCTGCGGGTGAGATTCTGATGGCCCGCCTTGTCGCTCTCGTCACGCTTGCTACCATCCTGCTTCCGGCGCAGACGCCGCAGCCGACGTTCCGCGCCGAGGCGCACCTCATCGTCCAGACGGTGACCGTGAAGGACAAGAACGGGCGTCCTGTCCAGGGCCTCACGGCCAGAGACTTCATCGTCACCGAAGACGGCAAGCCTCAGGAGATCGCGTTTGTCGAGTATCAGCCGCTTGACGACGCCCCGGCGTCGTCGGTGGCGCTCGTGCCGGACGATTCGGCTCGGACGACCGTCGCGTCGCCTGTTTCGCCGGATGTCGTTGTCCGGCCGATTCCTGGCGACGCGCGCTTCCGCGGCCGGCGGCTCATCGTCCTCTATTTCGATCTGTACCAGATGCCGTTCTTCGATCAGATGCGGACGCTCGAGAGCGCCGATCGCTACATCGCGACGAAGATGACGGCGGCCGATGTGGTGGCGGTGATGCTGTTCGACGGCCGCGGCGTCCGCTTGAGGCAGGCGTTCACCGACGATCGCGCCGCGCTGCGCGAGACCATCCAGGCCCTGATGACGGCCGCCGACGAGCGCAACAGCAGCGGCGTCGAGTTCGACCCTGGCGGCGCCTTCGGCGAGGACGACGACACCTTCAATATCTTCGCGACGGATCGACAGCTGGCCGCGCTCCAGACCGCCGTCACGGACCTGGGGCCGCTGCCGGAGCAGAAGACGCTCGTGTACTTCGGCAGCGGGCTGCGCCTGAACGGCACGGACAATCTGGCGCAGATGCGCGCCACGGTGAACGCGGCGGTGCGCGCCAACGTCACCCTCAATCCGATTGACGCCCGCGGTCTCGTCGCCTCCGCGCCCCTGGGCGACGCGACGCGGCCGTCGCCGGGCGGCCTCGGCATGTTCAACGGCGCGATCCAGCAGGCGGGGATTACGCGCGGGCAGCAATCGCAGGACACGCTCTATGCGCTCGCCAAGGACACCGGCGGCCGCGCGATGTTCGACAACAACGACCTGGCGCTCGGCATCGCGCAGGCGGCGCAGGCCGTAACTGGGTACTACATGGTCGGGTACTACACCAAGAATGTCGCCAAGGACGGACGGTTTCGTCGAGTGAGCGTGAGTCTCGCGCCCGGCGTTGCCGGCGACGTGTCGTACCGGGCCGGCTATTACGGCGAGAAGGACTTCAGCAAGTTCAATCGGGCGGACAAGGAGCGGCAGCTGGCCGAGGCGCTGAAGCTCGAGGACCCGGTCACGGAGATCCCGATGGCGGCCGAGGTGAACTACTTTCAGATCAACCGCGCCGAGTATTTCGTGCCGGTGTCCGTGCGCATGCCGGGCACGGAGCTCACGGCGGCGGCCTCGGGCGGCGCCTCGCACGTGGATATCGACATGATCGGCGAGATCAAGGACGAGCACGGCGTGACGATCCGCAACGTCCGCGATCTCGTCCGCGTGCCGCTGGACGAGAACATAGCCGCGGCTTCGAATCGGCTGATTCAGTACGAGACGGGCTTCACCATTCTGCCCGGCTCGTACGTGATCAAGCTGCTCGCGCGCAATGCCTCGACCGGGCGCATGGGCACGTTCCAAACCTCGTTCATCGTGCCGAATCTCGAGCGCGAGACCGCGCACGTGCCCCTCAGCAGCGTCGTGCTCACGAATCAACGCAGCGCTCCGGGCGACGCGGTGTTCACGACGAAGCAGAAAGTCGCGGCCGAGGTGGCGAATCCGCTCGTCGCCGACGGGCAGAAGCTGATTCCAGCCGTGGGTCGGACGTTCCACGCCAACCGGCCGCTGTATGTGTTCCTGCAGGCGTACGAACGCGATGCCACGGCGGTCCGACCGCTGGTTGCGTACGTCACGTTCTATCGCGAGGGCGCCAAGGCCTTCGAGACCGAGCCGCTGGCGGTCGAGACTTGGGATGCGAACACGAAGGCGCTGCCGATCCGGTTCACGATTGCGCCGGGAGCTCTCACAACGGGGTCCTACGATTGTCAGGTGACCGTCCTGGACCCGGCCAGCGGGCGCGCGGCGTTCCGGCGCGCGGCGATCGCGGTCCGCTGACGTCAGGAACGCGGTCCCGCCGTCCCTCGTCGTTGATGGTTGCGCATGCGTGACGGCGGCGGCTTGTCGGCGTCATTCGCTTCGGCCTGCATGTGCTGGCGCTGTCGCTCGACCGCGACGTACGTGACCGTGTCCCACGCATTGTGGATGCCGATGAAGAGCGCCAAAGCGTTCGCCCCGCCAATCGCGAACAGCGCGGCCTCGGGCGCCCCGCGGACGAACGTACCCGCGGCGGTGAGCGTCGTGTAGACGACGAACGGCAGGACCCAGTGCCACAGCCAGTCTTCCGTCACGGGCCTGTACTCCGACTGATGACGCATGCGCCAGTTGATCACGCCGCCGTACACGAGGCCGGCGACTCCGACAGCGCTGACGAAGAGATCCGCGTGGCCGGGCATGTCCCACGGCGCGCGACGACCCCGCTCTACGTCACGACGGACGGATAGATGCGCGACGCCGCCGCGACGAGCAGCGTCGTCGTGCCGACGAGCACGGCGAAATCGAGACCGAGGCCGAAGGTCGTGCTCCCGCCGGCGATCATCAGGGTCCGCAGCGCGTCCACCTCGTAGCTGAGCGGGTTGACGCGCGCGATCGTGTGCAGCCACGCCGGCATGATCGCGAGCGGGTAGATGGCGTTGCTCGCGAAGAAGAGCGGCATCGTGAGCACCTGGCCGATGCCCATGAACCGCTCGCGCGTCTTGACGATCGACGCGATGATGAGCGAGAGCGTGGCAAAGCAGCCGGCGCCGATGAGCACCGCCGCGGCCACGCCGGCGAGCGCGGCCGGCTGCCAGTTGATCCGCACGCCGAGCAGCAGCGCCAGCGAATAGACGATGACGACCTGGGACAGGCTGCGCACGCCGGCCGACACGGCCTTGCCGAGGACCAGCGCGCCGCGCGGCGCCGGACTCACGAGGAGCTTGTGGACGGTGCCGACGTCGCGCTCCCAGATGACGGCAATGCCATAGAAGATCGCGACGAAGAGCACGCTCTGCGCGAGTATCCCCGGCGCCATGAAGTCGAGGTAGGGCACGCCGCCCGTTGGAATCGCGCGGAGCTTCGTGAACACCTCGCCGAAGATGAGCAGCCACAGCGCGGGCTGGACGGCGCGCGTGACGAGCTCGGTGGGATCGTGCCGCAGCTTGCGGATCTCGAACTCCGCGACGACGTAGGTCTTGTACACGAAGGCGGCCACCGCGCCGATCGGGCCGACGTCAGCCGACGCGTTGGGCGGTGCGGCGAGTGCGTGAGACATCGTGGTACGTCCCTCCGGAATCCTGCAGCGTGCCGGCGTACTGGACGAAGACGTCGTCGAGCGTGGCGTCCTCGCGGCCGAGCGACGCCTTGAGCGCCGCGGGCGAGCCCGTGACCGCGACCGCGCCCCGGTGCAGAATCGCGATCTCGTGGCACAGCGTATCGGCTTCCTCCATGGCGTGCGTCGTGAGGAACACGGTCGTCCCGAACTCCGCCTGGAGCTGACGCAGCCGCTCCCAGACCGAGTTGCGGGCGATCGGATCCAGCCCGACGGTCGGCTCGTCGAGAAAGAGAATCCTCGGCCGGTGGAGCATCGACTGCGCGATTTCGAGCCGGCGGATCATGCCGCCCGAGTACTCGCGCACGAGCCGCCCGCCGGCGTCCTCGAGGCCCATCAGCTGCAGCGCGTCGTCGATCCGGGCGGCGCGATCCCGCCGCGGCACGTCGTAGAGCTTGGCGAAGATGAGCAGGTTCTCGTAGCCGGTGAGGTTGCCGTCGGCCGAGAGCATCTGCGGCACGTAGCCGATCACCCGGCGAACGCGCGCGGCCTGCCGGCGGATGTCGAAGCCGCCGACGGTGGCGGTGCCGGCGCTCGGCGGCAGCAGCGTCGTCAGCATCTTGATGACGGTCGTCTTGCCTGCGCCGTTCGAGCCCAGCAGGCCGAAGATCCGGCCGGCCTCGACCTGCAGGTTGATCGCGTTGACCGCGACGAGATCCCCAAAGCGCCGCGTCAGGTCGCGCGTTTCGAGAACGGGCATCCGCTTCAGTCTACGAGAGATCGCGTGGCGTCCTCGTTGAGGGGCCGCGCAGGAATTCCGCAGGGTACGGGGAGTATTCGGCGGGCTGCCGGCCTGTTCGACGGCGCCGGCGTCATTCGGGGACGAGGCACGCGATTTGCCCTTCCGAGTGGATGGCGAGAGACGCGGAGACAACCATGGTCAGCGCATCACCGCAGGTCCAGGGATTCGTCGCTCGCGGCTTCGAGGCCGTCCGCGACGCGTTCGCGGAGAATTTCGCGAGGCGCCGGGAGCTTGGCGGCGCCTGCTGCGCTTGGCGCCACGGCGAGAAGGTCGTGGATCTCTGGGGCGGCGTGCGGAACCAGGCGACCGGGGAGCCCTGGGCGCCGGACACGATGGTGATCGTCTACTCGGCGACGAAGGGCCTGGCGGCCATGACGCTGGCGGTCGCGCACTCGCGCGGCTGGCTCGACTACGACGAACGCGTGTGCACGTACTGGCCGGAGTTCGCGCAGCAGGGCAAGGAGCGCATCACGGTTCGACAGCTCCTGGCGCACCAGGCCGGGCTGCATATTCTCGACGAGCCGGTGACGCGGAGCCTCGTCGCCGACCTCGATCGGCTCGCGGTCGTGCTCGCACGCCAGACGCCGGCGTGGGCGCCGGGCACGCGCCAGGCCTATCACGGCATCACGCTCGGGTTCTATGAAGGCGAGCTGCTCCGCCGCATCGATCCGCGGCATCGCAGCCTGGGCCAGTTCTTCCAGGATGAGATCGCGACGCCGCTCGGTCTGGACGTCTACATCAGGCTGCCCGAGGACCTTCCGAACTCACGACTGGCGACGATCACGCGGCCGTCGTTTGCGGAGGTGCTGCACGGTTTTCCGCTTCGTCTGGCGCTCGACACGCTGAATCCGCGGTCGCAGATCGTGCTCGCGCTCAGAGGATCCGAGCTGCCGCACGAAGACGCCCGCGTCTACGCGCGCAACCTGGAAGTGCCGTCGGGGAGCGGCGTCGGCACGGCGCGGGCCATCGCCCGGGCGTACAGCGCGTTCGCCAACGGCGGGGAGCTCGGGCTGCGGCCGGAAACGCTCGCGCTGCTCGCCGCGCCGGCGGTGCCGCCGACGCGCGGCTTCTACGACGAGTGCATGAAGATGCGCGGCGTCGGGTTCTCGCTCGGCTTCATGAAGCCGTCGGCGGCGCTGCCGTTCGGGGGCGCGCGCTCGTTCGGGTCGCCGGGCGCAGGCGGCGCGCTCGGGTTCGCCGATCCCGACGCGGGCGTTGGCTACGCCTACGTCACGTGCCGGATGGGGACGAGGCTCGCCGGCGACCCGCGGGACGTGGCGCTCAGAGACGCGTTGTACTCCGCGCTGCCGGCCTCGCCGGGCGCGTCGGGG
Organism: Vicinamibacterales bacterium; assembly: GCA_035519535.1. Lineage (GTDB taxonomy): Bacteria > Acidobacteriota > Vicinamibacteria > Vicinamibacterales > SCN-69-37 > DATEGZ01. The sequence goes on along the minus strand of DATIWF010000117.1, from coordinate 12,983 downwards.
CGACGCGTCGCGTAGCCGCCCTACAATATCCCCACCCCCTCATTCGTCTACACCAGTAGATGGAGAGCGCGGCGCGGCTCGCCGAAGCGGACCAGCGCGGCGCGCGACAGCGGGCCGGCACGGTGCGCATGGCACGCCAACAGGACCGGCGAATCAGCACGATCGTCAGGCGCGAGCGGACGCGGCTGCTGAATTTCATCCGCCGGCGCGTGCCCGACCCACGCGACGCCGAGGACATCCTGCAGGACGTCTTCGCCGAGCTCGTCGAGGCGAACCGCCTGCTGGTGCCGATCGACCACGTCGCCGGCTGGCTCTTTCGCGTTGCGCGCAACCGCATCACCGATCTCTTCCGCAAGAAGGGACCGGAGCTCTTCGCCGACGCCATCGTCTCCGGCGAGGACGATGAGCGGGTGCCGTGGGAGGAGCTGCTGCCGTCGGCGGATGCCGGACCGGAGGCGCACTACACGCGCCACGTGCTGCTCGACGAGATCGAGCTGGCAGTGAGCGAGCTGCCCGCGGAGCAGCGCGAGGTGTTCGTCGCGCACGAGCTGGAGGGACGCAGCTTCAAGGACATCTCCGCAGCCACCGGTGTGAGCGTGAACACGCTGCTCTCACGCAAGCACTACGCGGTCCGTCGTCTTCGCGAACGGCTGCAGCGGGTGTACGACGAGTTATCGAATACATAGGGGCTGACTATGAGAAAGAAGTGGTTCTTCTTTGCGCCGCTGGCCTTGGTTGGAGTGCTGCTCTTCACGTTCCTCGGCGGTGAGGTCGTCAAGTTGCTGTGGAACTGGCTGCTGCCGCCGCTGTTCGGCTGGCGTGAGCTGACGTTCTGGCAGGCGCTGGCAGTGCTCGTGCTGTGCCGGATCCTCTTCGGCGGCCTGGGCCGTCACGGCGTGTCGCGCAACATGCGGGGCCGCATGGCGGATCGAATGGCCGATCGCATGGCGGATCGCTGGGGCGCCATGACCCCGGAAGAGCGGGAGCGTATGCGCGACCGCATGCGGGAACGCTGGGGATTCGGCCCGTCAACGCACGAGGCCAGGGAGCTGTGAGCGCCTGTGGCGGTGCCGTCACGCCGGATGCGTGACACCGGCCTCGCCGTGCGTGAGCAGATCGATCAGCCGTTCTTCGAAGGTATCGAGGTCGTCGCCGAGGTCTCGCGTGGCGCCCGTGTAGACCAGCCGCCCTTTCGCGATGACGCTGATCTCGTTGCACAGGCTGCGGATCTCGTGCGAGTCATGGCTGCTGAGGAACGTCGTCACATTCTCGGTCGCGGCCAGACGACGCAGCAGGTTCCACATCTCGCGCTTGGCTGGAAGATCGAGGCCGCGGGTCGGTTCGTCCAGGAACAGCACCTTCGGCCGGCCCATCAACGCACGCGCGATCTCGACACGCCGCTTCATGCCCGTGCTGTACGTGCCGATAAGCTTCCCACGGAAGCGCGGGTCGAGTCCGACGCCGTCGAGCAGCGCTTCGACGTGGTGGTGCGGGTCCGGCAGATGACGCAGGCGCGCGAAATACAGCAAGTACTCGCGCGCGGTCCAGGTGGACTGACTCTCGCTGGTCTCGTCGCTCACGAGCCCGACCAGCCGGCGCACGGCCAGCGGGTCCGCCGCGACGTCGTGCCCCCAGAGCTTCGCCGTGCCTGCGCTCGGCGGAAGGAGCGTCGTGAGCACCCGGATCGTCGTCGTTTTGCCCGCACCGTTCAGGCCGAGGAACCCGTAGAGCTGACCCTTGGCGATCTTGAGCGTGACGGCATCGACGGCGGTGAAGTCGCCAAACCGCCTGGTCAAGCCGCTCGTCTCGATGGCGTACTCGGTGTCCGGGCTCATCGCGTTCGCCGCCAGCGCCTGATCGCCGCGCCAAAGCAGAAGGCCGGCAGGAGGCTCGACGCGACCCCCATCTCGTAGATGCCTCTCGCGACTTGCGCGTCGATGGCGGCGCGCGAGCTGAACGCGCGCGGTTGGCTCTCGCCTGCGACGCGATACGTGGCCTTGACCGTGAGCGGATAACGGTCGCCGCCGATGTCCCACGGCTTCGTCGGATTGACGACGACGGGCACGCGCGCGAACCAGCCGGACGCGATGTGGCGGCCGTCGGGCCCGGCGGGACCCGCGTCGTTTTGATAGATGCGCGTCTCGAGACGCGGCGCCGCCTGGTCGAGCGCGTCCGGGTTGACCGCTGTGACCTCGAGGCCGTTCTCGCCGACGAGCTCGAGGTGAAGGTCCGTGACGGCCTCCGACGTGTCCACTGGTAGAAACACGAGGAGATCGCGTCGCGTGTTCTCGTCCGTTCCCATCGCCATCAGTTCGTCCCGGTTGAGGATCGTGCTGCAGCAGTGGACAGGCGCATCACGGCCTGATTCGACCAGCGCCAGACTGCTGCCGGCGCGGGAAAAGAGCGCGCGGATGGCCGGCGCGTTGTTCCGGCGCGGCGCCGCCTTGTCGTAGTCGGTATCGGCCAGCACGCTCGGCAGCACGCCCAGCGCGACCATCACCAGCGCGATCGTCCAGCGTTGGGCGCGAGTGGCTTCCCAGGTTTCGACGCCCTGGGCCCGAAGAAACACCCAGACCGCGAGCGCGACCGATCCCGCGATCAGGACGACCAGGCTGATCCACGTCCAGGTCGTCGAGGCGGGAACGTTGCCGACCGCGAGGGCGAATCCCAGGCCGTTCTTGAGCAGCACGGCCGGGCTGGCCAGCGTGACATGTCCGGTGCGGCTCGCTCCGTTCGCTTGCGAGACCATCAGCTCCTGCAGCGGCAGGAACCCCGCATACGCGAGCAGCACGCCCATGCCCGTTCCGACCGGCGCCGCGATGCTTCGGCCGATGAACAGGACGCCGATGAGCGCGCCGATCGCGACGCTGGCCACGAGCAGGCCGGGCGTCCACCACAGAAACCAGTGCAGGAGCGGCGGCACGCCCACGTGCCAGACGTACACGACCATCATCGGCACGAGTGCGAGGTAGTAGCCTCCGGCGAACGTGAGCAAGACCAGGATCTTCGCGACGAGCCACTCGCCTCGTCGCACGGGTGCGGTGAACACGCTCTCGACGAAGCGGCTCGCCCGTGCGCCCGCGATGAAGCCCGCCGCGAGGGGAATGAACGCGAGCGGGACGAGGCCGTACGCGATGATGCCGTAGCCGTCGAGCCAGGTGTCCTGCGTGCCCACGGTGGCGAGGACGCCGACCGCCAGGAGCACGACAGCCGCGCCCAGCCACGCAAACCGCCCGCGCATCGTCGCTCTGAGTTCCTCGAGGTAGATGGTGGCGATGCGCACGGCGAGGCCCCCATTTCACCACCGGCGTCTGAAGGATGACTGAAGAGGCGGAAGTCTGTGCGACTATCACCTGATGAGCAGGCGCATCATGTTCACCCTGGCGTTCGCGACCTGGCTGTTTCCGGCCGGCGCCCGCCCCGCCGCGCAGGATCAGACGGCGCCACTCCTGGCGAAGGCGCAGACCGTCGTCGATCTCATGGCCGCCGGGGACTTCGCCAAGACCGAAGAGCTGTTCGACGTCGCGATGAAGGGGGCGCTTCCGGCGGACAAACTCCAGGCGGCGTGGAACGCCGTCGTCCAGCAGGCCGGCGCGTTCAAGCAACGGATGCGCGTCACCAGCCAGCCGCGAGGCGCACTGCTCATCACGCGCGTGACCTGCCAGTTCGAGAAAATGAGCCTCGACGTCCAGGTCGTGTTCGACAAGGACGGTCTCGTCGGGGGCTTGTCGTTCGCGCCCGTGGCCGTGGACTGGAGTCCGCCGTCGTACGCGACCGCGGGATCGTTCACCGAGTCCGACATCACCGTCGGCGCCGAACATTGGCCCCTTCCCGGCACGCTGACGCTGCCCACGGGCGCCGGGCCGTTCCCGGCGGTCGTGCTCGTCCACGGATCCGGGCCCGAGGACCGCGACGAGACGATCGGTCCGAACAAGACGTTCAAGGACCTTGCGCTCGGGTTGGCGGCCCGGGGCGTCGCCGTGCTGCGGTACGAGAAGCGCACGCAGCAGTACGCCGGCAAGCTGGGCGGCATCGCGACCTTCACGGTCAAGGACGAGACGATCGACGACGCGGTCGCCGCGGTGGCGGCGCTGAGGCGCGAGCCCCGGATCGATCCGGCGCGGATCTTCGTGCTGGGTCACAGCCTCGGCGGCGCGCTGCTGCCGCGCATCGCCGCGGCCGATCCGAAGATTGCCGGTCTCATCTCGCTCGCGGGCAGCACGCGGAAGCTGGGCGACGCCATGCTCGCGCAGGTCACGTATCTCGTGAGCGCCGCCGGGCCCGTCACACCGGAGGGCCAGAAGCAGATCGACGACACGACCAAGCTCGTCGCGCGCGTTCAGGCGCTCACGCCCGCCGATGCCGGCAGTCCGCAATCAATCGGCGGTGCGCCGGCGTCCTACTGGCTCGATCTCAACAGCTACGATCCCGTCGCGGCCGCCAGAGCAATTCCGCAGCCCATGTTGTTCCTCCAGGGCGAGCGCGATTACCAGGTGACGATGGCCGAGGACTTCGCCGGCTGGAAGAACGGCCTGGCGGGCCGGCCGCGCGTGACGTTCCGCACGTATCCGGCGCTCAATCATCTGTTTCTACCGGGCACGGGGAAGAGCCTGCCGGCGGAGTACAACACGCCGGGTCACGTGCCCGAAGACGTCGTTCGCGATATCGCAACGTGGATCGTGGCCGTCACTGCAGCTCGTGCAGGATATCCTCGAGACGGTCGTAGCTGACCGCCGCGCCCTTTTCCATGCCGGTCTTGAGGACCGTGTCACGAACGTCCTTGGACGGATACTCGGCCGTGAGCGCGAGCCGCGTCTTGCCGCCTTCTTCCGTGAGCACCTGCGTCACGACCGACTCGCCGTCGGGAAACGGCTCATAGATCTCCGTATACACGAGACGGCCCGGCGCCGCAATCTCGCGATACACGCCGCGGAAGGCGAACTCGCCCTTGGGGCCGCGGCCGACGTACCGCCACGCGCCGCCAGGGCGCAGGTCGATCTCGCAGACGATGACGGAGTACCGCTCGTCGAGCGCGCCCCACCAGCGGCGGACGTGCTCCGGTTTCGTCATCGCCTCGAACACCAGGTGCCGAGGCGCGTCGAAGAGCCGCGTGAGGGTGATCTCGCGGTCCGACGGCGTGGTCGTCTTGAACGTGTCGCTATTGAGTACGCGGCTTGCGGCCATGGGTCTTCTCCTTCGCTCTCACGTGTTTCGACTTCAGTTCCTGGAGGTAGTCGTCGAGCCGGTCGAGGCGCCCTTCCCAGATGTGCCGGTAGCGTTCGGCCCACTCGGCGACCTGCTTGAGCGGGCTCGCGTCGATGCGGCACGGGCGCCATTGCGCCTCGCGTCCACGCGCGATGAGCCCGGCGCGCTCGAGCACGCGCAGGTGCTTCGAGACGGCGGGCAGGCTCATGTCGAACGGTTCGGCCAGCTCGGTGACCGAGCGCGCGCCCGAGGCCAGTCGGGCCAGGATCGCGCGTCTGGTCGGGTCGGCCAGGGCGGCAAAGGTCGTCGTCAGATGGTCGGCGGGCATGTACTAAACCTTATGGTTAATTAACTAAGTAGTTTAATACAACACGCGACTGGCGCCTGTCAAGCCGTGGGCGCGCGGGCTCAGGCCCTGCCGCTGAGCTCGCGCTCGCGCTGCGGGAACGCGGCGACGCGCGCTTCGGCTGTCGCCAGGATCGCCCGGAACCGCGGCGTGTCGCGCACGGGATCGAGGAAGCGGCAGTACCGTCCGATGAAGGGGGCGGGATAGAACCCGAGGACCGCCTGTTCGAGCAGATCGAGACCGCGCTCGTGCTGTCCGGCCCAGATGAACGACTCGGCGAGGTGGAACCGGTGATGCGAGTCGAGGGGCGTGACGTTGATGTCGGTGATGCGCGCGAGCGCCCCATCGCGCCGGCCCTCGAGGCCGTCGATCAGGGCCAGCAACTGCCGGGTATACGGCACATCCGGCGCGACGTCGAGAATGACCTGGGCGCGTCTGATCGCGTCCGGCAGCCGGCCGACGAGGGCGTAGGCGTAGCCGGCGCACCAGTTCACGATGAGATTCAGCGGATCGATCTCGACGGCCTTTTCGAGGTCCGGGATGCCGTCGGCGGCGCGTCCCACGAACCAATTTGTGACGCCCGACGCCATCCATGTGAGCGGCGAGAGCGGGTCGGACGCGATCATCCGCCGGGCGGCCAGGCCGGCCTCGGCGTTCTGGCCGCTCGCGAAGTACGCGACGCAGAGCATCAGCATCGTGTCGGAGTCGTTGGGCTCGCGATCGAGCGCCCGTTTCAGATAGTGCACGGCTTCGGGCTGGCGGCCGCGCTCGTACGCGATTTGTCCGAGCAGCGAGTCGCCGTACGGGGCCTCCGGCATCCGCGCCAGGAGGTTGCGGGCTTCCGCCTCGGCCTCGTCAAGGGCCGCGTGCACCGAGCCGACGCCGACCCGCGCCCTGAAGACCTTTGCCTGAGTGAGCAGGGCCTGGAGCGGCGGCGTCTCGCCCTCGATCCGCATCGCTTCCCGGATCGTGTGGACCGCGCGGTCGCTGTCGTACCTCCGCAGATCCTGCCGGGCCTGCAGGACCAGCTCGAACGCGCGGGCGTCCGCAATCGGCCGTTCGGCCATGCGCCGCCGTTCGTCGGAGCTCAGCGTGATGTCGAGCGCGCGGACGATCTCCCGCGACACTCGTTCCTGCACGTCGAACACGTCATCCATCGTGCCGCTGAACTTGTCGGACCAGAGCGGCGCGTCCGACGCCGCGTCCACGAGCTGCGCCGTGATACGCAGGCTGTTGCCGGCTTTGCGCACGCTGCCGTTGAGCAGGTACCGCACGCCGAGCTCGCGGCCGATCGTCTTCACGTCCTTCTTCGTGTCCTTGAGCTGCATCGCCGACGTCCGCGAGATCACGCTGAGCGCCCGCACCTTCGACAGGTCGGCAATGAGTTCTTCGGTCAGGCCGTCGCTGAAGTACTCGTTCTCGGCGTCGGGACTCAGGTTGGCGAAGGGCAGCACGACGATTGACTGGCGGTCGGCCGCTGCCGATTCGGCGCGGCGAGTCGCCGCCGCGGGCGGCGCGTCGGCCCGACGCAGCGCATCGAGCTCGTTGCGGACGTCGCGGGCCGTCTGGATGCGGCGGTCCCGGTCCTTCTCGAGACAGCGCCGGATCAGCCGCTCGAGCCCCGACGGCACGTCGGACCGGCTCGCGCTCGGCGGCGCCGGCGCGTCGCGCAGAATGGCCGATGCCAGCGCGGCCTGGCTGGCGCCCTGGAACGGCCGCGCGCCGACGGCCATCTCGTGCAGCATGACGCCGAAAGAGAAGAGGTCGGACCGCGCGTCGACCGGCCGCCCCTCGATCTGCTCCGGCGACATGTACGGCATCGTGCCCAGCACGACACCCGCGCTCGTCTGCGCCATGGTCTCCAGGTCGCCGGACGAAGGCGACGAGGCGCTCATCTTTGCGAGGCCGAAATCGAGGATCTTCGCGCGGCCGTCGGTCGTGATCATGACGTTGCCAGGCTTGAGGTCGCGGTGGACGATGCCCTTGTCGTGCGCGGCCGCGAGGGCGTCGGCGAGTGGCACCGCGATGTCGAGCAGCGTGTCGATCGGCAGACCCCGAGGCGGGACGTATCGATCAAGTGGTTGCCCCTCCACCAGCTCCATCGTCAGAAAGTGCACGGCGGCATCGCGCTCGACGGAGAAGATCGTGACGATGTTGGGGTGGTTGATGGCGGCGACGGCGCGGGCCTCGCGGCGGAAGCGCTCGATGTGCTCGGCGTCGCGGGCCACGCTGGCCGGCAGGACCTTCAGGGCGACCTCGCGGCCGAGGGTGGTGTCCGCGGCGCGGTACACCTCACCCATGCCGCCGGCGCCCAGAGAGCCGAGGATCTCGTAGTGCCCGAGCCGGGTGCCAGGCGACAGCGTCATTCCCGGCCGGCAGTGTAACCCAGGCGGGCGGACCGGTCTCGCTACTTGAGGGCCTCCAGGCTCGGCTGCAGGAACGACACGAGATAGTGCCCGATCGACGGGAAATGCGCCGCGAGCAGCGTGAGGAGCGGCAAGGCGCCGAAGGCGACGATCCGCAGATAGAAGTGCAGGTCCAGGGCGTTGCCGGTCGTGCCGGTCACGCGGCTGAGGATGGGATCGCGATGGAGCTGCACGAGCACGCCCACCACCATGAAGCCGGTCACGATGAAGATGAGCGTGAAGGACCAGATTAGCGACTGGTGCGGCTCGAAGGAATAGATGTTGAGCGAAATCAGGACGAGGCTGAACGACAGCGCCAGGAAAATCATCACGTGGCGCAGGTGGCCGAGCACGCCGCGAATGAACGCGACGTATCGGAGCGCCACGAACTCCTCGAGGCACCGAAGCTGCCGCTCCGCGGTGTCCGTTGAGCCGTTCTTCTTGTCCTCGGTCGCGGCGTCGCGGTCTTCGTAGTCCACGAGCTGGGACGCCTCTTTCCTCCATCGCGTTTCGAGCACGGTCCAGGCGGCGCTCAGCACCGTTGCCAGCGACTCCTGCAGCTCGCGGAATGTCACGGCAAGGTCGTGGTGCAGCGTGACGCGACGTTCGTCGGCGCTGCCGGGCGGTGGTGCCGACGCGTACTCGCGGAGTGAATCCACCGCCGTCAGCAGAGGCCGCTTCTCCTGGAGCTTTCGCCACTTGCCGATGATTGGCATCAGGCGGCCCTGGGCCGCCGCTGACTCGGTCAGCAGGCGGACCACAGCCACGGCCGCGTCGGCCCTGGCGCCGAGTGCGGCCAGCGCGCTCTCGAGGCTCTCATTATTCGGAGAGTCCGGCGCCGTCACGCAGGCCTTGCACGCCTCTCCGAGGTCGTCAACGGCGGACTTGAGGAAGGAGTTCGCGTCGGCTGATGACAGCGCTTTCTTCAGCGTCGCGAGGTCGTCGCCCAGCGTCTTGAGGTGCGCGCGAATCTTGGCGGCGTCGTGCATTGCCGGGAGCTCGGCGACCGCTTTGCGGACATTTTGAATCTGCTTGGCGAAGTACGCGGTCTCCGGCACGCCGGACTCGCGCGGATCGGTGCCGCTGCCGAGCTGCGCCAGGGCCTCGAGCGAGCGCGCCATGTACGCCCATTCGGCGTCCTCGCCGCCCTGTCGCCAGAACGACCAGGTGAGGCCTTTGACGCGCGAAAACGCCACGCGCACGGGCCGGCGCTCGAGCTCGATCAGCAGTCGTCGCAGGTCGATCCAGATCTCCGCCATCCGGAATCCGGACGACAGCATGAGCGCGACGACGAGGCAGAACAGCACCAGGAACACGAGCCCGAACGTCCATCGCTCGAACAGCTCGAACGGACTCAGCGGATTGAGAAACACGAGCCAGATGACGAACACCGTCGCGAAGGGCACGAGGTACGGCGTTCTGAGCAGGTACCGGTTCACCGCGATTGCGATGTTCCGCTCGGTCAGGTCGCCGGGTCTTGGCCGCGGGCTGGCGCCGGCGGGCTGCGTGGCGGCGACGAGTCGCGGCCGCATGTCGTCGTTGAATCGCAGGCGCCAGATCTCGAAGCACGTCCACGCGTACATCGCGACCAGCAAGGGGATGAGCGGAGGCAGCGGCGAGACCCCGGACACCGGATGGACCACGCGGTAGGCGAAGAAGAATCCGTAGAGCGATCCCGGCGCGTTTCCTTCCGGTCCGCTCAGGATCCACCACAAGAAGAGCAGGAGGCCGGTCCCGAGCCAGATGCCGGCGAGTGTCAGGATCTGCGACGTCAGCGCCCACTGCGTCGCATCGGCTGAAGCCGCTTCGGCGGTCTGCAACCACCTCCAGCGCCGGTAGTACAGCGCCTCGAGCAGCACCGCCGTCAGAACGACGATGAGGACGACGGCGGCGCCAAAGGCCTGGAGCCAGCCGAACGTGGCGTGCCGCAGCGCCGGCAGAAGCAGAAACCCGAGCGCGAGCACGACCGTGGCGCACGACGTCTGAATGAAGAACAGCCGCTGGCGCGGCGCCGCGGCGATGAGTGCGAAATCCCGGAAGCGTACCGCAAATGGCGACGCGATGAGCAGCACGCCGATGTGAAGAATGGCCAGACCGCCAGTCAGCACGAGCAGGACCTGCCATGCGCCCGACAGATCGCCGGTCTCGAGCTGCGGCGTGTCGACGAACTGCCGGCCGTCCAGCAGCCGCACCGGCCAGTACCCGCCGCTGCCCACGACCGTCATCCAGAGCGGAAGTCCGGGTGGCAGTTCCCCCGGCGTCGCGCTCCGCCGCGGCGGCCAGACCTGGCGCAGCGAGGGCGTTTCAGCGTCCGGCAGCAGCTCCTTCATCGTCTGCAACGTCGCGTTGTACTGCCCCACCGAGTACTCGTCGGCGAACGGCAGCACCGAGCTCGGGATCGAGCCGGCGCCCTTCGTCCAGCCGGCGTTCCGAAGGATGAGCGGATACGTCGTGATCGAGAGCATGCCCACATACGGCACGTTGTCGAGCTCGCGCTCGAAGAGCAGGTCGGCGCTCACCATGAAGAGCCGCGCGTCCGGGCACGCCGTCCTGAGGAACTCCGCCAGGAACAGATCGTCGAGGATGTTTGACGCAAGGACGCCGACGTAGCGGAAGCGCGCCCGTCGCAGCTCGGCCGCGATGTTCATCAGCACCGCTTCCTTCGACAACGGACCCTGCGGCCGCGAGAAGTCCGGCGGCGCGTCGCTGCTGTTCGTGGGGTCCGTGAGGTTGAGCGGCAGCTGCTTCGCCACGGCGGCATCCGTCGTCGTGGTCGCGGCGGTCGCGGCGTTGGCGCTCGACGCGTTCCTCAGATTCGAGATCTCGCGGGGAAAGACGAAGTTCTGGACGCACGATTCGCTCGACTCGGCCGCCCTGACTTCTCCGAATTTGGTCGCGGCTTCCGAGAGGATTGCGACTTGCGGCTCTCGGCAGGTCACCGCGTGCGTGTTGCGCAGCGTGCCCAGGAACTCCTGAAGGGCGGAGTCCGTGTCGTGCACGAACGTCTTGAACGACAGCGTCCCGTTCGCGCCGCTCCCGGGGCCTGGCAGCTTCTCATCATCGATCGCCGCCCGGCTCGACACCGATCCGCTGTACGCAACGAATTGACCTCCGGCCGCATCCGTCAATTTGTGCAGCGACGCAAGCGACCCGGAAAACGAGGGCCCGACGATCCGGATCGTGCCGTCGCCCGCGCATTGCACCGTGCAGACATCGCCGACGTAGCGGACGGCATTGGCGAACTGCCGTCCCTGGATGCCAGCCGTGGGCGTGTCGGACACGAGAAACGCGAATACCAGGGGTGGAGCGGTCGCCGACTGGCCGCTGTGGCGCAGCAGGAGGAGCCCAGGTTCCGAGGCGCGTCTCTCGCGCTCCGCAGCGTCGCGCGCGTCCTCAGATGGGTCCGAGGACGACTTGGACGATTCCGACCCGTTCGTCGTCGTGCCGGTCACGCTCCAGGGCAGCCAGTAGCGATCGATGATGTAGCCCGCGTCCTGCGCCGCCAGCTGAAAGCCCTCGAGCGTGCGGTCGAACGTCAGCGCCATGTGCGTGCGCACCGGATCCGGCGCGATCACGATGACTGCGCGCACTGGCATATTGGCAGGGATGCACCAGACGGCGAGTCGACTTGGTCCCGAGGATTGTCCGCACCCGAGCGGCGCCCAGCCTGCGAAGTAGCTCTGCGCCGCTTTCCACGGCCCGTCTTTGCCCGGGTCTTCGGCTGGATGATTTAAAGGCGGGCTCTGCGTGACCTCGGCCTTTGGCCCGGCCTGAGCGGCGGGCACGACGACGCTCGGAAACAGCGCGCGCAGCACGACTGACAGCGCGAGCAACGAACCAAGCGCCGAACCGGTGATCGCGGTACGGTTCAAACCGAGCCTGCCCTGCGGATCTTGGGGAGCGGAGTGACACAAGAGTCGCGGAGAGTCACGCGACTGTCAAGCAACGATTTCGTCAGGGGATTGGGTGTCGCTGGAGTCCGTTCGAGTTCGTTGTTGTTTCGCCCGCCGCTCCGGCCACGCCGAGTGCCCGCCTTTGATCCAAACCGGTGGTGGCGAATCGACCGAACATCACGAAGTCGGCTTGGCCGTTGGCAATTATCCGAATCCTCCGGAAAATTGCGGATCGGCGCACGGCGCTCTAAGATGTCCCCACCCCGAGGAGCCCCTATGGATGCGAAGGTCTCGCGACGTCAGTTGCTGCAGATACTCGGAGCCGCCGGGATCGCCGCGCCCGTTGCCGTCGTGCTGGGTCGGTCGGCGGCCTTCGCGCAGGGCCGCTGCCGGGACGGCTTCGGCACGCCGGGCTGTCCGCTCGACATGGAGACGGCGACCAAGGCAATCACGCCGGTGTTCGCGCCGACGGGCTGGCGCACGGTGTCGCTCGACCACATCGCGTTTCAGGTCGCCGATCATCGGAGCGAGGCCGCTTTCTACGTGGCGCTGATGGGCTGGACGCTGCGGAGTCTCGACGACACGCAGGCCGTGATGGATATCGGCGACTGGGGCACGGTCATCTTCACGAAGGGTGCGCCCGCGGCGGCGCCGGCGGCCGGCGGTGGCGGGGGGCGCGGCGGTGGACGAGGTGCGGCGAACGCGACCGTGCAGGGCTTCTGCTTCGACATCGCGCCGTGGAACGCCAAGTCCGTTGAGGCCGAGCTGAAGAAGCGCGGCCTCACGCCCATCGCCGAGAACGACGGCAAGGGCTTCGAGAGTTTTCACGTGAAGGATCCTGACGGGTTCGCGCTGCAGATCGGCAACGGGAACGGCCACGCGAAAGCGCGCAAGGCTCCGCGTGCCGCCGTGGCCGGCGCGCCGGCCGCGCCGTTCGACGCGACCGGCTGGAAGACGGTGTGGCTCGATCACCTCTCGTTCAGCGTGACGAATTACAAGGAAAGCGCGTCGTTCTACATGAACCTGCTGGGCTGGAAGCCGACGTACGACGAGGGCAGCCAGCACGAGCTGATGATCGGCGAGATCGGCGACGTCATCGTCCGCGGCGGCAATATCTTCGATCCCAACTTCGGC
>DATIWF010000116.1:0-74674 GCA_035519535.1 Vicinamibacterales bacterium | reverse complement strand
CTCGTCCTGCTCGTTGTGGTGGTAAGTGAGCCAGTCGACGAGGCTTTCGTGCTCGATGCCGCTCAAAAGGCGCGGCTTCCAGTTGTAGCTGAAGTCGCCGCCGGTCACGTGCAGCGCGGGCGCGCGGCGCGCGAGGAGCGCGACCTTATAGCCGCGAATCGCGCCGCCGCGAATCGTCACGCCGCGACTGCCGTCGACGAGCACCCCGACGCCCGTGTCGCGATCCGGATTGCCGAACGGCTCGCCGCCCTCGAGCGTGACGCCGGTCAAGTCGACCGTCACGTTGTCGCCGCGGATGATGATGGCGGGCGCGTCAAGATCGCGGCTCGCCAGGCGATAGGCCCCAGGCCTCAGGCGGACGGAGTGGTCGATCACCAGCCCGGCGGCCGGGACGACGGTCGGCACCTGTGATTGAGCGACGCCGGCGGCCGAGAGCGTGAGGGCCGCGGCGAGGCCGACGAACCCCTTGGGCACCCCCAGGAATCCCGGAGGAACCCCGAGGGCACCGCGACCATCAGACACCATAGATCTCAGGCTTCCATTCCAGCCCCAGCTCCGATGGCGGCGCCATGTACCCGATCAGCGCTGAGGCCGCCACGACCGCCGGGCTCGCGAGGTAGCCCTCGCCGCCGAGGCCCATCCGGTTCTGCCAGTTGCGATTGAACGAGGTAATCGCGCGCTGGCCGGCCGTGAGCGCGTCCTGGCCCTGGCCGAAGCACGGCCCGCACCACGACTGCCGGATCACGGCGCCGACGGCACGAAAGACGTTGGCGATCGAGTCGCCGTCCAGCCGCTGGTCCGGCCGCTCGATCTGTTTCGCCACGCCACCGGACCCCGGAAACACCTTGAACTCGCGCGCGGCCTTCGTGACGCCCCGGGCCTTGGCCGCTCGAATCACCAGCGCCGCCTGCAACAAGTCGTCGTAGCTGCCGTTCGTGCACGATCCAATCAGCGCCTTGTCGAACGTCAGCCGCTCACGCGCGACCTCCTCGGCCGGAAACGCGTTGCCCGGGCTGAACGGCTTGGCGATCATCGGCGCGACGTCCGACAGGTTGAACGTCTCGTCGATCTCGTACACCGCGTTTGCGCCCGGGGCGAGCGGCGGGTACGGCAGGTCGGTCAGGCCTTTCGCGCGGTACCATGCGAGCGTTGTCTCGTCGGGCGCGAAGATGCCGTTCAGCGCCTCGGCCTCCGCCATCATGTTCGCGATCGTGTTGCGCGAGACCATCGGCACCTGGTGGTCCCGATCGACGAACTCGACCGACATGCCCTGCGACTGCTTGGCGCCCCAGCGGCGCAGGAGCTCGAGCACGATGTCCTTGCCGCCGACCCAGGGGTTGAGTCGCCCGACGAACACCACGCGCCGCTGCTTCGCGAGCGTGAAGTAGATGGAGCCCGTGGCCCAGCCGAACCCGAGTGTCGTGGATCCCACGCCGATCCCGACCGCCCCGTACGCGCCGTACGCGCGGCTGTGCGAGTCGGCGCCGGGAATGAACTGTCCGGGCAGCACGAGGCCCTGCTCGGGGAAGTAGAAATGGAAGATGCCGTCGCCCGGCGTCGCGTAGTACGGCTTCTCGAGGCCGTGCATCTTCGCGAACGCGCGGCCGATCGACGTCTGCTTGTCGTCCTCGTCCTTGCCGGTGAAGACGAAGTGGTCGTTGGCGATCGCGGCCTCGCGCGGGAAGATCGTGTCGCCGCCGGTGATCTGATTGAACGTGTGGATCGCGAACGGCGCGGTGCCGTCCGAGGCCGGCAGGAGATCCGCAAGCACGCGGAGCGTCGCGCCCGGCTTCAGATCGGCCCGCGTGAGGGCCTTGTCCACACGGTGGGCCCACACGATTTGCTCAGTCGTGGTCATCCCGCGCGCGAGCGAGGCGTCCGGCCAGTCGAGCTCGGGCGCCGCTGCCACCGACGCCTTGAACTCCCGCCGGCCGACGGCGAAGATGCCGCCGCTCCGCCGGATCTCCTCTTCCTTCGTCGAGAGCGGCACCGGTGTGTACGCCTGGCCCTGCGTGACGTTGGCGATGCCGCGCGAGATCGGATCGAACGTGAACTCGTCGCCGTCGCGCGCGTCCGCCACGGCCTCGGGACACTGGACGACGTGGAGGCCGAGGTTGAACGCGTTGCGGCGGAAGATGTCCCCCATGTTCTGGCCGCAGATGATCACCATCTCGCGGCCGACTTCCTCGGCGACGCCCTTCAGCCCGGCCGGACTCATCTCGCGCGACGATCCGATCGCGAACCGGTCGCCCGCGATGAGGAACGTCTCGCCCCGGTGCACGCGCGCGCGAAAGTCCGGCATCAGATACCGGAACGCGCCCGCCTTCCAGCGCTCAGCGAGCGTGTCGAGGCTCTCGGACACGCAGTCGGCAGCCGGCGTGATCTGATCGGTGTCGATCGCGTCGAGCTTCTTCGTGCCGGCCGGCGCTTTCGGGTCCCAGAAGATCAGCGCGCGGCCGCGCACGAGACCGTGCATGTGGCCACCGGCCGCGGGCGCCGCTGCGCCCTCCGGAATCCGATCGAGCAAGACACCAGGCTTCAGGCGGGCAGGGGCGATCCGATGCATAGGCTTGAGCTTATCAGTCAGCGCGGAAAGAGGACCACGTCGTAGGTCGGCCGCGTCACGCCGTTCGCGAAGCTGACGCCCTGCGGCGACCACGCCGCGATCGCCGGGTCGTCGTCGGGCCGCTCGTACGCGCACGACAGGCGGACGATGCCGAGCGAGGCGACCGACCGCACTTCGCCGGCCTGGGCGAGGCCATCGGCGTTGCGATCGCGCCAGACGGCGAGCCCCGCGAGTTCGCGCCCGCTGAGCGCGCCGTCGCCGTCATCGTCGAGCGCGCGCATGGCCTCGTAGCCGTTCTCCCAGAACAGCCAGAACGTCACGGATCCAAACCACTGCAGTGCCGACGTGATCTCGCCACGGCCCTGCCGGTCGAAGACGAGCCAGCCCGCGTCGGGCGTGATCCACGTCCAGCCGCGCTTCACCCCGCTGCCGTCGGCGTCGAAGACAACGCGCGCGCGATCGTCGACGAGACGGCGAACGTCATCGCGAACACCGATCGGCACGACGACCGGCGTGATGGGGCGCCGGCTCATCTGCTGCGCGAGCTGGCTCACGTGGCTCTTCAGCGTCGCGATTTCATCGGCGTCCTTCGCGGGATCGAGGAGCGGAATCAGGTACCCCGCGACTTCCGTGGTCGTCGGCCGGATGTTCTGAAGGCCGGGAAGCTTGCCGCTGCTCTCGTCCTGCCAGATCAACTCGATCACCCGGCGGTAGCCGGCGATCGCCCGCGTCTTGTCGCCGGCCTGATCGAGGCACCAGGATTGGCCGAGCAGTGCGACGGTGCTCGACGGGTCGAGCTTCAGCACGGCCTCGTACTGCGCGATTGCCTGCATGAGGCGCGTCTTCGCCGCGGCCAGCACCGCCGGATCGGAGGTCTGCCGCGTCTGCACGTTCTGGAAGCCGGGGTACGGGCCGTAGTACGGCTCGCCGATCGGAATGCGGCCGATCGGCTTCGTCAGGACCGGCACCGTCTCCGTCTTCGAGGCCCACGCCATCGCATAGATCCGCGCGAGGTTCAGCCGTGTCTGTACATCGGAGGGATTGGCGGCGACCTGCGCCTCCAGGTTCTTCGTCACGCGATCGATCGGTACGTTCTCGGTGTCTGCGGGAGCAAAAAGGGCCCGGACGGGGCCCGCGCCAAAGACCGCCAGCAGCGCCACCGCCGCGCCCACCGCCCGGCGAGTCATCGGGGGACGTCCTCTTTCTCGTACCCGGGGCAACGGCGCATCGGCAGCGCCGGATAGCGCTGGAACGCTCGATCGGTCTTCGATCGCTCGCACATCACAAACCGGCTCCCTCGGTCGCTCGTCACGACGCGCGCGTGCCGGCACGAGCCGCACAATCCGGCGTCAGCTTGCCGCGGCTCCGGGCGATCGTTCATCATGATGGCGTCATGTCCATGTCCGAGGCAACCACGCAGGGCGTGCGCGTGTCGGTGAACGCGGAGTTCGACCGCGAGCGCTCGCGTCCGCTGCGCCGCGAGTGGTTCTTCCGCTACACCATCACGATCACGAACCAGACGGCCGAAATGGTGCAGCTCCTGTCGCGTCATTGGATTATCACCCACGGCGACGGCCGCACCGAAGAGGTCCGCGGCCTCGGCGTCGTCGGTCAACAGCCGGCGCTCGGCCCCGGCGAGTCGTTCACCTACACCTCCGGCGCCAACCTCCCGACGCCGACCGGGCGCATGGAGGGGACGTATCACATGGCCGCGCAATCGGGGCAGTTGTTCGACGTGAAGATCGCCGCGTTTACGTTGGAGGAAGCGCCCACGATTCACTGACGGGGTTCGTAAGAGGTTCTTCTGCCTTCTGCCCTACAGGAACGAACACTCCCGCGCCAGCGCCGGCTTGAGCATCGCGAGGTACCGCGCGCGCGGAATTTCGATCGCGCCGAATTGCTCCAGGTGGGCAGTGAGCCATTGCACGTCGAGCAGCACGAAGTTGCGGCGCACGAGGCGATCGACGAGCGCGACGAGCGCGACTTTCGACGCGTCGGTGACTCTGTGGAACATCGATTCACCGAAGAACGCGCCGCCGAGGTGCACGCCGTACAGGCCGCCGGCGAGCGACCCGGCGTGCCACGTCTCGATCGAGTGCGCCACGCCGAGCCGATGGAGCGCCGTGTAGCTGTCGATGATCTCCTCGGTGATCCACGTGCCGTCGTTCTCGCGGGCTGCGCAGGCGCGCATGACGTCCTCGAAGCGGGTGTCGACACGCACCTCGAACGTGCCGTGCCGTACGACGCGCGCGAGGCGCGACGGCACGTGAAACGCGTCGAGCGGGATGATGCCGCGCGGGTCCGGCGAGAACCAGCCGATCTCCCCGCCCTCGAGGCCCATCGGAAAAATGCCCTCGCGATAGGCGCGGACGAGCAGCGCGGGGTCGATCACCGGGTCAGTACTCCGGCGGCGGCTCGATGAACGGCTGCGGCGTCGGGCCCGGGTCCGGGCGGCCGCTCCCGGCCAGCCGGCTGATGGCGCGCACGGTCATGTCGTGGTCGCAGAGGATCTGACACGACAGCCGCACGCCCGACAGCCCCTTCCTCGCCAGCGCCGCCTGCTCGGCTTTGGTCGATCGCTCGGGCGCGCCGGCGACGAACTCGACGCGGCAGGTCGTACAGCGCGCATGTCCGCCACAGGCATGGAGCTGATCGATCTTCGCGTCCTGCTCGAGCGCGAGCACGAGGCGCTTGTTCGGCGGCACGTCGAACGAACCCACACCTTCAACGGTCAGCGTTGGCACCCGCCGATCATATACGTGTCTTCGCGCCCCTCCCTCTGGTCCGCGCGCATCGCTCCAGGTACGCGTGCAGCGACTCGAGCGTCTGCCTGAGACCCCGGCCGAGCTCGATCGCCGGCTCGCTCGCGCGCCGGGAGAAGTACCCGCGGTCGATGCCGTCCTCGACCGCGACCAGCGCGGCGCCAAGCGCCTCGAGCCCGTCACCGAGGCATCGAGCCGACGCTTCGTCGGCGCCACGCCGGAACGCCTCGGCCACGCTGCCCTCGATCGTGCGCGCGCTCCGGAAGAGACGCACGCAGAAGCGCATGTCGGCGCTCGCGATGGGGCTGCCCTTGAGGAGCCCGCAGACCTCGACCGTGAACGCGTGCGCGAGCTGCCAGGCGCGGACGTCCTCGAGCCGCAGGCGCTGCATGCGGCAGCGCATTGCAACCTGTATTCCCGTTCGCGCGCGACAACACGGCTGAAATCGAGAGGCCGGTGCAAATTCTGCGACGCGAACGGACCGCCGCGATCGCAGATTCTGCAGCTACGCGCGATAGCGCTGCCGAATGGTGGGAATCAGGTAGTCGCGAAACGCGCGGCTGAAGTCGTATGCGGGCGCGAATCCCCAGTCGCGCCGCGCGGCCGTGTCGTCCACGTCCTCGGGCCAGGAGTCCACGATGCCCTGTCGCTTCGTGTCCACCTGATAGGTGATGACGGCCGACGGAAACGCGCGCAGCACCTCCGCGCGGACCTCGTCAGCGGTCGGGGCGAACGCGCCGAGGTTGTACGCCGTCCGCGTGAGCCGGTCGGGCCGGGCCGTCGCCAGCGTGAGCAGCGCCGCCACGCCGTCGGGCATCGCCATGAAGGGGATGCGCGTGTCCGGCCGCACGAAGCAGGCATACGGCTCGCCGCGGGCCGCGGCGTGAATCATCTCCGGCGCGTAGTCGGACGTCCCGCCCGACGGCACGGTCACCGCCGAGATCAGGCCCGGGAAGCGGACGGCCCGGAAATCCACGCGCCCGCTCTGCGACTCGGCCGACAGCTGCTTGTAAAACCGCGCGTAGTAGTGGCCGAGCTGCTCGCAGTACAGCTTGTTGCACCCGTACATCGTCCGCGGCTGCGTCCAGTCGGACTCGCGGACGCGGCCGGCGTGCTTCTTGGCTTCGAGCGACGGCAGGCCGTAGGCGGCGATCGACGACGGATAGAGAAAGGTGACGGGCCGGCCGTGCGACTCCGCCTCGTGCTGGGCGAACTCGAGCAGCTGCAGCGTGCCCTCCACGTTCACCTGGTGGGCCGTGACCGGGGAGAACTCGGACCGGGTGGACAGCAGGGCGGCCAGGTGGAAGATCAGATCGACTTCGAACTCGGAGAGGATCCGCTCGAGCAGGCTGTGGTCGAGGATCGACCCGGTCACCTCGCGCTGCACGAGCCTGGCCTGGGGCGGCTCGAGCGGCGCCAGGTCGAGCGTGACGATGCCCCGGCCGCCGTCGGCGGCGAGCCGTTCGATCAGGCCGTGGCCGATTTCGCCGGACGCCCCGGTGATGAGAACGACAGGTCGACGCACGCCTACCGCCCCAGGAATGCGAACACGACCGACGCGACGATCGAGAGGATGGAGACCGCGAGACAGCCGAGCGCGATCACGAGGTGGTTGATCCGCTCGGGCTTGAGGGGATCCAGCACGCGGCTGGCGAGATACCCGCCCAGAAACCCGCCGGCGTGGGCGTAGTTATCGACGCCCCGCATCACGAACCCGAAGACGAAGAGCACGACGGCATAGTAGAGCGCCTGCGAGTGTATGACACGCGAGCCCGAACGGCGCCCGTAGTGCACGAGCGCGCCGAGCAGGCCGAAGATGGCCGCCGAGGCGCCCACAGTCCACGGCGCGGGCTGCAGGAACGGCAGGAACGACAGGAAGACGCCGACGACCGACGTCAGCAGGAAGCCGGTGGCACCGGCGACCGAGTAGATGATGATCATGCGGCCCGGGCCGTAGATCTCGGCCACATCGGGCGCGAGCTGGCGCACCCACATCATGTTGAACAGGATGTGCAGCGCGCCGCCGTGGAGCCACGACGCGCTGAAGATCGTCCACCACCGGCCGTAGCCCAGCACCGGAACATAGCCGCTCGACCCGAGCACGGCGAGAACCGGCTGGTACGGCACGAGGAAATCGAGCGCGCCGCCCATCGTGGTGATGTTCGGGCCCGAGAGCAGCAGCGAAATCCCGTACATGACGATGCAGAACGCCGTGACGAAGGGGACGAATCCCGCATCGTGGCCGAGCCGGCGAATCGCCGGTGCAAAGCCCCAGAGCCCCGGGTTGCGACGCCCGCAGTGATAGCAGCGCTCGTCGTTGACGCCGACGAGGTACCCGCACGAGACGCAGACGACCGAGCCGGTCGTCTGGCGCTTGAACATGCCCGAAAGCATAACGTAGGACAATGCGCTATGCGCGTGCTCGTCACGGGCGGCACCGGGTACCTCGGGCGCACCATCGTGCACACGCTCGCGGCCCGCGGCCACGAGGTCATCGTCTTCGCGCGAGGGGCCACACGCGCCGGGCTCCCTGGTCGCGCGATTGACGGCGACGTGCGGGACCGCGACGCGTTCGAGGCGGCCGCGCGCGGCGTGGACGCCATCTGCCACTCAGCTGCCCTCGTGAGCCAGTGGCGCCGGGACCCGCGCGAGTTCGACGCCGTCAACGTCGGCGGCCTCGAGCACGCGATCGCGATCACCCGCGACCTCAAGATCCCGCGCCTCGTCTACACGTCGTCATTCCTGGCGCGGCCGCCCGCCGGCCACGACGCGCCCATCCTCGCCAACGACTACCAGCGTACGAAAGCGGCCGCCAACGTCATCGCCCAGCGCGCGCGCGATGCCGGCGCGCCGATCGTCACGCTGTACCCCGGCGTGGTCTACGGCCCGGGCGTGATGTCGGAGGGCAACCTCGTCGGCCGGCTGCTCGCGGACCACCGCGCGGGCAAGCTGCCCGGCGTCATCGGCCCCGAGCGCATCTGGTCGTTCGCGCACGTCACAGACGTCGCGCTCGGCCACGCGCTCGCGCTCGAGAAGGCCACGCCGGGATCGCGCTACGAGCTCGGCGGCGAGAATGCCCCGCAATGGCGCGCGTTCGAGATCCTGCGCGACCACCTCGGCACGCGCCTGCCGCGACGCCTGCCCTACTGGCTCGCCGACCTCATCGGCGCCGAAGAAGAACTGCGGGCGCGCGTCACGGGCAAACCGCCGCTCGTCACGCGCGGCGACGTCGAAGTGTTCAGGCACGACTGGCCCGTCGCGAGCGCCGACGCGATCCGCGATCTCGGCTTCTCCGTGACGCCGCTCGCAACCGGACTCGCCGGCACGCTGACGGAACTCGCGGCGCAGAACAGAAGTACGTAAATTATCGTAGAGGAAAGATACTGCCCGGTCCCGCGTTCCTAACCGGCCGGACAGCGACCCGTCTAATGAAGCAGATGCATTCGGACGACGCGGAGGCCGTCGCCAAGGCTCGTGGCGGCGACCAGGACGCCTTCCGGGTGCTCGTCGAGCGGCACAGCCGCAGCATCTACCGGCTGGCGTACCGCATGACCGGCCGGCCCGAGGACGCCGAAGACGTCGTGCAGGAAACGTTCGTCCGGGCGTATCGACAGCTTGGCCGCTTCGAGGCGAGATCGAATTTCGCGACATGGCTCTACCGGATCGGATTCAACTGCGCGATCGATTACATGAGAGCCCGGCCCCGTCGCGAATCCGCCGAGTCGGACGAGCACCTCGAGCAGATGGCGCCCACCTCGTCGGCCCCGTCGATCGACGACCTGGTCTACGCAGGCGAGATCGGCGAGCGCGTGCAGGAGGCGCTTGGCGCCCTGAGCCCGCAGGAGCGGGCGGCGTTCTTGATGCGGCACTATCACGGCTGCTCGATCGAGGAGATTTGTCAGACGCTGGATCTGAAGTCGAACGCCGCGAAGCATTCGATCTTCCGGGCGGTGCGCAAGATGCGAGTCGCGCTCAAACCGCTCATGGAGCTGAAGGGATCGTGAAAGTCAGGGAGTCGGGAAGTCGGTGAGTTCGAAGTTCCAGGTTTGAAGTGATGACCATGTGGCACCCAAGCGACGAGGACCTCATCCTCCATTTCTACGGCGAAGGCAGCCCTAACGAAGAGGGCCGCATCGACGAGCACCTCGCGACCTGCGGCACGTGCCGGCAGGCGTGGGCGGAGCTCGGCGAGACGCTGAGGATGGTGGACGCGGCCGCGGTCCCCGAGCCCGGCGACGGGTTCGAGCGCACGATGTGGGCGCGGGTGCAGGCTTCCCTGCCCGAGCGCCGGTCCACCGGGTGGATGTGGCGGCTGGTCCCGGCCATCGCATTCGCGGCCGTCGTGGTCATCGCTGTGGCGATTGGGTACGAGTGGCGCTCGAGCCGCGAGCCGCGGCCGGCGGGCGGCGTCCCGACGGCCCCGGCGACGGTCACCGCCGCCGCAGCGAGCGCGCGCGGCCAGGCCCGCGATCGCGAGCGCGTCCTGCTGACCGCACTCGACGATCACTTTCAGCAGACCGAGATGTTGCTCGTCGAGCTGATGAACGCGCCCGATGACCGCGCGGATCTCTCGTTCGAGCGCGCGACCGCCGATGACCTCGTCGCCTCCGGCCGGCTGTATCGCGTGACGGCCAAACAGAACGGCGACCTGCAGTTCGCGCAGATGCTCGACGACCTCGAGTCGGTGCTCGTCGAGGTCGCCAGGAGCCCGGAGCACGTGGCCGCGAAGGATTTCAAGTCCCTGCGGTCCCGCATCGACGATGAGAGCCTGTTGTTCAAGGTTCGCGCCGTCGCCAACCAGATTCATGCACGACAGAAAGACCTTCTGACTTCAAGTGAGTGAGGCCCCAATGACGCGACTTGCCCCGTTCGCCGGAATCCTGATGCTCGTGCCCATGCTGGCCGCCGCGCAGACGCCGCCGCCCGCGCCGCCCCCGCGCCCCGCGGAAGCCCCCCGGCCGCCCGCCGTCGCGCCGGTCGCGCCCCTGCCCGTGCCGCCCGAGCCGCCGAGCGTCATCGTGGCGCCGCCGGTCATCGATCGCCTGGCGATCGAAGACGCCGTGCGCGCCGCGCAAGTCGCAGCGCAGTCGATCGACACGCAGGCGATCCGCGAGGCCGCCGAACGGGCCCGCGAGGAAGCCGACCGCGCGCGCGAGCAGGCCCAGGAATGGCGCTTCCAAATGCCCGAGCTGCGCATGGATCTGATGGGCTGGCAGGACCGCGGGTTCGCCTTCGCCGGCCAGGACTCCGAGAGCAGCACGTACAGCTCGGGGCTGAGCCTGCTCGGACAGCGCCAGTTCGACCAGGCGATCGTACGATTCGACCGGACGATCAGCCAGAAGGGCACGCACGCCGACGGCGCGCTGTACTGGAAGGCGTTCGCCCAGTACAAGCTCGGCAAAGGCCAGGACGCGCTCGAGACGATTGGCACCTTGCGCAAGGACTACCCACAGAGCCGCTACCTCAACGACGCGAAGGTACTTGAAGCCGACGTCAAGAAGCCGGCGGTGGGCGCGATCGATGACGACGACATCAAGCTGCTGGCGATTCAGGGAATCATGAATTCCGACCCGGTCCGCGGAGCCCAGCTTTGCGAGACCGTCCTCACCGGGACCAACTCGCTGGCGTTGAAGCGACGGGCGCTCTACCTTCTCGCGCTGAGTGATCAACCTCGCGCTCACGAAGTGGTGCTCAGCTACGCCAAGGGCAGCGGCAACCCGGACCTCCAGCGAGAGGCCATCAGCTACCTGGCCACGCGCCGGAGCAAGCAGCCGACGACAGCCGCCGACATGCGTCAGATCTACGAGTCAACGACCGACCTCTCGATCAAGCGCGCCATCATCGACGCGTATCGCACCAGCGGCGACAAGTCATCGCTCATCACGATCGTCCAAAGCGGCGCGCCGACCGAGTTGCGGTCGCGCGCGGTCAGCAACCTGACCGACCTGGCCGCGCCGCAGGAACTGTGGACGCTGTATCAGAAGGAGCCGGACAAGGACCTGCGGATCGCGATGGTGCGGGCGTTCAGCTCGATGGGCGCGGTCGACCAGCTGCTGCAGATCGCCAAGACGGACAAGGAGCCCGTGGTGCGCCAGCAGGCGGTCCGCAGCCTGGGCAGTCAGAAGGTCGACAAGACGGGCTCGACGCTCGTCGAGATGTACAGCACCGAGCAGGACAAGGACGCCAAGATGGCGATCATCTCCGCGCTCGCGAATCAGAACAACGACACCGGCCTCGTCGCGATCGCGCGCAAGGAAACGACCAACATCGAGCTGAAGCGTGAGATCGTGCGCCGGCTCGCGGAGATGTCGTCGCGCTCGAAGGTCGCGGCGGATTACCTGCTCGAAGTCATCAAATAGGGGTGCCCTCAGGGGTTCCTCGCGGTTCCCGAGACGTTCCCGAGAGGTTCCAAGAAGGGTGCTCATGCGTACGACGCTTGCCCTGTTGACCCTGGCCGCGGCGCTGCCGTTCGTGCAGGCGGCGCAGCAACCGCTCGTCCAGAACGGGCGCGTGGAGACGCGCGCCGCGACGTCGATCGATCGCGAGCTGTCGGCCGTTGGCAGCGGCGCGGACCCCGTGTGGGTCGCGTGGCGCGAGCCGATGATCGACGGCGAGCGCAACATGTGCTCGACGTGGTTCACC
The DNA here is from genome assembly GCA_035519535.1 of Vicinamibacterales bacterium. Classification (GTDB taxonomy): domain Bacteria; phylum Acidobacteriota; class Vicinamibacteria; order Vicinamibacterales; family SCN-69-37; genus DATEGZ01. Next base: position 62,704 of record DATIWF010000116.1, on the reverse strand, counting down.
GACCGCACCGGCTACATCCGCGGCGACATGCTCGAGCCGAGCCAGGGCCCGGCCATGAACGCGCCCCAGATCGCAGCGCCCACCGGCCCCGTGGCGCTCGAAGGCGGCACGGGCATCGTCGTGCTCGTCCGGGTGATCAACGGGCGCATGGAACGCCTGCGGTCGGTCGGCGACGACTGCCCGATGGACGCCGGCGGCCGCACGTTCTACTGGCTCACCGGCATCTCGAGCACCGAGAGCCTGCGCTTCCTCGAGAACCTGCTGAAGACCGATGGCCAGCCGCTCGACGAACAGAACCGGTTCCGCGAGGGCGCGCTCTCGGCCATCGCCGTCCACCGCGATCCCGCCGCCGACGCCATCCTCGATCGACTGGCGGCCTCGAGCTCGAATGCTGACACGCGGCGCCGCGCGGCCAGCTACCTGGGCTCCATGCGCGGCGCGCACGGCTTCGCCACGCTGCGGTCGCTGATTGCCGCCGAGAAGGACCCCGCCACGCGCCGGTCGCTCGTGACGTCGCTCGGCCAGACGCGCCAGCCGGGCACCGCCGACGCACTCCTCGCACTCGCGCAGAACGATCCCGACGCGAGGCTCCGCGCGGAGGCCGTCTACTGGTACCCGCAGCGCGCCGGCGTCAACGGCCTGGCCGCGACGCTCGCGATCATCGAAAAAGACACGAACGACGATGTGAAGCGGCGCGCGGTGTCGGGACTGAGCCGGCTGCCGAACGATCAGGCGGTCCCGACCCTCATCGACCTCGCGAAGTCCACGAAGAGCACCGAAGCGGTCCGCAAGGAAGCGGTCTCTGCGCTCGGCCAGTCCAAGGACCCCCGCGCGCTCGCGTTCCTGGAACAGATTCTGCGGTAGCGCGTCCAGGCGCAGTCGCACGCGCTCCCGGCCGTCGCACGCCGCACGCCGATGGTTTACACTCCTCCTACTTGCGGTAGGAGGAGGCGTGCCCATGTCCCCGAAATTCCGTCCCGGCCTGGCGCTCGGCATCGCGCTGGCCCTGATCTTCTCGAGCGCGCTCGCACTGCACCCGGCGGCGCGCGACGAGATGCAGAGCGGCCCGTCGCCCGCTCCCGACTCCACGATTCTCAGCACGTTCAAGTGGCGGAGCATCGGCCCGGAGCGGGGCGGACGCTCGCTGACGGTGACGGGCGTCAAGGGGCAACCGAACGTCGGGTACTTCGGCGCCACCGGCGGCGGCCTGTGGAAGACGACGGACCGCGGCGTGACATGGGCGCCGGTGACCGACGGCCAGATCACGAGCTCGTCGGTCGGCGCGGTGGCCGTCTCCGAGTCCAACCCCGACATCGTCTTCATCGGCACGGGCGAGTCGTGCATCCGCGGCAACATCCAGCCCGGTGACGGCGTCTACAAGTCCACCGACGCGGGCAAGACGTGGACGCACATCGGCTTCCGCGACGGCCAGAACATCTCGAAGATCCGCATCCATCCGACCAACCCCGACATCGTCTTCGTCGCCGTCTTCGGCCATTACGGCGCGCCGAACGACGAGCGCGGCATCTACAAGACGACCGACGGCGGCAAGACGTGGACGCGCGTGCTTTTCCGCGACAACAAGACGGCGGGGGTCGACTTGTGGATCGACCGCAATCATCCCGACGTGATGTTCGCCGCGCTCTGGGAAGCTTTCCGCATGGAGTACACGATGTCGTCGGGCGGGCCGGGCAGCGGCCTGTTCAAGTCCACCGATGGCGGCGAGCACTGGACGGAGATCACGCGCAACCCCGGGCTGCCGCAGACGGGCCTCATCGGCAAGATCGGGGTGACGGTGTCCGCGGCGGACTCGAACCGCGTCTACGCGATCGTCGAGAACGACAACGGCGGCGTCTTCCGATCGGATGACGCGGGTGCGACGTGGAAGCTGGTCAACAGCGGCCGGAACCTCCGGCAGCGCGCGTTCTACTACACGCACATCACGGCCGACACCCACAACAAGGACCTCGTCTACGCGCAGAACGTGGGCACGTTCCGCTCAACCGACGGCGGCGTGACGTTCACCAACTACGCGGGCAGCGACTCGCACGACTTCTGGGTCGACCCCGACGATTCGAACCACGCGATGTACGCGAACGACGGCGGCGGGCAGATCACGTACAACGCGCTCGGCACGCCGGCGACCTGGACCGGCCGCGCGTACGCAACCGGCCAGTTCTATCACGTCATCACGACCAAGCACGTGCCGTATCACGTGTGCGGCGCGCAGCAGGACTCGAGCACGATTTGCGTGCCGAGCAACACGGGCCTCGCCGGCGGATTCGGCCGCGGGGGCCGCGGCGGAGGCGGCGGCGCGGGCGGCCGTGGCGGCGGCGCCAACGCCGATCCGCTGGCCGGCACGTACAACGCTGGCGGCGCCGAGCCCGGCTACATCGCGACCGACCCCAAAGATCCCGATATCTTCTTCTCCGGCGGCAACAACGGGTCGTTCCTCGAGCGGCTCAACCGGCGCACGGGCGAAACGCGCGAAGTCGGCCCGTACCCGCGCGAGTTCTCGGGCGAGCCCTCGAGCGCGCTCGTCGAGCGCATCCAGTGGACGTTCCCGATCATCTTCTCGCCGGTCGATCCGAAAGTGCTGTACACCGCGACGCAGCACGTGTGGAAGTCGAGCGACCAGGGCGAGTCGTGGACGCGCATCAGCCCGGACCTCTCCCGTCACGACCCGAAGACGATGGGCGACTCGGGCGGACCGATCACGCACGACATGAACAGCCCAGAGGTCTACGCGACGGTCTTCGCGATCGGTCCGTCGAAGAAGGACGTGAACGTCATCTGGGCGGGCACCGATGACGGCTACGTCCAGGTCACGCGCGACGGCGGCAAGACCTGGAAGAACGTCACGCCGAAGGACATGCCGGACCTCGGGCGCGTGAGCATCATCGACGCGTCCGCATTCGACGCGGGCACGGCCTACGTCGCCGTGAAAAAGCCGCTGCTCGACGATTTCGCGCCCTACATCTTCCGCACCCACGACTACGGCGCGACGTGGACGAAGATCGTCACCGGCATCCGCGCCGACGACTACACGCACGCCGTCCGCGAGGACCCGACGCGCCGCGGCCTGCTCTACGCCGGCGCGCAGCACGGCTTCTACGTCTCGTATGACGACGGCGATCACTGGCTGCCGCTGTCGCTCAACCTGCCCGACACGCAGGTCTGCGACATCGCGGTCGAAGCGAACGACATCGTGATCTCCACGCACGGACGCGGGTTCTACATCCTCGACCGCGTCGGACCGCTCCGCCAGTACAGCGCCCAGGTGCTGTCCGCGCAGGCCTATCTCTTCAAGCCCGACGCGGCGATTCGATCCGCCGGCGGCGGGTTGATTCAGTACCTGCTCCGGCGGCCCGCGCAGTCGCTGACGATTGACGTCGTCGATGCGAAGGGCACGGTCGTCGCGACGTTCGGTGGCTCGACCGCGGCGGCCGAAGAGGCGGCACCGGCAGGCGGGCGGGGCGGCGGGCGTGGCGGCCGCGGCGGCGGGGGCGGCCCGGCGAACGCGCCGATGGGGGCGGGCCTCAACAACGTGACGTGGAATCTGCGCTACCCGAACGCGACGTCGTTCCCGGGCATGATCCTCTGGGGCGGCGGCGTGCAGGGCCCGGCCGCGCCTCCCGGCACGTACACGGTCCGCCTGACCGTCGACGGCCAGACGCAGACCCAGCCGCTCGTCGTCAAGCGCCATCCGCTCTACAGCGCCACCGACGCGGACCTGCAGGCGCAGTTCGACCTCGCGATCCAGATTCGCGACAAGACCAGCGAAGCGAACCAGGCCGTGATCGACATCCGCAACATCAAGGCGCAGATCGCCGACCGGCTCGGCAAGTCGAACGACGCCAGACTCAAGGCGGCCGGCGACAAGCTGACGGCGAACCTGAGCGCGGTCGAGGGCGAGATCTATCAGGTGAAGAACCAGAGCGGCCAGGACCCGTTGAACTACCCGATCAAGACGAACAACCGACTGGCGTCCCTGCTCTCGATGGTCGGCAACGGCGACGGCAAGCCGACGACCAACGCGCCGATCATCTTCCAGGACCTCGTCAAGGAGTTGAAGGCCGAGACGGACAAACTCGAAGAGGCGCTGCTGGGCGACCTGGCCGTATTCAACACGGAGGCCAAGCGGCTCGGACTAGACCCTGTGGTCCGGAAGTAGCGGCGGCCAGGCCGGTGTGTCCGGCAGCACGATGGGCGTGCGCCACCAGTCGAGCGAGCGCCAGGGCGGCGGCTGACCGAACGCGTACTCGCCGAGGACGACGACGATCGTGCCGGCCGTGAGGACGTCGCGCTGGTTGGGCGCGAGCTGCCACTCGTCGCCCCACTGGAACAGCCACTGCGCGTCGGGCGCGAGCAGCCGCACGCACGCGTGGCTCGCCGGGTACCCCGGCAGCTCGAATTCGTGAAATGACACGCCGCGCTCGTTGATGAAATTGAAGTACCACTTGAGGAGCCAGTCAGCGTTGTCGGTGCTGCGCCGGCTCCTCGCCTTCCACGTCAAGTGAAAGATGCCGGGCGGTGTGGGCATGTCCTTACGGCCCGAGCTGACCGGCCCCCACCGGACGAGCCGCCCGGACTCATACGCACCGAAGACCTGGCTCGGCTGGTGCACGACGATGACTTTCGGAATCGTTGCGGCCCAGGCCCACTCGTGCGGCAGCGGGCTCAGCGACAGCTCGTCGGCGGGCCAGGCGTCCGGCACGACGATGGTCTGCAGTCGAAGCACGTGGTCGAGATCGCGGCGATTGAGTTTCTCGATCGCGAGACGCTGCGGCTCGCTGTACCGGCGCGAGAGCGTCGCCGGTTCGGTCGGCTCGAAGTGATACGTCGGGACGGCGGGCGACGCCGACTGGGCGGCCGCGCCTGCCGTGGCCAGGACGACGGCCAGCGTGGCGAGGGCGGCGTTCGTCAAGCGAACCACGGCGCCACTTGCGTCTTGATGACCTTGCCCATCGCGTTGCGCGGCAGCGCGGGCACGCATCGGAGGTCCTTCGGCACCTTGTAGGGCGAGAGCCTCGCTTTGACCCACGCCTGCAATTCCTCGAGCGTGAGCGCCGCCTCGGCGCCGAGTTCCACGGCCGCGCAGACGCGCTCGCCCCAGCTCGGATCGGCGACGCCCACGACGGCGCAGTCGATGACCGCGGGATGGGCGCGGATGGCGTCCTCGATCTCGAGCGCAGAGATCTTGTAGCCGCCGCTCTTGATGATGTCGACGCTGCGGCGGCCGAGGATCCGGTAGCCGCCGTCCTCGACGACGCCCTCGTCGCCCGTGCGGAACCAGCCGTCGCGAAACGCGGCGCGCGTGTCCTCCGGGCGGCGCCAGTACTCGCGAAAGACGGTCGGCCCGCGAACCTCGATCTCCCCCGCTACGCCCTCCGGCACCAGGCCGCCCGCCTCGTCGACCAGCCGGACCTCGACGCCGGGCAGCGGCGTCCCGACCGAGCCGGGTCGCCGCTCGCCGTGGAGCGGATTCGACAGCGCCATGCCGATCTCGGTCATCCCGTAGCGCTCGAGCAGCACGTGGCCGGTGATCTCGCGCCAGCGCCCGAACACGCCCGCGGGGAGCGCCGCCGATCCCGACATCATCAGCCGCACGCGCCTCACGCCGTTCGTCCACAGCCGCTGCGTGTCGGCCGGCGCGGCCTCCCACGCCCCGATCAGGCGGTGATAGATCGTCGGCACGGCGGTGAAGACGCTGATCTCGCCCGAGGCCAGCCGCGTCCAGGCCGCTCCGGCGTCGAAACGCGCGGGCATCTCGCAGCTCGCGCCGGAAAACAGCGGCGTGCAGAGGCCGTTGACGAGCCCGTGCACGTGATGCAGCGGAAGCACGAGCAGGATCCGGTCCTCGCACACCCACTCCCACGCGGCGGCGAGCGAGGCGACCTGCGACGCGACGTTCGCATGCGTCGTGACGACCCCCTTGGGCTGCGCGGTCGTCCCGCTCGAATAGACGATGAGCGCGCGCCGGTCGGACGAGACGGCCGGCAGCGCCGCGAGGGGCGCGCTCAGAAGCGTGTCGGCCGTATGGAGCCGCACGCCGCTCGCCGCCGCGAGCGGCTTGACGGCGTGCGCGAACGCGTTCGACGTGACGACGGCCTCGACCTCCGCATCGCGCAGGACATAGTCGAGCGCCGCGCCGGGGTCCGAGACCGAGAGGGGCACGGCCACGCCGCCGGCGCGCCACACGCCGCTGAGCGCTGCGGCGAACTCGAAGCCTGGCTGGATGAGGAGCGCGACGCGCGCTTCCTCGAGGTCGCCACGATCCGCGACGAGCGCGGACGCGGCCCGCGACGACGCGTCCGCCAGCTCGCCGTAGGAATGCACGCCGCGGCCGTCGACGATCGCCGCCCGCGCCGCGCGCGAGGCGAACGCCTCAGTGAATGCCATGCCCCATTTGCAGGAGATGCGGGTCGGCGCCGAGCCGCCGAATCGCCATCTCCCACGCCGCCGAGGACGGAATCTCGAAGATCAGGTCGAGCTCGACCGGCATGATGAGCCACGCCGACGCCGCGAGCTCTGCGTCGAGCTGGCCCGGGCCCCACCCCGCGTAGCCGGCGAGGACGACCGTGCGCTTGGGAAGCGGACGCGCCATCAGCGCGCGCCGCAGCAGCACCGGCGACGCCGACAGGTACAGTCCGGCGCCGACGCTCCGGTACTCGACGAGCTCGGGCGCTTGCGCGGTCAGAATCCAGCCGCGCTGCGGCTCGACCGGCCCGCCGATGAGGAGCGGCAGGTCGTTGGGCTGATCGACCGGCGGCTCGAGGCGCACGGCCTCCGCCGCCGCGATGTCCGACGGGCGATTGACGACCAGCCCGAAGGCGCCCTCGGGCGCGTGCTCGCACAGCAGCACCACCGACTTCGCGAAGTTCGGGTCGATGAGCTGCGGCATCGACAGCAGGAGCGCGGGCGCGAGCGACATGATGGCAGTTTACCGGACTGCAAGGTCCGTGCTCATGGAGCAATGCTGAGTGCGGGGCGCCGGGTGCCGGGTGCGTGGCAAGATGCCAGGTGCGGCGACTTTGTGCGACCGTCCGGCGACGCCACGTCCGAACCGCCGGAGGTGCGGCCGGGAACCGACCCCCATTGGCGGCGCCGGTCTGCTGCGATCTTCGCCTTTCTTCGAGACCTCGGAGGCGCTAGCCGGTGCCGTCTGCGCGCCCGGCCAGCTCGCGCCGGGCCCACGCGATCGCCTCGGTGACAAATTCGTCACCGGCTGACGGATGTGCGGCCAACGCGTCGAGCGCCGCCCGGGCGTCGGCCGGGGCCAGACGGGCGGCCGCGTACGCCAGCGAGCGGCGAATCCGGCGCAGACCGGCGCGGCGCATCGCGCTCGCGCGCAAGCCGCGCCGCCATTCATCGTCGGTCCGCCGGCAGAGATCGATCAGCCACGGATACGCGAGGCCCGGACGCGGCTGCCACGCCGGATCGGCGCTGACGGCACCGCGCCGGTTCCACGGGCACACGTCCTGGCAGATGTCGCACCCGAAGACCTCGCGACCGATCGCCGGGCGCCGTGCTTCGTCGATTGCGCCCCGCGCTTCGATCGTGAGGTACGACAGGCACCGCGTGGCGTCGACGAGATACGGCTCCGCGATCGCGCCCGTCGGGCACGCCTCGAGACACCGCGTGCACGTGCCGCATTGATCGACGCCCGGGCGATCGGGCTCGAGATCGGCGTTCGTGATCACCTCGGCCAGCACGAGCCACGACCCGAGGCTCGGGCTGATGAGGCAGGTGTTCTTGCCGATCCAGCCAAGCCCCGCCTGTTCCGCGAACACGCGCTCCTGGATCGGACCGCTGTCCACGCACGAGAACGCCTCGAAGCCCGCGCCCGCCTCGTCGGCCATCCACCGCACGAGCGGACGCAGCCGCGCCCGCAGCACCTCGTGGTAGTCGTCGCCCCACGCGTAGCGGGCGATCACGGCCCGGCCCGGACCTTCGACGGCCGTCGAGTACGGCGCGCCGGAGTTGTAGACGCAGGCGAGCGAGACGACGGATTGCGCGGATGGCAGCACGCGGCGGGGATCCGCGCGTTCGTCGATCGACCGCGCGAGATACGCCATGTCGCCGGCGTAGCCGGCGGCCACCCACGAGGCGAGGCGGGACAGGCGCGGGTGCCGGTCGGCGCGGGCGATGCCGCAGAGATCGAACCCGAGGTCGCGCGCGCGGGCGTTAACGGACGCGGAGGTCAGGCCCACACCGGCCCGTCAGCGCGCGAGCTTCCTCAGCACGTACGGCAGGATGCCGCCGTGGGTGAAGGCGACGAGCTCCTCGGGCGTGTCCACGCGGACCGTGGCCTCGAACGACGCCGTCCATCCGTCGTCGCGCTTGACGCGCACCGTGACCGTCCCGCGGGGCGCGAGCGACGGCCCCGATCCCTCGAGGTCGAAGACCTCGTGCCCCGTGAGACCGAGCGACGCCGCGGACTGCCCGGCCGGAAACTCCAGCGGGAGCACGCCCAGGTTGACCAGGTTGCTGCGGTGGATGCGCTCGAAGCTCGCTGCGAGCACGGCCTTGACGCCGAGCAGCATCACGCCCTTCGCGGCCCAGTCGCGCGAGGAGCCCGATCCGTATTCCCTCCCCGCCAGCACGACGAGCGGCACGCGCGCCTCGATGTATTTCATCGCGGCGTCGTAGATCGGCATCACCCCGCCGTCCGGCAGATACGTTGTCATCCCGCCCTCCGTGCCCGGCGCGAGCAGGTTGCGGAGCCGCACGTTCGCGAAGGTGCCGCGGATCATCACTTCGTGATTGCCGCGGCGCGCGCCGTACGAGTTGAAGTCCTTCGGCGCGACCCCCTGCGCGATCAGGTACTTGCCCGCCGGGCTGTCCGGCTTGATCGATCCCGCGGGCGAGATGTGATCGGTGGTGATGCTGTCGCCGAGGAGCGCCAGCACGCGCGCCCCGCGGATGTCGGCGCGCGGCGACGGCTCGCGCGGCAGGTCGTCCAGGAAGGGCGGGCGGCGGATGTAGGTGGACGACGGCTCCCACGCGAACCGATCTCCCCGGGGCACGGGCAGGCTGCGCCAGAGATCGTCGCCGTCGAAGACCTTGGCGTACTGCTGACGGAAGAGATCGGCGGACACCGACGCGAGCATCGTGCGCTGAATCTCCGGCTCGGTCGGCCAGAGGTCGCGCAGATACACGGGCTTGCCGTTGCTGCCGGTGCCGAGCGGATCGACCGTGAGATCGATGTTGAGCGATCCCGCCAGCGCGTACGCCACCACGAGCGGCGGCGACGCCAGGTAGTTCGCCCGCACGTCCTGCTGGATCCGCCCCTCGAAATTGCGATTGCCCGACAGCACGGCACACACGACCAGGCCGCGCTCGCGGACCTCCGCGGCGATGTCGTCGGGCAGCGGTCCGCTGTTCCCGATGCACGTCGTGCACCCGAAACCCACGAGGTTGAACCCGAGCGTGTCGAGGTACGGCTGCAAGCCCGACTTCGCCAGGTACTCGCTGACCACCTTCGATCCCGGCGCGAGGCTCGTCTTGACCCAGGGTTTGCTCTTGAGCCCAAGTTCGACGGCCCGCTTCGCGACGAGGCCGGCGCCGATCATGACGCTCGGGTTCGACGTGTTGGTGCAGCTCGTGATCGCCGCGATGACGACCGAACCGTGCTCGAGCTGCGTCGCGACGGCCACCGCCGCGGGATTTGACGACGCGCCGCCAGCGGCGGGCTTCTTGACGCCCTTCAGCAAGTCGGGCAGCGCGCTCGCGAACGAGGTCTTCGCCGCCGTCAGCGCGACGCGATCCTGCGGCCGGCGCGGCCCCGCGAGGCTCGGCTCCACCGTGTGGAGATCGAGCGACAGCGTGTCCGAGTACGCGGCATCCGGCGTCGCGTCGGTCCGGAACATGCTCTGCGCCTTCGCATACGCCTCGACGAGGGCCACCTGCGCCTCGTCCCGGCCCGTGAAGCGCAGATACTCGAGCGTCATGGCGTCGATCGGGAAGATGGCGACCGTCGCGCCATACTCCGGACACATGTTGCCGAGCGTGACGCGGTCGGCGATCGTCAGGTGCTCGAGGCCCGGCCCGAAGAACTCGACGAACTTGCCGACGACGCCCTTCTTGCGCAGCGCCTCCGTGATCGTGAGCACGAGATCCGTCGCGGTCGCCCCGTCGGGCAGCCGACCGGAGAGCTTGCACCCAACCACTTCGGGGATGAGCATCGAGCTGGGCTGGCCGAGCATCGCGGCCTCCGCCTCGATCCCGCCGACGCCCCAGCCCACCACGCCGAGCCCGTTCACCATCGTCGTGTGGGAGTCGGTGCCGAAGACGGTGTCGGGATAGGCGAGCGGGCGCGCGCCGGTCGCATCGCGGCAGACGACGCGCGCCAGGTACTCGATGTTCACCTGATGGACGATGCCGGTCTCCGGCGGCACGACCTTGAAATTGCGGAACGCGCCCTGGCCCCAGCGCAGGAACGCGTAGCGCTCGCGGTTGCGGTGATACTCGAGCTCGGCGTTGAGCTTCAGCGCGTCCGCCCGGCCGTAGTGATCGACCTGCACCGAGTGATCGATGACCAGCTCGACCGGCTGCAGCGGGTTGACCTTGTCCGGATTGCCGCCGAACGCGACGATGCCGTCGCGCATTGCGGCCAGATCGGCGATGCAGGGCACGCCCGTGAAATCCTGGAGCAGCACGCGCGCGGGCATGAACGAGATTTCCTTCTGCCCCACCGCGCCGGGCCGCCACGACGCGAGCGCGCGGATGTCGTCGGCCGTGACGCCGGCGCCGTCCTCTCGGCGAAGGAGATTCTCGAGCAGGACCTTGAGCGAGAACGGCAGCCGGGTGACCCCCGCGCAGCCCGCGGCCTCGAGCGCCGGCAGGCTGAAGTAGTCGAGTGTGTCACGACCCACCGTGAGGGTCGATCGTGTCTTGAAGGAATCGAGGGACATAAGACTCCGAGCTGACGAGCTAGAAACCGAACATCACGCCGCCCGCAATCACGGGCGACACGCGCGTCTGCTTCTGGTCGAGCGAGAGGCCGGACGACCGGAACGCCGCGCGCGCTTCGGCGCGGAAGCCGAGATTCCCGAAGACCCCGCGGCCGTGCTGACGCCACCAGTATTTCACGCCGCCGCCGAGGTTGGCGATCGTCCCGTCGTCGGTCAGGACCTGCGTCTCGTCGAGCTCGCGCTGCCAGCCGACGCCGCCGCGCACGAACCAGCGCGCGCGTCCCCGCGCGAGCACCGTCCAGAGCGCCGAGCCTTCGAGCGTGAATCGGGAGACGCGATTGGTGGCCGTGACGGGCGCGGCGTCCTCGAAGTCCGACGTCACCGCGGTACGGAGCTCGGCGCGCGACCACGACCCGCTCGCCTCAACATTCAGCGTCTTCGTCACTCGAAAGCCGAGGTGGAGCTCGAAGCCGCTGCCCGCGCCGAGCTCGCTCGACGTCGTGAACAGCGTGAGCGAGGATCCATCGGGCGCCTGCAGAGTCGCGTTGCTCGACCCGAACGACGTGCCGCCGGTCCACGCGCCGCCCACCGTGACGTCGATGCCGCGATCCGCGCGTGGCGCGGCGGGACGCGCGGCGGCCGCCGGCGTCTGTGCCCGCGCGTCCGGCGCGAGCGCGGCCGCCAGCAGGATGCCGAGCGCCGCCCGGCGCCAGTGGACCGGTCGCGTCATTTCGCCTGCACCCGAATCTCGATCGACGCGGCCGCGCCGCGCGCCGGCACCGCAACGAGCTTCGCGTAGACCGCCGGTTTGAAGTCGATGTTTACGACGGCGTCCGGCGCGAAAAAGCTGTCGAGGTCGGCGTCGTCGAGCGGCTCGACGCGCACGACGTACAGCCCGGACGCGAGCCCGTCGATCGAAAAGCGCCCCTGCGCATCGAGCGCGAAGCCGCCGACGAGCGTGCCCGTGCTGACGTTGAACGCGGTCACGTGCGCGCCGAACAGTCCGGCGCCGTTGAGCGTGACGCGGCCCGGCAGGCTGCCCGTCGACGTCTGAAAGGCCGCGGTCGGGTAGACGTCGGACATGCCGGCGATGTCGTCCGGCTTGAGCGTGCGGTCCGCGATGTTGCCCGCGGGAAACGCGATCGGAAACATCACCGCGCTCTTGCCGAGCACGCGGCGGCCGCCCGACGGGCGCAGCTCCGTTTCGCCCAGGGCCGAGTGGCTGAGTCCCAGCAGGTGGCCGATCTCATGCGTGGCGATCGACTGCACGTCGAAGCGCGCCGCCTCGCCGCCCGCGGCCACCGACCAGTCGAACGTCGAGTTCAGGAAGATGTCGGACTCGACCACGGCGCCCGTCGTCTGATCGACGGCGTGTGTTGTCGCGCCGAGCACGCGATCGAGCTCGGGATGGGCCTGGAACCCCAGCACCGTCGCGCCGTCGTTGTTGACGGGATCCGCGCCGGTGAAACCGACGAACTGCGCGGAGATCTGAGCCGTCGGCAGACTGCCCCATGTCGAGAACGCGCGATCGACCGCGGCCTGCAGCTGCGGCGCCGTCACGCCGGGCACGTCCCGGTTCGTGATGAAGTACCGGACGGGCATCGACGGCCACTTGAGCGCGACCACCCGCGAGCCGACCTGCACGCCGAGGCCGAGGTACGCGCGGAGCGGCGCCGCGAGCACGGCGGCGAGCGCGAAGGCGATGGCGACGCCACGCGAGGCGCGCCGGCTCATCGATGGCCTCCAGGGGTCAGGCCCTGCCCTGCCATGACGAGGCGCACGAGCGACTCGAATTCGGCGAGCGGCATGAGCTTGCGGCGCGCGTCGCCACGCACGACCTGGCCGGCCGACGCCGTCTCGGGAGCGACGAGCGGCGGCGCGACGACCGGCTGGCCGCTGCCCGGCAGGCCGCGGATCTCGTAGATCCCCTGCGTGAGCCCGACCGGCCGGAGCGCGTTGTCGGGTCCGCGCTTCAGGAGAAACACGGCCTGCTCGCTGACGCTGAACGTCGGCGCGCCCACGAACACGTACCGGTATCGCCCGATGGTGCCGCCGGGCACGCGGACGGAGATGAAGTCGTCGGCCTGTCCTTTGAGCACGCGGTCCACGGCGACGGTCGCCACCGTGCTGACACCTGCAGGATCGGCGACGCCGCGGACGTCCGTCACATGGCCCCGGACGATCAGCGAGGCGGCGGCGACGGCCTCGCGAAAGTCCATGGGCACGATTTCGGTCGCGACGATCGACGCCCGGGCCGCCACGACCGCCACGACTACCGCGAGGGTGCGAGTCATGGGTGCAGTGTAACCTCCGCGGCGCGGCGCGACGCCCCCGGGCCGCCCAGCCGGGCGCGCACGTCCGCGAGGTCGCGGCGCATGGCATCCGCGCGCGCGCGATCGGTCAGGAGCGGCACGACCTCGCGCGCGACCGCCTCCGGGGTGAGCGCGTCCTGGATCAGCTCGGGCACGACCCGGCGCCCGGCCACGAGGTTGACCATCCCGTACGTCTGGACGCGCACGAACCGCCGGCCAATCGCGTACGTCAGCGGCGACAGCCGATAGACGATCACCATCGGGGTGCCGTGCAGCGCGGACTGGACCGTGGCGGTGCCCGACGCCGTCACGACCGCATCCGCCGCGTCGAGCACGTCGTCGGTCGCCTGGGTCGCGATGGCGACCGGCAGGCCGCGCTGCCGCACGGCCTCGAGCGGCGCGAACAGGCCGTCGTCGAGCGAGGGCGCGCGGGCGACGAGAAACTGCACGCCCGGCACGCTGGCGGCGATGATCGGCGCGGCGCCGGCGAGCGCGGGCAGCACGTAGCGCAGCTCGTTCGGCCGGCTGCCCGGCAGCAGGGCCAGCACGGGCCGATCCGGATCGAGGCCGACCGCGCGCAGGAACTCCGCACGCGGCGTCGCCGGCCGCGTCAGATCCAGCAGCGGATGCCCGACGAACTCGACGGGAACGCCGGCACGCTCGTAGATCGCCTGCTCGAACGGAAAGATCACGAGCATGCGGTCCACGTTGCGGCGAATGGTCTCGAGCCGCCCCGGCCGCCAGGCCCACAGCTGCGGGCTGACGTAATAGACGATCTTCACGCCGAGGCGACGCATCGCCGGGAGCAGCTGGAAGTTGAAGTCGGGAAAATCGATCGCGACGAAGACGTCCGGCCGCCGCGCCGCCGCGGCCTCGCGCAGCCGCCGCAGCATCGCCCACGAGCGCGGCAGCACCGAAATGGCCTCGATCAGACCCGTCACCGAGAAGCCGCGATAGTCGCCGACGAGCTCGGCGCCGGCCGTGCGCATCTGGTCGCCGCCGAAGCCGAACACGTCGACGCCCGGGTCGAGGGCGCGGATCGCCCGCACGAGCGCGCCGGCATACATGTCGCCCGAGGCCTCGCCGCAGGAGATCATCACGCGGCGCACGGGCCCGGGCGCCGGCGCGCGCGCTGCTTGCCCGGACGCGTCGGGCGCCGCAGTCACGCCGGCGGGAGGGCCGGCCGCGGTCCAGGCCGGACCGGGCCGAACGACGGAGGTCGCTTGAGGGTCAGCGAGTTCAGGTCGAGCTGGGCGATCGGGATGCGCTCGAATTCCCCGAACCCGAGGGTCTTGAGGTCGCCGACGAACGCCGACGCGTCCCCCACAAGCACGATCGCCAGCTGGTCGGGCTTGAGCAACTCGCGGGTGACCCGCGAGATGTCCGCGACGCTCACGCGATCGACGCGGTCGCGATAGGTTTCGAGCTCCTTCGGGTCCTGCCCGTAGAACAGGCGGCTCAGCACCTGCTCGGCGATCGACGACGGCGTCTCGATCGACAGCGGGAAGTTGCCCGACACGAAATCCTGCGCGCCGCGCAGCTCGCGCGCGTCCACGGGCTCGTGCTGCAGACGCGCGTACTCGTCCACCATCAGACGGAGGGCCTGTGCCGTCGCAGGCGAGCGCGTGTCGGTCTCTGCGACGATGAGGCCCGCGTTCTTGTAGGCGCGCACGTCGGCCGACGCGCCGTACGTGAGGCCGCGGTCCGTCCGCAGGACGCCGAAGAGGCGGTTCGCGCCTTCGCCGCCCAGGATCCGGACCGCGAGGTCGAACGGCAGATAGTCCGGATGCGTGCGCGGCACGCCAAGCTGGCCGATGCGGATCTCCGTCTGCGCGGACCCGGGCCGGTCGATCACGATGACGCGCCGGGCCGGCGTGGGTGGATCGACGGGCGCCACGGCCGGTACGTTGCGCCTGGCCCACGTGCCGAACGCGCGATCCACCGCGGCGAAGGCTTCGTCGGACGTGAGGTCGCCGACGACTGCGAGCAGCGCGTTGTTCGGCACGAACCACGTGCGCTCGAAGTTGACGAGGTCGTCGCGCGTGATGCGGCCGACCGACTCCGGCGTGCCGTCGCTCGGCCGCCCGTACGGGTGCGCGCCAAACACCAGGCGATCGAGCACGAGGTCGGCCAGGTAGTCCGGGTCGTCGTAGCTGACCTGCAACGACGAGAGCATCTGACGGCGCTGGCGGTCGATTTCGTCGGGCGCGAACGCCGGGTGCTCGACCATGTCGGCCACCAGGCCCAGGAGCAGGTCCACCTGATCCTTGATGACCACGCCGTTGATGAACGAAAGCTCGTTGCCCGATCCCGTGCCGAGGCTGCCGCCGGCGGATTCGATCGCGTCCGCGATCTCGCCGGCGGACCGCGACGACGTGCCCTGATTCAGGAGCGCGGCGACGAAGCTCGCGACGCCCGGCTTGTCGGCGGGCTCCTGCATCGCGCCCGCGCGAATCAGGAGGCGGAACGTCACCGACGGCTGCTCGTGATGGAGGACGACCACGACCTGCAATCCGTTCGGCAGCGTCCTGATCTCGTACGGCGGAAACGCCACCGAGCGCGCGGGCAGGGGCGGCGGGAGGCTGGATTTCGGCCACTGCTGTGCCGACACGGCCACGCCGGCGCCGACGCACAGCGCGATGATCGCCGCGGCGGCGCCCATCCGCCGCGTCATCGTCCGGCTCCCGCGGCGCCCGGCAGGAACGTCAGCAGCATGCGCGACTCCGGCGTGAAATACGTGCGCGCGACGCGCTGCACGTCGGCCACCGTGACGTTCTGAAACAGATCGAACTCGCCGTCGGCCGTCTTGATGTCGTTGTGAATGACCACCGCATGGGCCAGCTGCAGCGCCTTCTGCTGGTCGGTCTCGCGGCTGAAGATGTAGTCGCGCGCGAACTGCCGCTTCGCGCGGTTGAGCTCGTCGGTGGTCACGCCCTCCGTCTTCACGCGGTCGAGCTCATGCTGGAGGGCCGCCTGCACTTCCTCAGGCGTGTGGCCGCGCTGGACGATCGCCACCGCATAGAACAGATTCGGGTGCTCGATGAGCTTCGCCTCGCCGAACGCCGCCAGCGCGATCTGTTTCTCGTAGACGAGCGACCGGTAGATCCGCGAGCTGTCGCCGTCGGAGAGGATCTTCGCCAGGATGTGGAGCGGATACGAGTCGGGATGCCCGTCGTAGGTGATGTGGTACGACACGACCACCGCCGGCAGCGGCCACGGCTCGGTCACCGTGAAGCGCGACTCGGCGGCGTGCGCCGGCTCCTGCGGAATCTCGCGGGGCACCGGCTTGCCGCGCGGCACGGGCCCGAAGTACTGCTCGACCAGCGCCTTGGCCTGCGCCGTGTCGAAATCGCCGACGATCACCGCCGTCGCGTTGTTCGGAACGTAGTAGGTGTCGTGAAACGCCCGCACGTCGTCGATGGACGCCGCCTCGAGGTCCGCCATCGACCCGATCGTCTGGTGCTTGTACGGATGCGTCGTGAACGCCTTGTCGAAGATCACCTCCGGCAGCAGCCCGTAGGGCGGGTTGTCGTACCGCATCCGCCGCTCTTCCTTCACGACCTCGCGCTCGGTCGTGAACTTCTCCTCGCTCACGTCGAGCGACGCCATCCGGTCCGCCTCCAGCCACAGCACCATCGGCAGGTACTGCGCGGGCACGGTCTCCCAGTACTGGGTCGCGTCCTCGTCGGTCGAGGCGTTGGACTGGCCGCCGACGCTCGTGATGAGCGACGGGTGCTGGTCGGGCCGCACGTTCTTCGAGCCCTTGAACATGAGGTGCTCGAACATGTGCGCGAAGCCCGTCCGGCCGGGTTTCTCGTCCTTGGATCCCACGTGGTACCACATCGCGAGGTGCACGATGGGCGTCGAGTGGTCTTCGAGGTACACGACCTGCAGACCGTTTGGGAGCGTCGCCATCGTGTAGTCGAAGCGGGTCGGCCGGATGACCGTCGCCGGACCGGCGCTCGACACGAGCACGACGGCGCCGACGACGATCAGCGCGCTGAGCGTCTTGCGGAGCATTCGACCGATTATTTCACCTTGGCCTCGAGCGCCGCCAGCCGCGCTTCGAGGTCAGCCAGGAGCCGGCGGACTTCGGGCAGCCGCCGGACGAGCACGGCCGATTCGCGCCACTCGGCCGCGTCCCCGGCGGGAATGCCGGCCACATGCTGGCCGTCCTCCACGTCCTTCGTGACTGCCGACTTGGCGCCGACGATGGCACCGCGGCCGAGATGGATGTGGCCCGTCGCGCCCGACTGCCCCGCCATCATCACGTCGTCGGCGAGCGACGTGCTGCCGGCGATGCCGACCTGGGCCGCGAGCAGCACGTTGCGGCCGATTTTCACGCCGTGCGCGACCTGCACGAGGTTGTCGATCTTCGTGCCCGCGCCGATCCGCGTCTCGCCCACGGCCGGACGATCGATCGCCGTGTGCGCCCCGATCTCCACGTCGTCCTCCACGATGACGCGTCCGACCTGCGGGATCTTCTGGTGCGTGCCGTCCGGGCGGCGCGCGAAGCCGAACCCGTCGCTGCCGATCACCGCGGCGTCCTGGACGACGACGCGATGGCCGATGGTGACGTTCTCGCGGATCGACACGTGCGTGTGAATCAGGCAATCGGCGCCGAGCGACGCGCCCTCGCCGATGGACGTGTGCGCGCTGACGACCGTGCGCGCCCCGATGGCGGCCCGCGGGCCGATCGTAACGAACGGCCCGATCGTCACGCCCGCTCCGAGTTCGGCCGTCGGGTCCACGCTCGCGAGCGGACTGATGCCGGGCGCCAGCCGCGCCGGCGGCGTGAGCAAGCCGACCGCCGCGGCAAACGCGAGGTACGGCTGCGGCGTTCGAAGGATCGCGCACGGCGCCGACGTGACCGAGGCGTCCGCAATCACCGCCGACGCGCGGGTCGCGGCCAGCTTCGACGCGTACTTCGGATTGGCGAGAAAGGTGACTTCCCCGGGGCCCGCGTCCTCGATGCCCGCGACGCGCACGACGTCGATCGTGCCGTCGCCGTCGAGACGGCACCCGAGCTCTCGGGCCAGATCAGCGAGCGTCACGGCGGCGCGAGTATAGCATCCGCGATCCGTCAGGACTCACGCGCGGACGCGCCCTCGACGAGCCGCGCGAGGTGTTCGAGGCCGAGTGCCGCGCCGACCTCGTCGACGCGGGCCGCGCGCGCCTCGTCGTCGAGGCCCGCGATGGCGCGGAGCGTCGTGAGCGGCGTCGAGGGCCGGCACGTCCAGGCGACGCCGCTCAACCCATGCTGCGCGCCGCGCATCGACAGAAAGTGCCCGACCGCGCGAAAGACGAAGTAATACGCGGGCAGATTCGGACCGGGGATCACCGTGAGCGGCGCCGCCGCGACCGCCAGCGCCGTGTCAATCACACACCAGAGCCGGTGCTTGTCGAGGTCGGATCGCAGGGAGGCGTGAGTGAGATCGCGGGCCCGTCCTTCGGCCAGGTCGTCGGGATGGATGAGCGTCGCCGCCGGCTCGGTGCGCAGGCGCCACAGCAGGCGCTGTTCGGCGACGGCCTCGGCGAGACGTCTGGTGAGCCAGCGCCGGATGCGGCCACGCGGCGGCGCGTGCGGCGCGGCAGTCTGGTGACGCGCCTCTTCGCCCTCTTTCACCGCCCGCCGGAAGGTGTCGGTCACGCGTCGCCAGATCGATCGCGCGCCACCGTCCTCCGCTGGAGCCGGCTCGGAGGCGACGGGCTCGCAGTAGAGCTCGTGGCGATCCGGCCCGAGCGGCACTAGAAACACGTCCATGCGGGGGGCGAGCGTCAGCGGTCCCGGTGCCCGTCCAGGCCCCGGGCGCCCAGCGATTGCGGCCGCACGCGCCGCAGCCCGGCAGCCACGACCACACCGATGCGCGCGCACACCATCAGACCCACCATGCTAGCATCCTGAGCGATGGCGTCCACGCTCACGCGCGCCGACGTGTTGCGCATCGCACGGCTTGCGCACCTCGAGCTCTCCGAGGCCGAGGTCGACTTGTTCGCGCGTCAGCTCGGCGAGATTCTCACGTACGCCGAGGAGGTCCAGCGCGTCGACACGACCGACGTGGCGCCGACGTCGCATGTGATCGCGGCCGGGACGGTCTGGCGGCCCGACACACCGGTGCCGCCGCTCGATCGCGAGGCGGCGCTCGCCAACGCCCCGGACGCCAGCCGGGACGCCGGTCTATTCCGCGTGCCAAAGGTGTTGTGAGCGCGGGCCCGTTGAGAGACGCGTTCGCCTCGGCGACCGCGATCCGCGAGGCCATCGGGCGTCGCGAGATGTCGGCCGAGGACGCGTGCCGTCACGCGCTCGACCGGATCGCCGCCACCGACGGGCCGCTGCACGCGTTTCAGCACGTCGCCGCGGATCGCGCGCTGGAACGCGCGCGGACGCTCGACCGGCAGGCGCCCCCCGGCGGACCGCTCCACGGCGTCCCCATCGCCCTCAAGGACAACATCGTCGTGCGCGGCGTGCCGGCCACCGCCGGATCGCGGATCCTGGAGCGCTACGTATCGCCGTTCGACGCGACCGTGGCCGAGCGGCTCGAGCGCGCCGGCGCCGTGATCGTCGGCAAGACCGTCTGCGACGAGTTCGCCATGGGGTCGTCCACGGAGAACTCGGCGTACGGCCCGTCGCACAATCCGTGGGCGCTCGATCGCGCGCCGGGCGGATCGAGCGGCGGATCGGCCGTCGCGGTCGCCGCCGGCATGACACCGCTCGCGCTCGGCTCGGACACCGGGGGATCGATTCGCCAGCCCGCGGCGCTCTGCGGCATCGTCGGCCTCAAACCGA
This sequence comes from Vicinamibacterales bacterium, assembly GCA_035519535.1. GTDB lineage: Bacteria > Acidobacteriota > Vicinamibacteria > Vicinamibacterales > SCN-69-37 > DATEGZ01. The sequence goes on along the minus strand of DATIWF010000116.1, from coordinate 42,689 downwards.
CGTACGGCCGCGTGTCGCGCTACGGCTTGATCGCGTTTGCGTCCTCCCTCGACCAGATTGGCCCGTTCGCGCGAACGGTCGCCGACGCGGCGCTGTGCCTCGAGGTGATCAGCGGCGCCGATGAGCGCGATGCGACCGCCGCGAATCAGAAGGTCCCGCCGTTTGCATCGCTGGCGGCGGCGCCGGAGGGCGACCTGCGCGGCGTGCGCGTCGGGGTCCCGGAGCGCGTGCTGGCCTCGGGCCTCGACCCGGCGGTGCGCGCGGCCTTCGACGAGAGCGTGCGCGTGCTCGCGCGCCTCGGCGCGGACGTGCGGCCCGTCGATCTGCCGCACAGCGGGCTCGGCATCGCGGTCTACTACCTCGTGTGCACGGCCGAGGCGAGCTCGAATCTCGCGCGCTACGACGGCGTGCGCTACGGACTCCGCGCCGGCGACGCCTCGTCGCTCGACGCGATGTACGACCGGACGCGCAGCGCAGGCTTCGGCGCGGAAGTGAAGCGCCGCATCATGCTTGGCACGTACGTGCTCTCGGCGGGCTACTGTGACGCGTACTACCTGAAGGCGCAGCAGGTGCGGACACTCATCCGGCGCGACTTCGATCAGGCGTTCGCCACGGTCGATGCCGTCGTGATGCCGACGAGCCCGACGCCGGCGTTCCGCCTCGGCGAACGAACCGCGGATCCGCTGCAGATGTATCTCGCCGACGTCTTCACCGTCACGGCGCCCCTCGCGGGCCTGCCGGCGATCAGCGTGCCCTGCGGATTCTCAGAGGCGCACCTGCCGATCGGCCTGCAGTTGATCGGCCGCGCGTGGGACGAAGCGATGCTGTTCAGGGTCGCCGCCGCGTACGAGCAGGCGACCCCGTGGAAGGACGCGCATCCGGGGGAAGCGTCGGGCGCCTACGACCGGGCCTGAATCCCGGCCGGACGTCGCATCAGGTGGACGATGAGCCACGTCAGTGCGACGACGAAGAGCAGGGGCAGAAGCGGAATGAGCAGGCCCACGGCGAGGGCGAGGCCCACGGCGAGCCCCCCGGCGGCGAGCACCGCAAGGACCGCAAGCAGCGCAAGACCCACGACCGCCAGAACTACGACTTTCAGCAGGAAGATCGGCACGGCGAGAAGGGCAAACGCCAGACGGAACGGCAGGAGCACCAGCCAGACGAGCCCGCGGATGACGAGCCAGGCCACCGCGCCGATCGCCAGCATCGCCAAGCCACCAATCACGACCAGAGCCAGAAGAGCCACGCCCATGGGCACCTCGCGCGAGCGACGCTGTCAGATCTAGGACGATGGATTGGCCGGGCGGGTTCCGCCCGGCGAGCGTCTCTACTTGGCCGAGGGCGTGTCGGGCACGGTGTAGTACACGAGTCCCTGACGCACTTCGTCCATCGCCGCCCGCTCGAGGCGCTCGGGAATGCGGCGGCCTTCTCCCTGATGCAGGCGGATACGGGCGCCGCGGCGGAGCTGCGTCGCCCGCAACGACGCAACGTCAACGAACAAGAAACGACTTTCGATGGGGGGCGCCGGCTCGGTCGGAGCCGCCGGTGCGTGGTCCTGAGGGGCAGACTCGTCGCTCATAGCTTCGATCCGAGAGTAGCGCGTCTCCGGCAGCCGGGCAACCTGGAACACCCGAGCTGTCCGGCCGCCGTGGACGCGCGCAGCGTCAGCCGTTGACGGGGATCTGGCGCGGACGCGTGTCCTCACGCCGCGGCAGCGTCACGGTCAGCACGCCGTCCTGATAGGCCGCCGCCACGCGGCCGGCGTCGACGGTCGTCGGCAGCGCGAAGCTGCGCTCGAAGCTGCCATAGCCACGCTCGAGGCGCTGGTACTGCTCGCGCGGCACCGACGCGTCGAACTTGCGCTCGCCGGCGATGGTGAGCGTGTCGTTCTCGACGGTCACCTTGATGTCCTCGCGCTTCACGTCCGGCAACTCGATCTTCACGACGACGTCTTGGTCGGCGGTCTCGTAGATGTCGGTCGCGGGCACCCAGCTCGGGCCCACGAACGCCGTCTCAAACATGCGGTTCAAACGATTGACCTCGAGCGCGGCGAGATCGCTCAAGGGACTCCAACGGGTCAAGGTCATGGTCACAACTGGCCTCCTGCAATCGGTCCGGCACGACCGCCGGTCAGCCCAGCCGGTCGCACCAACGAGCACGAATATAGCCTATTAATTAGTCTTAGTCAATAATATTACATGAGCGTAATACGCTCATGTATAATCGGCACGGCCCGGCCTGCCTGCCCCCTCACCGCGTCCGCCTTGTATGATGGAAAGCGCGTGAGCGACCTTCTCCCCCAGGATGCGGCCGATCTCGCCGAAGAGGCGCGGCGGCTCCTCGTCGAGCTGGACCACGACGTCCCGGGCGCCGCGGGCGCCGCCGCGGAGTGCCGGCCGCCCCTCGACGTCTTCGAAACGGCCGACGCCGTTGAGGTCGTCGTGGACGTGCCGGGCGTGCCGCCCGAGTCGTTGCGCGTCGCCGTGCGCCGCGACACGGTGCTGGTCGTGGGCGTCAAGCTCTCGCCGCCCGTCCATCCGCTCGCGCGTTTTCATCTCGCGGAGCGGAGCTACGGCCACTTCGCGCGCGCCGTGCGGCTGGGTGGCGCCTTCGACGCGAATCGCGCCCGGGCCATCGCCGTGGGCGGACAGCTGCGCGTCGTGCTCCCGCGGATCAAAGACCGCCGCGGTCAGATCCTGCCGGTCCCGGTGGAGCGCGGATGACTCGCCTTCTCTTCATCGGCGATATCGTCGGCAAGCCGGGGCGCGAGCTCGTGCGCCGTGGCCTGCCGGCGCTCGTCGCTCACCATCAGATCGACCTGGTGATCGCGAACGTCGAGAACGCGGCCGCCGGATTCGGGGTCACGCCCGACATCGCCGACGACCTGCTGTCCTACGGCGTGCACGTGATGACCGGCGGCAATCACACGTGGGACAAGAAGGAGATCGTGCCCTACTTCGACGACCAGCCGCGGCTGCTCCGCCCGGCGAACCTGCCGGAGGGCGCGCCGGGCCGCGGGACCTACGTCGCGCGTGCCGACAACGGCGTGGCGGTGGCCGTGATCAATCTCATGGGCCGCGTCTTCATGACCGCCATCGACGATCCGTTTCGCGTCGCGCAGGAGGAGATCGAGCGCGTGCGCGGCCAGGCGAAGCTCATCTTCGTGGACATGCACGCGGAAGCCACGTCCGAGAAGACGGCGATGGGGTGGTATCTCGACGGCCGCGTGGCCGCCGTGGTCGGCACGCACACCCACGTGCAAACGGCGGACGACCGCCTGCTCCCGTCCGGCACCGCGTACATCACCGACGTAGGCATGACGGGCCCGCATGATTCGGTGATCGGCGTCGAGCGCTCCGCCGTCATTCAGCGGTTCCTCACGACGCTGCCGCAGCGCTTCGAGACCGCGACCGAGAATCCGAGGCTGAACGCCGTCCTGGTCACCGCCGACGAAACCACGGGCCGGGCCACGGCGATCTCGCGGCTGAATCTGTCGGCCCGCGAGATCGAAACGCTGGTCGCCGCGCCCGCCACGCCCCGCTGATGGACGACCGGCCCGGCCTGCCCTTCGAGGACGAGGACGCCGGTCGCGAGCGGCGGCGCCCGGCGCGGCCGCTCTCGGTCAGCGAGCTCACGGCCGATCTCAAGCACCTGATCGAGGGCACGTTCGGCTGGCTGACCGTCGAGGGCGAGCTCTCGAACTGCAAGGCCTGGAGCTCCGGGCACATCTACTTCACGCTCAAAGACGACTACGCACAGATCCGCGCGGTGATCTTCCGCATGAAGGCGCGGCTCCTCAAGTTCCGCCCCGAGGACGGTATGCACGTCGTCGTCCGCGGCCGGCTGAGCGTGTACGAGGTCAAGGGCGAGTACCAGCTGGTGTGCGAGACGATCGAGCCGCAGGGTCTGGGTGCCCTGCAGGCGGCCTTCGAACAGCTCAAGCGCAAACTCCAGGCCGAGGGCCTGTTTGCCACGGAGCGCAAGCGGCCGCTGCCGGTGTTGCCGCGGCGGATTGGCGTCGTGACGTCGCTCGATGGCGCGGCCTTGCGCGACATCCTGCGCGTGCTGACCGCGCGCCACCCGTCGGCGCGCGTCGTGATTCGTCCCGCTCGCGTTCAGGGCGACGATGCGCCGGGCGATCTCGTCCGCGCCCTCGCGGCCATCGCGCGCGTGCCCGAGCTCGACGTCATCATCCTCGGACGCGGCGGCGGATCGGCCGAGGACCTGTCGGCGTTCAACGACGAGCGCCTCGCGCGCGCGATGGCGGCGTGCCCCGTGCCGGTGATTTCCGCGGTCGGACACGAGGTCGATTTCACGATCGCCGACTTCGTCGCCGACGTCCGCGCGGCCACGCCCTCGAACGCCGCCGAGATCGTGGTCGATCGCGCCGACAACTTCCGCGCCCGGATCGACCGCGCGACCGCGCGCCTCTCCGGCGCCGTTCACCTGGTCGCCGAACGCCGGGCGCAGGCGCTCGATCGCGCCCGCACGCGGCTTCGCCAGTGGCCGGTCGCGGTCGTCATGCGCGACCGGGATCGCCATCAGCTCGGCCTGCGCCTTCGGCACGCGCTGGCCGACCGCCTCGCGAGGCACCAGCAGCGGTTCGACCTGCTGCGGCGCCGGCTCGAGCGGCGCGACGTCCACCACGTCACGGCCGACTTGCGCACACGGCTCGTCGCCGCCGACGGGCGGATGCGCGAATCCATCGTCCGGCGCCGCCTCGCCGCAGAAACGCGGGCGCGGGTCCTCGCCGGACGGCTCGACGCGCTCAGCCCGCTCGGCGTGCTGGCGCGCGGCTACGCCGTCTGTTGGAACGAGACGCGGACGAGTATCATTCGCTCTGCGCGGACGGTTCAGCCCGGCGGCCGCGTCCGGGTGACGCTCGCCGAAGGCGAGCTCGCCTGCCGCGTCGAACAGACCGAGCCATGACCAACTCCATCAAGGACTTCGAATCCGCGATCGCCGAGCTGGAGAAGATCGTCAAGCAGCTCGAGGAGGGCGATCTCGCCCTCGACAAATCGCTCGCGCTCTTCGAGCGTGGCGTCGAGCTGTCGCGCTACTGCCACGAACAGCTGGGCGCCGCGCAGCGCCGGATCGAGGTCCTGACCGAACGCGGCGACCTCAAAGACGCCGCGCACCTGGTCGGTCCCGACGACGACGATCGGTGAGGGTCGTGGTCCCGGCCGCGCGACTGGACGTCTCCGCGTACCTCGCCGGCCTGCGGCAGGTCGTTGACGACGCCCTCACGCGCACGCTGCCCGCCTCCGCGCCGCCGCTCGTCGTCAAGGCCATGGCCTACTCGCTGCTCGCCGGCGGCAAGCGGCTGCGCCCCTGCCTGACGCTGGCGGTCGCCGACTCGGTCGGGCCGCCGCTCGGCCTCGAGGCCGTGGCGGCCCGGTCGCTGGCGCTCCCGGCCGCGTGCGCCGTCGAGATGATCCACACCTACTCGCTCATCCACGACGACTTGCCGGCGATGGACGACGACGCGCTGCGCCGCGGCCGGCCGACGTCGCACGTCGTGTTCGGCGACGGCCTCGCGATCCTTGCGGGCGACGGGCTGCTCACCGAGGCGTTCTCCGTGCTGGCGCAGTCGCCGTCCGTCGTGCTGCCGGCGCACGCGCCGGAGCCCGCCGCCGAACGTCGTCTCCGGGCGGTCGCGATTCTCGCGGGCGCCGCCGGCGCCGCCGGCATGGTGGGCGGGCAGGCGATCGATCTCGCGACCGGCGGCCGCGTCAAGGACGCACCGGCTCCGGTCCTCGACGCCCGGGCGCTCGAGGACATGCACGCGCGCAAGACCGGCGCCCTCATCCGCGCCGCGGCCGTGCTGGGCGCCGTCGTCACGGGCGCGAGCGACGACGTCGTGGCCGCCATCGACGCCTACGGCCGCGAGCTCGGCCTCGCGTTTCAGATCATCGACGACGTGCTCGACGTCGAGGGATCGCGCGACGCGCTGGGCAAGACCGCCGGCAAGGACGCCGCCGCCGGCAAGCTCACCTATCCGGCCCTCTACGGCGTGCACGAATCGCGCCGGCTGGCTGCGGCGTGCGTCGAGCGCGCGGCCGCGGTCCTGACGCGCGCCGGGCTCGGGGCCCCGTTGGCCGACATCGCCGCGTGGAGCCTCACGCGCGCGCACTGAGCCTGGCCATGGCCAAAACCCGGCTCGACCAGCTGCTCGTCGCGCGGGGCCTGGCGCAGTCGCGCGAGCGCGCGCGGGCGCTGATCCTCGCCGGCCAGGTCACGATCGCGGGCGCGCCGGCGGCCAAGGCGGGGACGCTCGTCGACGAATCCGCCGACGTCGCGGTGCGCACGCCCGATCATCCCTGGGTCGGGCGCGGCGGCGTGAAGCTCGCGCACGCGCTCGACGCCTTCGGGGTCGACGTGCGCGGTGCCACCGCGCTCGACATCGGCGCCTCCACGGGCGGATTCACCGACGTGCTCCTGCAGCGCGGCGCGCGGCGCGTCGTCGCGCTCGACGTCGGCCACGGCCAGATCGCGTGGCGGCTGCGGACGGACCCGCGCGTGACGGTGATCGAGGGCGTGAACGCCCGCCGCCTCACGCGCGACGCCCTGCCCGCCGATCTCGACCCGCTCGACATCGTGACGATCGACGTCTCGTTCATCTCGCTGCGGCACATCCTTCCGGTCGTGCCGCCCCTGCTTGCCGCGAACGGACGGGTGATCGCGCTCGTCAAGCCGCAGTTCGAGGCGGGACGCGACGAAGTGGGTGCGGGCGGCATCGTGACCGACGCCGCCACGCACGCACGGGTGGTCGACTCCGTCACGCGAGCGGCGCGCGAGGTAGGATTGGAGCGGGCGGGCCTCGAGCCCTCGCCCGTCGCCGGTGCGGAAGGCAACCGCGAGTTCTTTCTGCACCTGGTGCCGGCCCGCGCACCCAACTGACGCATGCCTGCTCTTCGTGCCGGTCTCGTCGCCCGCCTGACGCTGCCCCAGGCCCTGTCGGCCCTCACCGAGGCCGCCGTGTGGCTCGACGCGCACGGCGCGACGCCGGTTGTCGAGGCGCAGAGCGCCGCGGCGGCCGGACTCGCGGGCCGCTGGCTCACCGTGGCGCGGCCTGAGCTCGCGCGGCAGGTGGACGTCGTGATCGCGTTTGGGGGCGATGGCACGCTGCTCGATGCCGCCGGCGCGGTGGCGCAGGCCGGTGCCGACGTGCCCTTGCTCGGCGTCAACCTCGGCCATCTCGGATTCCTGACGGAAGTGGGTCGCGACGAGCTCGACGCCGCGCTCGAGACGCTCGTGGCAGGGCGCGCGCGCGTCGAGTCGCGCACGCTGCTCGCGGGCCGGATCGAGCGCGGGGCGGCGGTGGCCGCCGAGCACGCCGCGCTCAACGACATCGTCGTCACGCGCGGCGCCTTGTCGCGGATGATCGAGATCGACGTGACGGTCGACGGCCAGTTCGTCTGTCACGTGAAAGCCGACGGCCTGATCCTCGCGACGGCGACCGGCTCGACCGCGTACAACCTCTCGGCCGGCGGGCCGATTGTCCATCCCTCCGTGGACGCCGTCGTGCTCACGCCCATCGCCCCGCACACGCTCACCAACCGGCCGATCGTGCTGCCGGCCGGCTCGACGGTCGTGCTCGAGCCCGCCATCGAGCCGTCCGCCTCGGACATCGTGGTGACGTTCGACGGTCAATTCGGCGCACCGCTCCACCGCGGCGACCACGTCGTCATCGAACGCTCGCCGCGCGTGCTGCGGCTGCTCCGGACGTCCTCACGGACACACTTCGACATGCTCAGGGAAAAACTGAAGTGGGGACACCAGTAATCGGCAATCGATGATCGAGAATCGGGCAATCGAAGGGCATCGATAATCGGAAAATCGACATCGGCAATCGATCAACGCAATCGGGCAATCGCTCAGCGCAATCGGGCAATCGCTCAGCGCAATCGGGCAATCGGTCAGTGCAATCGGGCAATCGGTCAGTGCAATCGCCAATCGCTCAGTGCAATCGCCAATCGCTCAGCGCAATCGCCAATCGCTCAATGCAATCGCCAATCACCGATCGCTCAATTCCAATCGCCAATCACCGATCCCCAATCATCAATGCGGCCGCCCGCGTCCGATCTGGTACCTCGCGACGTTCCGGTTGTGCTCCTCGAGGGTCTCGGCGAAGACGTGCGTGCCGTCGTTGCGGCTGACGAAGTAGAGGTACTTGACGTCGGCGGGGTGCACGGCGGCGTCGAGGGCTGACCGACCGGGCGACGCGATGGGCCCGGGCGGGAGCCCCGGGTGCCGGTAGGTGTTGTAGGGCGAATCGATCTGCAAGTCGGACTTGCGAATGTTGCCGTCCCACCGGCCGGCCAGCATGAGCGCGTAGATGACCGTCGGATCGCACTGGAGCGACATGCCAATCCGCAGCCGGTTCTGGTAGACGGCCGAGACGATCGGTCGTTCCTCCGGCCGCGATGTTTCCTTCTCGATGATCGAGGCGAGCGTCACGACTTCGCGCGGCGTCAGGTGGCGCGCGGCGGCGTCCGCACGCAGGCGCGCGTCGAACGCGTGCGTGAATCCGTTGACCATGGCGACAACCGTGCCCGTGGCGCCGGCGCGGCGCGGCAGCGCGTAGGTGCTCGGAAAAAGATAGCCCTCGAGTGTCTGCGCGTCGGGATCCAGCTCGGCGACGAGCGCCACGTCCGAGGCCGCCGCCTCGAAATCCGCGGGCGTGCCGAGCCCGCTCCGCCCGAAGACCGCAGCCATCTCCTCGACCGTCAAGCCTTCCGGAAACGTGATCGATTTCGTGTAGACGTCGCCGCGGGCCAGTCGCAGCGCCACTTCGCGCGGTGTCGCCGCCGCGGCGAAGCGGTACTCGCCGGCTTGAAGACGGCGCTCGACGCCCGCCAGCCGCACGGCCAGCCGGAACGTCCACGGATCGGGAACCACCCCGGCGTCGCTCAGGCGCTCGCCGATCGCGGAGACGCCGGTCCCCGGCGGCAGATCGACGAACACCTCGGCGTCCTGGAACGCGCGGTACGGCGTGTCCAGGCGGACCTTCATCCACCAGGCGCCCGCCCCCGCCGCCGCCACGAGCATCAGGAAAACAATCGCGAGACGCTTCAGCATCCGGCGTCTTGTGCCTTATCGGCGCTGGCCGCGGTCCTCCGCATGCGCGCGTCGAGGAAGTCCTGCAGGATGATGGCGGCCGCGGCGGCGTCGAGCTTCACTTTGCGCTTCCGCCAGTCTTTCTCCCGCTCCGCCAGCCGAGCGTCGGCTTCGTGGCTGGTGAGACGCTCGTCCTGCAGGTGGACCTCCAGGTGCGTGAGGTCGCCGAGCGCGCGCGCGAACTCCGTGGCCGCGCCGGTCTGATCCGTATCCTCGCCGCCCAGTTTTCGCGGCAGCCCGACGACGACGCCGCCAAGCTCGGAGAGATCCGCGTCCGCCGGTTCGCCCTCGATCAGCGTCGCGAGCTCCGCGGCCGACGCGCGCGGCGTTGCCCCGGCGCCGATCGTGCGCCACGGACGCGCGAGCACGCCGGTCGCGTCGGACACCGCCAGCCCGATCCGGCGGCGCCCGAAGTCGACGCCGAGGAAGCGCATACACGTAGCGTAGCAAAGTCGCTCGGCCGTTCGCGATACACTGCAGGCATGCGACGCCGCTGGACAGCCGCCGCGCTTGCGTGCGGGCTCGCCGTCGGGTGGACGGCGTGCGCGCGCCCGGCGCCGCCAGCACGCCAGAAGCTCGTGATCCTCGGCTTCGACGGTCTCGATCCGACGCTCCTCGATCTGTACCTCGAGCGCGGCGAGATGCCGGCGTTCGCGAGTCTCATCAAGGCCGGCACGCTCGGCCGGCTCGAGACGACCGTGTCGCCCGAATCGCCGACGTCCTGGGCGTCGTTCGCCACGGGCGTCAATCCGGGCAAGCACAACATCTACGATTTCCTCGTGCGCGACCTCCAGACCTACATCCCCGACCTCGGCATCGTCCACACACAGCCGCCGACGTTCCTCTTCAACTGGATGCCGCTGTCGCGCCCGAAGATCACGAGCATCCGCGGCGGCACGTCGTTCTGGGTCACGGCGGGCCAGGCGGGCGTGCGCAGCGAGGTGCTCACGGTGCCCGTCACCTTCCCGCCCGAGGACGTGCCCGACGGCGAGCTGCTGGCCGGCCTGCCGACCCCCGACGTGCGCGGCACGATCGGCACGTACTCGTACTGGGCGACCGACCTCAGCCGCTACGAAGAAGGCAACAGCGAGATGGCGGGCGACCTCAAGCACCTGACGTTCGAGAGCGGCGTCGCCCATACCAAGCTCACGGGCCCGCCGAATCCGATCATCAAGAAGAAAGTGAAGGAAATCTTCGGGAAGGGCAAGCTGAGCGACGCGGATCGCACGGCCGTCGCGGAGCTGCAGGTCAACGAGGACGCGTCGCTGCCGCTCGACATCGCGTGGACGCGCGGCAGCGGCCAGGCGACGCTGTCGGTCGCGGGCCAGTCGTTCACGCTCAAGGCCGGCGAGTGGAGCACGTGGATCAACGTCGACTTCACGATCAACGTCTTCATCCGCGTGCACGGCATGCTGCTCTTCTACCTCGAGCAGGCCGACAACGAGCTCCGGCTCTACGCCTCGCCGATCAATTTCCGGCCCGACGAGCCGCCCGTGCCGCTGTCGGCGCCCTCGGGCCTCGCGGCGGATCTCTACAAGCGGCTCGGGCCGTTCCGCACGCTCGGGTGGGCCGAAGCCACCAACCCGCTCCGCGAGGAGCGCATCGACGAGCAGGCGTTCATGGACGACCTGATGCGCGCATTCGACGACCGCGCCAAGGTCATCCTCGATCGGCTGGGCGGCAACGACTGGGATCTGCTCGTCGGGGTGATCGAATCGACCGACCGCGTGCAGCACATGATGTTCCGGCTGCTCGACCCGGCGCATCCCGCGTACAACGCCGACCTCGCCGCGAAGTTCGGCGACTCGATCGAGCGCGTCTACAAGCGCGCGGATCAGTTCGTCGGCCAGGTGATGGACGCCGCGCCGCCGGGCGCGACCATCATGATCGTCTCCGACCATGGCTTCCACGCGTGGCGCAAGGCCGTCAATCTCAACACGTGGCTCGTCCAGCAGGGCTACATGACGATCAAGGGCAACGAGCCCTCCAAGGACAAGAAGCTCTCCGATCTCTTCGGCGGCGGCGAGTACTGGGAGAACGTCGACTGGAGCCGGACGAAGGCCTACAGCATGGGCCTCGGGCAGATCTACATCAACATGCGCGGCCGCGAGGGCCAGGGCATCGTGAGCCCGGGCGCCGAGGCGAGCGCGCTCGCCGACGAAATCAAGGGCAAGCTCCTGGCCTTCGTGGATCCGGACGACTATCACCGCATCGTCCGCAACGTCTACAAACGCGACGACGTGTACTCCGGCGAGTTCCTCGGCAACGCCCCGGATCTGCAGGTCGGCTTCGAGGACGGCTATCGCGTGTCATGGCAGACGACGCTGGGCGGCTCGCCGCAGGGCCTCGTCTATCCGAACACTCAGAAGTGGAGCGGCGACCACTGCGGCTTCGACTACCAGACGACCGCCGGCGTGTTCGTCAGCAGCAAGCCGATCACGCGCTCGAGCCCGCGCATCATCGATATCGCGCCGACCGTGCTGAAGTTCTTCGGCGTCGCGATTCCCGGCACCATCGACGGCAAGCCGCTGTTCTAATCTCAGAGGGGCGATGACGGACGCGGTCCCGCCGGCGATGCGTCACGCGCGCGCCTGGCTCCTGCTCGTCGCGGCGCTGGCGCTGCACGTCGCCGACGAAGCGCTCACGCACTTCCTCGAGTTCTACAACCCGCTCGTGCTGAGAATTCGGTCGCGGATCGCCTGGTTCCCGATGCCAACGTTCGAGTTCGATGCCTGGCTGGCGGGCCTCATCCTGGTGGTGATCATCCTGGGCCTGCTCACACCGCTGGTCCGTCGAGGCGCGGTCGGCACGCGCCTGGCGTCGTGGATCCTGGCGGTCATCATGTTCTTCAACGGCCTGGGCCACCTCGTCGGCTCGGCGTATTTCCAGCGCTGGCTGCCGGGTGCGACGTCGGCGCCGCTCCTGCTGGTCGCGAGCGTGATGCTGGCGCGCGCGACGCGCGCCAGGGCTTGACAGCGCCGCGACGGCGCGCCATCGTGCGCGCTCGGAACAACACCACCTCGCCCTCGCGCGGTACGGCCGGTTCCTCGAGCCGGCGATGGACCGCCTGTGGAACCGTGCGAAAACGCCTCGGAACGGCGCACGTGCCAATGAGGGCAGGCACTAGGGACTAGGCACTAGGCACTAGACACTGTTGCGCGCGAGGCTCACCAGTGCCTCGTGCCTTTGATCTTCCTGCCTGGTGCCTGATAATGAGATCCATGTCCTTCAAGACCCGTCTGCTGGTGCTGCTGATCTCGACGCCCCTCGTGCTGTTTGTGGGCGTGGGAGGGCTCCTGAGCGCGACGCCGACCGGCGGGGGCACGCAGCAGGCATTCGCCGACCTCCGCTTGTTCGGCCAGGTGGTGAATCTGATCCTCACAAGCTACGTCGAGCCGGTGGACGTGGACAAGGTGATGGACGGCGCGATGCGCGGGCTGGCCGATGGGCTGGACCCCTCGAGCGCGTACCTTTTGCCCGAGGAAATGCAGGCGATCGAGGCCGGCACGCCGCTGCCGCCGGCCGGCGTCGGGCTTGTCGTCACGCGGCAGGTCTGGCTGCGCATCGTCGGCGTCGAGGATGGATCGCCCGCCGCGCTCGCGGGACTGCGCACCGGCGATTACATCCGGATGATCGACGGCAAGCCGGCGCGCGAGATGTCGGCGCTCACCGGCACGCGCCTTTTGCGCGGCACGGCCGGGTCGAGCGTGCGCCTCCTGGTTCTTCGCAGCAGCGCCGCGGACCCCCACGAGGTGACGCTCGTGCGTGCGACGTCGACCGGCGACGTCGTCACGAGCAAGAAGCTGCCTGGCGGCGAAACCTACATCCGCATCGCGCGGTTCACGCACGACGTCCCGGCCGCGATCAAGAAGATCGCCGACGAGGCGCAGGGCTCGTCAGGGCTCGTCATCGACATCCGCGGAACGGCTGACGGCGCGCCCGCCGATGGCATCGCGGCGGCGCGGCTGTTTCTCAAGTCGGGCACGATCGCGACGCTCGCTGGCCGCGCGGACAACAAGACCGTGACGATGGCGGGACCGGGCGACGGCGCGGTGACGGCCCCGGCCGTCCTGCTGGTTTCGAGCGGCACGGCCAACGCCGCCGAGGTTTTTGCCGCCGCGCTTCAGGCGAACTCCCGGGCGTCGCTCGTCGGCGAACCGACGGGGGGCATCGCCGGCGTACAGCGCCTCGTCAAACTGCCGGACAACCGTGCGTTCTGGATGACGACGCAGCGGTACGTCCTGCCGGACGGCACCCCCATCCACGAGCGCGGCCTGCGGCCGAATGTGGCCGTCGAACAGCCGGTCGTGCCCTTCGGCGAAGCGCCCCCGACGACGGACGCTGCGCTCGCCAAGGCCGTCGAGCAGCTGAAGGTCAAGAAGTAGTGCGCGAGGCGGCGTGCCGGGTGCGAGGTGCGTGCGGGCCCGAGACTCCGCTATACTGGGCGTTCGGCATTCGCGCGGCGGGCCGGCAGACGGAATCCTAGGCATGTAGCTCAGCTGGTTAGAGCGCCTGCTTGACATGCAGGAGGTCGGCGGTTCGAGTCCGCCCGTGCCTACCAACCTCTGACTTGTCAGATGTCCTCCATTACAGTGACTCTCCCCGATGGGTCCCAGAAGAGCGTGCCGCGCGGCACGCCGGTGCGGGAGTTCGCCTCGACGGCGCTGCCGCAGAGCGTGATGAAGAAAGCGCTCGCCGCGGAAGTGAACGGGCAGTTCGTCGACCTGACCTATCCGCTCGACCGGGATGCGTCACTGAAGATCCTCACGCCCGATGGCCCGGCCGCGCTGCATCTTTACCGTCATTCGACGGCGCATCTGCTGGCGGCGGCCGTCACCAACTTGTTCCCGGGTGCGCAGTGCGGCATCGGACCGGCGACCGACGAGGGTTTCTTCTACGACTTCGTCGTGCCGCGGCCGTTCGTGCCCGAGGACCTCGAGAAGATCGAAGCGAAGATGCGCGACCTCGCGTCGCAGGACCTGCCGTACGAACGGCAGCTGTGGCCGAAGCAGGAAGCCATCGAGTTCTTCACCAAGCGCGGCGAGCCGCTCAAGGTCCAGCTCATTCAGGAGAAGACCGAGGGCCAGACTGAGGTGTCGTGCTACACGATCAAGGATCGCGACACCTTCGTCGATTTCTGCGTCGGCCCGCACGTGCCGTCGACCAAGAGCCTGAAGGCATTCAAGCTGCTCTCGGTGTCGAATGCGTACTGGAAGGGCGATGCGCGCAATCAGCCGATGCAGCGCATCTACGGCACCGCGTTCTTCAAGGAAGACGACCTCAAGGCGCACCTGACGCAGGTCGAGGAAGCCAAGAAGCGCGACCACCGGAAACTCGGCCGCGAGCTCGGGCTGTTCTGGTTCCACCACTGGGCCCCCGGCGAGCCGTTCTGGCTCCCGAAGGGGACGACGCTGGTCCACCTGCTCGGCAACTACATGCGTGAGGTGTTGTTCCCGGCGGGGTACGTCGAAGTGCGCGCGCCTCTGGTGTTCAACAAGGCGCTGTGGCAGACGTCGGGACACTGGGCGCACTACCGCCAGAACATGTTCCTCATCGAATCGGATTCCGAGGAGAACCGGTCCGGCCTGAAGCCGATGAACTGCCCCGGACACATGCTCCTGTTCGGCAGCGAAGTGCGCAGTTACCGTGATCTGCCGATGCGCATCCACGAGCAGAGCGTGCTCCACCGGATGGAGGCGTCGGGCGTGCTGAGCGGCCTGACGCGCGTGCGCGAGTTCATCATGGACGACGCCCACATCTTCCTGCGCGAGGATCAGATTGGCGAGGAAGTCGAGCGGCTGCTCCGTCTCGTGCGCCGCGTGTACGACGACTTCGGCCTCACGCCCGAGATGACGCTCGCGACGCGGCCCGCCGAGTATCTCGGCGAGAAGGCGACCTGGGACCACGCCGAGAGCGAGCTGAAGAAGGCGCTCGCCGCCGCGGGCCAGGCCTACACGATCGACGAGGGCGACGGCGCGTTCTACGGGCCGAAGATCGACTTTTCGGTGACCGACGCGCTCGGCCGCAAGTGGCAGTGCGCGACGATCCAGCTCGACTACCAGCTGCCGCAGCAGTTCGAGCTGAAATACACCGGCGCGGACAACGCCGAACATCGGCCGGTCGTCATCCATCGCGCGATCTTCGGCAGCTTCGAGCGATTCATCGCGCTCCTGATCGAGCACTACGCCGGGGCGTTCCCGCTCTGGCTGGCGCCGGTCCAGGCGGTGCTCCTGCCGATCGCCGACCGGCACATCGAGTACGCCGACTCGGTCCGGGCGCGGCTCGCGTCCGCCGGGCTGCGGGTGGAGCTCGACGACCGGCAGGAGAAGATCGGGTTTAAGATCCGGGAGGCCCAGCTGAAGAAAGTGCCGTATATGCTGGTAGTGGGCGACCGGGAGGCGGCCGAGGGCACGGTCGCGGTCCGGAGCCGGTCGGGCGGCGATCTGGGCGCGCGGCCGGTGGATGACTTTGTCACGTCGGCGAGGCGCGCGATCGCCGCGCGCTCGGGAGGCCCCGCCGACTAGCCGGGGAGGTAGGTTATCGCTTTCGATCGAGGGCCACGCCGTGACGACCGCGTTCGGACGAACGAACGTATCAGGGTGCGCGAAATCCGCGTCATCGACGACACCGGCCAGCAGCTGGGCATCATGCCGCCACCGCAGGCACTCGCGCTGGCGAGAAGCAAGGGACTCGACCTGGTCGAGATCTCACCGACCGCCATACCGCCGGTGTGCCGAATCATGGATTTCGGCAAGTACCAATACGAGCAGCAGAAGCGGGCGCGCGCGGCGAAGAAACACCAGAAGGTGATCGAGGTCAAGGAGATCAAGTTCCGGCCGAAGGTCGACGAGCACGACTACCAGTTCAAGAAGAAGCACATCGAGCGCTTCCTCTCGGAGGGCGACAAGGTCAAGGCGACGATCTTCTTCCGCGGGCGCGAGAACGCGCACCCGGAAATCGGCCACCGGATCCTGGACCGGCTGATCACGGACCTGAGCGAGGTCGCGGTCACGGAGACCGCGCCGCAAAAGGAAGGCAACCAGCTGCACACGATTCTCGCGCCGCGACCGGGCGGCGCGCGACGAAACTGACGAACACGGACTGAGGACGAGGGACCGAGGACGACGATGCCAAAGATCAAGAGCCACCGCGGCGCGGCCAAGCGTTTCAAGAAGACCGGGACGGGCAAATTCATGCGCCCCAAGGCCTTCCGGCGCCACATCCTCACCAGCAAGCCGAAGCAGCGCAAGCGCCACATGCGCGGCACCGAAGTCGTCGCCGCCGCCGACGCCGCGCGGCTGAGGCGGATGCTCCCGTACGATTGACAGGGTCCACGCTCGAAGGAACTTCTAACTTCTGGCTGCTAACTTCAAACTTCCCGTGAGGGTATATGCCGAGGGTCAAGAGAGGCCCGCATCGCCGCGCCAAGCGCAAGAAGCTGCTGAAGCGCGCGAAAGGGTTTTACGCCACCAAGAGCAAGCTGTACCAGGCCGCGCAGGAATCGGTCGACAAGGCGCTGGCCTACGCGTACACCGGCCGGCGCCGCAAGAAGCGCGACTTCCGCCGGCTGTGGGTCGTGCGCATCAACGCCGCGGCGCGCCAGCACGGCCTGAGCTACGGACAGCTCATCAGCGGCCTGAAGGCCGCGGGCGTCGGTCTTGATCGCAAGAGCCTGGCCGAGCTCGCGGTGAACCATCCGTCGGCGTTTGCGTCCCTCGCCGCGCAAGCGCAGAAGGCGCAGCCGGCCCGCCCGGCGTAGCGCGTCGAGGGTCCACCACGAAGGACACGAAGGCCGGCCGCGGCGCCGTCGATCTGACGGCCCGGCGAAGCCAAGCGCGATCGACGGCGCGCGACAAACCTTGCGCTATGCCGTGCTGAGGCTCGGCGCGGCCACGCTTCGTGAGCTTCGTGGTGACCCGGTGTTGGCATTCGCGTCCCGCGTTGGCATCTCGCGCCTGACACGCTATGCTTCGTGCCTGACGTGAGCCCGTCATGACCGACTCGCATCCCGAGATTGACAAGATCCGCGCGCGGTTCCACGAGGCCATGGCCGTCGTCGCGACGCCGGCCGACCTCAAAGCCGTGCGCGATCGCTTCCTCGGCCGGACGAAGGGCGAGCTGAACTTCGCGCTCAAGCAGATTTCGTTTCAGCCGCCGGCGGCCCGCCCGGCGTTCGGCGCCGCCGCCAACGCGCTCAAGCACGAGATCGATCAGACGCTCGAGCTCCGGGAGCTGGAGCTGCTCGCGCAGGCGCCCGTCGCCGGCAGCGTGGACATCACGCTGCCCGGCCGGATTCCGCCCGTCGGCCGGCGCCACCCGCTGACGCACGTCAGGGAGCGCGTCGAGGACATCTTCGCGGCGATGGGCTGTCAGATCATCGAAGGGCCCGAAATCGAGGACGACTGGCACAACTTCGAGGCGCTCAACATGCCGCCCGAGCACCCGGCGCGCGACATGCAGGACACGCTGTACCTCGAGCATCCAGTGGCGGCTTCGGCGCCCGCCGGCCGCGCGGGCACGCTCCTGCGCACGCACACGTCGGGCATGCAGATCCGCTACATGGAGACGCACCCGCCTCCGGTGCGGATCATCGCGCCCGGCCGCGTCTACCGCCGCGACAACTTCGACGCGACGCACACGCCGATGTTCACGCAGGTCGAGGGCCTGTTCGTCGACGAGGGCATCAGCCTGGCCGATCTGAAGGGCACCCTCACGGCATTCGCCGAGGCCTTCTTCGGTGCCGGAATCAAGACGCGGTTCCGCCCGAGCTTCTTCCCGTACACGGAGCCGTCGGCCGAGCTCGACGTCGAGTGCCAGGGCTGTCACGGGCGGGGCTGCGGCCTCTGCAAGCAGACCGGCTGGCTCGAGATCCTCGGCTGCGGCATGGTCCACCCGGCGCTCTTCGAGGCCGTCGGGTACAACGCGGACAAGTACACGGGATTCGCCTTCGGGATGGGCATCGAGCGGCTGGCCATCCTGCTCTATCGCGTCGACGACATCCGGATGTTCTTCGAGAACGACCTGCGCTTCCTCGAGCAGCTCGCGCCATGAGGGTGCCGGTCTCCTGGCTCCGCGAATTCGCCGACGTGCCGGCGGACGCGAAGGCGGTCGCCTCGCGTCTCGGCGCGTGCGGCTTCAACGTCGAGGGCATCGAGGGCGAGGTGGTCGACTTCGAGATCACCGCCAACCGGCCGGATTGCCTGAGCGTGTACGGTCTGGCGCGCGAGGCCGCCGCCGCATTCGGCGTCGACCTCCGGGCGCCCGAACTGGCGGCGACGACGAGCGGCGCCGCGTCGGTCAAGGTCTCCGTCGGCGACCCGGGCTGCGGGCGCTACGCGCTCGCGGTCGCAGACGTCATGGTCGGCCCCTCGCCCGACTGGCTCGCCGCGCGGCTCACCGCCGCCGGCGTCCGCCCGATCAACAACGTCGTCGACGTCACCAACTACGTGATGCTCGAGCTGGGCCATCCCATGCACGCGTTCGACGTCGTGAAGCTGGCCGGCCCGGAAATTCGCGTCCGGCGCGCGCGGGGCGGCGAGCGTCTGACGACCCTCGACGGCCAGAACCGCGCTCTCGACGAGACGATGCTCGTGATTGCGGATCGCGACAGACCGGTCGCCATCGCGGGGCTCATGGGCGGCGCCGATTCGGAGGTCTCGTCCGGCACGACGAAGATCGCCATCGAAAGCGCCTGGTTTCAGCCGGTGTCGGTCCGGACGACCAGCAAGAAGCTGGGGCTCAAGACGGAGGCGTCCGCGCGCTTCGAACGCGGCGCCGA
Organism: Vicinamibacterales bacterium; assembly: GCA_035519535.1. GTDB lineage: Bacteria > Acidobacteriota > Vicinamibacteria > Vicinamibacterales > SCN-69-37 > DATEGZ01. The sequence goes on along the minus strand of DATIWF010000116.1, from coordinate 23,791 downwards.
CCTCACCGCCCCCGTGCGCGCGCTCGCGCGGTTCCGGCTGCTCCTCGAGAAGACGGGCGCGGGCAAGTTCGTCGGGCCGGTGAGCGATATCTATCCGCACCAGGCCACACCGCGCAATCTCGCCCTCGATCGCGGACATCTCAGGCGCCTGCTGGGCGACACGGTGCCCGACGCCGACGTCGAACGGATTCTGACCCGGTTGGGCTTCGCACCCACGGCGGCCGGCCAGGGCTGGTCGGTCGCCGTGCCGGCCTTCCGCGTGGACGTCGCTCGCGAGGCCGACCTGATCGAGGAGGTCGGCCGACATTGGGGCTTCGACCGAATACCGGCGTCCTTCCCGGCCCTGCGCACGCCACCCCGGCCGCCATTCCCGGGCGTCGTGCGAGGTCGGGCTCTGCGGCGGCTCCTGTGCGGCGCCGGCCTCCAGGAGGCCGTCACCTTCACGTTCATCGAAGACGCGTGGGCGGCAGCGTTTGCGGGCGAGGGCGACCGGCTGACGCTCACCAACCCGCTGTCCGAGAAGTTCGCGACGCTCCGGCCGTCGCTCGTGCCGGGCCTGGTCGACTCGCTGGCGCACAGCCGGCGGCGCGAGTCCGCCGATGTGCGGCTGTTCGAGATCGGCACCGTGTTTTCGGCCAAGGGCGAGCGCCAGTGCGTCGGCTGGGTGCTGACCGGGTCGCGCGGCACGCACTGGAGCGGCAACGGCGGGCCGATGGGCTTCACGGACGCGAAGGGCGTGGCGTCGCTCCTGGCGGCGGCGTACGGACGGGAGATCGAGGTGTCGGGCGGCGCCGGCCTGACGTGGTGTCGCGAGGGACGCAGCGCGCATCTGCAGCTCGACGGCGCCACGGTCGGGTGGATCGGACAGCTCTCGGCGACGCGCGGACTCGGTCCGGCCGACGAGGTCTTCGCCGGCGAGCTCGATCTGGACGCCCTGGGACCCGGCGCGCCGGCCTTGCGGGCCATCACGCCGCTCCCGCGCTTCCCGTCGATCGTGAGAGATCTGTCGATTGTCGTCTCGGACCGCTTGCCAGCCGCGGACGTTCGTGGCACGATCCGTCGCAACGCGCCGGCGACACTCGTCGCCGTGCGCGAGTTCGATCGCTACCAGGGCCAGGGCGTGCCGAGCGGGCAGATCAGCCTCTCGCTGCGTCTGACGTTCCGGGCGGGCGACCGGACGTTGACGGACATGGAAGTCCAGCAAGCCGTTGACGCGATCGTCGCGGCGCTCGTGCGCGAGCACGGCGCGGTGTTGCGCGGCGGGTCAGATCAACGGACGGAGTAGCCGAATGGTTCGCGCCGCCACTGCCGTAGATCTGCAGCCCATCGATCGTCTCGAAGAGAAAGTCCGGCACCTCATCAGCCTCGTCGACAGCCTGCGCAACGATCGCGCGAAGGCGCTCGACGAAGTCGCGCGCCTCGAACGCGAGGTCGACGCGGCGCGCGCGCGGCTGACGGAAGCGTCGGGCGCCTCCGCCGAAGTCGTCACGCTGCGCGAGGAGCGCGAGCTCATCCGCAACCGCGTCGTCCAGATGATCGCGCAGATCGACAAGCTCAATCTCTGATCGAACCGGCCCACGCGATGACAAAGAGCCGCGTCGTGCACGTCGACATCCACGGCCAGCGCTACGCCGTCCGGAGCGAGCTCGACCCTCAGTACATCGCCGAGCTGGCGACGTATCTCGACGAGAAGATGCAGATGGCCGCGCGCGAGCTGGCCAGCACCGACGCGCTGCGCGTCGCCGTCATCGCGGCGCTCAACATCGTGGACGAGCTCTTCCACGCGCGCGCCAGCACGTCGGCCTCGGAGGGCGAGTGGACGTCCCGCGCCGCCGCGATCGAGCAGCTCCTGGACGCCGTGCTCACCGACGCGCGGGTCAGAGCGGTCAATCAGTAGACCCTGTCAAGGCCGAGGGCAGAAGTGTGCATTTCTGCCCTTTGCCTCTCTCCTCTCCCCTTTGTCTGCTAAGATCCAGTCAGCGTTATTGAGCTCCCTGCTTTGTTCGTGATGGTTCGGAGCGTCGCTTGAGCCAACGTTTTACCAACGAGTGAGCGGCGACGCCGCGTGGTGTGCACGCCTCCGTGGTGAGGAAGCCTGAAGCGCGGCTCTGAGCGGCTCCACCTGCATATGCAGGTTCAAACGACCTCCCCACACGGCAAAGCGGGGCCCTTTCCCAAACGGCCGGCGCGTCACCGCATCGAGGACCCTCGATGAGTGACGCGACGGTCGCTTCAGTCGGCGAACACGGTCTCATCGAACGCCTGCGCGCGCGCGCCGGATCTCCGCCGGCGTGGATTCCAATCGGCATCGGCGACGATGCGGCGGTCATCGAGCCGCTGCGGGGCGAGCTGACGGTCGTCACGACCGACTCGCTCGTCGAGACCGTGCACTTCCGGCGCGACTGGACGCCCCTCGCGGCGGTCGGACACAAGGCGCTCGCCGTGAGTCTGAGCGACCTGGCGGCGATGGGCGCGACGCCGCGCGCGTCGCTGCTCTCGCTGGCCCTGCCGCCGGACCTGCCGCTCCGCGAGTTCGACGAGTTCATCGACGCGTTCCTCGCGCTGGCCTCGCGTGCCGGCGCGCCGCTCGTCGGCGGCAACCTCTCGCGATCCCCCGGACCGCTCGTCGCGGACTCGATCGCGCTCGGGTCGGTCCACCGGCGCCGAGTCCTCCGTCGGGACGGCGGCCGGCCCGGTGACGAGCTGTATCTGACCGGCACGGTGGGCGCCGCCGCCGCTGGCCTGGCGATGCTCAGCACCGGCGCGAAGCGGCCGGAGCTGCAGCCCGAGGAGGCCGAGTGCGTCGCCCGGTACGAACGGCCTGACGCGCGGCTGCGCTGCGGCACGGCCATGGGCCGCGCGCGCGCTGCCGCCGCCTGCATGGACCTCTCCGACGGGCTCGCCGATGCCGTGAGGCAAATCGCCGCGGCGAGTCACACCGGTGCCGTGATCGATGCAGCCAGGGTTCCGGTTCATCCCGGCGCCCGATCGTGGGCGCAGCGCACGCATGGCGACGCGCTGGCGCTCGCTGTCTCCGGCGGCGAGGACTACGAGCTGCTGTTTGCGGTGCGGCCGCGCTGGCGCGGGGCTTTCCGCGCGGCCGGCCGCCTCTGCAGCGACGTCGGCCTGACGCACGTGGGCCGGCTCACGGCCGAACCGGGTGTCTGGCTCGACCGCGGCGGAACGCTCGAGCCCCTGGGCCAGGGTTTCGCACACTTCTGACCGGCCGGCCGACAAACCCGAGCGCCCGCCACCCGAGTCTGGCCTCCCGGTCCGGGCGCGTTCGATTTCTGTAATCCCTTTGTTTTCAATTACTTGATTGTCCTCGCCGGGCGCGCGTATTCGCTTCCGTTTCACCGTCGTCACCCGTTACGCTAGAGGCGTCCCCAGACCCCGATGCTGCTCTCGCGCTCCTTTCGGCGGAAGCTCTTGGCGACGGTCCTGACGGCCGCCGCGGTCGTGCTTCTGTACGACGCCACGGTGATTGACTCGCGCAACACGTCGCGCATCAATCCGATGGCCGACGCGCGGGGCAAAGTCACGGCCGGTCAACGGCTGGACTTCATCGCCACCGCCTACTGCCGCGGCCAGACGACATCGTCCGGCGTCGACGTGCAGGCGGGGATTGCGGCGGCGGACGAGGTCCTCCTGCCCGAGGGATCGGTCGTCTCCGTGGACGGCGTGCCCGAGCAATACCGCGGGATCTACACGGTGATGGACACCGGGCCCAAGGTGCTGGGACGCCACGTCGATCTCTACATGTGGAACTGCGACGAGGCGGTGGAATTCGGGCGCCGCGACATCGTCCTGACCGTCCTGCGCCTCGGCTGGAACCCGAAGAACACCGCGCCCGCCATCAAGTAGCCTCGCCCGCCGCGCCTGCCCCGACGGCCCCGGCGACGGCCTGGTCCCGGAACTGAAGCTGATAGAGCCGGTAGTAGAGCCCCCGGCGCGCCAGCAGCGCCTGATGCGTGCCCTGCTCGCAGAGCTCTCCCTTGTGCAGGACGAGAATGGCGTCCATGTCCTGGATGGTCGACAGCCGGTGCGCGATCGCCAGCACGGTGCGCCCGGCCATCAACGCGTGGAGCGCGTCCTGGATGAGGGCCTCGGTGGCGGTATCGATGCTCGAGGTCGCCTCGTCGAGGACCAGGACGGCAGGCTCGAAGGCCAGGGCGCGCGCAAAGGCCAGCAGCTGCTTCTGCCCCACCGACAGGGTCGCGCCGCGCTCGGCCACCGCGGCCTCGAAGCCCCCGGGCAGCGCGTTGATGAATGCGTCGGCATGCACGGCGCGCGCGGCCTTCCGAATCGCCTCGTCGCTGATGTCGTCCCGGCCGAGTCGCACGTTGCTCGCGATCGTCCCGGTGAACAGGTGCACGTCCTGCAGGACGAGGCCGAACAGGCCGCGCAGGTCGGCCGGATCCAGATCCCGCACGTCCACGCCGTCCACGAGGATGCGTCCGCGATTGACGTCGTAGAAGCGCAGGAGCAGGCTGATGAGCGTCGTCTTGCCCGACCCCGTCGCCCCGACGATTCCGACGCGCTGGCCGGGCTCGATGACGAAGGACACGTCGCGCAGCACGTAGTGGTCGCCCTCGTAGGCGAACCACACATGGTCGAACTCGATGCGGCCGGGCGAGCCGGCGGGCCGACGCACGGGCGCCGCGCGCACGGCGAGCTCGACCGGCGTGTCGAGCAGCGCGAAGATCCGTTCGGAGGCCGCCATCGCGGCCTGCAGGATGTTGAACTTCTCCGACAGGTCGCTGATGGGCTGGAAGTACCGCCGCGAGTACTGCAGAAAGGCGACGAGCACGCCCACGGACACGATGCCGTGCTCGGCCCAGCCGCCGCCGATCCAGATGACCAGCGCGCCGGAGATCGCGGCCAGGATCTCGATCGCCGGGTAGAAGACGGCGTAGAAGAAGATGGACGTGATGTTCACATCGCGGTGGCTGCGGTTGATCGCGTCGAACCGGCGGAACGTGCGCGGCTCCTCGGCGAAGAGCTGGACGGTCGCGATGCCCGTGATGTGCTCCTGGAGGAAGGCGTTCAACCGGGCGACCAGGCCGCGGATCTCACGGTAGGATTCGCGGACGTTGCGGCGGAACCACGCGGTCACCCAGGCGATGCCCGGCAGCACGACGAAGGCGACGAGCGCCAGCCGCCAGCTCATCACGAGCATCATGACGATGATGCCGGTCAGGACGAACACGTCGCCAAAGACCGTGATGACGCCGGACGCGAACAGGTCGTTGAGCGCGTCCACGTCGGTCGTGACGCGCGTCATCAGCCGCCCGACCGGGTGGCGGTCGTAGAACTTGAGGTCGAGTCGCTGCAGGTGCGCGTACACCTGCATGCGCAGCGTGTGCATGATCTTCTGTCCGGTCGTCTGCAGGACGAACGTCTGGCCGTAATCGCACACGAACCCGACCATCAACAGCACGAGGAACACGAGCGCCAGTCGCGCCAGGCCGGCCGTGTCGCCCGTCGATATGAAGCGATCGATCGCCTGCTGCGTCAGCCACGGCTGGGCCAAATCAACCGCTGATCCGCCCGCGATCGCCACGAACGCCACGCAGACGGCGGCGACATGCGGCCGCAGGTACACGAGGAGCCGCCTCATCAGCCGCGCGTCGTACGCCTTGCCGAGGACGTCGTCGTTCACGGCGTCCCGCCCCACTGTCGCATTTCCTCCTCCAGCAACTGGCGCCGGTGCATGTCGGCGTAGAGCCCGCCGGCGGCGACGAGCGTGTCGTGGGTGCCGCGTTCGGCGACGCGGCCGGCGGAGAGGACGACGATCTCGTCGGCGTCGCGCACGGTCGAGACGCGGTGCGACACGATGAGGCACGCGCGCGATCGTCGGACCGCGCGCAGCCGGTGCAGAATCGCCTCCTCCGTCGCCGTGTCGACCGCCGAGAGCGCGTCGTCGAGGACCAGCACGCGCGGGTCGATCGCCAGCGCGCGCGCGATCGCAACGCGCTGTTTCTGCCCGCCCGACAGCGTGATCCCGCGTTCGCCCACGACGGTGTCCAGGCCGTGGGGAAAGCCGGCGACGTCCGCGGACAGCCCGGCGGTCGCCACCGCCTCGGCGACGCGCGCCCGTGCGGCGTCCTGGTCGAGGGCGTCGTCCAGCCCGAACGCGACGTTCCCGCCGACCGTGTCGGAGAACAGAAAGGGCTCCTGCGGCACGACGCCAATCGCGCGCCGGAGGTGATCGAGCGGAACGGATCGCACGTCCATGTCGTCCACGAAGACCGTGCCCGGCGGCGGCTCGTGCAGACGCGGCAGCAGGTTGACGAGCGTGGACTTGCCCGAGCCGGTGGCGCCGACGAGCGCGACCGTGCGGCCGGGCGCGAGCGAGAACGACACGTCCTCGAGCGCGTTGGTCGCGGCCGACGGATAGCGAAACGTGAGCCGCCTCACGTCGAGCCGGCCCGTGAGCGGCGGGACCGACGCCCTCGCGGCGTCCGCACCCGCGGCCGGCGCGTCCATCACCTCGAGCATCCGCTCCCACGAGGCGACGCCGCGCTGTACGATGTTGATGACCCAGCCAAACGCGATGAGGGGCCAGCTGAGCAGCACCAGGTACCGCATGAAGGCGACGAACGCGCCGAGCGTCAATCGTCCGGCGATGACGTCGCGCCCGCCCAGCCACAGCACGAGCAAGCCGCTCAGCCCGAAACACAGCGTGAGACTCGGGTAGAACCCCGATTGCAGCCGGATCAGGCCGCGATTCCGGCGGACGTACTCGTCGTTGGCCTCGCGAAACCGCCCGAGCTCGAAGCGCTCCTGCCGGTACGCGCGGACGACCCGGACGCCCGCCAGCGCCTCCTGCACCACGGCGCTGAGCTCGGACAGCTGCGCCTGGATGCGCTCGAACCGATCGTGACTCGCGCGCCCGAAGTAGTGCGTGGCGATCGTGACCCCCGGCAGCGGCAGGAGCGCGACCAGCGTGAGGCGCCAGTCGATGACCGCCATCAATGCGATCGCGATTACAAATCCGAGCGCGGTGCTGCTGAAGTACATCACCGCAGGGCCCACCATCATGCGCACGGCGCCGAGATCGTTGGTGGCACGGGACATGAGATCACCAGTGCGGTTGGCCTGGAAGTAGGCCAGCGGCAGGCGCTCGAGGTGCGCGAAGAAATCGTTGCGCAGGTCATATTCGATCTGCCTGGATGCGCCGATAAGCACTTTGCGCATCAGGTATCGAAACCCGCCGTCGGCTATCGCCAGGGCGAGCATCGCCGCAGCGTAGAGGCCGATCTGGCGCCGGCTGAGTCCCTGCGACAGGCCGTCGATGACGTACTTGAGCAGCCACGGCGACGCGAGTGAGAGCGCGGTCGCCGCGAGAATGCAGAGCAGACCGGCGATCATCTGGCGACGCGTTCGCCGGACGTACGGCAGGAGGCGCGCAAGCGCCCGAAGCATGGGAGGCAGTATAACAATGCGTTTTCGGCCTCAGAACACGTCGCGCCCGCACGTGATGGCTCTGGTCGGCCTCGCCGCCGCGGCGCTGTGGCTCGCGCAGCCGGCGAGCGCGCAGGATCGCTTCGGCGGCGGGTCCTCGGGCGCCATCGGCGAGAAGTACCACGTCGAGGTCGCCGGCTCGCTGTGGAACCCGACCCTGTTCGGCCAGATCTCGAGCGATCAGTTCGGCATCGTCGGATCGGACATCGATCTGACGAGCGACCTGGGCTACCAGCAGACGCGCTTCAAGGACCTGCGCGTCGTCGTCCGGCCTGCGAAGAAGCACAAGCTGCGGTTCCAGTACACGCCGGCGAACTACACGGCAAGCACGACCTTCCGCCGCAACATCGTCTTCAACGGGATCCTGTATCCGATCGCGGTGCCGGTCACCTCGGAGCTCAACTGGGACGTCATGCGCTTCGGCTACGAGTACGACTTCCTGTACAAGTCGCGCGGCTATGCGGGCGTCCTGCTCGAGGGGCGCTACACGACGTTTGACGCGACGTTGAAGTCGCCGATCGCCAACGAATTCACGACGGCGCGCGCGCCGCTGCCGGCCTTCGGCTTCGTCGGGCGCGGCTACCCGCTGCCGTATCTGGCCGTGAACTTCGACCTCAGCATGTTCAACCTGAACGCCCTCCACCTGCCCGCGTCGCTCATCAAGGACACATCGGCCACGTACTACGACCTGGACATCGACGGCACGATCAACTTCACGGAGAACGTCGGCGTGCAGGTCGGCTGGCGCAAGATGACGACGACGCTGGGGTTGTCGGGCGACCGCGGCAACCTGAAATTCCAGGGCCTCTGGTTCGGCGCCGCGCTGCGGTACTAGGGCGAGGTCGGACGGGGCCTGACCCCGGTCTGCCCCCAACTACTGACCCACGGTCAGCGGCTCGATCTCGATGACGCCCTGGACGCTCCTGAGCGCCCGATCGGGCGCGATGACGAGCCGCGTCGCACCGGCCGGGAGGGTCAGGCTGAACGTCTGCTCCGACAGCGGCTGGAGAAGAAACGCCTGCTCGACGGGCGCGGCGCCCTCGACCGTGACGATGACGGCGCCCGCCTCCGGGCGCGAGAGCTGGACGCGCACGCGATAGTTGCCCGCCGGCACATCCGCGAACGTCGCCCAGGCCTGCGAGCCCTCCGGACCGATTTCCTCGGTCGCGATCCTCATGACGCCTGCGGCGGACGTCACGCGAGCCACGGACAAGGCATCGAGCCGAACCGCGCGCCCCCCGGAAGCGATCCGCCCGAGCACCGAAAGCTGCGCACGCGTCGGATCGAGCGGACGGCCGGAGGTCAGCCACCAGCCGGCCGCGATGCCTGCGGACAGCGTCAACAGCAGCCACCAGACCGCGGCAAGCCTCGCGGTACTGGCCAGCCACGATCGGACCGCGCCGATGCGCGTGAGGAAGACCCAGCCGGCCGCAGACAGGCCGGCCCACGCGGCGGCGTGGATGACGAACGGCGTCTCCGACCACGGATGCCCGGGGCTGAGGCTCCAGAAGAATGACGGCCAGCCGCGCGGCAGATTCGTGAGCGGGCCGAGCCACTCGAGCCAGCGCGCTTCGGCATCGCGAACGTTCCACGCGAGCAGTCCCCGATCGACGCCAAGCAGGAGCGCCGAAATCGCGAGCGATACGGCGAGCAGCATCGCGAGTCCGGCCCGTGCGCTCGTTGTCGCGTCCGCCCAGGCGCGCGCCAGCGGCACAACGAGCAGAGGCAGCACGGCGGCGACGAGGCGCGCCGGCGTCGCAGGCACGCCCGCCCACCACATCCAGTAGGTTGCCGCGGCAACGAGGTACAGCGCACCGGCGCCGGCTGCGAGGGCTGCGATTCGATCCGTCGCGTCGCGGCGGGCCCGCATGAATCCCAGGATCGCGGCCGCCAGGACCGGTGCGTACGCGAGCACGCCGAACTGCTCATCGAGGAGGAGGCCGACCAGCCCGCCCGGCGCGTATGACAGGTGCGTCCCGTCGGGCCCCGACGTGTCGCCGTACGGCGCAGCGGGATTGGGCGTCCCGTAGATGGCGGCGAAGTAGCTGAACCAGGCCACCGCCGAGACGACCGGCAGGATCGCAAACATCGACACCCGCCGCAGTCGTTCCGGCATCAGCCGCCCTGGCTCGGCGAGCAGCCGCCAGACGACGAGCGTGCCGAGACCGGCTGCGAGCACCGAGAACCGCGAGTGCAGCCAGGGCAGCGCCGCCAGCGCGGCGGAGACGGACACGACGTCGAACGATCCGACGGGGTCGTCGGCATCCTCGAACTTCACGAGCAGCCACACGCCCGCGGCCACGGCGAGCGCGCCCGGTCCGTCGGGAAACACCATGGCGCTCTGCAGCAGCAACGTCGCCGACCCGGCGATCGCGGCCCAGGCGAACCAGGCCGCGCGCGGGTCGCGCGTCGCGCGCCAGGCCGTGATCCAGAGGAGCCCGCCGGCCCACGCGGCGGTCGCGATGACCGTTGCCTGCGCGCCGTGGTAACCCGCGAGCCTGAACCCAGGAAGGACCAGCACGGCGACGCCCGGCGCGTGGATGGAGTACACCGCCCCGTCGCGGCCGCGCACGATGTAGTCGGGCTTGAGCTCGCCAAAGGCCGCCACGAAGTCCGCGTCGTGCTGGTTGTTTTCGATGCGCAGGTCGCCGTCGCGCATCAGGCTCTGCGCGATCGCCAGGTAATGCGGCTCATCGCCGCCGGGCAGCCGCGGCGCGACGGCCCACGCCGCGCCCGCGCCGGCGAGCGCCGTCAGCAGCGCCGCAAGCGCCGCCCGGCCGCGCGGCGCCGCCGCCTGACTCGCCGCTGAAGCGGGCGGCGTCCCATCGGCGCCAATGGCGGCGAACAGGCTCAGGCCAATCGGGACCCAGGCAAGCGGGCCAGTCCAGATGAGCGCGATCGCGGGAAGCGGAATCGGCCACCAGGGGATCGTGGAAACCAGCGCCGGCAGCGCGAATCGCACGTCGTGCCGGTAGCGCGGCACGGCAAGCGCGCCCAGCACGCCGAGCGCCAGGCTCCACCACGGCGCCGGAACGACGACGCGCGGCGTCGCAGCGTCGGCGGCGGCCACCGCGACGACGCCGCATGCACACCAGACGGCGATCCCGAGACACAGCGGGCCGGCGATCGCGCGAAATCGGATGGTCATGCTCGCAGGGAAGAACAATACCCCGGCGCCTGTCTGTCGTTCAGCTCCTCACGCGCAGCCGGCTGAGCCGCTCATCGGCGGCCTGCAGCGTTTCGTCCTTCTTGCAGAAGCAGAAGCGCACCTTCGTGCGGCCCGATTGCGGGTCGCCGTAGAAGCTGCTGCCGGGCACCGCGGCCACGCCAATCTCCGTGACCAGGTACCGCGCGAACGCGACATCGTCCGGAAAGCCGAATGTGCTGACGTCCGTCATGATGTAGTACGCGCCGCGAGGCTCGTAACAAACGAAGCCGGCCGGCTGGAGGATCTGCATCAGCCGGTCGCGCCGCGCTCGATACGTCGCCGCCAGATCGGCGTAGTAGGCGCCGGGCAGGTTGAGCGCGACCGCCGCGGCCGCCTGGAGCGGCGCCGCTGCGCCGACCGTGAGGAAGTCGTGCACCTTGCGAATCGCGCCGCTGATGTCCGCCGGCGCGATCGTCCAGCCGACGCGCCAGCCCGTAACGCTGAACGTCTTCGACACGCTGTTGATCGTCACGGTCCGGTCGGCCATGCCGTCGAGCGACGCCATCGGAATGTGCTGCGCGCCGTCGAAGAGGATGTGCTCGTAGATCTCGTCGGTGACCGCGATGGCGCCCCACTTCTGGCACAGCTTCGCGATCTCGGTCAGCTCCTCGCGCGTGAACACCTTGCCCGTGGGATTGTTCGGGGTGTTGATGATGATCGCGCGCGTGCGGTTGGAGAAGGCGGCCGCGAGCTCGGCCGGGTCGTAGGACCAGTCAGGCTCGCGCAGCCGCACGAAGCGCGGCGTCGCGCCGGAGAGAATCGCGTCCGGCCCGTAGTTCTCGTAGAAGGGCTCGAACACGATCACCTCGTCGCCTGGATCGACGATGGCGAGCATCGTCGAGACCATGGCCTCGGTCGAGCCGCAACAGACGGTCAGGTTCTTCTCTGGGTCCACCGGCACGCCGTGCCGGCTCGAGAAGTCCTTCGCGATCGCGTCGCGCAGCGGCTTCGCGCCCCAGGTAATCGCGTACTGGTTGACGTCGGCGCGAATCGCGTCGCACGCGGCCGTTTTCAGCGCCTCGGGGGCCGGAAAATCCGGAAACCCTTGCGAGAGGTTGACGGCGCCGTGCTGGTTGGCGAGCCGGGTCATCTCGCGGATGACCGACTCGGTGAAGCGCGCAGCCTTCTGAGAGGTTCGTGGACGGGTCATGGCTCCTGGCCGGCGGACATGGAAATCAAGCCGGGTATATTTTTGCGTATATTTTTTGCGGATTTCGTAAAAATATACCCGGCTTGATTTCCACTTACCCGGCTTGATTTCCAGGCTTGATTTCCATGTCCGGACCAGGTCTACGATACAGCAGCCGATAGTCCTCCGCCTGTCCAATGATGCGCTTGATGTAATTCTGCGTTTCAGGGAACGGGATGTCGTCGATGAATTCGTCGCGCCCAAGGCCCGGCCGCTCGGCCAGCCATCGCGACGCCCGCTCCTCGCCGGCGTTGTAGGCCGCGAGCGCCGGCACGACGTCACCGAACTGGCGGACCAGATCCGCGAAATAGGCCATCCCGATGCGCAAGTTCGTGTCGGGCTCGGTCAGCCGCGTCGTACGGAACGGCCGGATGCCGAGCCGCTGCGCATACTGCCGCCCGGTGGACGGCAGCACCTGCATCAGGCCCCACGCGTTCGCGCCGGACTTGGCGCTCGCGTCGAACGTGGATTCCTGCGCGATGAGGGCGGCCATCAGATACGGATCGAGCGACCTCGCCGTCGCGTACTTGTAGATCTGGCTCCAGTAGTCGACCGGAAAGATCACGGTCAGGATGCTCGACGGCAGGCCCTCGCCGCCCTCGGCGATGAACTGCGGGTACGCGTGGCGCATCGCCGTGATGCCCGGGCGCAAATCTCCGCGCCGGTTGAGCGCGTAGGCAATCGTGGCTTCGATGAGCGGCGACGTGCCCTGCTCGCGTTGCACGCGTCGCAGCTCGGCGATCGCGTCGTCGTACAGCCCGGCGGAGAGCAGCGCCCGGATGAGCGGCGCGTTCTGCGGCGCCGGACCCGCCACGATCGTCGGCGGAATGTCGCGGCGGGCGGGCGACACCGGCGAGACACCCGCCGGGCCGGACGCCTCCTGCAGACGCTCGATCGCCTGCGCGGCCTCGCGCCCGTAGTAGGAGTTGCGATAGTCGGCAACGACGACCCGGTAGGTGTCGAGCGCGGCGTCCCGCTCTCCGAGCGCCGCCTGGGCCCGCGCGGTCCAGTAGAGCCAGCTCGGCCGGTAGTCCGAGCGGCGCAAGAACGTGGTGGCCTCGCTGAAGATCGAGATGGCGCCGCTGTAATCCGCGTTGCGGAAGGCCCACCATCCCGCCTTCCATGCCGCGCGGTCGGCGTGCGCGCCGGTCCGGTAGCTGTGGAAGAGGTCCGCGAACACGGCCGCCGCGGCAGCGTCGTCGTCCTGGCGGATGAAGTACGTGCCGAGGTCGTTCAACGTCTCCTCGGCCAGCGGCGAGGCCGGATTGGCGGCGACGAAGGCTCGAGCGAGGCCGATGTATTCCTCGCTCCGCCCGAGCTCTCGAACGGTCGAGAGGTAGTAGAACTGCGCCTCCAGCACGAGAGGGCCGGCATGGTCGATGGCAGACCGCAGGGCATCGCGCGCGGCGACGTATCGCTTCAGTCCGTAGTCGCACTCGGCGAGGCGCAGGCTCACGAGCGAGCGGTCGTCGTTCTTCGCGAGCGGCCGCAGGGCGTCGAATGCCTTACGGGCGTCGCTGTAGCGCCTGGCGCCGAACAACTGCTGCGCGCGACCGAGGTCGAGCGCGTAGCTCTCGGGCTTCGACACCGACGGCGATACGCCGAGCTTCACCATCGCGTCGGCGGCGTCGCCGGCCTGGTCGGTGAGCGCGAAGTCGTAGTAGACCTTGGCAAACGCTCGAAGCGCAGCGGGCCGGTCGCCCGCACTGGCCTGCGCCTGGCCGAGCCGCAGCCACGCCTGCTCGGGCACGCCGGCCTCGGTCGTCAGCGCCTCGAGCGCGCGAATCTCTGCGGGCCAGTCGCGCGCGGCGTCGGCGGCGTCCGCCGCCAGCCACAGGGCTGACTCTTCAAGACGGCCGGCAGGTACGGATCGGAGCACTTGCTGGGCGGAGTACGCAGCGTCCGTGGCGCGGCCCCTGGCCAGCTGCGCGCGGCCGAGGTACAGGAGCGCGTAGCCGCCGAGCACGGGATCGCGCGTCGCGGCGGCAAAGACCGGCTCGGCCAGCGAGACCTTCCCTGCCGCCAGATTCGCCACGGCCTCGCCGAGCGCCGCGCTCTTGGCCAGGCTGGCCGGCGGGGCGAGCCAGAGGTCGCCGGCCGCCGGCGGCGTCGATTGCAGCGCCTGGGTGGTGCCAGGCGTTCCTGCGAGCCATGCGGCGAATGCGAGCGCCGCGCCACCGTGTCGCAGGACCGTCCGGAGTGCCATCGTGACTCTAAGGTTGACTGAAAACCTCGACGGTCCGCAACGATGTCAGGTTCTCGAGCCGGACCGCCGCGTGGCGCACGAGGATTTCGACCTGCTCGATCCAGATCGCGCTCGGGTTCCTGCCGAGCGACCGCTCGGGCCCGTCCGCGTACAGCAGCGCGACGACGTTGTCGCCGACGACAAGAGGAGAGATGACACCGGTGTGGCCGGAAGGCACGCGCATGAAGTCCGGCGTCACCGCGCCGGCCCCCTGCGGCTGGGCGGTCACCTGCACGGTGCGCTTCTCACCGACGGCTGTGGCCAGCCGGCTGTCGGCGGCCACCACCATGTCGAACGGCGCGTCGGCGGCCCCGAACCCGAAGTGCCCCCAGCACCGCAGCTTCTCGTGATCGACGAGCAGCAGCGCGACACGCGAGGCCTCGCTCTTCGCGCCGCGCGACAGTGCTTCGAGCACGCCCTTGAGCGAGGCCGCCGAATCGATCTGACGCACGGCTGCCAGGAGGCGGCGGAACACCTCGACGCGGCTGACGTCGGCCATCGCGTCGGCCGCACCCGCCTGCGGCCCGCGCGCGACGAGCGCCGACGCGTCGCGGCCCAGGCGCTGGCCGTGCAGCTCGAGCTCCTGGCGCATCCGCATCAGAAATTCGTCGATCGTCTCGCGCAGTCGATCCTCAAGTGCCATCGCAATATCCGCTCATTATCCCTTACGGGAGGTTGTCGTACAAGAGTGGCGGCGGATGCTGTGCGCATCCACCGCCGGTGTCAACGCGAGGCGACGCGGCGGGCAAGCTTAGCCGCCCCACCGCACGAGCACGACGTTGCTCCGCTCGTCGACCGTGCTCATCGTCGGCCACGCGCGCGCGGGCGTGCTCGACATCAGGCCAAAGACCTCGCCGGGCCGCGGCACCCACGACCGCAGCGGCTCTTCACTGTCGTTGTAGAACGCGTCGTGCGCGATCGTCTGCGGCGTCACGTCCTTGCACGCCTGTCCGGGCCGGTACCAATCGCCGGCGCCGCCGTACCAGCGGCCATTGATGCTGGCGAAGATCCACTGGTTGCCCTCGACCAGCGTGTTGGGATCGTCGAAGAAGAACGTGGCCGGCCACTGGCCGAGCTTCGTGTGCCAGATGCACAAGCTGTGGTCGACCGCCTGCGTGCCCGTCACGAGCGAGGTCTGCGGCCACCCGCCGATGTTGCTCGGCCCGCGGACGATCGTCACCTGATTCAGATCAAACTGGTCGGCCGACTGCGGCGGAGGCGGGGGCGCGTCCGGCGGAGGCGGGGGCGGCGGAGGCGGATCGGACGGCGGCGGCGGCGCGGGCGCCGCCTCCACGGGCCGGTGCAGCGTCTCCTCGCCCGAAATCGGGCCAAGGCACGTCGTGCCGGCGTACGGAATCCTCAGCGAGTCGCCGCCGTTCTCGATGTACCCGGTTCCGGTGAACGAGAAACTGCACGGACCAATGGGCAGCGTGGCGGTGCCGGTCAAGGTCAGCGGCACGGTCGTACCCATGAGCTGGCCGGTCGCCGTGCCGGCGATCGGAATCGACCCGAGACACGTGGCGGAGAAGTTGCCCGACACGCCCTTGTCGGTCTGAGACGTAATCGCCCACTTGAAGTCGCCGCAGCCCTTGTCGGAGCTGGCCGACGACGTCCACAGCCCGAGCAGCGTGCCGACGGCCGACGACGGCACGCCCGAGGACGTGGCGGACGGCGCCGTGATTGACGTGGTCTTCTGAAAGTCGCACCCGGCCACGAAGACGGCCAGGAGGAGCGCGACGCTTGAACACACTCTTGCCATGCTCCCGTCTGGAGCGAATCTCGTGCCGCCCGGCGGGGCCCGCCAGACCGAGTGTCGCCTGCCAGGCCCGGAAGATTCCGGCGGGCGGCTTTCAGGATTGGGCTTTCAGCTTTGAGATCGCCGGCCTACTTCGGAAACCGGCCGAGCGCGACGAGCAGGTCGAGCTGCGCCCGCCGCACGCCGTCCTCGGCGAGCGCCCGCGCGGTCTCCGTATCGCGCGCCTCGCGCTGCGCGTCGATCACCTCGAGGTTGGTCGTCGCGCCGACTTCGAAGGCCAGCGTCGTGATGCGCAGGACCTCGTTCGCCTGGTCGGCAGCCTGGCGCGCGCTCACCAGCGCGCGCTCGAAGCTCTCGAGCGCCTGCTGGCTCACGCGCACTTCGGAGCGCGCCTGGACTTCGAGGTTGGTCAGCTGCAGCTTCGACTGATCAAGCGTGACCTCGCGCAGCCCCTTGAGCGCCTTCCGCTCGCCGCCCTCGTAGATCGGCTGCGTGAGGGCGATCGTGAGCGTCCACGCCTTGGAGGGCTGGAAGAGTCCCGCGGGCGTGACGTAGGCCGGGACGAAATTGGCGTTGGCCGTCGGCAGCCAGTCGCGCCAGCTGTCCCGCACGACGCGCTCCGCGGCCGCCTGCACCGACTGCTGGAACCGGATGTCGGGGCGTGCCGCCATCCACTCGGCCTCGGTCACGGCCGTCGGCACCTCGAACGCCGGATCGGTCGCGGCGTCTACGGGGCCGTTCTCGATGACCAGCACGCCGAGGCCCTCCTGCGCGCGAAGCAGGGCGATCTGGAGCGCCTCGAGCCTCGTCTCCTCGGTGGAGACGGCCTGCGCCGCGCGCAGCTGGTTGAGCCGGCTGCCGACCCCGCCCTCGAGGCGCTTCTGCGCGTAGTCGAGGTGCGCCTTGGCGTTGTCGAGCGCGCGCGCCTCGACGTCCACCTGACGATGGGCGGCGATGACCGCGAGATAGGCCTCGGCGGTCGCGACCGCCACCTGCTGCCGCACCTCGGCCGTCGAGAGCTGTGCGACGCCGATCTGGTCGCGCGCCTGCCCCACCGCGGCCCACTGCGACGCCGCCAGCACCGGCATGGACACCTGGCCCTGAATCGACAGCTGACTCTGCGGCTGGAAGGTCTGGCCGTTGAAGCCCCGTGACGCGTTGTAGGTCGTGCTGACGACGCCGGCGCCGACAAAGGGCAGCGTCACCGCGCGGGACTGCTCGAAGAGATGTTCGGCGCGCGTGACGTTGGTCACCGCGATCGCGACCGTGGGGTTGCGCTCCAGCGCGCGGCGCACGGCCTCATCGAGCGACATCTGCAGCATCGCCGGCGCCGTCGGCGCCGTCTGCGGCCGCGGCGCGGCCGGCGACTGGCCGAACGCCGTCGCGGCCCACCCGACCATCAGGATGAGCGCGGGCGCCACCGATCTAGACATGGGACCCTCCCGGAGCAGTCGGCGCCTCGTCGCGATGGCCGCGCGACCCGCGTCCCGGCGCGATCGTCCGAATCGCGACGTAGAGGACGGGGATGAAGACGACCGAGAGGAACGTGGACGCGACCATGCCGCCGGCGACGGCGGTGCCGACCGAATTGCGGGCCGCCGATCCGGCGCCGGTCGCGAGCGCGAGCGGCATGACGCCGAGGATGAAGGCAAACGAGGTCATCAGAATGGGACGGAGGCGGATGCGCGCCGACTCGACGGCGGCGTCGATGATCGACCTCCCATGCTCGCGCAGCTGCTCGGCGAACTCCACGATCAGGATCGAATTCTTGGCCGCGAGGCCGATGAGCATGACGAGCCCGACCTGACAAAACACGTCGTTGGCGAAGCCGCGCAGGAGCTGCGCCGAAAGCGCCCCGAGCACCGCGAGCGGCACGCCCAGCAGAATGATGAACGGCAGCACCCAGCTCTCGTACTGCGCGGCGAGCACAAGATAAACGATGAGCAGGCTGAGACCGAAGATGAAGATCGACTGGGAACCGGCCTTGATCTCCTCGAGGGCCTGCCCGGACCACTCGTACGAGAACCCCGACGGCAGGCTGTCCCTGGCGATCTGATCCATGACCTGCAGCGCCTGGCCCGAGCTCACGCCCGGCACCGCAGCGCCGGTGATTTCGGTCGAGCGGAACAGGTTGAAGTGGCTGATGACGGCCGGCGCGGTCGATTCGTGCAGCCGGACGACGGTATCGAGCGAGACCATCCGCCCGTTCGACGCGCGCGCGTAGTACTGCCGCAGGTTGCTGGCCGACGCGCGGTAGCGATCCTGCGCCTGCACGTAGACGCGGTAGGCCCGGTTGTTGAAGTCGAAGTCGTTCACGTACGACGACCCGAGCAGCACCGAGAGCGCGTCGGTCACCTCGCGAATCGGCAGCCCCAGGCTCCGCGCCTTGTCCCGGTCGAGCTCGACGACGATCTGCGGGTCGTTCGCGGTGAAGCTGCTGAACAGGCCCGCGACCTTGCCGGACTGGTTGCCGCGGCCGATGATCCCGTACGTCACGGCCGCCAGGTTGTTGATGTCGCCGCCCGTCTGGTCCAGCAGCTCGAACTGAAACCCGCCGAACGCGGACAGGCCCTGGATCGCCGGCGGCGCCACGGGGATGACCAGCGCGCCGGTGATCCCCCCGAGCAGCGGTCCCCGGATGCGGTTGATGACCTGGGCCAGCGAGTGGCTCGGATCGCGCCGCTCGGCGTAGTCCTTGAGCCGCGTGAACATGAGGCCCTGGTTCGGCGCCGACCCGCTGAAGCTGAAGCCCGCGACCGAGAACACCGCGGCGACCTCGGGCTGCGCGGAAATCACCTGCTCGGCCTGCATCGCGATGTTCATCGTGTACTGCAGCGACGCGCCGGCCGGCGCCTGGATGATCGTGATGAAGTAGCCCTCGTCCTCGTCTGGCACGAAGGACGTCGGCACGAGGTTGTAGATCTTCCATGTGCCCCAGAGCGCGGCCACGAAGAGCAGCAGCATCACCCACCGCCCGCGAAGCGCCACGCGGACCGTCCGCACGTACAGCGCGGTCCCCGCGTCGATGACGCGGTTGATCACGGCAAAGAGCCCGCGATGCGAGTGGCTCTCCTTGTCGAGCAGCAGCGCCGACAGCGCCGGCGTGAACGTCACGGCGTTGAAGACCGACAGCACGACGGCAAACGCAATCGTCAGCGAGAACTGCTGGTACATGCGGCCCGTCGTGCCCGGGAAGAACGCGACCGGCACGAACACCGACACGAGCACGACGCCGATGACGACGACCGCCGAGAACACCTCGGTCATCGCGTCGAGCGCGGCACGATACGCGCTCTTGTTGTACTCGCGCATGTGCCGCTCCACGTTCTCGATCACGACAATCGCGTCGTCGACGACGATGCCCGTCGCGAGCACGATGCCGAAGAGCGTGAGCGTGTTGATCGAGAAGTTGAAGAGCTTGACGAAGGCGAACGTCCCAACGAGTGAGACCGGGATCGTCACCGCCGGAATGATCGTCGCGCGCCAGCTCTGCAGGAACAGGAACATCACGAGGATGACGAGGCCGATGGCCTCGGCGAGCGTCTTCAGCACCTCGATGATCGACTCGCGCACGACGCCGACGTTGTCGAACGCCAGCCGCCACTCGAGCCCGGGCGGGAAGTTCTTCTCGAGCCGGGCCATCGTGTCCATGACGCCCGTGAACACTTCGAGGGCGTTGGCGGAGGGCAGGAGCTGGATCCCGATGCCCGACGCCTCCAGGCCGCCGAAGCGCAGCCAGGAGGAGTAGTTCTCCGCGCCGAGCTCGACCCGGCCGACGTCCTTGACCCGGACGAGCGCGCCGTCCCGGCCGGCCTTGACGACGACGTTCTCGAACGCCGGCACGTCGGTGAGCCGGCCCTGCACCTTCACGCTGATCTGGTAGAGCTGATCCGGCCCGGACGGCATGTCGCCGACGCTGCCGGCCGCCACCTGCACGTTCTGCTCGCGCAGCGCGTTCACGACGTCGCTCGCCGTCAGCCCGCGGCCCGCGAGCCTGTCCGGGTCGAGCCAGAGGCGCATCGCGAACTTGCGCTCGCCGAAGATGATGACGTTGCCGACGCCCGGCACGCGCTTGACGGCGTCGCGGACGTACTGATCGAGGTAGTTGCTGATGAACAGCGAGTCGTACCGGTTGTCCGGCGAGAAGAACCCGATGCCGCCCAGGAAGCCCGTCGTGTTCTTCGTGACGACGATGCCGTTCGTGCGCACGTCGGTCGGCATGCGGCCGAGCGCCGAATTGACGCGGTTCTGCACGTCCACGGCGGCCAGGTCGGGATCGCGGCCGATCTGGAACGTCACGATGATGTTGCAGAACCCGGAGTTCGTGCTCGAGGACTGGATGCGCATCATGCCCTCGGCGCCGTTGATGGCCTGTTCGAGGGGCAGCGTCACGGCGCTCTCCACGTCCTGCGCGTTCGCGCCCGTGTAGAACGCCGCCACGGTCACCGCCGGCGGCGTGAGATCGGGATAGCGCGCGATCGGCAGGGCCGGAATCGAGATCGCCCCCGCCAGGATGATGAGCAGCGAGCAGACCGTGGCGAGGATCGGACGCCGAATGAAGAGCTCGGAAAACACCTAGTGGCCTCCCCGCCCCGCCGCCCCGGGCGCGTCGCCGCGCGGCCCGGACGGCATCGCCTGCACCGGCGCGCCGTCGCCGATTTTCTGGAGGCCGGAGACGATCAGCTGCTCGCCGGGCTTGAGGCCCGAGAGGACGACGTACTCGTTGCCGGTCACGGGGCCGAGCGTCACGGCGCGCTGCTTGGCCGTCAGCCCGCGGCCGCCGTTCTCCGCCACGAAGACGAAGAACTGGCCGTTGATCCGGTTCACGGCCGTGACCGGAACCGTCAGGCCCGGCACCGTGCTCCAGACGATCCGCACGCGGACGAACTGGTCGGTGCGGAAGCGCGCGGTGTCGCTGACGGGCGCCTTGACCAGCACCGTCTGCGTCGTGTCGTCGACCGACGGCGAGATGAAGCTGACGCGCTCGCTCGTGAGCGTCTCCCCCGAGTCGCCGACGATCCGGACCGGCAGGCCGAGCTTGAGCTTCGTCGCTTCCTGCACGGGCACGCTGACGTAGACCTCCAGCCCCGCGTTCGCGTCGATCGTCGTGAGCACCGTGGATTTCGTCACGCGATCCCCCTCCCGCACCGGGATGTCGCCGATCACCCCGGCCGTCGGCGCGACGACCTGGTAGTAGGCCAGCTCGGCCTGCTGCTGGCGGATCTGGTCCTCGACGGCCTTGAGCTGGGCCTCCGCGGCCTTCTGTTGGGCCGCGGCCTGGTCGTACTCCTGCTGGCTGCCGGCGCCGGCGTCGAGCATCGCTTTCGCCCGGCTCGCCTGCTGCTGCGCGAACGTCGCGTCCGCCTCGCGCGCGGCCTTGATGCCTTCGAGCACGGACAGCGCCGCGCGCTGCGGGCCCGGATCGATCTCGAGAATCAGCGTGCCTGGACTCACCCGGTCGCCAGACTTCACGGCGATCCGCGTGATGATGCCCTCGGCCTGCGGCTGGACGGTCGTCGATCGGCGCGACTTGATCGTCCCCACGAACTCCCCGAGCTGCTCGACGGGCTTGGCCCCGAGGGTCACGATGCCGACCGGCATGGCCGGGACGCCGCCGCCGGGCGCGCCGGCTTGCGGAGACGCACCGCCCCCGCAGGCGATCGCGGAGCCAAGCGCGACGAACGCCGCCGCGGCCCGGACGAGCAATCCTGGCGGCGGCGCAAAGCGAAGGTACGGGAGCGCTGTTGTCATAGGAATCGCCATGCGGACGGCGAGGAGCCGTGCCGGACTCCTAACCATATCGAAATCGAGGCCGCGCGCGCCAGCGTGACCGGAGGGTACTGGGATCTCCGCGCCGGCAGGCTACAATAAGGAGGTAGACGTCGTTCATGTCCTGAGCGAGGCCCTGACCGGGCCGAGTCGAAGGGCATCCTCCACGGGGGCGAATTGGCTTCGACGGGGGCAAGGGACTGCGGGATGCATGCCGAGCTTGTTCATCTCGCTCGTTAAACCGGTGAACACACCACGTAACTGCGAACACGCAGCTTGCGCTCGCGGCCTAACTAGGTCCGCGACGTTCGCCCCGGTCAGCCGGCGGGCCGGGGACGAACGCCATTTAGCCGGCTGGTTCTGACGCGCGTCCGGCGCGCCGGGGCGAGACTCTACGGACTAGTGTCGGGCGCTTTCGCCGTTCTTTGATGCCCGCCGCGAACCATGAAGGACGGCTACGCATGTAGAGTTCTGCGGCGACAGGCCTTTCGGACGCGGGTTCGACTCCCGCCGCCTCCACCACTTTTCTTAGGAATTTGACGAAAAGGGGGTCAAATTCCCGCCGCCTCCAATATCCCTCCACGAACTTGTACGCCGGAAGGGGCGTCGAGCAGCCGAATCGCCGCATCGAGCGCCGCGGGACTGAGGTGCATGTACCGCTGCGTTGTGCCGAGATCCTGATGCCCAGCGAGCTCCTGGATGGCCCGCGCGGGCGCCCCTCTCATCGCCAGGTGTGAGCAGAACGTGTGCCGCAGGATGTGCACGCCGGGTTTGACGTGCGCTCGGCGCGCGGCCCGACGCATCAGCCCCTGCACACGTTTCTGCGTCAACGACTGCCCATCCGCCTCGCACACTACCCGCGGGCCTCGCACGTGCCGTGCGCCCTTCAACGCGGCCATCAGACGCACGGTCAACGGCACGTACCGCAGCCGTCCGCCCTTCGGCACCGTCACATGTCCCTTCCATTCCGAGCGCGCGACGCACAGTTGCCGTTTCTGCAGGTCCACGTCCGACCACTCCAGGGCCATGATTTCCCCGCATCGCAGTCCCGCCTCGCCGCCGAGCAGCGTGACGAGGTACGCCAACGGATCCGTCTGAGCTTCCTTTACGAGGCGTTCGTACTCCTCGAAGTCATAGAAGCTCGCCGTGCCTCTGGGTGTCGCCAGGATCTTGATGACGCACGGGACGCGATCGATGACGCCCCACTCGACCGCGGTCTTCAAGACGACGCTGAGTACCGTCAGCACGTTGTTGACGGTCTTTGGCGCGCGGGCCTTGAGCGCCACCTTGAGCCGCTGGACGTCCTCCGTCGTGATCGCGTCCAGTGACTTCTCTCCCAACGCCGGCACGAGATGGATCCGCAGAATGGTCTCCTTTGCGGCGATGCCGCTCGGCTTCTCGCGATTGGCGCGCGCGTAGCCATCGAGAAACCGCTCGGCGAACTCCCTCAACGTGCAAATCCTGGGACGCGCCTCCTTCTCTGGCAGTGCCTTCGGTTGCGGTTTGCCCTCGGCCAAGAGCACGCGCGCTCTGGCGTCCGCCCACCGCATCGCTGCCGACTTCGCCGAGAGCGGACATTTGGTTCGTTCCCTGACCACGGTGCCGTCTGGCTGACGGAACCGGATGTCCACTTCCCAGCCGCCTGTGACATAGGGTCGTATCGTTACGCTCATCGCTTTATCCCTTCAGCGACGAGGCGCAGTTGTGGTCGAGCCAGTGTAATAGATCGGCGCGTCGAACGAGTACTCGGCGGCCGATCCGACGAACACCGGGAAGTTGTCCGCGCTCGATCATGGCGTAGATCGCCTTCTGACTGGTGCGCAGCACGTCGGCGACTTCGCTGACGGTCATGAGCACGGATTCTGCGTCGACATTCATCGCGTACGCCTCCTGCGGTTCGGCTCTCTCAACCGACGCACGCATGCGATTCGCCAGCGGACACGCGTCGGGCCATCACGCAATGGCCAAGCTCGTGGCGGCGCCGAGGGATCCGTCAAGGCCGAAGCCGCGGCGCGGGCGGAGCGAAGCGAACGCGCCTTGACGGATCCCGAGGGCCGCCCGAGAATCGAATGCGTGATGGCCCGCGTCCGCCACATGCCGATGCCGCTGACGATCACGCTTGGCGCATTGCGAAGATCGCCGGGGTCGCGGGGTCGG
>DATIWF010000115.1:0-16302 GCA_035519535.1 Vicinamibacterales bacterium | reverse complement strand
GCGCCGCTGCGCGCGATCGACGGCTTCAGCCAGTTGATCGAGCAGGAGCAGGGCGGCCAGCTCGACGAGTGCAGCCGCGACGCGCTGCAGCGCGTCCGCGCCGCCGCCCAGCGGATGGGCGTCCTGATCGACGAGCTGCTGAAGCTGTCGCGCCTCACGCGCAGCGACCTCAGACGCGAGCGGCTCGACCTTGGCGCCGCCGCGGCGGGCATCGTCGACGACCTCTCGCGCCGCCAGCCGTCCCGCGCCGTCGACGTGCACATCGAACCCAACCTGTTCGTCGACGCGGACCCGCACCTCGTCCGCATCGCGCTGCAGAATCTGATCGACAACGCCTGGAAGTACACGGCGCGGACGCCGCGGGCGCGCATCGACATCGGGTCCTCGCCCAACGGCTCCGCCCGGGTGTTCCACGTCCGCGACAACGGCGCGGGCTTCGACATGAAATACGCGAACAAGCTGTTCGGCGCGTTTCAGCGCCTCCACTCGGATCGGGACTTCGAGGGCACCGGCGTGGGCCTCGCCATCGTGCAGCGCGTCGTCCACCGCCACGGCGGCAAGATCTGGGCAAACGGCGTCGTCGACGCCGGCGCCGCGTTCTACTTCACGCTCGAGCCCGAAATCTCGGAGCACGCATGACTGCCAAGCACATCCTCCTCGTGGAAGACAATCCCGACGACGTCGAGCTGACGCTGCGGGCGTTCCGGCGCAGCGAGATCGTCAACTCGATCCACGTCGTGCGGGATGGCCGCGAGGCGCTCGACTGGCTGCATGGCGCGGCCTCCGAAATGCCCGGCGGGCTGCCGACCGTCATCCTGCTCGACCTGCACCTGCCGAAGATCGACGGGCTCGAGGTCCTGAGACGCATCCGCGCCGATTCACGGACCAGCCTCCTGCCGGTCGTCATCCTCACGTCGTCGGACGAGCCGTCGGATCTGCTGGATGGCTACCGGCTCGGCGCCAACTCCTTCGTCCGCAAGCCGGTCGCATTCGCCGACATGATCGAGGCCGCACGGCAGATCGGCCGCTACTGGCTCGGCCTCAACGAGGTGCCGAGCGCGCTGCCGTTCCGGCGGGTGACGGCCTAGATCCGACGACTCGCTGTAAGATTTCCGTCAGTCTCGATGGCCAGATGGATCCTGATCGCGCTCGGGGCGATCGTTGCCGCGCCGCAGACGACGCCCGCACCGAAGGGGCCCCCCGCGGCGCCGGCGTTCGCCGACCTCGGCGCGCTGATGCTCGCGCTGCCGTCGCCGGCGGCACCGCGGCTCGACGAGGCGCGCGCCCAGTGGTTCGTGGCACCGCCGCTCGCCTGCCTCGACGACCTGCAGCCGCGGCCGACGTCCCGGCCGTACTTCTGGGAGGCGACGTTCAAACCGGTTGACGGGTACGACAAGATCCGCGCCTTCTACGGCTGCGGCGACTGGCACTCCGCCGTCAATGCGACGTGGACGATCACGCGCATCCTCAGGCAGTTCC
The DNA here is from genome assembly GCA_035519535.1 of Vicinamibacterales bacterium. GTDB lineage: Bacteria > Acidobacteriota > Vicinamibacteria > Vicinamibacterales > SCN-69-37 > DATEGZ01. Next base: position 14,823 of record DATIWF010000115.1, on the reverse strand, counting down.
CCGCGATCTCGACGGGCCGGTTGATTCGCGAGAAGCTCGACGACCACCTCGGCCAGTCGAACTTCGAAGGCGAGCTCGCGTACTTCAAGGAGGCGGGGGCGTTCGAGCGGCCCTACGGCTACGTGTGCCTGCTCGCGCTCCACGCGGAGCTGCAGACGTGGGACGACCCGCAGGCCGCGCAGTGGGCCGGACACGTCGCGCCCCTGTCGCATTATTTTTCCGAGCAGCTGATCGCGTATCTGAAGGATCTCGACCGGCCGGTGCGCACCGGCGGGCAGACGAACACGGCCACCGTGCTGCTGGCGATGATTGACGCGGCCGAGACGCTGCACGACTACGCGCTGCGCGCGGCGGCGATCGACTACGCGAAGAAGGCCTACACGAAGGACACCGCGTGCGCCACCGACACGGAGCCCACGGCGGGCGATCTGGCCTCGCCCTGTCTGGCCGAGGCCGTGGTGATGGGCCGCGCGCTCGATCGTGCGGCGTTCGTGCCGTGGCTCGACGCTTTCCTGCCGCCGGCGTTTTCGTCCAGATTCGCGCCGCTCCTCACGACGAACGTCGTGGCGCCGCAGCGCCAGGCCGGCGCCGGGGCGGCGCCTCCTGAACGCCAGGGTGGCGGCGCCGCGGCCGCCGGGCCGGAACGCCTGGGTGGAGCGGACCGAGCTGGCGGCGCGGGCGCCGGAGGCGGTCCGGGCCGCGGCGGGCGCGGAGGCGGCGCCGGGCGCGCCGCGCCGATCGCCCTCGCGTTCTCGCGAAGCGATGCGTTCGCGCGGCTCGCGGGCGCGCTGCCCGAGAACGACCCGCGTGTCCCGGTGTTTCGCCGCCTCGCCGTCATCCACGCCGATATTGGCGCGCGCGCGCTCGCCGATCCGGCGGCCCTCGACGCGCCCTGGCTCGGCGCCTACGGCATTCGCGTCCTGTCGCCCTCGAAGTAGGAGGCACCGATGAGAGGCCGATTCGTGGTGATCGTGATGACGCTCTCGGCGGGCACCGCCGTCCTCGGCGCATCGCAGCAGGCCGCGCCGTCCGGCGGTCCGACGGCGGCGCCCGTGCCGGCGTTCGCCACGCTCGATGCGTTCTACAACTCGCTGCCGCCCATCACGCCGCCGGCGTTCGACACCACCGAAGCGACGTGGCTCGCGGCCATGCCGCTCGCCTGCCTCGACCGCCCCCAAGCGCGGCCGGCGACCCGGCCCTACCTCTGGGAGGCGACCTACACGCCCGTCGCCGACTACGACAGGAGCCGCGCGTTCTACGGCTGCTTCGATTGGCACTCCGCGGTGAACTCGACGTGGGCGCTCGTCAAAGTCATCAAGACGTTCCCGGAGTTCTCGACGCAGCACCTCATCCGTCAGAAGCTCGACGCCCACCTGGGCAAGTCGAACATCGAAGGCGAGGTCGCGTACTTCAAGGAGGCCGGCCAGTTCGAGCTGCCGTACGGCTACGCCTGGATTCTCAAGACGCAGGGCGAGCTGCTCGGCTGGCAGGACCCGGACGCGCAGAAGTGGTCCGCCAACCTCGCGCCGCTCGCCGCGCTCATGTCGGAACGCCTGGTGCAGTACTTCAAGGACACCGCGCGGCCGAACCGCACCGGCGTCCACCCCAACACGGCGCTCGCGATGCACCTGATGCTCGACTACACCGAGATCGCGAAGGACGGGGCGCTGCGCGCCGCCATCGTCGATGCGTCGAAGCGCTACTTTGCAGAGGACACCAGCTGCAAGACCGCTTCGGAGCCCGGCGCGAGCGACTTCCTCTCGCCGTGTCTCGCCGAAGCCACGATCATGAGCCGGCTGCTCGATCGCGCCGCCTTCGTCGCCTGGCTCGACACCTTCCTGCCCGCGCTGCAGTCCGCCGAGTTCAGACCGCTCGCCGAGCCGTCGGATCCGGATCTCATGACGCATCCGGAACGGCTCGCGACCAAGTCGCACGTCATCGGGCTCGCGTTCATGCGCGCCGAAGCGATGAACAGGATTGCCGCGGCGCTGCCGCCCGGCGACCTCCGGGCGCTCACGCTTCGTCGACTGTCAGCGAGGCACGCACAGATGGGCTTGCGGGCCGAAGAAGCCGCTGGCTACTACGGCTCGCACTTCCTCGGGGCGTTCACGATCTTGTATCTGCTGACGGTGACACAGAGTCATTGAGTCCCCTGCATCGCGACCATCGGATCGACGCGCATCGCGCGCCGCGCCGGCACGTAGCACGCCAGGACCGCGACGACGAGCAGCACGGCCGCCGTCGCCAGGTAGCTCACCGGATCGGACGGCTCGATCTCGAACAGCATCGTCCGGACGATGCGGGACAGCGCGAGCGCGGCCGCGATGCCGACGGCAACGCCAATGAGCGCGAGCAGCATCCCCCCGCCGACGACCATCGCCAGCACCTGTGCGGGCCGCGCGCCAATCGCCATGCGCAAGCCAATTTCGCGCGTACGCTGGCTCACGGTATAGGCCACGACGCCGTAGAGGCCGACGGCGGCCAGGAACAGCGCGACCGCCGCGAACAGCGCGAGCAATAGCATGGAAAACCGTCGCTGGGCGACGGAGTCGCTGACGATCGTCGCGAGCGGGCTCAGCGAGTAGGCCGGCAGCGCCGAATCGATCTCGCGCACTGCCTGGCGGACCGGTCCCGCGAGCGCCGCCGGATCGCCGCCCTTCCCGCGCGCCAGCACCCACATCGTGCTGAAGTCATCCTGCATCATCGGCACGTACATCGTCGGATCGGCCGTCGCGTCGAGGCCGTCGTAGCGCATGTTGCCGACGACGCCGACGATGTCGTAGAAGCCCTGCGTGCCGTTGCCGATGTCCAGGCCCTGGCCGATCGGATCTTCGTTCGGGAAGTACTTCTTCACGAAGGCTTCGTCGACGATGGCGACGTGCTGGCCGCGGTCGGAATCGGCGGCGGTGAACGCGCGTCCGCGGACCAGCGGCACCGACAACGTCTCGAAGTACCGCGGGCCGATCGCGCGGTAGTGGGCCGACGCGCCCTCGCCGGGCTTGGCGGGCGCGCGCCCGCGGACGTCGAACGAGAGGAAGTAGCCGCCGCGCATCGGCAACGTCTGCACCACCGCGGCCGCCTGCACGCCCGGAAGGGCTTCGAGCTTCTCGAGCAGGCGGTTGAAGAACGTGTGATGCGTCTCGGGCGTCGCATACGACGCCCCGGGCAGCGACACCTGAAACACGAGCACGCGTTCAGGGTCGAATCCGGGATCCACGTTGACGAGCTTGTCGAAGCTGCGCAGCAGGAGCACCGCGCCGGTGAGCAGGACGATTGAGAGCGCGACCTCCGCGACGAGCAGACCGCTGCGCACCCAGCGGCCGCCGGCTGTCGTCGACGATCGGCCGCCTTCCTTGAGCACGCCGGCGACACCCGAGCGCGACGCCTGCCATGCCGGCGCGAGGCCAAAGATCACGCCAGTGAGAATCGACGCGAGCGCCGCGAACGCGAGCACGGTGCTGTCGATCCGCACGTCGGCGACGCGCGGAATGCTGCCGGCGCTCAGCGTCTGAATGGGCGTGAGCGCGAGATACCCGAGCCCCAGGCCCAGGCCGCCGCCAAGAGCCGCGAGCACCAGGCTCTCTGAGAGCATCTGGATGACGAGCCGCCGTCGGTCCGCGCCGAGCGCCGTCCGAATCGCGATCTCCTTCTCGCGGACCGACGCGCGCACGAGCAGCAGGTTGGCGACGTTGGCGCAGGCGATCAGCACGACGACGCCAACCGCGCCGAAGAGGGTCAGCAATGCGGGCCGGATCGCGCCGACGATCTGCTCCTGCAGCAGGACGACCTTCGCGGATTCATTCGCGCTCGATTCGGGATACTGCGTCGCGAGCCGTTCGGCGATCGCTTTCATCTCGACGCCTGCGCGATCGAGCGTGACGCCCGGCTTCATCCGCGCGACGACCCCCAGAAAATGGCCGCCGCGACTGGCGTTGGCCGGGTTCAGCGCGAGCGGGCGCCAGAATTCCGGCGTGCGCGTCGGGAAGTAGAACTCCGCGGGCATCACGCCGATGATCGTCACGGGCACGCCGTTCAACGTGATCGATCGGCCGATCACGCCCGGATCGCCGCCAAAGCGCTGCTGCCACATGCTGTGGCTCAACACGACGACGGCCGGCGCGCCCGGCTTGTCCTGCTCGGCCGTGAACGTCGTCCCGAGCTGCGGCGGCACGCGAAGCAGCGGAAAGAGGTCCCACGAGACCTGCATGCCCTGGATGCGCTCGGGGCCGCTCGGGCCCGCGAGGGTCGCGCTCGTCGTGGTGTAGGCCGCCACGTGGTCGAAGACGCTGTTCTGCTGGCGCCAGTCGAGGAACGAGGCCGGCGCGACCGAGAAGAGGCCGTACTGCGGGACGATTTCGTGCACCCGCACCAGAGCGTCCGAATCCGGATATGGCAGCGGCCGGAGCAGGACGCCGTTCACGACGCTGAACATCGCCGTCGTCGCCCCGACGCCAAGGGCGAGCGTCAACACCGCGACGAACGTGAAACCGGGCGCCTTGCGCAGCTGGCGCAATGCATAGCGGGCGTCGTTGAAGGCATGAGCGAGCATGGATACTAAGACGAACAGGACTGCACGGACGTTGGTGTCGGGCGCCGGGTGCCTAATGCCTGGTGCCTGACGATCGAAGGCTCCTGAACGCCGAGTTGAGCACCGACGCGAGGCGCACGCCGGCGAGCTCGAGCTGGTGGTCGATCGCGAGACGCGCGTTGTTCTGATATTCCTTGTCGAGCGCGACGACCTGCGTCGGAGGCGGCGGCGCCCCGGGTGAGAATCCCGGATACGCGTACGCGTACTGCACCGCGATCTGATGCGACGCTTCAGCCCACGCGGTGAAGTCGATCGGCGCGCCCATCACCTGCTGGGACTGGTACTCGGCCGTCAGCATGTCGAGGTACTTGGTCTCGTCCGTCTCGCGGTCGGCGATGATCCGCGCGTCCCAGACGCCGTGCAGATTCAGGCGCACGCCCGGCGGGGGCGGCGGCTCGCCGGCGACCGTCACGAACACGTCGTTGCCGCCGCGATCGTGGTTGTCGATGCAGTGCAGCGGCTGGTGCAGATCGCCCATGAGGTGGATGATCCACTTCAGGGCCTCGGCGCGCCTCTCTTTCGCGAGCGTCGCGTCGGTCAGGTCGTGCCGCGCGCGTTCGAGCTCCGCGAGAATGCAGTCGCCCCGGGGCGTCGGCTTGCAATCGCGGACCGCCAGGTAGTTGAGCTGGTCGTACGGAATGTCCACGAAGTGCCAGTTGTAGGTCTCCGGACGCTGCGACCGGACCTCGTCCGCCCACGTCGAGACGGCGACGAAATCCTCCGCGCCGAGCAGGTCCTGCGTCGCCTTCTTCGCTTCCGGCGTCAGCCGCCCGAGCGCGATCTTCGCGACGATGTGATGACCCTCCGGCCCCCAGGTGTGGACGACCGGTGACCACAGACAGGCGACGGCCAGCCCCAGCCCGGGCAGGGATAACGTGCGCTTCACCACGCGGATTATACGGGTACGTCCGGCACGTCGCGTCCGTCGGGTCCAGGAACGCCCTCTCGCGTGTCAGCGTATCTATCTGGCGTTACACTCAGCATGAGAGGTGTCCCTGTGGTTCGACGACTTTTCACTCTGACCACTCTGGTGGTCCTGGCCGGTGGCGCAGCGGCGTCCAGTCTGCACGCCCAGACGCCGCCGCTGCCGACGATCGATCAAGTTCTGGACAAGTACATCGCCGCAGCCGGCGGCCGCGCGGCCATCGAGAAGATCACGTCGGCGGCCGCGAAAGGGACGATTCAAATCCCGGACGTGGGCATCAGCGGCACGATCGAGCTCTATCAGAAGGCGCCCGACAAGGCGCTGACGGTCGCCGAGTTCAGCGGGATGGGCGGTCAGCGGCAGGGCTTCGACGGCACGGTCGGATGGACCCAGGACGATCAGAACGGCCTGCGCCAGCTCGACGGCGCCGAGCTGGCCGACGTCAGGCGCAGCGCCATCCTGGGGCGCGAGCTGAAGATGAAGACGATCTACCCGACGATGACGGTGAAGGCTCGCGAGAAAGTCGGCACGCGGGACGCCTTCCTCGTCGAAGCCGTCCCCGCCGACGGCGCGGCGGCGCGGCTCGACTTCGACGCGGAATCCGGCTTGCTCCTGCGCCAGGTCGCCACCCGCCAGACCTCGCAGGGTCCCCTCGAGGTCGAAGTGACCTTCGACGACTACCGTGAGGTGGACGGCGTCAAACGCGCGTTCACGATCCGCCAGGCCACGGCGATGTTCACGGCGATGATTCAGCTGACCGAGGTCAAGCAGAACGTCCCGATCGACGACGCGATCTTCAAGATCCCGAAGGGCGACTGATCGCGCGGCCCGCCGGGGCGTCGTCGTCCGGCCCCGTCGTCGAGGCTATGGACATTTTGTCCACAGTGCGATAGCGTCGGGCCATGCCCGACGCCTGGCGCGCCGAGACGTTCCTTCCGCTCGCGACCGACGCGCTGTTGATCCTCCTCGCGCTGGCCTCACGGCCCCAGCACGGCTACGGCATCATCCGCGACGTCGAGGTCCGCTCGGCGGGCGGGAGCGTCCTGCAGACCGGCGCGCTGTACCGAATGCTCCGCCGCCTGCTGCGCGACCTCCTCATCGAAGAGTGCGAGCCGCCGGGTGGCGAGGGCGGCGATCCGCGGCGGCGCTACTACCGGCTCACCCGGCGCGGCCGGCTCGTGCTCGACGCCGAGGTCGAGCGGATGGCCGCGCTCGTCCGCGCGGCCCGCCTGACCGACGCGGGCAAGAAGCCGCGACTGGTATGAGAGCGCGGGTCTTCGGCGCCCTGCTGCGTCTCTTTCCTCGCGAATTCCGGGCGCGCTTCGGCGACGAGCTGCTCGACACGGCCCGCGCGCTCGACCGCGCGCACCCGCTCGGTCCGTTCGATCTGCCCGGCGTCGCAGCCGACGCCCTGCGCACGCTGGTCAGCATCCGGCGGGAAATGCGCTTCGAGGCGCGGCCGGCCGCAGCCACCCGAGGGAGCCCTCACATGGACAGCCTTCGCCAGGACCTCCGATTCGCCCTCCGCGGCCTCCGCCGCGACCGCTGGTTCACCGTGTTCGTCGTCGTCGCGCTCACGCTCGGCATCGGCGCCAACGCCGCGATGTTCGGCATTGTCGATCGCCTGCTCCTGAGCGGCCCGCCGCACATTCAGCAGCCCGATCGCGTGGTGCGCCTGTACCTCACGGTGCAGCTCGAGGGCTCGCGGCAGTTCACGGGCGATGCGTTTGGCAACATCACGTACGACCTTGCGCGCCGACAGGCGAGGAGCTTCGAGCGGCTGGCGACCTACGCCATCAACGACGTCGTCGCCGGGCAAGGCGGCGACGCGACGATCGTGCGGGGCGGCTATGCCTCCGAGACGCTCTTCCCACTTCTCGGCGTGCGGCCCCTTCTCGGCCGCTTCTTTGGCGCGGACGAAAACCATCCGGTCGGCGCGGCGCACGTGGCCGTCCTGGGCTACGGCGCGTGGCAGCGCTGGTTTGCGGGCGCGAGCGATGTGCTCGGACGCAGCGTCACGATTAGCGGAGAGCCGTGCGTCGTCATTGGCGTCGCGCCCCGTGGCTTCACCGGACCGCAGTTCGGCCCGGTCGACGTCTGGCTCCCCATGAACCTGAAGAGTCCGTTCGTCACGAAGGATTGGCAGACGACGTGGAACGCGGAGTGGCTGCAGATCGTTGGCCGCCTCGCTCCGGGTGCGACGGCCGTCCAGGCCTCCGAGGAAGTCACGGGCATCCTGCAGCGCGGCTACACCGGGACGGAATCGTACGTCGCCCACGGACGCTACACGGTGGCGCCGCTTTCAGCGAATCACGCCGGAGCCGAGGCGCCGGAGATCACCGTTGTGCGGTGGCTGACGGGCGTCGCGCTGGTCATCCTGCTCATCGCGTGCGCGAACGTCGCGAATCTTCTCCTGGCGCGAGGCATGCGGCGGTCGCGCGAGGTCGCGCTGAGGGCCGCGCTCGGCGCCGGCAAGGCCCGATTGGTGCGCCTGCTCCTGATCGAGTCCCTGCTGCTCTCCTGTACGGGCGCGGCGGGCGGGCTGGTCGTCGCGTACGGGCTTGGCGGCCTCGCGCGCGCGGCGATCTTCTCCTGGATCGATTGGTCCTCGTCTCCGGTGGACGCGCGCGTGCTCGGTGCCTCCGCCGTGCTCGCGCTTGCCGCAGGGCTCGTCGTCGGCGTCCTGCCCGCGTGGCGCGCCACGCGCGTCAACCTGACCGACGCGCTGAAGCGCGGAACGCGCGAAGGCGGCGGCGACCGGTCGCGCCTCCGGCACGCACTTACCATCGTGCAGGCGGCCCTGTCGGTCGTGCTGCTCGTCGGCGCCGGGCTCTTCGTCCGCAGCTTGTGGAACGTGCGTACGCTGCCGTTGGGCTTCGATGCCGATCGCGTGATGCTCATCGAGATCAGCCGGCCCGCGCTCTCGCAGATCCCCGATCAGCGCGCCCGCAGCGCGGAGCGGACCCGCCGCAACAACGTCGCCCTCGAGGCGCTGGATCAGGTCCGGCGAATCCCGGGCGTCGAGCACGCCAGCCTCGCGGTCGGCACGCCGTTCGGCAACCGGTTCACAATCGGGGTCCGCGTGCCGGGGCTGGAGGTGCTGCCCAAGCTCGACACCGGCGCTCCCAGCGTGAGCGCGGTCGAGGGCGACTACTTCGCCACGGTGGGCACGCGCATTCTGCGCGGACGGGCCTTTGGCGCCGGGGATCACGCCGGCACCGAGCCCGTCGCGATCGTCAGCGACACGATGGCCCGCACGATCTGGCCGGGGCAGGATCCGATCGGCAAATGTCTCATCGCCGGCGACCGGGAGGCGCCGCCCTGCGCGCGCGTCGTTGGCATCGCCGAGGACACGCACCGGGACGCGCTGCGCGAACCGCCGGTGATGCACTTCTACATTCCGTTCGGTCAGGAGGTGGGATTCGGCGGCACTGTTCTGTTGGCGCGAACCTCGGGAACGTCGCCAGCCCTTGGCGCCGACATCCGGCGCGTGCTGGTCGCGCGCGACCCGACAATCCGCTTCGTTCAGGTCTCGACGATTCAGGACGCGATCGATCCGCAGACGAAGCCCTGGCGGATCGGCGCGACGGTGTTCTCGCTCTCGGGGCTGCTCGCGCTCTGCGTCGCGGCGATCGGCATCTACAGCGTGATGTCGTATCTCGTCGCCGATCGCACGCACGAGATCGGCGTCCGCATGGCGCTCGGCGCGCGCCGGGGCGACGTGGCGCGGCTGATCCTGCGCGGCAGCCTGGGCATGGCGCTCGTCGGCGTCGCCGGCGGCGGCCTCATCGCCGCGCTCGCGAGCCGCTTCGTCGAGCCGCTGCTCTTCAACGTCTCACCACATGACCCGGTTGTCTACGCCTCGGTCGCGGGCGTGCTTGTCGTCATCGCGCTGCTGGCAGGCATCGTTCCGACGATGCGTGCAAATCGGATCGATCCGCTCGAGGCGTTAAGAGTGGACTAGGCGTCGGTACGACAGGTACGTCGGGTACGTCAGGTACGTCGGGTACGTCGGGTCCGAGGAACGAACTAGCGCTGGCCGACTTTTTGCTTCTCCAAGAAATCGCAAGAGAAGAAGAAGCAGGTGCGAATGCAGGTTCCTAGGACCTGACGTACCTGACGTACCTGACGTACCCGACGTACCCGACGTACCTGTCTTATACTCCCCGCCATGATCGGCAAGACCATCGGCCCGTATGAAGTCGAAGCCAAGCTGGGCGAAGGCGGGATGGGCGAGGTCTACCGCGCGCGCGACAGCAAGCTCGGGCGCGACGTCGCGTTGAAGGTGCTCCCCGCCGCCGTGGCCGCCGATCCCGATCGGCTCGCCCGCTTCCGCCGCGAGGCGCAGGTGCTCGCCGCGCTCAATCATCCGAACATCGCGGCCATCTACGGCTTCGAGGACAGCGGCGCGACACACGCGCTCGTGATGGAGTTCGTCGACGGGCAGACGCTCGATCAGATCATTTCAGGCCCTGGGCCTCAGGCCTCAGGCCCGAGGGCTCAAGCCTCGGTCACCAAGCCACCTTCGGGTGCGCGCGAGGCGTCGGGCCAAAAGCCACAGACGCTCGCCTCGAAACCGGGGCCAGGGGCCCGGGGCCTTGGGCCTGACGTCGCCCTTCCCATCGCCCGTCAGATCGCCGAGGCGCTCGAGTACGCGCACGAGCAGGGCATCATCCATCGCGACCTCAAGCCAGCGAACATCAAGGTTCGCGCGGACGGCACCGTCAAGGTGCTGGATTTTGGACTGGCGAAAGCGCTGACCCCGGAGGGCGCGAGCGGCGTCTCCGACGTCACGAATTCGCCGACGCTGACCGCCCGCGCGACCCAGCTCGGCGTGGTGCTCGGCACAGCCGCGTACATGTCGCCCGAGCAGGCCAAGGGCCGGCCGGTCGATCGGCGCGCGGACATCTGGGCGTTCGGCGTCGTGCTCTACGAGATGCTCACGGGGCGGCGGGGCTACGAAGCCGAGGACGTGTCGGACACGCTCGCCGCCGTGTTGACGCGCGAAGTGGATTGGCAGGCGCTGCCGCCGGACACGCCGGCGCGGCTGCGCGCGCTGGTGCGCGATTGTCTCGCGCGCGACCCGAAGCAGCGGCTGCGCGACATCGGCGAGGCCCGGCGGGTCCTCGATCAGCTCATCAGCGGCGCGCCGGAGCCCGAGGCCGCGTCCGCGCCGGCGGTCGCCTCGCCACCCGCGTCCGCGTGGACGCGCGCGGTGCCGTGGGCCGTCGCCGCCCTCGCCGTCCTCGTCGCCGCGGCGGCCTCCTGGCGCGCGCTCACGCCGCCGCCGGCCGCGCCCGAGACCGTGATGCGCGCGAAGGTCACCGTGCCGGACCTTTCGGGCTTCGTCGCCGTGGCTCGAGACGGCAAGCAGTTCGCGTATACCGTCTCCGGCGCGCAAGGCTTCTACCTGGCGCTGCGCCAGCTGGACCAGTTCGAGGCCAAGCCGATTCCCGGCACGGAGGGCGGCGGATGGCCGCTGTTCTCGCCGGACGGCGCGTGGATCGTGTTCAGCACCACGACGGCGCCCGTCAAGCTCAAGAAGGTGCCCGTTGCGGGAGGCACGCCCGTCACCCTGTGCGACGGCAACTTCCAGAACGGCGCCGCCTGGGGCGAGGACGACACGATTGTCTTCAGCGGCGGGAAGGGACTCATGCGCGTGCCGGCGAACGGCGGGACGCCGCAGGCGCTCTCGACCATCGACGCCGCCAAGGGCGAAACCGCACACACGCGGCCGCAGTTCCTTCCGGGCGGCAAGTCCCTGCTGTTCACGATCGTGTCGAGCTCGCCGGACAGCCCGCAATTCGCCGTGCTCGACCTGCAGAAGGGCACGTATCGCGCGATCGCGAGAGGCGGCGACAACGGACGCTACGTGCCCACGGGCCACCTGACGTTCGTGCGCGACGCCACGCTGTTCGCCGTGCCGTTCGATCTCGCGCGCCTGACCACAACCGGCGCGGAAGTCCCCATCGTCGAGAACATCTCGACGGTCGGTCCGAACGGGACGGGCGACTACTCAGTCTCGGATTCCGGGTTGCTCGTCTATTTTCAGGCCCTGAACGCCGCGGGCACGCTCATGACCTGGGTGGATCGAAAGGGCGTCCTGCAGCCGATCCCCGGACAGGCGTGGAGGAAGTGGGGAACTGGCCGGCTCTCCCCGGACGGACAGCACATCGCGAACAGCATCCTCGACCCCAAGGGCACCGACATCTGGGTGATGGATCTGGCGCGCGGCGCGACGACGCGCTTGACATTCGGGGGAGACTACGATTTTCCGATCTGGACACCGGATGGCAAACGCGTCGTCTACGGCGGCACGAAGGACGGCAAGTCCGGCTTGTTCTCCGTGCCCGCAGACGGCAGCGCACCGCCTGAGCTCGTCCTCGCCACCGACACGCGACCGGTGCCGACGTCGTTCTCACCGGACGGCAAGACGCTGGTGTACTCGATCGCCGGGCAGGGCGGCGGGCGCCTGATGCTGCTGCCGATGACACCGGCGGCGGGCGGCGTGCGCGAGCCTCATCCGCTCCGCGCCGGCAACTTCTCGGACGGACAGGGGACCGTGTCGCCCGATGGCAAGTGGATCGCGCTGACATCGACGGAGACCGGCTCGCCCGAGGTCTACGTCCTGCCGTTCCCGGATGCGGGAGCCAAAGTGCGCGTCTCGACCACCGGCGGGCGGAATGCGCGCTGGGGGCGGAACGAACGGGAGTTGTTCTACTGGACGGCCACCCCGGGCAACGCCACGCTCCTGTCCGTGGCGATCCAGACGACGCCGACGTTCGTGCCTTCTTCACCCAGAGAGCTGTTCCGGTACACCACCGGCACGACCTGGGATGTGGCGCCAGACGGCGAGCATTTTCTGCTGGAGCAAACCGCGCCCGAGGGCACGGGATCGGTATACGCGATCGTGGCCAACTGGTTCGACGAATTGCGGAGCCGCGCGACGCCGAAGAAGTAGCGGTCAGACCCGACCGACTCGCGCAGCCCGGAACCCTTCGCCGTGCTGGTCGGGTTGCGTCCCGGGCAGCGCCTGCATTACGCTCGTCGCGCACGGCACATCTGGAGTCCCATGACGAAACTCCTTGCGTGGTGTCTCACGCTGGCTGCCGCAGGTCTGTCGCAGGCGAGCCAGGCGAAACCCGAACCGCTCGACGGCCCCAACCGGGCGTTTCACGACGACCTGCTCGACAACCTGCAGGGGACGTGGAAAGCCATTGGCCCGATCATGGGCCAGCCCCGCGATCTGAACATCACCGCCGAGTGGGTCCTCAACCATCAGTTCCTGCTCGTGCACCAGAAGGATGCGAAGCCGATTGAGGGCAAGCCGCTCTACGAGGCCGAGGTCTACGTGGGGTACGACAATGCGAGCGACCGCTACGTCGTGCATTGGATCGACATCTACGGCGGCCGCACGTCTGAAACACTGGGCTACGGTCGACGGATGGGCAACAGCATTCTGTTCGTCTTCGAGTACCCGGACGGGCCCTTTCACAACACGTTCACGTGGAACGCGGGCGCGAAGACGTGGCGGTTTCTGCTCGAGCAAAAGGACGCCACGGGCAAGTGGACGGTGTTCGCGGATCAGACCGTGGCGAAGACAAAGTAACGGACTCAGCCATTCGGTGACGTTCGGCGTCTTCGGGCGGCGGTGAGTCCTACGCGCGCCGCATCGCCATCGCGCCGAATGCCGTGAACACGAGCCCGAACCCGGCGATCGCCCCCGCGATGACGTTGAAGCTGTCGTAGAACGTGACCGGGGCGCCGCCAGGATTCTTCAGCAGGGCGACGAGGTCATCGGCGACCTGACCTGAGCGATCGCCTCCGACGAGATCGACCTCCTGGCCGGCGCGTGTTTTCGCGGCAACCATGTGGTTGGTCGTCGTCCGCCCCGCGTACGGCGAATCGGGACTTTCGACCGGGCCGTTCTGCGCGTACGACGTGCGCACGCGCACGTCGACCACGTCGGACGCGGTCACGCGCTCCGCGGTCATGTGTCCGAGGAACCTGGTGCGCGTGACCTCGCAGTCGACGTTCGCGCCGTGGCGGGCGCAGTCGAGCGCGTCGCCGCCGGCGACATACGCGGCGAGCAGCAGCAACAAGACGCCGGCCCCCGCGAAGATCTGGGGACCACGCTCGGTGATGGACTTGGCGTCGCCCATGTCATCCTCCCGGGATCACGCGAGCCCGAGTCGATCAATTTCGCTGCGCAGCCGCTCCCAGAGCCAGCCGGCGGCGTCCGTCGCGCGGAACGTGTGCTCCCAGCCGGTCGCGCCGCCCCGCGTCCACATCGCCACCGTCTCGAGCGACTCCGCATCCCGCTTGAACATCCACCAGTACTGCCCGCCGGGCCCCCCGGGCCAGAAACACTCGCCGTAGCCGGTCGACATCGCCCTTTCGACCGCGGCGGCAAGCGACTGCACGCCTGCCCGGGCCGGGCGCACGGCGATGGTCGTGTCCTCCTGCCCTTCCTGCAAGTGCACGACCAGCGTGTCTGGCGGTTCGAGGTCGAGGCGAAGATCCATGGGCCTTGGCGTGTCCGCCCCGCTACGCGCCGACGAGCGCCTGAATCTCCGCCAGCTCGGCGTCGCCGAGCGCCGGCGAGAAGTGCTTCACGCGGCTCATCACGTCGGTCGTCTCGAAGTACGACGACGCGCAGGTCGCGTGCACGAAACCGGCGGGCTGGAATCTCCCGTCTTCGTAGAAGACGAGCGAGATCCGCCACGCGTCTTTCGCGATGGGCTCGCGGCATTGGCGGCACGTCGCGCGGCCCGATGACGCCCGCTCGGCCGTGCTCACCCGCGGCACGCGGCGATGCGCGACGCCGAGCCGCGCTTCGCGCAGCAGCTCGTCGCGATCCGCCACGGCCACGCTGGTCGCTTCAAGTGTTTCGATCAGCGGCTCCGGCCGCCGGAAGGCCGCGCACCGTGGATGAAACCAGTGCGTCATCGCCGCGTCGTCGTCGGCAAACGGATTGGGCAGCCGCTCGCCGAAGCGCAGCGCTCCGGCGGCGATGCGTTCGCCGCACCCGCGGCACTTCGCGCGGCCGCTCGACGCGGGCTCGATGACGTGCTGCAACGTGATCTGCTCCTAGTCGATCCGGACGACCCCGGGTTTCACGATCGGAAACCGCTCGAACACCGCCGGGTCGTGACCCGGAATGACGAGCCGGGGTGACGCCGCCAGTTTCAGCATGCGGTCCTGCGCGGCAAGATTGGACGCCGCATCGAGCGTCTGCGCGATCGCCACGTGCCGGTCGAGGTTCTCGTAGAGATACACGTTGTCCGACGCGAGGATCACCGTCCCGGCA
>DATIWF010000114.1:0-2239 GCA_035519535.1 Vicinamibacterales bacterium | reverse complement strand
GGATCGTAGATCGTGATCGTGCGCTCCATCGAGAGCCGGTCCGCGCCGAAGTCGTAGCGCTCGACGACGCGAGTGCCGGGGCCGGACATCGGCAGCCCCGACCCGTCGAGCCAGCCGGGCGCGAGGTGCGTCGTTTCGATCACGAGCGACGTGCCCTCCCAGTGGCCGACGGAGAAGCCGAGCGACGAGTCGGGCGTGTCGGCGGGCGCCGCGCGGCCGTCCATCCAGACGCGTCGCGGCGTGTTGTGCTCGACGTAGATGAAGAGATAGTGATTGCCCGCGTCGATGACCTCCATGTTGTACGGCGAGCCGATCAGCCGCGGCAGGCCGAGCGGCAGACAGCGCAGCGCGGCGTCCTGCCAGTGATCCTTCGACTCGAACACGCGCCGGCCTTCGGCGGTGAACGGAGTCGGCTTCGGCTCGAGGTCGTCGACCGTGACGTGCCAGTGATAGTTGTTGCGCCACGGGCCGGTGATGTCGATCGGATAGCCGCTGCGCGCGCCGCCGTACCCGTAGCTCGTGCGGGTCGCATGGACCTGGTTCGGGTCCGGCCCGTTGTTGTCGCCGCGACCGGTCGCGAGCTTCGTGCCATCGGCGCGCACGATGCTGCGCACGTAGAGTTTCTTCGCGCCGTCGCGGCCGAGCTGCCCCGACACGGTCACGGCGTCGCCGGCCTTCAGCGTGTTCGCGCTCCAACCGAGCGCCGTGAGCGCGGTGATGCTCGACGCCTGCAGCTCCCAGTCCACTGTGGCGCCGTCCTTGGACGTGGTCGTGAGGCGGTAGCGCACGTGCGGGTTGTTCCACCAAACCTGTGCGATCGTGCCCTTGAGCTCGGCGGTCGCGTTCGCGTCGAACTCCGCGGCGAACGAGTGATGAGCGCGTGCCGGCGGGGACACCCCCGCGAGCGCACACGCCGCCGTCAGCAGTACGATGAACCGGACCATCCACCTCCCCTTCGCCTCTTGCGCCAGGATACGCGCGCGCGGGCGGCCGGCCAACGCCGGGGACATTCCGCTTTTCGCGGGAACGCCGGGCGGGAACGCCGGGGACATTCCGCTTTTCGCACCCAGACGCGAGCGCCAACCGAGGTCCACCATCCGCGAAAAGCGGAATGTCCCCGGCTTGCAATCTACGGCCCGACCTGCATAGTACTTTCAGACCGCCGGCACAGGCGGCCGCACGATAATTCGGGGGGACCGCGACCATGCCGACGAATCGCTCGGTGCTTGGCACCGCCGCTGCTTCAGCCGCCCTTCTCACGCTCTCGCTTACGGCAAGTAATGCGCGCGCCCAGGCGCCCGCGTTGGACGCCGACGACATCGGCGGCGTCGTCACGAGCTCGAAGGGGCCCGAGGCCGGCGTCTGGGTGATCGCCGAGACGAGCGCGTTTCAGACGCGCTTCGCGAAGATCGTCGTGACCGACGATGCGGGCCGCTACGTCGTCCCCGACCTGCCGCCGGCCGATTACCAGATCTGGGTCCGCGGCTACGGGCTCGCGGATTCCGACAAGACGACGGCGAAGCCCGGCGCGGTCGTGAATCTCACGGCCAAGATCGCGCCGACGCCCGCGGCGGCCGCGCAGGTCTATCCGGCGATCTACTGGTACTCGATGCAGAAGCTGCCGAGCGCGAGCGAGGTCGCGAACCTGCCGGGCGGCGTGAATCAGTACGTCGCGTCGATCAAGAACCTCTCGTGCATCGGCTGTCACCAGATCGGCCAGCTCGCGACGCGCACGATCCCGCCCGCGTTCGGTCACGGCCAGGAGGGCTGGGTGCGCCGCATCCAGTCCGGCCAGGCCGGCGGCCAGATGCTCGCCTCGGCGCAGAACCAGCTCGGCGGCGTGCCGCCGAAGTACCTCGGCGACTGGACCGATCGCGTCGCGGCCGGCGAGCTCCCGAAGGCGCCGCCGCCGCGGCCGAAGGGCGTCGAGCGCAACGTCGTAGCGACGGTCTACGACTGGGCCACGCCGATGGTGTACATGCACGACTTGAGCGGCACGGACAAACGCCATCCGACCGTGAACGGCTACGGCAAGCTATACGGGGCGCCCGAGCTCAGCACCGACGACTTCCCGATCCTCGACCCGAAGACGATCACGGCGACTTCATTGCACGCAACCGTGCGCGACGCGGACACACCCACGACGAAGAGCACGCTGCCGACCCAGCCGTCGAACTACTGGGGCAGCGAACCGATCTGGGACAGCAAGGCCAACGCGCACAACCCGATGCTCGACGAG
>DATIWF010000113.1:0-53731 GCA_035519535.1 Vicinamibacterales bacterium | reverse complement strand
TGGATCGCGACATCCATCGCCCGCCGCAGCGCCTCTTGCTCCGGGACGGTCGCCGCCAGCCTGGCGTACGGCGTCGCCTGGCTGTTGGCGCGCGCCGGCCCTCGCGCCTGGTAGTCGATCGGCATCCACACCACGGTGTCCCACGCCGGAAAGCGAAAACTCGCCGGCAGGATACCGACGACGAGCGCGGACTGCCCGTCGATCATGATGCGCTTGCCGACGAGGTCGGGATCGCGGCCGAACGCGCCGCGCCAGACGTCCTCGGAGAGGATCACGCGATCGTCCGCACCCGCTCGCCCTTCGTCGGCGGCGAAGAGACGGCCCTCGAGAGGACGCACGCCGAGCATGTCGAAGACCCCGGGCGTCACGACTGCGCTCGGCCGCGCGAGGAGGCCGCTGCCCCCTTCGAGAAGCGACGTCCCGGCGGTCGCCGCTTCGACCGACTGGAAGATGCCACTCGCCTGCCAGGCGCGCAAGACCGCGGGAGACACGACGTTTCGACGCGTGTGGTCGCCGCCGACGGACAGCTGCACGAGCGTGTCTGGATGGCGAAACGGCACCGGTCGCAGTACCAGCGCGTCGAGCAGCGTGAACATGCCCGTCGTGAGGCCGACCGCAAGCGCGAGCATGGCAACCGCGAGCGCGGACGCACCCGGCCGCGAGACGAGACGACGGCAGGCGTGCTGCAGGTCGTCGAGCATGATGTGTCGAATAGACGCCGCCAGCACGATTCCGGTTGGGTGATGGCGCGCGACTGGCGCCGCCGATTGCGCTGGAGTATAACCGCGCGTAAGGGCGGCCGGTGTTCCTCAGCGAACTCGTCAGTGCGTGGCGCGGCGTGCGATCGCGCGGATGGCGCGCCGCTCTCGCGGGCGTGCTCCTGGCCGTCTCGCTCGCCGCCAACACGATCGTCTTTTCCGCCACCGATGCGCTCGTCTTCCGGCGCGTGCCGTATCCCGCCGACGACGAGCTCGTCGAGCTCAATCGCTATCTTCCGTCGCGCGAGCTGCTGGAGTGGCGGCGCCAGACCGATCTGTTCACGGCGCTGCACGGCTACGCGACGCGTCCGGTGTTTCTGCAGGCGCAGGGCCAGCCGGAAATCGTCGACGTCGCCGACGTGACGCCCGGGCTGATCGACATGCTCGGCGTCTCGGCGGGATGGGGACGCTCGCTCGCCGACGCGGATGCGCGCGAGACGAGCGGTGAGGTCGTGCTCGTGTCCGAGGATCTCGCGCGGCGGCGATTCGGCCGGCCGGCAGATGCGGTCGGGCGAACGCTCGAGACGACCGGCGCCCCGCTCGTGATCGTGGGCGTCATGGGCGCCGACTTCAGGTTCCCGATGGGGGGCGTCGAGATCTGGCGCGTGCTCGACCCGCAGGTGCCGGGTCGAATGGTCTCCCCCATCGGCAGGATGGCGCCGGGCCAGACGCTGGTGTCGGTGACGCAGGCGCTCGCCAGCCGCGGCGCGGACGTCGCGACCGCCGCCGGAGAGCGGCCGCCAACGACCGCGCTCGCTCCCAGGGCGCTTCGCCTCACGCAGATCGCGCCCGAAGCGCGGAGGCTGCTGCTGGTCATCGCCGGCGCCGCGCTCTGCCTGCTCCTGACTGCGTGCGCAAACGTGGCCAGCCTCGAGCTCGCCACGGCCATGAGCCGCGCCCGCGCGATGTCCGTTCACGTCGCGCTCGGCGCCACGCGCGGCCGTCTCGTACGCGGCGGTCTGATCGAGGGCCTGTGGATCCTCGGCCCCGCCGTCCTCGCGGCGGCAGGCCTCGCCGCCTACGGCACCCGCGCCCTCGCTGCGACGATTCCCGATCGCATTTTCGACAGCGCAAACGCCATCGACTTCGACGGACGCGCGATCGCGTTCATGGCGCTCGCGGCCCTCGCGACGTGGCTGCTCGTGTCGGTGCCGCTTGCGGTGCTGGCGTCGCGATCGCAGCTGGTCGATCTGCTCAAGGCCGAGGACCGGACCACCGCGGCGTCGAAGGGCGGGGTCCGCGTGCGCCACGCGCTCACGGTCGCCGAGGTCACACTGGCCGTCGTGTTGCTGGCGGGTGGCCTCCTGTACACGCGCACATATCTCGCGCTCGTGCACCTCGACAAGGGCTTCGACAGCACCAATCTCGCTGTCGTGTCGCTGACGCTGCCGATGCAGAACTATCCGGACGCGCAGGCTCGCACACTGTTGGCCGATCAGGTCATCGCGCGCCTCTCGGCCCGGCCGGGCGTGCAGGCCATCTCGAATCCGAATACCCTGCCGCCAAGCCTCGGCGAATTGTACCGCGCGGCGCTGGAGATCGACGGGCGCCCGGTGCCGACCGACAGCGTGTCGATCGGCCTGAACCGCGTCGACACAAGATTCTTCTCGACGTTGCGGATCCCGATTCGCCGTGGTGACGTCTTCGAGCGCGGCGCGCCGGCCGATCGCGTGATCGTCGACGAGACGTTCGCCAGCACGTTCTGGCCCGGACAGGATCCCGTCGGCCACCAGTTCAGGCTATCGGCCAGCAGACCGGTCATGACCGTCGTCGGTGTGGCCGGGCACGTTCGCAACGACGCAGACGATCCGGCCGGGCCGAGCGATCGCTACTTCCAGGTGTACATCCCGCAGCAGCCGCCGCCACCGCCCGCGCCCTCGGCCGGGCCCGTCGCGATCCGCGACCAACCGCTGTACGGCTTTCTCGAGTTTGCCGCGCGTCTCGATCCCAGCGTGCGCGCGGCCGATCTCGCCGCCGACGTCCGATCGATCGATTCGCGATTCCGGCTGCGGATCGAGCCGATGGATGCGATCTACGCGCGGCGCTTTCAGGACACGCTGCTCGCGACGAGCCTCATGAGCGGCTTCGGATCGATCGCGTTCCTGCTTGCCATGGCGGGACTGTATGGCGTGCTGGCCGTGCTCGTGGCCGGGCGGATGCGGGAGATCGGCATCCGCATGGTGCTCGGCGCCGATCGACGCGCGATTGCCTGGCTCGTCGTGGGCGCCTCGATGCGGCTCGTCGGTCTCGGCGTCGTCCTCGGGCTCGCGGTGACGGCAGGAATCGCGCGCGTGCTGCGATCGCAGTTGTTCGGTATCGCGCCGACCGATCCGGCCACGTACGGACTCGTCGCGCTCGCGGTGGCAGCGACGGCGCTCGTGGCCAGCTGGTCTCCCGCGCACCAGGCCGCAGGCGTGGATCCCGCCACGACGCTCAGAGCGGAATAGTTCTGGCGCTCGCTATCGCAGTGTCACGAGAATCGCGTCACTAATCGGCCGCGGGCCCGTCGGGTCCGACGGGTGATTCACGATCCGTCCCCCCACCACCATCGTCGTCGAGCCGCCGCCGTCGAGGTTGAGCGCATCGCGCAGACCGAGCCGCTCGGCCAGGCGCGCCATGTCCGGCAGCGTCATGCCGATGCTGCGGTCGGGCTGGCGGCCGTCGATCGCGGCCATCCAGATCGCGCCCGCGGCGTCGACGCCGATCATCGTGCGGGGGTGGCGCATGTTGATGAAGCTGTCTGGATTGAGCGACTCGCCCGTCGCCCAGTTCGTCATGGTGCGGCCGCGGAGGCGGAGGAGGCCCGCGCCGTCGACGATCGATTCCGCGCGGTCGAGCTGCCCCGGCGGCATCCCGTTGAGCACGGTCCAGGAGGTCGAGAGCGTCACGCGCACGTCGATCGCGAGGGCCGCGAGGCTGTCGGGCAGATCGAGGCCGCCGTAGGAAAGCACCGCGCCCCGGCGCGGAATCGGCGTGTGGCCGGCATTGCGCCGCATGCTGACGACGTGGAGCGGCTGGCCGTCGAGGGCCCATTCGGTGCCCGCGGAGGCGGTGTCCGTGTCCGCGTGATAGAGCGGCGTATACAGCATCACCTTGCCGCGCTCGCGCGTCGTGTCCACGCCGTCGATCGGCACGCGCCAGGTCCGCGCGCCGACCGTGAACGACGCCGTCATCCGCACCGACACCTGATCGAATTCGAGCGACGTCGCGCCGGAGGCCGGCGATCTGATCAGGACCACGCCGCGGATGACCGGAGAGTCGCTCACGAGCTCGCCGTTCACTTTCAGCGTGCCGACAGGCTCGCCGTTCGCGCGATTGAAGAACCCGCCGTTGATGGCCGCGATCGCCTGGTGCCGCGCGGCGATGGCGCTGACGGTGTCCATGCCCAGCACTTCTCCGCGCGCCAGCGTGTCGGTCAGCTTCACGCGCCGCGCGTCGAGCTTCAGCAGGTAGAGGGCAATCGGCCCCGCCTCGTCCACGAGCGTCCGATCGGTGGACGTGAAGTACTGAATGCCCGGCGCGACGGCTTCCGGCGGACTGAGCCACGCCGCCTGCGCGGCCGCGAGCCGCAACACTGCGGCCGCAATCGCGGCGGCGATGACCGGCGCGACCTTGCGCGCGGCCGCAATCATCGGCCCTCGAATGCGATGTGATCGATCTTCGCGCCCTCGAGCACGCCTTCCATGACGTCAAAGCTCCGCGCGCAGTCCGGGCGGCCAGCCGGCGTCGCGACCGCGGCGAAGACCGTGTAGTCGTCGTTGAGGCGCGGCTGGTCGATCAGATCGACGAAGATCTGGCCGTCGCCGGTGTCCCGCCCGCGCGTCGAGAGACCGACCGCGCCGCGGACGTGCCGCGCGAGGCCGAGCTCGTCCCGCAGATACCGCGCATCGCCCATGTACTCGTTCGCTCCGGGGCTGCCGCCCTGGATGACGAACTGCGGTACGACGCGATGGAACGTCAGGCTGTCGTAGTACCCCGCGCTGGCCCGCTTGACGAACCGGTACACGGCCAGCGGCGCATCGTCGGGCTTCAGCGCCATGCACATCGTGCCGCCGCTCTCGAAGAAGATCTTCGCCAGACCGGGCGCCGGCCGCGACAGCTCCTGTTCCGTCGGCTGCTCGACGGGGCGATGCGTGGGCCTGGGATCGGGACGCGTGCCCCTGATGAGACCGATGACGTCGGCCGCCATCGAGGCCACCGCCGGATCGAAGTCCACGAGGTACGCGCTCAGCTCGTCGCTGTTCTGGCTGAGCGGCGACACGCCGGCCGCGTCGGGCGCCGCCAGATCGCGGAGCCGCGTCAGGATCGCGATGCGTGGATCCCGCGACGTGTCCTTGCCCTCGGCGGTCAGCCGCTTGAGAGCGGCCAGGAGCGGCCCGGCGACGACGTCCACCTGCCGGGTACCCTGCAGCGCCAGCGCCGCCGCGCGGACGAGCTGGTAGTCACGGCTCTCGAGCGCGTTGAGCGCGAGATCGGTGACGGCGCTGCTCTTCATGCGCGCGAGCGCCGACAGCGCTTCCGTCCGGACGTTCGGCTCCCGGTCGCTCGCGAAGACGACGAGCGACGCCTCGTCCTTGAGTGCGGCCGCCACGCGCGCAGCGGCCGCGCGTACCTGCCAGAGGCGGGAGCCGCCGGCGGTGTCCGCCAGCAGGCGCCGCGCCGCGTCCTCGTCGAAGCGCACGAGCGTCTCCAAGGCCCGCGCGCCGAGGTGCCAGTCGATCCAGCTGTCCGCCTGAGTGATGCCGCCCGCGAGCGAAAGCAGCAGTTGACGGATGTCGTCGCGCTCGTCGCAGGCAGGTGTGACGAGGGCGATCGCGTCCAGACGCAGGATCGGCGCCTCGTTCAGGCTCCGGATCTTCTCGACGATCGGCGCGCACCGCTTCGTCTTCGAGATCGCGGCGCCGTACTTCCTCAGTGCCGCCATCCGCACTTGAAGCGTCGCGTCCAGCAAGGCCGTGGACAACGCCGGCTCGAACGCCGGATCAACGGCGTCCAGGCGCTGGATCGCCGCGTACCGGACGTCCGCGCCGCACTCGAGCGGCCCGGTGCCGCACCGGTACGCGCTCGCCCACAGCACGATCGACAGGTCGGGATCCTTGGCGATGCCGAGGGCCTCGATGGCCGCCGCGCTCGGCGGCGAGCGCGGGTCGTCCGGCCGTGCTCGCGATCGCAGGAACTTGCGCTCCTCGTCGGACACCGGCAGCGTCGGGTCGTTGCGAAGCAGGATGACGAGGTGCTCCGGGTCGCGAGCCAGCGCGGAGAGCACTGTCGCCTCGACCGCCGCGTTGTTGTAGTGGAGCCGGGCCAGCGCTTCATGGATCGTCGCGATGACCGCCGGGTCGGTCTCGGACGCCAGACGCGCCAGCAGCGCGTTCATCGCCGGCTCGACGTCGGCGCCCTTGCTGTGCACGACGGCCTGGGCGAGTGCATTTGCGGCCTCCCGGCGGACGCCAGGATCCTCGTCGTCGAGCGCGCGGCGAATCGTCGGCACGTCGAGCGGATTCTCGAACTGCCCCACCCCGCGAATCGCGACTCGCCGGACATCCGCCCGCGAGCGAAAGGCGTCGTTGAGGATGGCCTGGTCGCGCGACCCGGCGGCGGACGGCGTGGGCGCGGGCGGGAACCAGCGTTCCGCCAGCATCCGGTCGAGCGCCAGCAGCGTCTGCTCCTTGGTCACCGTGGGCGCGGCCTGCGATCGCTCGAACGAGGCGTTGACCATGCGTGGGCCGGCCGGCCGACTCGGAGTCGCTTCGATGAACGGGGCCGCGAGCCGGTCGAGCGTCGGCGCGAACCGCGGCGATGTCGGCCCGACGACCAGCCGCGAGACGCTCTCGACCGCCTCGCCGTACCATTTCTTCCACGCGCCGACGATCTGGTCCTCGCGGAGCCGCGCGGCGGTCTGGTCCGCTTCGGCGGCGGCGAGCCGCGCGCCCTCGCGCTCCTCGAATCCGACACGCGCCTGCCCGCTCTTTGCGATGACGTCGGCGACGGCGAGCGCCACGGGCTCGCGCGCCGACGCCAGCAGCCACGCCGTCGACGCGGCCGCCACGCCGACGTTGCGCATCTCCGCCGCGCTCGTCTTGTCGGCCGTATCCAGATTCGTGTGGTAGTAGCGATCGGTGAAGTGCCAGTCGAGCACGGACGGAATGCCGGCATTGCCGAACACCGTGTGGTCGCTGCCGCCTTCGTACGGATTCGTGTTCACGACCCACGCGCCCTTACGGGCCACACGCAGGCACACGGCCAGGTGCAGATCGTTCAGCAGATCGCCCTTCAGGCGATCGGCGCGCACGTCGCCGCGGCCCCATTCGGTGTGCGGATCCCACGGACGATCCCAGACCGCGCCCGGATCGGGCCAGCGCTCGATCAGGAAGCTGCCGCCGGTCTTGCGCACGTCCTCGCCCGTCATGTCCATTGAGAACATGTACCGGACGTTCTTCGCCTGGTCCGGGTGGTCGTTGATCCACTGACGGCTGCCGGCGATTTCGTCGAGCCAGAGCAGCGTCAGCGTGCGCGCGGGCGGCGGAATGCGGCCGTGTTCGATGCCGATCGCCAGGGCGCGGGCGACTTCCGCGAGCGTCGCGACGCCGCTGGCGTTGTCGCTCGCGCCGGGCTCCTGGACGTGCACCGCCAGCACGACGCGCTCGTTCGGCGCGACGCGGCCGGGGATCTCGGCGACGAGCGTGCGCGCGGGCTTCTTCGAAAACGTGCTCGCGATCGTGACGTGCACGTCCGTCGGGCCCGCGGCGAGCGCCTTCCGCAGCGCCGTCATCGCCCGGGGCGTCGCCTTGAAGCCAAAGCCCTTTCGCGTCTCGTCGTACGGAATGCTGCCCCACTGCAGGATGTTCCAGGTCTCGCGGGGCGTCAGGGCGGCCCCCGGCGGATTCGGATTCACGTACTCGCCCATCGCGCCCGACACGACGCCAATCGCGCCGTGGCCGACGACCGCGCGGCGCCAGAGCTGACCGACATCCGCATCGCCCATGACGACGGCGCCCTTCACGTCGGCTCTCGCGTAGTCCGATTCCTGATCGCCCCGCCCGACGTCCATGAGCGCCGCTCTCACGCCCTCCGGCGGCGTCGAGAAGGAATTGATGCAGAGCGCCAGCCGCTCCGCCTCGCGCGAGAGCACGACCTCGTCCGCCCGGCCGGCCCGCGCGATGGCGAGCGTGCCGATCGAGTGGTCCCACCCCTGTCCGGGATTCTGGTACTCCTCGACGGCCACGGTCGGGCTCATCGACTTCGGCCCGGACGCGGGCCGCGGACCGTCGAGGAATCCCGACGCGCGCAGGCGCGCGCGCACGCGATCGATCGTCGCGTCGTAGCCGGGATTGCCGGGCAGGCGCCAGAACTGCGTGATGAATCGGACGTGATCGCGCGCGGCCTGGAGATCGAACCGCGACCACAGGGCGTCAATCACGGGATCGACGACGTGCGCGAGCTTCGCAGAGAGCGCCGGCCGCGGCAGGCCGGCGGCGCCGCGCGTCACGCCGCCCGCGACCCCGACGATCGCCAGCGCGAGCGCCAGCCGCCTCATCGCGCCGCCTCGCCGAGCCACTTGCCTGAGTATTCCAGCATCTGTCGCTCCAGATCCTGCGGGTACGAGATGCGCACGTCCACGATGCGGCCCGACGCGTCCTGCACGGCGTCGAGGCGCGGCTGGACGAAGCCCGTATACGACGGCAGGTTCAGCCGATCGACGCGCGCGACGACCTCGTCCCGCAGCGCCGGGTCGAAGTGCACGCCGTACGCCTCGAAGAACGCCTTCGCGGCCTCGTAGTCACCCTCGGACTTGATGCGCTGGATTTCGCCGAGCAGCCGGCCCGCGCCCTCACGAAACGCCACGGGGTCCACCATCACGTAATAGGTCTTGCCCTCGCGGCGCCGCACCTCGATCGCGGCCGTGTGCGCGATCAGCCAGTGCACAATCGCCTGGCGGTTGCGCATGTGGTCCTCCTCGATCGACGTGCCCTCGCGGACGCGGCGGAGCTGCACGAGCGCGTTGCGCGCGTACGACTCGTATTCCGCGATGACGATGTCCTCCTGATGGTCGGCCGGCAGGAGGCCGACCTCGGCGACTTTCGGATCGCCCATGAAGTACAACGCGACCAGATCGGCGCGCGACTCCTCGAGCGCGGAGTACTGCTCCTTGAGCGCCAGCTGCGGCTGGCCGTTCAGGTGCGGCGCGACGCGGCCGGACCCGTGGCCCAGCACCTCGTGAATGCCCGTCAGCACCTCGCCGGCGATCGCGCCAAACCGCTCGGCGCGCGCGACTTCGTCCTCCGACCACGAGAACTCGCGCCGGTACGCCGGCGGCTGCGATTTGTCGTACGCCTCGAGGATGTTCACGATCGACACGGACTTGCTGCCGCGCTCCTCGCGAATCCGCTGATCGTTCGGCAGGTTGATGCCGATCGCCGTGACCGGCCCGGCCTCGCCTGTTTCCATGACCACGTCGATCGCCCGCGCCGTCACGCCCTGCACATCGTCACGGCGCCATTTCGGGTCCCACGGCATGCGCGCCTCGAACCAGGGCGCGGCCTCCGCCAGCCGCCGCAGCCCATCGCTCTTCTCCCGATTGATGTAGCTGACGATGCCCTCCCAGGCGCCCTTGACGCCGCGGGCATCGAGGTAGTTCTCGATGAAGCCGTTCACGGTGTCGACCGGCGAGTCCTTGTCGTCGACCCACGCTTCGTCGTACGCGACCCGATCGGCGTCCTCGCCCGTCTCGTAGAAGCGAATCAGGGCCTCGAGCGCCCGTCGCATCGGCGCCGGGGCGTACGGCAGCGCGGCGTTGAGGTGCAGGGTGATCGCGTGGATTTCCCGGCCGTATCGCCCGTCGCGGCGGTACACCTCCTCGTGCAGCCGGCCGTCGCGCTTGATCAAACGCGAGTTGAGGCCGTACTGCTCCGTAAACCCCTCGAGATCCGCCATCGTGACGTCCTGATAGAAGTTGTTCGCGCTGGACCCAAGAATGTCGGCGTCGCCGCCCGGTGTCTTGTTCGTGACCATCGGATCGACGTCGGGGTCGAAGAACGGGCCCTCGAGGCGCGAGAGCAGCGCGTCCAGTGACTCGCCGGGACGGCGCGCGAACCTGGCGCCCGCGCGCTCGGCGGCGTGCGCGGCGTCGCGAAGATCGGCCGGCGTGCACTTCAACACGAACTTGCGGGCCGTGAGGTTGTTGTGCGGCCCGGAGTTGATCCAGAAGAGCTTGGCGTAGCGGCGAATCTCGGCGAGCACGTCGGGGCGGACGCCGCCGCCGTGCACGAGGATCTCTTCGATGACCTCGCGCATGTCGAGCGCGTGCCGGTAGCGCTGGTCGTAGTAGATGTCGCGGCCGGCCAGCGCCGCCCGCGAGAGATGCCAGATGAGGATCTTCTGATCGAGCGGCAGCGCCTCGAAGCCGTCGGCGTAGTACTGCACGACGGCGGCGTCGTCGACCTGTTCGAGGAGGTAGCGGCGGCTCATGGCACGGCCTTCATCGCCCTCACGCCCTTCATGCGATCTCGACCGTCTCGAGGTGCTGCGGCGTTTTCACTGTCCACTTGAGCTCACGCTCGATGCGCGCTTTGAGCGCGTCCATCGGACCCGGCTCGCCGTGGACGAGACAAGTGAGCGTCGGCGGCTGCCTGAAGCCGCCGAGCCATCGCATGATCTCGTTGGCGTCGGCGTGCGCCGACATCGCATCGATCGACTGGATCTCGGCCGCGACCGGGATGTCCTTGCCGTGCATGCGGCTGAACTTCGCGCCGTCCTTCAGCTTGCGGCCGCGCGTGCCTTCGGCCTGGTAGCCGCAGAACAGGATCGTGTTGCGCGCGTCGGGCAGCGCGCGCTCGAGGTGATGGAGCACGCGGCCGCCGGTGGCCATGCCGCTCGACGAGATGACGATCGACGGCTCGCTCGATTCCTGGACCGCCTGCGAGTCCTTGATCGACTCGATCACCTTCAGCCGCGAGGTGCAGAACGCGCACATCTGGCGATGCGCCGCGTGCCAGCCGTTCGGCGCCTGCGCCGACAGCACGGGGTCGAGCTCGTCCAACCGCGCGCGATACTCGGCGAGCACGGCCGTCGCCATCGGGCTGTCGACGTAGACCGGCAGCTCCGGAATCTGCTTGCGCCTCTCGAGATCGCGGATCCAGTAGAGCAGCTCCTCGACCCGGCCCAGAGCGAACGCCGGGATGATCACCTTGCCCCCGCGCCTGGTCGTCCGGTTGATGATCTCGGCCAGCCGCGCGCCGTTGTCGTCCGGTTCGTGCGCGCGGTCGCCATATGTCGATTCGACGAGCAGCACGTCCGCGCGGTCGATCGGCGTCGGATCGGGCAGGACCGGCCGCGAGAATCGCCCGAGATCGCCGCTGAACAGCAGGACCCGGCCCGTGGCCTCGATGACCACGCGCGCATATGCCGATCCGAGCAGGTGCCCGGCGTTGATGAACTCGGCGGTGATCCCCGGGACGACCGGCATCGGCCGGTTGTAGCCGACGGGCTGGAGGAGGCGCATCGCCATCTCGGCCTCCGCCGTCGTGAAGAGCGGCAGCGCCGGGGAGTGGCGCGTGTACCTCTTGCGGTTGGCGCGCTCGGCGTCCTCTTCCTGGAGCTTCGCGGCGTCGGCCATGACGATCTTCGCCAGGTCGGTCGTCGCCGCCGTGCAGAAGATCCGGCCCTTGAATCCCTGACTGACCAGACGGGGCAGATACCCGCAATGATCCAGATGCGCGTGCGTCAGGACGACGGTATCGATCGCGTCGGCCCTGATCGGAAGCGCCTGCCAGTTCCGCTCGCGCAGCTCCTTCAGCCCCTGGAACAATCCGCTGTCGATGAGCACGCGATGATCGCCGACCGTCAGCAGGTGCTTCGAGCCCGTCACGGTGCGCGCGGCACCCATGAATGTCAAGGTCATATCAATCGCAAATCGGCAACCATCGCGTCATCGGATATCGACATCGGCAATCGATTCATCGGTTCATCGCGCAATCGACAATCGGGCAATCTCCCCCGATACCATCGCCAATCTCCCATCCTCAACCGCTAGATGAAGTTATTGACCTGCCCGCCCGTGTGCCAGAAGAGCACCGTCTGATCGTATGAGAATTCGCCGCGCCGGATGCGGCGAATCACCCCAGCCATTGCCTTCGCCGTGTACACGGGGTCGAGCAGGATGCCCTCGCGCCGCGCGACCAGCTCCAGCGCCTCCGTGGACGCCGGCGTGGCGACGCCATAACCCTCGCCGACGCATCCGTCGTCGATTTCGACGGGACGGTCGGCGCCGAGTGTGTCGGGTCTGGCGCCGAGGCGGTCGGCCATCCCCGCGAGCACGTTCGCCACCGTCGCGCCGAGCGCGGCCGACGACTCGTCGGCGCTGACGCCCAGAATGCGGGTCCGGAGACCGAACAGCGCGCATCCTGCGATCACGCCGGCCTGCGTGCCGCCTGACGACGTCGAATGGACGATGACGTCGGGCCGAAGGCCGTCGGCGGCAAGTTCGGCAACGCCGCGGGCGAAACCCATCGCGCCTGTCGGCGTCGAGGCCCCGAGCGGGACGACGAACGGCCGTCGTCCCTCGCGGCGGAGCCGGGACGCCAGCTCCTCCATCATCGGCGCGCGCGATTCACGATCCGCGACGTAGTGCATCGTCGCGCCGAAGAGGCGATCGAGGCGCGCGTTCGCCGTCGGCACGGGCTGAGGGGCGCCGTTCACCACGAGCTCCACACGCAGGCCGAGCGCGGCGCCGGCCGCGGCGGTGACGCGCGCGTGATTCGACTGCACGCCGCCGCATGTGATCAGCGTATCCGCGCCCGCAGCGATCGCTTCGGCGGCGACCGCCTGCATCTTCCGCACCTTGTTGCCGCCCATGCCGAACGACAGCAGGTCGTCGCGCTTCATGAAGAGGCGCGGGCAGCCGGACCCGAGGGCCGCCTCCAGTCTCGTCATCCGGTCGATCGGCGTCGGGTGCGGCGCCAGCACGACGATCGGCTGCGACATCAAGGCGGACAGTGCGGTGGCCACGGGCGACGACCATCATATGTGGCGGGCGGCCTCGGACGAGCGTTGTCTATACTGAAAGGATGTCCGGTGCTTTGCTGACCGCGCTCGGGGA
Source organism: Vicinamibacterales bacterium (assembly GCA_035519535.1). Taxonomy (GTDB): domain Bacteria; phylum Acidobacteriota; class Vicinamibacteria; order Vicinamibacterales; family SCN-69-37; genus DATEGZ01. Next base: position 40,876 of record DATIWF010000113.1, on the reverse strand, counting down.
CCCTTCGTCCCCGCTGCTGGTCGAGCTGCGTCCGCCGCGGGCGGAGCTCGACGCCGCGGCCGGCATGGACGCGTGGATCGACACGTACCATGCGGTGCGCGGGCTGGTACGGGGCGGCACGTTCGTGTTCCTCACCGACAGCGCCGTCGGCGCCAATGAGGAGCAGAACCTGCGCCACCTGGTCATCAATCTCGGCACCGACGTGCCGCGCGACCGCGTCGTGCCGTTTCTGACCGCGAAGCACCCGCTTGCGTTCTGCCTGGCGTATGCCGAGCGCGCCTGGCACGAGGGCTTCCGATCGCTCGTCGTGCTGGGCGGCGACCGGACCGTGGGGCCGCCGCGCTGTGTGGAGCACGCGTGGCAGCTGCGCGAGGCGATTCGCGAGCACGTGCCCGGCCTGACGCTGGGCGGCTGGGCGAACCCGCACGCGGACGCCGTCGCACAGGTCGGGCACCTCGTCGATCGCCACTTCAACGCGGAATTCTTTCTGACGCAGATCGTGTCGCACCACGATCAGGCCGCCGTAGAACGCTTCCTTCACCAGATGCATCGGCACCAGCTGCGCACGCCCGCGGCATTCGGCGTCTTCTACTACCGGAGCGCCAACCCGAAGACGCTCGAGACCTTGCGGCAGTTTCTGCCGGTGCCGGTCGACGAGCTGAAGAAGGAATTCGCCGGGGGCGCCTCGCCGGACGAGATCTGCGCGCGGACGATCCGGACGCTGCGCGCGGCCGGCGTCGGACATTTCTACGTATCGAACCTTCCGATCGGGCGAGCCAGGCAGACCCTGGCGCGGATTACGGAGCTGGCGCACAGCTGATCCGTCGGCCAGTTGCCCTCAAAACTGCCGCCCCCAGACGCCGTCGAAAACGAACTCGGCGATCGGACGCCGGCTCCGCGGCTGGCGCTCGGCCGCGCGGTGCTTCTCGATCGTCAGCGCCTCCGGATCGCCGGCGTGGCCGATGGCCATGACGACCGCGGGCGCGAAGGCCGGCGGCACGGCGCAGGCGTCGCGCGCGCGGGCGCGGTCGAACCCCTCCATCTGCCGGACGGACAGGCCCATCGACGTCGCCTGCAAGGTCAGAAACGCCACGGCCTGGCCGGCGTCGTACCACGCCGCGGTCGGTTCTTCGCCGAGCGGCCTGGCCTGGTTGACGGCCACGAGCACGAGCACGGGGGCCGCGTCGGCCCACGCCTGGTTCTTGGTCTGGAGCGAGGCCAGCAGCGCGGCAAATGCGTCAGGGGACCGGCGGCGCGATGCGGCAACAAACCGCCACGGCTGCTCGTTCCCGGCCGACGGGGCCCACCGCGCCGCTTCGAACAAGCGCAGCAGCTCCTCACGCGCGACATCTTTTCCCGGATCGAACGCGCGCGGGCTCCAGCGGCGCTGGATCACCTCGAGGATCTCGTGATCGGGGCTGGCGGTTTTGGGGTGCGGCGCCATTGGTAATTGAGGATTGGGGATGGGGGATGGGGGATGGGTGATTGTTATTGGGGGATTGGGGATTGCGCGATCAAATCTGGTGATTGGCGATCGATCAATTGGAGTGGCTTGGCGAGTGCTTCATCGAATCGCGCAATCGCTCAATCGCTCAATCGCCAAATCGCTAAATCGCCAATGCAATCCCCCAATCCCCAATCCCCCAATAACAATGATCAATCACCCATCACCAATCTCCAATAACGATCGGCCTTATCATGACACTGATGGCCCGCTACCTGGACGATGTGCCCTTCTCCGGAATTATTCGCATCCGCGACATGATGTATTCGGTTGAGCGTCCGTTCCGGCTCGACCAGGGCGACGTGAGCTTCGACGCGCCCGAGTCGGTGAAGGCCGCGCTCCTCCGCGGCGTCGCCGAGAACCGCACGCACTACGTGCAGACGACGGGCATCCCGCCGCTGGTTCAACATCTCACCGAAAAGCTGCGCCGGCAGAACCACATTCCGATCGACAGCCCGGACGAGGTCATGGTGACGTCGGGGGGCATCCACGGCGTCTATGCCGCGTGCCAGGGCCTGCTCGAGCCGGGCGACGAGGTGCTCGTCCCCGATCCGGAGTGGCCGCCGTCGGCCGGCAACGTCGCGTGCGCGCGCGCGGTGCCGGTGCCCTACCCGCTCCACGAATCGCTCGGGTGGCGGCCGGATTTCGACGAGCTCCGCCGTCTCATCACGCCGAAGACCCGCGCGATCTACGTCAACTCGCCGCACAACCCGACGGGCGGCGTCCTCTCGCGCGCGGACCTCGAAGCGATCGCGGCGATCGCTTCCGAGCGGAACCTCTGGGTCTTCTCCGACGAGGCGTACGAGGACGTGCTCTACGACGGGCGCGAGCAGATCAGCATCGCGTCACTGCCGGGCATGTACGCGCGGACGATCCCGATCTACACGTTCAGCAAGACCTACGCGATGACCGGCCTGCGGCTGGGGTACCTGGCCGTGCACGACCGCGCGATCCGCGATCGCGTGCGCAAGATTCTCTTCTACACGGTGTCGAACACCTCGTCGCTCGTTCAATACGGCGGCGTCGGAGCGCTCGAGGGATCCCAGGACGTCGTCGCGGAGTTCCGGAAGGAGCTGGCCGCACGCCGCGAGCTGTTCTACGACGGCGTCGCCGCGGCCGCGCAGGGCGTGCTCACCGGCACGCCGCCGGCCGGCGCGTTCTATGCGTTTCTGAAAATCGACCCGGCCTGGCGGTCGCCGCTTCCCGATGCCCCCGCGTCGTCCTCCTGGGCCATGGCGGAGTTCCTCATCAAGCGCGGCCGGATCGGCTGCGTTCCCGGCGTCGATTTCGGCGCCAATGGCGAAGGCTACGTGCGCTTCTGCTTCGCGCGCGACCGACGCGAGCTGGAAGGGGCGTTGGCGTCGATGCAGTCGATTCTCAGTACAGATGACGTCCACCGTCCACTCGAAGCGTCTCGCCAGTAACGAAATCGGTTTCGACGAACGCGAGCACGGCCTTCGCGATCTCCTCTGACCCGCCCCAGCGGCCGAGCGGCGTCGATTTCTCCACGGCGGCGTGCTCGTCCGCCGTCGTGCCCGGGGGCGCGAGGATCGGGCCTGGCGCGATCGCGTTGACGAGAATCTGATCCGACGCGAGTTCGAGCGCGAGCGCTTCGGTCAGCGCCTTCACGCCCGCTTTGGCGACATAGTAGGCGACGTAGCCCTTGTAGCGCGGGCGCCCGCTCGCCGCGACCCAGTCCGCGAAGTTGACGATGCGGCCGCCGCCGTTCTTGCGCATGAGGGGCACGGCCGCACGGGCGCAGACGAAGGTCGCCCGAAGATCGACGCCGATCTGTCGATCCCACGCCGCGACGTCGAGCTCGTCGAACGGCACGGCGTGATACATCGACGCCATGTTGACGAGCACGTCGAGACGGCCGAATTCGCGGCCGACCGCCTCGACCATCGCCGCGGCGGCCGCCGGATCGCCAAGGTCGGCCTGCACCGTCAGGGCGCGCCGCCCCAGCCGGCGAACGTCGGCAGCGGTCTCTTCCGCTTCCGCGCTCGATCGGTTGTACGACAACGCGACGTCGGCGCCACGCGACGCCACGGCGGTCGCCACCGCGGCGCCGACGCGCTTCGCGCCGGTAATCAGCACGACTCGATTGGTCAGTAACATTCCGAGGATTGTAGCCCTGCGTCGCAGGTGGTGGGCCTTCTGCCCTCTACCTTCTGCCTTACGTGGTCTTTCTCAAACGCGCCCGCCCTGCCGCCTTCGACGCCTTGTAGCTCGCGCGGCGGCCGTCGAACGAGAAGTCGCCCGGACCGGTGAGCATCAGACACGCGAGGGCGGCAGCGAGCACGATCGAGTACTCGACGCCCTGTCCCCGTCCGGGCGTGCCGGTCCAGTTGAGGAACAGCCCCCACTGCCAGTGCACCTTCCACATGCCGACGCCGAGATAGACGAGGCCGGCGACGGCCGCCCAGCGCGTGAAGAAGCCGATGCCGATCAGCAGGCCGCCCGCCAGTTGAGCCAGCGCCGCCGCGAGCGCGAGGGTGTTGGCCGGTTGCAGGTGCACGGACGCGAAGTATTCCGCCGTGTGCGCGAGGCCGCCCGGGCCGATGCCGGGGCCGGCGAAGAGGCCGAAGAGCTTGTTCGCGCCGTGCGCGACGAAGACGATGGCGAGCGCGAGGCGCAGGAGCGCGAGGCCGAGGCTCGTCATGCCTGATCCTTCTTGTCGGCTCGCACCGGCCGGGCCTTTACGCCCGGCCGGGGCCGTTGCGCTACCATACGCGCATGCCTGTCGGTGCGTCCGTCCGCGTGGCGGCCCGTGTCAACGCCTTCACCTACGCGATCCGCAACATCGTCGTCGAAGCGAAGAAGATCGAGGCCGCGGGGCGCACCGTGCGCTACCTCAACATCGGCGACCCGGTGCCGTTCGGATTTCAGACGCCGCCCCATCTGATCGAGGCGGTCACGCGCGCCATGCGGGACGGACAGAACGGCTACACCCCGTCGGTGGGCGTTCTGCCGGCGCGTGAAGCCGTCGCGGCGGAGTACGCGCGCCGCGGCGTGCCGGTCTCGCCCGATCGGGTCATTCTCACGTCGGGTACGTCCGAGGGCATCGAGCTGACGCTCGGCGCGCTCGCGGATGCCGGCGACGAAGTGCTCGTCCCGACGCCGACGTATCCGCTGTACACGGCCGTGCTCGCCAAGATCGGAGCGCGGGCGGTCTACTACCGCACGGACCCGGCGCGCGGCTGGCTGCCCGACATGGACGATGTGCGGCGCCTGGTGACGCCGGCGACGCGTGCGATCGTCCTGATCGATCCCAACAACCCGACGGGCGCGATCTACCCGGAGGCGACGCGCAGGCAGTTCATCGATCTCGCCGACCGCACGGGCGTGCCGATCCTCGCCGACGAGGTCTACAGCGACCTCGGCTACGACGGGCCGACGCCGCTCCTCGGCAGTCTCGCGCCCGACGCGCCGATCATCTCGTTCTCGTCGCTGTCGAAGGGCTTCGTCGCGCCGGGCTGGCGTGCGGGCTGGCTCGCGGTCGGGCGATCGGATCGGCTGGACGATCTGCTCGCCGCCATCAAGAAGCTTGCCGATGGACGGCTGTGCAGTCCGGGCCCGATGCAGTTTGCGGTCGAGGCCGCGCTGAACGGCGACCGTTCGCACCAGCGCGAGCTCGTGCGCGAGCTGAAGCTGCGCGCCGATCTCACGATGAGCCGGCTGGCTGCCGTTCCCGGCCTCGCGTGCGTCACGCCGCGCGCCGCGTTCTACGCGATGCCGAGCGTGCGGTTGCATCCGGGCGACACGGACGAGGACTTCGTCCTCGGCCTGCTCCGGGCCACGGGCATCCTCTGCGTCTACGGATCGGGCTTCGGCCTGCCGGCCGATCAGGGCTTCTTCCGCGTCGTGTTCCTGGCGCCGCCCGACGAGCTCAGCGCCATCTACGACGACCTCGCGGCGTTCACGGCGGGCTATCTCGCCGGCGGCGCCACGGCTCGACCCTGATGGCGGCCGGCGGACGCGAACGACAGCTCATCCTGTTTGCGGTCGCCGCCCTGCTCGGGGGCATCGTCTTCCTGTGGGCGCTGTACTTGATGCGCGACGTCCTGCTCGTGCTCTACGTGAGCGGACTGCTCGCGATTGGATTCAGCCCCCTCGTCCGCCGGTTCGAGCGCGGGTTCGGACGACGCGGGCGCCTGGGATTGCCGCGCTGGGCGGCGATCTTCGCCCTGTATGTCGGGCTGCTCGTCATCGTCGGACTCGCTATCGCGGTCGTGCTTCCGCCATTCGTGCGGCAGGCGCGCGCGCTGTGGCTCGATCTGCCGCGGTACATCGACATGGTGCAGGGCGCGCTCGTGCGGGCCGGCCTGATGTCCAGCGAATGGACGTCCGCCGACCTGATCGCGCACCTGCCCAATCCGGGGTTTGCCGTCGCGCAGATTGTGGGCGCGCTCCAGAGCGTCGCCGGCGTCGCCGGCACCGTCGTCACCGTGGTGATCCTGCCCTATTACCTGCTGCTCGAGTCCGACGCGCTCGGCCATACGTTCATCAAGGTCTTCGCGCACGAGCGGCGGCCGCAGGTCGCGCGGGTCGCCGAGAGCATGACGCAGAAGGTCGGGGCGTGGCTGGGCGGCCAGCTGCTGCTGTCGGTCATCATCGGCATCTCGACGGCGATCGGCTTGTGGCTGCTGGGCGTGCCGTACTTCTACGTGTTCGCCGTCATCGCCGCCTTCGGCGAGCTGATTCCAGTCGTCGGGCCGATCCTGGCCGCGATTCCGGCGGTGCTCGTGGCGTTCTCGGTGTCGGCGCAGACCGGCGTGCTCGTCGCGGCGTATTTCGGGCTCCAGCAGTTCCTCGAAAACCAGTTCATCGTGCCGCGCGTGATGGAGAAGCAGGTCGGCGTGAGCGCGGTGACGGTGATCGTCGCCCTCCTGATCGGCACGCAGCTGCTCGGCATCGCGGGCGCGCTGCTCGCCGTCCCAAGCGCCGCGATCGTGCAGGTGCTCGCGCAGGAATACCTCGAACGTGAGTAGCGTGCCCTTCCAGCTCGATCGCTGGCCGGCCGTCGTTTCGATCTACGCGCTCCTCGCGGTCGTCATGACGTGGCCCCTCGTGACGCACCCGGGCAGCCGGATCGCGTGGGATCTGGGCGATCCCGCCTTCATCTGCTGGGTCCTGCTCTGGACGGGCGGACAGACGCTCAAGGCGCTCCACGGCGACTTCAACGCGCTGCACGACTATTGGAACGGCAACATTTTCTACCCGGAAAAACTCACGGTCGCCTACTCGGAGCATTTCACGCCGCAGATGCTCCAGACGTTGCCCATCTTCGCGGCGACGGGCAACGTCGTGCTCTGCTACAACGTGTTGTACCTGTCGACGATCGTGCTGGCAGGCTGGGGCATGTACCTCCTCGTGCGCGAGCTCACCGGCCGGCCGCTGGCGGCCTTCATCGCGGGTCTCGCGTTCGCGTTTGCGCCATACCGCATTTCGCAGGGTCCGCACCTGCAGGTGCTGTCGAGCCAGTGGATGCCGCTCGTGCTCTACGGCTTCCGGCGGTACTTCGTCACCCGCCGGACCAGGCCGCTCGTCGGCGCCGGCGCGGCCCTCGCGGTGCAGAACCTGTCATGCGGGTACTACCTGCTGTTCTTCGCGCCGTTTGCCGGCCTGTACTGTCTCTATGAGATGGCGGATCGCCGGTTGTTCCGGAGCCCGCGCGTCTGGGCGTCGCTCGCGGCGGCCGCCGTCGCGGTGGCCGTCGTGACGTGGCCGTTCGTGTCGCCCTACCTGAAGCTGCGACGCCATGGCGATGTCGGCGTCCGCTCGTACCAGGAGGCCGTGCTGTACTCGGCCGACGTCTATTCGTTTGCCCAGGTCTCGCCGAAGTCGCGCCTCGAGGGCGACCTCGTCACGGCCTTTCCAAAGGGAGAAGGCGAGGGGTTTCCGGGGTTCGCGATCCTGGCACTCGCGGGCGCGGGCGTCGCCTGGGGCATCGGACGGGCGCGGGCGGAGGCTCGGTCGACGCCGGCGTCGCGCTGGCAGCAGCGTGCAGGATGGATCGCGGGCGCCGCCCTTGCGCTCGATCTCGCCGCGATCCTCTACCTTCTGCTGGCCGGCAGCCTGCCGATCCCGGCGCACGGCCGGCCGTACCACGACGTGCCCCCGCTGATCGCTGCCGCCGCCGCCCTGGCGGGTCTGCTCCTCGCGCTGTCGCCGGCGGTCCGCCGGTTCGTGCGCGGCGTCCCGGGCTCGACGTTCGGCTTCTACGTGATCGCGACGGTCGCCGCCGCGGTTCTCGCGCTCGGCCCGCGCATCATGTCGGCCGGACGGCCCGTCGGGGCCGGCCCGTACTCCTGGCTCTTCGACTACGTGCCGGGGTTCGACGGCATCCGCGTGCCGGCGCGGTACCTGATGCTCGTCGCGTGCTTCCTGGCGGTGCTGGCCGGGATCGGCGCGGCGGCGGCGATCGCGCGACTCGGCCGGCGCGCGGCGCTCGCCGTCCTGGCCGTGGCGGCGGTCGGGATCCTGGCCGAAGCCTGGGTCGCGCCGATGGCCGTGAGCCAGCCGGTGGCCGCCCGCGGCTACGAGACCACGCCCCGCGAGCTCTACACGGGCGGAGAAATGGGGCCGCTCTATCAGTTCGTCCGCGATGCGCCCGGACCGATCGTGCTCATCGAGTTTCCGTTCGGCGACCCCGCGTACGACACGCTGGCCACGTACTACGCCGGCTACCATCGGCGCCCGCTCGTGAACGGGTACTCCGGATTCTTCCCTGAAACGTACCTGCGGCGGGCGACGTTTCTGGATCACATCCCGTTCGATCTCGAGACGGCGCTGAAGGCCGTGCAGTCGTCCGGCGCGACGCACGCGATCGTGCACGAGGGCGCGTTCCAGGACGGCCGCGGGCATGAAATCACCGACTGGCTGACGGCGACCGGCGCCCGGATGGTGGCGTCGTACGGCACGGACAAGCTGCTGCAATTGCGATGACGCGCGACGCCGGCGCACGTCGGCTCGATCCGGCGGGCGGTCCCGCCCTCGCGTTGATCTACACGGTCATCGCGGTCGTCATGACGTGGCCGCTCATGCGGCATCCGTCGACGCGCATCGCGTCGGACCTGGGCGATCCGCTGTTCATCTGCTGGGTGCTGATGTGGACCGGCGGCCAGGTGCTGGCAGCGCTTCGCGGCGACACCGGCGCCCTTGCCGACTACTGGAACGGCAACATCTTCTATCCTGCCCGCGGAACGATCGCGTATTCAGAACACTTCACGCCGCAGATGCTGCAGATCCTGCCGCTCTACGCGGCGGGCGCCAACATCATCCTCTGCTACAACCTGCTGTTCCTCTCGACGTTCGTCGTGGCGTCGCTCGGGATGTACCTGTTCGTGCGGGAGCTCACCGGCCGGCCGCTTGCGGCGTTTCTCGCCGGTCTCGCCTTCGCGTACGCGCCGTACCGGCTGGGCCAGCTTCCCCATCTCCAGGTGCTGTCGATCGGCTGGATGCCGCTGGCGCTCTTCGGCCTTCATCGCTTCTTTGCCGCCGGCCGCATCCGATCGCTCGCGGGCGGCGCCGCAGCGTTCGTCGTGCAGAGCCTGTCGTGCGGCTACTACTTCATGTTCTTCGCGCCGCTGCTCGCGGCGTACGGGCTCTACGAGATGGCGCGGCGGCGCGTGATCGCGTCCCCTCGGATCTGGATCCGGCTGTCGGCCGCGGCTGTGATCGTCGCACTCGCCCTGTGGCCCTTCATGCGGCCGTATCTCGCGCTGAGGGCCACGACGCCGATCGGCGTGCGATCGCTCGACGACACGATCGTGTACGCGGCGGATACGCATGCGCTGGGCACGATCGCCCCGAGTGCGCGGCTCGAAGGGACGCTCCTCTCCGGGTATCCGAAGGCGGAGGGTGAGGCCTTTCCAGGCTTCACGATCCTCGGGTTCGCGGCAATCGCGCTGGTCGCCCGCCTCCGGCGCGCGCTCCGGCGCGTGCCGTGGCGTACGATGGCGACGTGGCAGCTGGCGCTGTGGTGGGCCGGCGCCGCAACAAGCGCGTTTTCGATCGCCGGCGTCGTCACCATCTTCGTCCGGGGGCGGCTGACGCTCACGACGTCGGGCAGCGTCGTCGTGATGCAGGATGCGAGCACGCTGTTGTGGATCGCCGCGCTGTCGTCGGCGTGGCTCTTCGGCTTCACGCGCGCGCTGCAACGCGCCGCCGGCGAGACCGACCGGGTGTCGGCGTCCTTCTGGCTGGGCGTCGCCTGCGTGGCCGCGCTCTTCGCTTTCGGCCCGGACATCCGCGCCGCCGGCCACCTCGTCGGTCACGGACCGTATGTCTGGGCGTTCAATCACGTTCCGGGGTTCGACGTGCTGCGCGTCCCGGCGCGCTTCTTCACGATCGTCACGCTCGCGCTGGCCGTGCTGGCGGGCCTGGGCGCGGCGGTCTTGCTCGGTCCGGGCGGCCCCCTCGGCAAGACGATCGTGTCGCTGGGAATCCTCGCGCTCCTGTCTGAAAGCTGGATCGTGCCGATGGCCACGAATCTGCCGATCGTGCCCGAGTCGCTCGCGCCGCCGCGAGCGGTGACTATCGGCCGCGACATCAACCCGCTCTATCGCATGATCAAGAACCTGCCCGATCGCGTGGTGCTCATCGAGTTTCCGTTCGGCGAGCCGGCGTACGAGATCCAGGCCGTGTTCTACGCCGGGTACCACCGCCGGCCGATTGTGAACGGTTATTCCGGCTTCTTTGCTCCCGGCTACTTCGAGCGAGCGACGGTGCTCAGCCAGGCGCCGGATGACCCCGACGCGGCTCGCCAGACGCTCGCGGCCTCGGGCGCCACGCACGCGCTCGTCCATGAGGGCGCGTTCCCGGACGGCCGCGGCAAAGCGATCATCCGCTGGCTCGAAGCACTCGGCGCGCGCGTCGAGGCCACATCCAACACCGACACGCTCCTGGTCCTGCCGCGGTTATCGGCAATCGGGAATCGGTAATCGGGCAATCGAAGAGCCATCGGCAATCGGCCATCGACATCGGTAATCGGCCATCGCATCGGCAATCGGCCATCGCATCAGTAATCGGCCATCGACATCGGCTGGCGGCCGGACTTCTTAGTTCACCCGGACCTCAATATACTTTCTGTTCGTATGCGCTCCGACCCACTCGCGTTTCTCGGCGCCGAGCTCGACGCACTTCGCGCGCAAGGCGTCTACCGTCATCTCAGGATTCTCGAGGGCCGCCAGCAGGCCACCGCGACGTTCGACGGCCGTTCCGTCGTCAATCTTTCGTCGAACAATTACCTCGGCCTGACGACGCACCCGAAGCTGATCGAACGGGCCCTGGCGGCGATCAGGGACTTCGGCGTCGGGTCGGGCTCGGTGCGCACCATCGCCGGCACGATGGCGATCCACATGGAGCTCGAGCGCCGGCTGGCCGTCTTCAAGAACGTCGAGGCCGTCGTCGTCTTTCAGAGCGGCTTCGCGGCCAACGCCGGGACCGTCTCCGCGATCCTGACGAAAGACGATGTCATCATCTCGGACGAGCTCAACCACGCGAGCATCATCGACGGCTGCCGGCTCAGCAAGGCCGCGATCAAAGTCTTCCCGCACAAGGACGCGGGGGCGGCGCGCAAGATTCTCGAGGGCCTGCCGGCTGCGCAACGCAAATTGCTCATCACCGACGGCGTCTTCAGCATGGACGGCGACCTCGGCGTGCTGCCGGAGCTCTGCGCGCTCGCCGAGGAGTTCGGCTGCATCATGATGGTCGACGACGCGCATGCGAGCGGCGTGTTCGGCAAGAACGGGCGCGGGACGATCGACCACTTCGGCATGCACGGCCGGGTGGACATCCAGGTCGGCACGCTGTCAAAGGCCATCGGCTCGCTCGGCGGCTACGTCGCCGGGTCGCAGACGCTGATCGAGTTCCTCTACCATCGCGCCCGGCCCTTTCTCTTCTCGACGTCGCACCCGCCGTCGGTCGCCGCGACGTGCATTGCGGCGCTCGACATCCTCGAACAGGAGCCGCAGATCATCGAGCGGCTCTGGGACAACACGCGTTTCTTCAAGGCGGGGCTCGTGAAGCTCGGCTTCAACACGGGCCTGAGTCAAAGTCCGATCACGCCGGTCATCGCCGGCGAAGGCAGCCGCGCGATGAAGCTGTCCGATCGGCTCTTCGAGGAGGGCGTGTTCGCCCAGGGCATCGCGTTCCCAACGGTCGCGCGCGACAAAGCGCGCGTGCGGACGATCGTCACGGCCGCGCATACGAAGGACGAGCTGCAGTTTGCGCTCGACAAGTTCGCGAAGGTCGGCAAGGAGCTCGGGCTGATCTGAAGGCACCTGCATTGAAGATTGTGGGATCGCATCAAGGCGGATTGATTGAAGATTGTGCAATTGAGTGATTGAAGATTCGGGCGGCGAGCCGACTGACGCCTGATTCGTGCGCTGGCATGCGAGGAGGCGGATGAGTCCGTGGGATGGCTCGCGGTGGTGGCCCGCGCAGAGCTCGCCGCCGGACCTCGCGTCGACGACCTCGGGCGCGAGGCCAGCGAAATCCTCGCGATTCTCAGCGCCTCGCGACGCACGGCCGAACCGCGGGCGAGGAACGAGCATGGCAGATTGCGGGATCGCGCCAATGCAGATTGACTGAACATCGCGCCAATCCCCTCCAATCCTCATTGAATCTGCATTGATGCGATCCCAAAATCCCTCAATGCCGTATCTTCTTTAGAGATGCCCCGCCCCAGTTTCTTCGACCAGTACACGCAGGGCCTGACGCCCGGCGACTTCCAGAAGCTCTTCACGCGCGACACGCCCGAGGCCTACCGCTACTTCGCCAGGCACATCGACATCGACAAGCTGGCTCACGAGCCCTGGTACAAGCGCTGGCCGATCCACGCGCGCCTGATCTTCACGGCGTTCGCGATGCGGCTGTCGCCGGCCCGGCGCGTGCTGTACGCCTTCGCCATGGCGGCGCTCTTCGTCGGCATGCTGCAGTTGTTCCGCGGCGTCGGCCCGGTCCGCCTGCTCCTGTTCCCGTTCAGCGTCAATCTGCTCGCGCCCCTCTGGGCCGAGGGCACGCTGTGGCTGTTCCTCGCCTTCGCGGCCGTCAACCTGCTGGTCCTGATGGAAGTCGCCGACCGGCTGTCGCTCAAGGGCGACCTCGAGATCGCGCGAGACATTCAGCTGGCGATGCTGCCCGGCGGCCTCCGCCAGGCCGGCGACGCCGTCGTCTGTGGCGTGACGCGGCCGGCGAACACGGTCGGCGGCGACTTTTACGACATCCTCGACCGGCCGGACGGGCGGCTCGTGATCGCGCTCGGCGACGTCGCCGGCAAAGGCAGCCCGGCGGCGCTCCTGATGGCGCTGCTCCTGGCAATGCTTCGGACGCTCGTCGACGAAGGCCTGGAATCCGCACGGCTGCTCGCGCGCCTGAACGTGCAGGTCGCGCGGCACAGTCCCGCCTCGCGCTTCATTACGCTGTTCTACGGGTTGTACGACCCGAAGACGGGAATGCTGCAGTACGTGAACGCCGGCCACCTGCCGCCGATCATCCGGCGCGCCGACGGCCGGTTCGAGCGCGCCGAGACGCCCGGCCCGGGCGGGCTCGCGCTCGGCATGTTCGAGCAGGCGAAGTACGACACGCACGTCGTCCAGATCAACGCTGGCGACGTGCTCGTGCTCTTCTCCGACGGCATCACGGAAGCCGAAAACACGGCCGGCCGTCCCTTCGACGAGGCCGGCCTCGAGGCCATCGTCGCGAGAGAGGCCGCACGCGATCCGGAGACGATCGGGCGTGCGATCCTGGCGGCCGTCGAGGCGCATGCGGGCGACGCCAGGCTCGCGGACGACCTGACCGCGCTTGTACTCAAACGCAACACCACCTGATCCATCCCGCGACCGGCGTGTCGTCTCCGATGGACGGCCAACCCCTCGACCGTTGAACGCGTCGAATAGCCCAGGACTTGCCGCGGTGACCAAAGACCTGCGCCGTGCCGTGCGTGCGTTGCGAGCCACACCCGGATTCACCATCGTGGTGCTCCTCGTGCTGACGCTCGGCATCGGGGCCACCACGGCGATTTTCTCCGTCGTCGACGGCGTCGCGCTGCGAGGCCTCCCGTTCTGGCGTGCCGACCGCCTGATGGACGTCACGGAAATCAATCCGACCAACAAGGGGTTGGGCGGTGGATCGGTCGCGGCACCAGATTTCGAGGACTGGCGCGCGCAGCAGGACGTCTTCGAGGACCTCGCCGCCGTCCAGGGCGTCACCGGCTTCGTCGTACGCGACAACGGCGCGCCCGAGGATCTGCGGACCTGGATGGTCTCGGCGAGCCTCTTTTCCCTGCTGCGCGTGCAGCCCGCCATCGGCCACGCCTTCACGGCGGCGAACCAGGTCCAGGGGAACGACCAGGTCGCGATCCTCAGCGACGGGTTGTGGCGGCGTCGATTTGGCGCGGACCCGAATATCGTCGGCAAGACCCTGATCGTGGATCGCGGGGCGTGGCAGATTGTGGGCGTCATGCCGCCAGGCTTCGAGTACCCGGTCGGGATGACGCGACCGCAGGATCTGTGGGTCCCGTACGTGCCGTCGCCCAGCGAGGTCCCGCGCGGCGACGGCAGCTCGCGCAATTACAACGCGAAGGTGGTCGGGCGCCTGAAGGACGGCGTCAGCATCCAGCAGGCGCGCGCGCGAATGGAGCAGATCACGGGCGCACTCAAACAGCAGTACCCGGCGTGGTTTCGCGATCGCTGGGTCGCGGTGGCGCCGCTGCAGGATTCGATCGTCGGTCCGGCGAAGGCCTGGATGCTCATGCTGCTCGGCGCCGTCGCGTTCGTCCTGCTCATCGCCTGCGTGAACGTCGCCAACCTGCTGATCGCACGCGCGACGGCCCGTGCGCGCGACGTCGCCGTGCGGACCGCGCTCGGCGCGACGCGCTGGCAGCTGACTCGCCCTCTCCTCGCCGAAAGCCTCGTGCTGTCGGCGGCGGGCACGATCCTGGGCGTGCTGGCGGCGTACTGGGGCGTCTCGGTCATTCGCGTGCTGCTGCCGCCATCGCTGCCGCGCCTCTCACAGGTCGGCATCAACCTGCGCGTGCTCCTCGCGGCCGCGGGCGCCTCGATCGCGGTCGCCCTCGCCGTCACGCCCGTGTGGCAGTCGCGGCGTGCGTCGCTTGCGGCGGCGCTGCGGGAGGGCGGGCGGTCGGGCGGCGCGGGCATGGCGCGCGAGCGCGTGCGAACGACGCTGCTCGTGGCCGAGGTCGCACTGGCCGCGATCCTCCTCGTCGGCGCTGGCTTGTTCGCCTCGAGCTTCGTTCGTTTGATGAGCGTCGATCTCGGCTTCGGCTTCAGCAATGTCGTCACCGAGAGCGTGTACCCGCGAATCGATTTCAACGCCCCGAAGGAACAGGTCGACGCCGAGCTGGCCCGGACCGGGGCGATGCTACAAGCCGTGCTCGAGCGCATCCACGCCATTCCCGGCGTGCAGTTCGCCGCGCTCATGGGCAGCGGCGCCTTGCCCCTCTCGAACGGGTGGAGCCGTTCCACGGTCACCGTGCCGGGTAAGCCGCCCTTCGACGATCCGGACGACCAGGCCGACATCAAGTCCGTCTCGCCGGAGTACTTCGCGGCGATCCGGATTCCGCTGCTCAAGGGCCGCGCGATCAGTGTCGAAGACAGTCAAGGCGGCGCGCCGGCGGTCGTCGTCCTGAACGACGTCGCCGCCAGGCGCTTCTTCGGAGATCAGGATCCTGTCGGCACATCGATCAAGGTCAACGGCGATCGCACCGTGATCGGGATCGTTCGCGCCGTGCGGCTCCAAGGGCCGGAAGCGCCGTTGCGGCCGGAGGTCTACCTGCCGATGAACTGGAAGCGTGCGTTTGGCGCGAACGCGATCGTCCGCAGCTCCCGCGATCCGGCCAGCGTGGCGGCAGACTTGCGGACCGCCGTGCGGGGCGCCGCGCCCGATCTCGTCCTCCCCGATCCGCAGACGATGAATGACTTGTTCGACCGGCTCGTTTCGCAGCGGCGATTCAACATGATCGTGCTGGCGCTCTTTGGCGTGCTGGCGGTGACCATTGCCGGTGCGGGCATCTACGGCGTCATGGCCTACATCGTCGAGCAGCGCACCGGGGAGATCGGCATCCGCATGGCGCTTGGCGCGCAGCCGCGGCAGGTACTCCGCCTCGTGTTGGCTCGCGCCGGGCTGTTCCTGGCCGTCGGTCTGGCGATCGGATTCGTCGGCAGCTGGATGCTGGCGCGGTTCGTCCAGGCGTTTCTCTTCCGTGTGGAGCCGCACGATCCGCTGATCTATGCGTCGGCCGCCGGCGTGCTGGTCCTGGCCGGCTTCATCGCGGCACTTCTCCCCGCCCGCCGCGCTTCCAGAATCGATCCGATCGTCGCGCTGCGGTGACGCTGATCGCCGCCGGCCCGGACGGAAAACGGCTCTAAGATCAGAGCATGCGCCGACTGGCGCTCGGCTGCCTCGGCCTCGCACTCGTCGCGGCGTCGGCCGCTCCGTCTGCCCAGATCCGGCCACCTCAGGCCGATGCCGTGGTCCGTCTGCTCGCGGACCTCGAGTCTGCGCTTGCGGCGAATCGCCCCGGCGATCTGCGGGCGCTTGCAGCTCCGTCGATCGCGCCCGCCGACCTCACGGCCATGGACCAGAGCTTCGCGCGCGGAACGATCGTCGGCGCGACCGTGCGGGAGCGCGCGCGCCGGGCCGTCGGCAACGGCTTCGAAGTGCTCGCCGACGTGCTCGTCAGCCGCGGCCGCACCGGGCGCATCGCCACCTGGCAGCTCACCGTCCGCCCGAAAGCAGACGCGCCCGATCGCTACGAGATCGCCGGCTTCCTCGAGCTGGCGGCGTTCGACGGCCTGCTGCAGATCGCCCTGGACTCGGCGAGGACGTTCACGGTGCACAACCTCGCGGTGCAGGCGCCGGACTTCACGCTGAAGATGGCGTCCGGGACCGCCTTCGCCGCCGAGGAGGCCAGCGGCGTGACGGCGCTCGTGCTGCTCGGCCGCGCCGACGTGCGCTTCTCGCCGCCCGACCCCGGCGAGCAGGGTCAGCTCAAGCTGTTCGACGGGAGCCCGGCGCTCGAGACCACGGCCGACGCCGCATTCATCCGGCTGAACCCCGCTGAGTTTTCGGCGCGGATCTCGGAGCACAGCCTGCTCCCGCGCCGGGATCCGCCGGTCGATTTCGGGCGGGCGCAGGCGATCTTCGCCGACCTCGCGCCCAAGACGTTCAACCTCGATCTGGCCGATCTCACCGACGAGCACTGGTCGATCGAGCCGTCGCCTGGCAGCTTCGTCCTCGAATTCCGGACGAATCGCTACGGCTGGCTCACCTACTCGCGCGCGCCGAGCGAGTCCGAGGACCTCACGCTCTTCGATCGCGCGCACGGCCGGAACATCTCGTCCTATGCGTCCGCGGAGAAGCTGGCGCAGCGCGGCCGCTTCTACAGCGAAGACGACGGGACGGCCTACGACGTGGAGCGGTACGGCCTGGACCTGACGTTCGATCCGGCGCGGCTGTGGATCAGCGGGCGCGGATCGCTGCGCGTGAAGATCCGCAACACCGCGACGGCCTCGATCACGCTGAAGCTGGCGCAGCCCCTGGCCGTCTCGTCCGTGTCCTCGCCCAATTTCGGCCGGCTGCTCGCGCTCAGAATCGCGGGGCAGAACAACATCCTCGTCGGCTTGCCGGCGACGGTCATGCCGGACACGTCGTTCGTGCTCGACGTCGTCTACAGCGGCCGGCTCGAGCCGCAGACGCTCGAGCGCGAGGCCATCGCGCCGCAACAGCAGACGGTGCTCGGCCAGCCGCAGGATCCGAGCACGATGATGCCCGTGCTCGAACCCGAGCGCCGATACCTCTACAGCAGCCGGGCCTACTGGTACCCGCAGGGCCCGGTGAGCGACTACGCGACGGCGGCCATGCGGTTGACCGTGCCCTCGCAATTTCAGATCGTCGCGAGCGGCAGTCTCGTGGGCGTGAAGGTCACCGGCGCGCGCGATGAGACCGGCCGCGCCGATACGCGAATGGTCCGGACGGTCGAGTACTCGGCGGATCGGCCGGTCCGGTACCTGTCGTGCGTGATCAGCCGCTTCGTGCCGGTGGCGCGGCAGCGCGCGGAGGTGCCTGCGGTCGCGCCGGCCTCGGTCGCCGACCGGCGCGAGGACGCCGCCGTGGACCCGACGGGTGTCAGCATCGAAGTCGTCGCGACGCCGATCGCCGCGTCGAGAAACCGCCAGCTCCTCGCGCGCGCCGTGGACATGATTCGCACGTACGCGAAGATCATCGGCGAAGCGCCGTATCCGGATTTCACCATCGCCGCGATCGAGGACAACGTGCCGGGTGGACACAGCCCGCCGTACTTCGCGATGCTGCTGCAACCGCTGCCGACGTCGCCGTTCAGCTGGGCGAACGACCCGGTCGCGTTCGACAACACGTATCCACAGCTGTTCCTGGCGCACGAGGTCGCGCACCAGTGGTGGGGGCAAGCCGTCGGGTGGAAGAACTACCACGAGCAGTGGCTGAGCGAGGGCTTCGCGCAGTACTTTGCCGTGCTGTACGCGGGAGCCGACCGCGGCCCCGACATGATGCGCAATCTGCTCGGCCAGATGCGCGACTCGGCGGCCCGGTATGCCTCGCAGGGGCCGATCTCCCTCGGCTACCGGCTCGGTCACATCCAGAGCGAAGGACGCGTGTTCCGCGCCATCGAGTACAACAAGTCCGCGGTCGTGCTGCACATGCTGCGCCGGCTGATCGGCGACGAGGCGTTCTTCGCCGGCATTCGCCGCTTCTATCACGACTGGCGCTTCCGCAAGGCCGGCACCGACGATGTGCGTCAGGCCTTCGAGGCCGGCACGCCGATCAAGCTCGCGCGCTTCTTCGATCGCTGGATCACCGAAGCGGCTCTTCCGCGGATCGCCGTCACCTCGCGCGTGGACGCGTCGTCCAGCTCCGCCTCGGTGCGGATCGAGCAGACGGGCGAGGTGTTCGACTTTCCCTTCACGGTGACCATTCAGTACGCCGACGGCCGCAGCGAGGACGTAACGATTCCGGTCACCGAGCAGAGCGTGGAGCGTTCGATCCCGCTCAAGGGACCCGTGAAGAAGATCGCGACGAGGGACGAGCTGGCGCTCGTGACGTACGTGAAGTGATCTCCGATGCGGCCACGGAACCGGCGGGGCCCCCACGGCGGCCTCGAGGAACCCCATCGGAACCCCATGGAACCGCATCGGAACCCCGCGGGAACCCCTTTGGTATGATCCCCCTGTTATGGACACCGTCACGCTCACGATAGATGGACACCAGGTCACGGTCGAGAAGGGCAAGACCGTGCTCGAGGCCGCCATTCAGCACGGCCATCACGTCCCCTATTACTGCTACCACCCGGGACTGGGCGTCGACGGGTCGTGCCGGGTGTGCATCGTGAAGGTCGAGAAGCTGGCAAAGCTCCAGACCGCCTGCTCGACGGTGTGCACGGACGGCATGGTCGTCGTGACGAATTCCCCGGAGGTCGAGCAGGCGCGCGCGAGCGTGTTCGAGTTCCTGCTCATCAACCATCCGCTCGACTGTCCCGTGTGCGACAAGGGCGGCGAGTGTCCGCTCCAGGATTTCTCCTATTCGTTCGGGCCCGAGCGCAGCCGCATGGAATTCGAGCGCCGTGTGTTCGACGGCGAGGGGGTGAAGGCCGACGTGGACTTCGGGCCGACGCTGCTGCTCAACCGCAACCGCTGCATCCTCTGCACGCGGTGCGTGCGGTTCATGCGCGAGGTCGAAGGCGACGCGCAGATCGGCATCGTCTCGCGCGGCTACGGCAGCGAGATCGCGACGTTCGAGGAGAAGGGCGTGATTTCCCTCCTCTCGGGCAACCTCATGGACGTCTGTCCGGTCGGCGCGATCACGACGCGCGACTACCGGTTCAAGTCGCGCCCGTGGGATAACCCGCAGGCCGTGGACACGATCTGCACGCTGTGCGAGAAGGGCTGCAACACGACCGCCTGGATCAAGGCCAAGCCCGAGTGGGCGAAGGGCGCGCGGCTCGTTCGCATGACGCCACGTCTCAACCCCGAGATCAACAGCTACTGGATGTGCGACATCGGCCGCTTCGACTACCACTGGGTCGAGGGCGACCGCCGCGCGCGGCAGGCGCATCTGCGACAGGCAGACGGATCGTGGGAGGCGACGCCCTGGGCCGATGCGCTCGTCTCCGTAAAGCGCGCGGTGGACGCAGCCGGCGGGCCGGCGTCGGTACGGTTCTTCGTCTCGGCGCACGCCTCGCTCGAAGAGCTCTTCGTGCTGAAACAGGTTGCTGCCTCGACCGGCGGCGTGACGATCGGCTGGCGGTGCCGCGAGAAGCCGCAGCCGAAGAACACGAAGTTCACGATCCCGGCGATCGACGCACCGAACGTGCGTGGCGCCCGCGACCTCGGCTTCGACGTCGGATCCGGCTCGGGCCCGGCGGACGTCTCGAAGCTCAAGTCCGCCGTGGACGCGGGTCAGGTCAAGGTGCTCTACGTCATCGACGGCGGGCCGGACGGATCGCTCGGCGACACGGACTGGATCCTCGCCGCGCGCCAGGCCGGCAAGATCCGCACGCTCGTCGTGCAGGCGGTGCTCCACACGCCGCTCGCCGACGCCGCCGACATCCTGCTGCCCGGGTCGTCGTTCGTGGAGAAGGACGCGACCTACACGAACATGTCGGGCCACGTGCAGGCGGCCTCGCGCGTGATTCCACCGCCGGGGGAAGCCGGCGAGGACTGGCAGATCCTCATGAAGCTTGGCGTCGTGTTCGGCGCCAATGTCAGCTACGCGTCGGCCGAAGCGGTGCGCGAGGCCATCGCGCAGCAGTTGGCGACGGTCCCCGGCTACGCCGCGCTGCCGTCACTCGCCTTCTCGCGCCCGATCTCCGCGCGCCACTGGCTCCAGGCGTCGAACCCGTCCGAACGCTGGAAGTGGGACTTCATGTTCCAGGATCTTCCGCCCGTCAAGTTCGGCGAGGACTTCGGCCCGCTGCCGCGGGCTGAGGTCATTCCGCTGAAAGAAGTGAAGTGACGGAATCGATACGTCGGGTACGGCAGGTCCAAGGAACCTGAAACGTGTCAGCCTTAATTGGTCTTAACCAGAAAAGAAAGATGGCCAGCGTCAGCGCGTTCCGGGGACCCGGCGTACCCGACGTACCCGACGTACCGATCCATGCCTGATGTTTCCTTGTTCGCGGCTTTCGGCGCCGGCGTCCTGTCGTTCGTCTCGCCGTGCGTGCTGCCCCTCGTGCCCGGCTACATCTCGTACGTCTCGGGCGTGTCGTTCGATCAGATGCAGGCAGCCGACGCCGCGAGCCGCGCGGCGACGCGCCGGCAGATGCTCATCACGTCGCTCGCGTTCGTGCTGGGCTTCTCGCTCGTCTTCGTGAGCCTGGGCGCCAGCGCGACGGCCATTGGGCACCTGCTCCGCCACCAGAAATCGATCTTCGAGAAGATCGCCGGCGTGATCATCGTCATCCTTGGCCTGCACCTGGCCGGCATCTTCCGCATCAAGTGGCTCGACAAGGACACGCGCGTCCAGACGTCGAGCCGGCCCGCCAGTCCCATCGGCGCGTTCGTCGTCGGCATCGCATTTGCGTTCGGGTGGACGCCGTGCATCGGCCCGATCCTCGGCGGCATCCTGGCGATCGCGGGGTCGAAGAACTCGGTCGGCCAGGGCGTGCTGCTGCTCGCGATCTATTCGGCCGGGCTCGGCATCCCGTTTCTCGTCACGTCGCTCGCGATCGATCGGTTCTTCGTGGCGTCGAAACGGATCCGGCCCTATTACAAGGCGATTGAGATGGCCGCGGGCGTGCTGCTCGTCGTCCTCGGCGTGCTGATCTTCACGAACCGCTTCACGATCCTCTCGAATTACTTCTCCAGGTTCCTGCCAACGTTCTAGAGCGTCTCAGGACGGCGGCGCTCAAGCAGTCACGACTCGCAGCGCTGCGGCCCTGATCGTGACGTCGATCGACCCGCTCGTGCTGAACGTCTCGCCGTCGGCGTGACACATCAGCTGCGCGCCCGCGATCCGAGCCTGTTTGACGCGCTTCCGGACGATGCCCGCCGCCGGCTGGCCCGTGCCGATCGCCAGCCGCCGGGCGCGCCAGATCTGAATGGCGGGCGGGCCGGCGTCCACCACCACCGCGTTGAGCCAGCCGTCGAACGGGTCGGCGTGCTGGTCGAGCACGAGGCGATTGCCGTACTCGCGTGCGTTGGCGAATCCGATGAGAAACCGCGGGCCGGACAGCGCGTGCCCGTCCAGGTCGATTTCATAGGCCGGCGACCGGTAGCCCCACACGAGCGACAGGCTGTGCCTGACGTAGTTCAGGGCGCCTCGTTTGCCCGCGCCGTTGAAGGCCCTGGCGACGTGGGCGTCGAACCCGATGCCCGCGACGTTCAGGAAGTGGCGCGACCCGAGGAACCCGACGTCCATCGGCCGCGCCCGCCCGGAGACGGCGACCTCGAGGGCGCGTGCCGGATCGATGGGCAGCCCGAGTCCAAGCGCGAGGCCGTCGCCGGACCCGGACGGGACGATGCCGAGCGCCGCGCGCGAGCCAATCAGCGGTCCGGCGACCTCGTTGATCGTCCCGTCGCCGCCCCAGGCGACGATGAGATCGGCGCCCGCCGCGAGGAGCGCGGCGGCGAGCTCGGCGCCATGACCGGGCGCGCGAGTAGCCACGACCTCGGCGTCGATGCGGCAGGCGTCGAGTATCCGTCGCGCCAGCGCCACCCGCGCCTCACCGCCACGTCGTCCTCGCCGTCCTGACACCGGGTTGACGATCACGCCGACGCTCATCGACTCGTTCGTCCTTCTTCCCTCTGCCCTCTGCCTTCTGCCTTCCGCCTTCCGCCTTTCAACCGCGGTGCTATAGTAGCGTCGACGACAACGTCTATGGGAAGACGCGGCTTCGGCGTACTTTTCGTCCTCACGCTCGTCATCGGCGTCGGTACTATCGTTCAGGACTACCGCTTCGATCTGCTGCTCGAGCGCGAGCGCGAAGCCGCGGCGGCGCTCGATCGGCGGATTGGATCGATCGAAGTCGCGCTGGCCGATCTGCGCACGGCGGAGGCGGGCTACGTGGCCACCGGCCAAGGCTCGTCGTTCTGGATCGGGCGCGCGACGGATCTATTCGATCAGACCGACTCGACCATCACCGCGCTGCGATCGTCGACGACGAGCACCGACGCGGCCACGCACTATGACGCGGCGCTCGCGGCGCTCAGGGACTTGAAGGGCATCGACGCGCACGCCCGCGCCGACGTCACCGCGGATCGGCGATACGAAGCGTCAGACCGCGTGTTCACCGACTCCCGCGACGCGAACGAGCGTCTGACCGCCGAGGTCGGGGCCGCGCGCAACAGCGAGCAGGCCGCGTCGGCCGCGAAGCTCGCGCGCATCAGCCAGCTGCGGCTGGGGATGAACGGCGTCGCGATGCTCTTCGTCCTCGCGGTCGCGGTGTTCTTCTGGCGGGCGCGGCCGGCCGTCGCCGCGGAATCTGCAGCGACGGCGAGCGGGCCTGACCTGCCGCTGCGCCTCACCGTGCCCGCGCCGCAGCCCTCGCCGCAGCCCGTCGTCCGTGACGTGAGTCTCAGCCAGGCGGCCGAGCTCTGCGTGGATCTCGCCCGCGTAATGGACGGGCGCGACGTGCCCGCGCTGCTCGAACGCGCGGCGGCCGTCCTCGGCGCGAAGGGTGTCATTCTCTGGATGACCGACTCGAGCGGCGCGCTCCTCCGCCCGTCGGTCGCTCACGGATACTCCGATCGAGTGCTGACCAAGATGGGCACGCTGCAGGTGGACGGCGACAACGCGACGTCCCTCGCGTTCCGCACGCTCCGTGGTCAAACCATCAACGCCGCCGGGGCTTCGACCTCTGGCGCCATCGCCGTGCCGCTCATCACGTCGTCGGGCTGCGTCGGCGTGCTCGCCGCCGAGGTCAATCGCCCCCGTCCCACACCTGACACGCTCGATGTGGCCCGAATCATCGCCGCGCAGCTGGCGGTCCTGGTCGTGCCCGCCAATGACACCGCGAGAGCAGTGCAGGGGTCTTAGCCCTCGGGGTTCTGCCCTCTGCCTTCTGCCTTTTGCCTTCTGCCCTCCGCCTGTCCCCTCTGTCCTCTGTCTCCTGGCCACCGCGGGAGACAGTGCGGGGTCGGGTCCGCGATTTCCATCGAGTTTGCAGGGCCCGCGTACGGTACAACTCTTGATTCAAGGGAGACTGGAGCCGCCCGACGTCAACGGGGTGCGCAACAATCGACAGGCAGGCGCTGGCATCGCCGCACCCCGTCCGCTCCAGGTCGACGTTCTGGCGGCTTCGTTTTTCGAGGGGGTCAGATCCACAAGGTCTGACCCTCTCGTCCTTTTGTCCGGGGGCTTTGCCCCGCGGACCCCCTGCGCGCTCACTCGCAGGGCCCCGGCCGCAGGCTTCGCGCATCAAGATCCTTTGCTCAGCCGATCGGTGCGGCCGCCGGCGGCGCCGGCCCGCCCGAGCCGCCATCCTGCGCCGTCTGCCGCATGAACCGCTGCACGTCGTCTTTCTTCGCGATGGTCGATCGCAGGCCGATGAGGTCCTTGAGCACGTTGTACCAGAACGGCGCGCCCAGGCTGATGAGCAGGATCGACAGCAGCAGGCCCGGGTACTTTCGGACATCGCCCATCTGCCGGAGCCAGTTGCCGCTCGGCAACGTGATGAGACCGGCCCTGCCGATCAGATCGTAGTACGGGCCGGGGGGCACCTCGGTCGCAGCGCCGCCGCTTGCCTGCGCCGAGTAATCCTTCACCGCCGTATCGACGAACATGGTTCTGAACTGATCGTCGATCGACAGGCGGTCGATCACGGCGATCGTGTCGAGCTGCACGATGAGCACGACGGCGGCGGCGATGCCGATCGTCACGTAGTGGGTGTATTTCGTGAAGCGCTCGCTCACGCGGTCGATCGTCTGGTCGAACCAGCTGTTCACGCGCGCCACGTAGTCGCTCGACGCCGCTCGAAGGATCGCGACCGACTGGCGGACGTCGTTGGCGAGGTTGGGCTGCGCAGCCTCGAGCTGCATGGCAATCAGGCGGATTTGCTTCAGCGCGGCGGACGGATCGGCCACGCCGTTCGATTGGAGCATCTTCACGAGGGCGGCTTTCGCCTCCTGGTCGAGCGTGTTCTGGCCGCTCGCCAGGTCGAGCAGCAGCTTCGTGAACTCCTCGCGGTGGATCACCGTGCCGAGCTTCCCGGCGCCGCCGCCAATCAACGGATGCGTCAGCACCGCCCGCGCGATCTTGTCGGCGACAGGTCGCGTGTCGATGCCGAGCTGCAGGATCAGGTCCGACAGGCCGGCCATCAGGTGCTTGCCGCGCCGGCCGAAGTACGCCGTCACGGCTCCGGTAATGACCGTCACGGCCAGGCTGAACACGAGGATCACGGTCGCCGCGCCGATCAGGATGTCGAGAGTCTTGAGCATGCACGTGCCTCCTGCGCGATGCGCGCCGCGCCGGCGGGATTCAACGCCGATGACAACGAACGACTAGGCCAGACTGGGGAGCCGGAGCTGGCGGAAGGATAGCACTACGGTTGCGTGATCTTGAGCACGACGGCGGTCGTGTCGTCGTTGGACGGGGCGCCGGCGCGGTGGTCCTCGACCGCGTTCACGATGGCGCCGATGATGTCCCGGGCCGGGAGGTGGCGCGTGGCCGTGACGATTTCGAGCAGGCGGCCGGTGCCGAATTCCTCGCCCTTCGCGTTCATCGCCTCGGACACGCCGTCCGAGAAGAACACGAACACGTCGTTCGGCTCGAGCGGGAACGTCAGCTCGTCGTACGTGATGCCGTAGAACGTGCCGAGCGGCACGCCCGGCAGCTCGATCTGGGCGATCGTGTCGCCGCTCGCGCGGATCGGATACGGCACGCCCGAGTTCGAGAGCGTGAGCGTCCGCCGCTTGAGGTCGAACAGCGCGTAGCAGAGCGTGCAGTAGTACTCCTCAAGCTGCCGCTCGTGGAGGATCGTGTTGATCGACATCAGCACGTTCCCCGGCGACGACCGCTCGGGGACGTAGCGGCGGCGGAACGTGCGGCCGCGCACGAGCTCGGCCGCGAACACGCTGTAGAGCGCCGCCGGCACGCCCTTCCCGGACACGTCGCCCAGCGAGATGATGAGCGTCTGCGAGTCGGGCAGGAGGAAATCGTGGAAATCGCCGCCCAGCTCGCGCGCAGGCGCAAAGGACACGGCCAGGTCGACGCCCTTGACCTTCTTCGGCAGCTGCGACGGCAGCAGGGCCATCTGCACGCGCTTGGCGAACCCGAGCTCTTTCTCCAGCCGCGCCTCGTTCGCCGACACTTCTTCGTAGAGGCGCGCGTTCTCGATCGCGACGGCCGCCTGGCTCGCGAGCAGCGTCAGGATCTCGACGTCCCGCTTCGAGAAGGCGTCGAGCTCCGGGCTCTCGAGGTCGAATACGCCGATGCAGCGATCCTTCAGCAGCATCGGCACGGCCAGCTCGGACCGCACGTCCTCGACCACCTTGATGTAGCGCGGGTCCTTCGACACGTCGGGCACGAGCACCGGCTCGCGATGGAGCGCGGCGTAGCCGACGAGGCCCTCGCCGAGCGGCACCTTCGGCAGCACGACCTTCTCGCCGTACTGCACGGCGACCTTCATCTCGAGCACCTTCGTTTCGGGATCGAGCAGCAGGATCCCGAACGTGCGGTAGTCCACGACGCGCCGCGTGAGCTGCGCGATGCGCGAGAGCAGCTCGTCGAGGTCGAGCACCGCGGCGACCTCGTGGCCGATCTCCGCGAGGGTCTCGAACGCCTCGGCGTCGAGCCGCTGGCGTTCGAACAGCCGCGCGTTCACGAGCGCCGTCGACACGGCCGCGGCGAACTGCCGCAGGATCACCGCGTCGCGCTCGGAGTAGCGGTTCAGCTCGCGGCTGAGCACGTTCAACGCGCCGATCGGCTTCGACTTGTGAACCAGCGGCACGGCGATCGACGACCCCATGCCGGGCACGACTTCGATGTAGTGCGGGTCCGCCGTCACGTCGTCGATCACCATGGCCTGCTGCGTGCTCACGACCTGTCCGACGACGCCTTGCGAGACGCGGATGCGGATGCCGGACGTCTCCGGATAGCCGACCGCGTAGGCGATGCTGAGCTCCTCCCGTTTGTCGTCGAGCAGATACACGGCGAACGCGTCGAACTGAATCAGGCGTCGAATCAGCTCGGGGATGCGCTGCAGCAGCTCGTCGAAGTCGACGACGGACGCGACCTGGCGGCCGAGGTCGAACAGCGTGCGGAGCACATCATGTTCGTTCGCGGCCGCAACGGGCGGGGACGGAGAGGCAGTCGGGTGGTGACTCATGAAAACACGGGGAAGGCCGAACATTCGAATTATACTTGGCCGCCGGCGTCGATTTCATGACACCCGAACTGCCCCTCGACTACGCGGCGATCGAACGCATCCTGCCCCACCGGTACCCGTTTCTCCTCGTGGACCGCGTGACGGAGCTCGAACCGGATCGGCGCATCGTCGGTATCAAGAATGTGTCTGAGAACGAGCGATATCTCTGGCGGGACGGCGAGAACCGTGCGGTCCTGCCGCCGACGATTCTGACGGAGGCGGTCGCCCAGGTCGGCGCCATCCTCATTCTGTGGAAGCCGGAGAACCGCGAGAAGCTGCCCTTCTTCATGGGGATCAAGCGCGTGCGGTACCGTCGGCCCGTCCATCCCGGTGACGTCGTCGTGATCGAGGCCGTGGTCGAGCGGCTGCGCAGCCGCATGGGCGTGCTGAGCGGTGCGGCGCGCGTGAACGGCGAGGTGGTCTGCCACGGGACGATGACGTTTGCGCTCGGAACCCGCGCCGGCGCTATCGGCCGGCCGCCAGAATAAGCGCCACACTCAGGATCTTCGCGCCGCGCGAGCTCCATGTCGCCCATCGGGCCTCGGGGTGAAAATACCGGTACCCGTCGAGCGCCGCCGGGGCGAGCACGAGCGCGCCCACGACCGGCTCGGGCCATCCATCCTTGCCGAGCGACACCGCCATGCCGCGCGTGTCGCGCTCGAGCGGCCCGAACTCACCGAAGGCCGCGATGCTGTACACCGTTGACGCCGCCAGATCGAACGCGAGGATGCCCTTGAGATAGGGCGCGTGCTCGTGCCTGATGTCCGGCTTCGCCGTGAGAATCCACTCCGAGTCGACGTACTGCATCCAGAAGCCTGCCGACGAGATCACGAACTCCTTGCGCCGCGTGACCGGGTCGTGCGCGACCTTGAAAAACGGGATGAAGCCGAAGCGCAGGGGCTCGATGCGCGAGTTCGCGTCGAAGATCGCGCCGAAAAGCATGTGGCCGGACTCGTGAATCACAAGGCCGCTCGCCGCGCCCGCCAGGAACACGACCGTCGTCTCGAGCTTCGAGGGCTGAGTCGGCGGCGTCTGCGTGGCCTGCGCGTGTGCCGAGCCTTCGGCGACCATGAGAGCAATGACCGCTGCCATGAGCCTGCGCACGGTGCATTCGCGCAAGAGCAGGCCACCACGAAAGGCACGAAGCCTGGCTGCGGCAACGAGCTGACTTAGCCGCGTGCGCGGCCAGCCTTCGTGTCCGTCGTGGTGCAAGCTCTGCCCTTGGCGCATGCTAGTGATCCGTCGCTCTCGCCGGTCCAACCGTGAGGATGCCGATGACGATGATCGCGGCTGCGACCAGCATCCGCAGCTCGAACGGCTCGCCCAGAATCAACGTCCCGAGAATGACCGCAATCACGGGATTGACATACGAATAGAGCGACACGATCGCAATCGGCAGGTGCCCGAGCGCGTACGAGAACGCCGAGAACGCGATCGCGCCGCCGAACACCGTGAGATACGCAAGCGCGAGGCCGGTCCGAAGGTTGAACGACAGATCCGCCCACTCGCCCGTGATCGTCCCGGCCAGCGTCATGATCAGGCCGCCGAAGAACATCTGCACGGCCGCGGATCCCAGCAGATCGCTCGGCATCACGTGCCGGCGCGTGTAGGCCGATCCCACGGCCCAGCCGGCGCACGCGATCTGTACGGAGATCACTCCGAGCGCAAACCCGCGGCCAATCGCCCCGCCCCGCGTGATGTCCGGCCACACGAGCAGCACGATGCCCGCGAAGCCAACTGCGAGCCCGATCCATTGACGCGCGTGCAGGCGCCGGCCGCCCGGGAAGAGCGCGTCGACCGTCACCATCCAGAACGGGCTCGTGCCGATCAGCACCGCCGTGAGGCCGCTCGGCACGAACTGCTCGCCCCACACGACGCCGCCGTTGCCGATCATGAGCATGAAAAATCCGAGGATCGCCAGCTTGCCCCAGTCGGCGCGCGCCGGCAGCGCATGGCCACGCGCGATGAGCCACGCGCCCATGATCACCCCGCTCGCCGTGTAGCGAAACCCGCCCATGAGGAACGGCGGGATGGTATCGAGCGCGATCTTGATGCCGAGGTACGTGGTGCCCCAGATGAAGCACACCGCCCCCCAGGCGATCCAGGCCTGCCGCCGCGTGGCCGACGATGGCAGCGCCGCGGTCGTCACGACTGCGGCGGCTTGTACAGCACGCGCTCCAGATGCCGGTGGTACGTCGTGAACGGCCCGTCCGTGTCGTCGTCGGCGACATGCCGCCGCGCCTGGTGGATCTTCGCGTCGAGGTCGTCGGTCGCCGCCAGGATCATGGCCTCGACCGTCATCGGCAGCACGGGCGAGCCCAGCTCGCGCGCGCCATGGTGGGACAGGATCAGGTGCTCGAGCTCGACGGCCAGATCTGGCGGGAAATTCGGGACTTCGCGTACGGCGTCGCGCAGCATGCCGA
Organism: Vicinamibacterales bacterium; assembly: GCA_035519535.1. Lineage (GTDB taxonomy): Bacteria > Acidobacteriota > Vicinamibacteria > Vicinamibacterales > SCN-69-37 > DATEGZ01. Next base: position 11,589 of record DATIWF010000113.1, on the reverse strand, counting down.
CGCCAATCACGATGTGCCCGACGAGGTTGCCCTCCACCGAGTAGTCGGTCGCGATCTCGTAGTTCAACTCGCGCAGCTTGCCGATGTCGTGGAGCAGCGCGCCCGCGATCACGAGATCGCGTCTGGCGCCGTATCTCTCCGCCAGCATCGACGCGATCTCCATGATCTTGAGGATGTGCTCGAGCAAGCCGCTGCGGTAGGCGTGATGGACCTGGCGCGCGGCCGGCCAGATTCGCAGCCGTTCGGCGTTCGCCTCGACCATGCGCGTGAGCAAATCACGAAGCTGCGGCTGCTGGACGCTCGCCAGCCGATCCGCCAGCTCGCGCCACATCTCGTCCACGGACCGCGGCGAGGAAAGAATGCACTCTTCCTCGCGAAAGCCCCGCGACGCATCCTCGGGGATGACGCGCCGGATCTTGTCGAGCACGAGCTCCAGCCGCTCGTGAAACACATTGCCGTGACCCTGGACCGCGACGAACTCGCCGGCGTCGAACTGCGCGTCGGCGGCCTCCACGTCCTGAAAGACCTTCGCCGGAATCTCGCCAGACACGTCCTGCAGCAGAAGCGCGAGGAACGGGCCAGTGCGGCCCGACCGCCGTTCCTTGCGCGCGCACAAGTAGAAGCCCGTCCCGGAGGACGACGCGACGAGCTCGGAGATCCTGGGCAGACGGGCCATGTCAGTTCGCCGCAGAAGGCGGCGGGTATCCGGACAGTGTACTGCGGGTTCGGCCCGGCCTTGACGCAGTCTGCCAGGCGGCGGATCACCGGCGACCCTCGATATCGTCGGCAAGTTGTGAAAGCGTCGGTGTAAACTTCAGACATGGTGACACGACGATTCGTGCCGAGTCTCTCGATTCTGGCGGCTGTCTCTGCGCTCGTCGTCGCGTGCGATTCGAACAGCAGCGCGCCGCCGCCGCAGTCGGTCACGCCGGCGAGCCAGTCGGCGAACGCGCCGGCGCCCCCGCCGCCCGCGCCCGTGCAGATTGCCCCCGACCTGCCGCCGCTGCCCGCCGGCGTCAACAATTCCGCGCGGCCGACCGAGGTCGTGAAGGCCGTGTACGAGTTCGCCGCGCGGCATCCCGAAGTGCTCAAGTACATGCCCTGCTTCTGCGGCTGCGAGCGAATGGGCCACCACGGCAACGACGACTGCTTCGTCGCCGGCCGCGACGCCAAGGGCCACGTGACCGACTGGGAGTACCACGGCATGGGCTGCGAGGTCTGCATCGACATCGGCCAGCAGGCGATGCAGATGCACAACTCCGGCGCCTCGGTCGCCGAGATTCGCGCGGCCATCGACCAGCGCTACGGCACGAACAGCCGGCCGCACACGCCGACGCCGAACCCGCCCAAGGCCGGCGCGCCCCAGCACTAGCGACACGCCCGCTCATGCCGAGCCCGGTGACGCGTCGCGCCAGCGCCAAGCTCGCTACCGACGCATTCGCCCGGTTGTTCGACACGCTCCACGAGGGCGTGTACATCGGCCTCATCAGCGAAGACCGCAGGACGACGACGCTCGCCGCGAATCCACACTTGCGGCTGATGTTCGGCTGGGCGGAGGACCTGCCCGCGCCGGATGTTCGTCCTTTCGATGCCGATCGATTCGTCGACGAGCAGGCGCGGCTGAGCTTCCTCGAACAGCTCTCGCGCGACGGCCTCGCGCACGACTACCTGCTGCGCCTTCGCCGGGCCGAGGGCTCCGCGATGTGGGTCGAAGTGACGGCCCGCGCCGAGCCCGCCGCCACGCCGGCGGGCTCGCTCCGGATCGAGGCCGTGATCCGCGACGTCACCGAGCGCAAGAAGCTGCAGGACCAGACCCGCGAGCTGTACCACCAGCTGTCGCAAGCCGAAAAACTCGCCGCCCTCGGCCAGACGATGTCGGGCGTGGCGCATGAGCTGAACAACCCGCTGGCGACGATTCTCGCGTGCGCCGAGCGCCTCGCGGGCCGACGACTCGACGAACAGACGCGGCGCGACCTCGAGGGCATCCACAACGCCGCTGAACGCGCCGCCCGCATTGTCCGCAACCTGCAGACGTTCGTCCGCAAGCGCCACACGACGCGGACGACGGTCGATTTGAACGAGGTCGTGCGCGAGACGCTCGCGATCCGCGCCTACGAACAGCACGCCGCCCACGTCGTGATTCTCGAGGCGCTCGCCGCCGGGCTGCCGCCGATCTTCGCTGACCCGCATCAGATCCAGCAGATCCTGCTGAACCTGATCATCAACGCGGAACAGGCGATGCTCGACGCGCACGGCCGCGGGATGTTGATCCTGCGCTCGTGGCATGAACCCGACCGGGACGCCGTGATCCTCGAGGTCAACGACGACGGCCCGGGCATGCCCGAGGAAGTTCAGCCGAAGATCTTCGATCCGTTCTTCACCACGAAGGCCGTCGGAAAGGGCACGGGCCTCGGGTTGACGGTCGCGTATGCGATCGCTCAGGAACACGGCGGCCGCCTCACCGTGGCCTCACGCGAGGGACGCGGCGCCTCGTTCTTCCTGGCACTGCCCGTCAGCGGCACGAACGTCCGCCTGCCGGAGACGACACGGTCCGAGCCCCTTCCGGACGTCCCGGCTGGGACGCGCGCGCTCGTCATCGAAGACGAACAGGCGCTGAACGAAGCCGTCGCCGCGGCGCTCGCCGACGAGGGATTTCTGGTCGATCGCGCGGCCGACGGCGAGGAGGCGCTCGCTCGCCTCCGCCAGTCGCCTTATGACGTCGTGATCTGCGATCTGAAGATGCCGAACGTCGACGGCATGATGCTCTTCCGCGAGATCTCGCAGTCGATGCCGCAGGTGGCGAGGCGGCTCGTCTTCGTCACGGGCGACGTCGCCGGCACGGACGCCGAGCGGTTCCTCGAGGACACCGGGTGCAGGTGGATTCCGAAGCCGTTCAGGCTCAGGGACTTAGTGCGAACAGCAAGAGAGACGTTGGGGTAGTGCCTGCATTGAGAGATTGCGGGATCGCATCAATGGAGATTGATTGAAGATTGTCGAATTCGGCAATCAACCTGCATTGATGCGTTGGTGCAATCTCGCGATGCGCTAAGCGACCAGCCTGGGCCCCAACCGCCCATTGGCCTTCTTCGCGCGAATCTGGCGCGCGAAGCGCGGGCGCGTCGTCTTTGGCACGAGTTTCGGCCGCTCGACCGGCTGGCCGGCCGTGAGCACTTTTCTCAGACGCTCGATCGCGCGCGCGTGGAGCTGCGACACTCGTGATTCGTTGACGCCGATCTCCTCGCCGATCTGCTTCATCGTCGCCTCGCCGAAGTAGTAGAGGCTGATGATGCGGCGCTCGCGCGCCGGGAGCTTCGCGAGCGCTTCGCGCACGCGGTCGCGGACCTCAATCTGCTCGTACACCCGATCCGGCGACGGCGGCTCGCTCGGCACGAGGACCGCGGGCAGCGTCGAGCTGTCCACGCCCTCGAAGTTGGCGAGCGGAGAGGTCGATTCGATCGTGTTGATGCGGACGATGGTCCGCTCGAGACGGGCTTCGTCGGAGCCAACGCGCTTGGCGAGGTCAGACAGCGTCGGTTCGGCGCCGAGCTCGCGGCGCAGCTCCTCGCGCGCGGCTTCGAGCTCACGGCGCACGCGGCGGACGCCACGCGGCCAGGCGTCGCGGCGCAGAGCATCAATCATCGCGCCCCGCACGCGCCGCTCGGCAAATGTCTCGAATTTGATGCCCCGGTCCTCGTCGAAGCGGTGGGCCGCGTCGATGAGCCCGAGCACCCCATCCTGCACCAGGTCGCCGAGGTCAATCGAATGCGGCATCGTCGACGCCATGCGGCGCGCCAGCGACTCGACGAACGGCAGGCTGGCGGCGACGCGTTGCTGCTGATGATTCGCCAACGGGGCGCGGTGCATTGGGAGCCTCCTAAAGCCGGGGTTCCAGCCCGGGACCAGGCATAGGGGCAACAGCGATGCCAGCGACCCGCATCGGATTGACGGGCCCGTTTCGAGACGGGACGATCCTTCTAACTAACTGATTTGTAATGAGTTAGTACGCGAGATTTCTGTGTGAAGAAGCGTGAAACCGGATGCAAAGTCGTGCCGAAGTAGTCAAAATATTGACGCGATGACAAATTCTGTCATTGGTCTGACGGTTCTCCACGGTGAGAACCGGGCGCGGATTCCGCCGGTTCCAGCATTTCGCGTTTGAGGTGTTGAACCGTGTCGATGGCTTCGAGCACGCTCTTCACGACCTGTCCGGCGCGAGCTTTCTGCGTCTCGTCGGTCAGGCGGGCCTCGAGCAGCTCGGCGTTGGCCAGAATAATCCCGAGCTGATTGTTCAGCCGGTGAAAGAGGCGCGAGAAATCCGACTGGCTCACAACACCGCCAGCGTGACGAGCCCCCGACGATTAGGCCCCGGCCCGAAGCCGCTGGTTCCAGCGCTGACCATCGTCCGGAGTGGGCTCCCGCCACAGCGTGTCGACGAAGATCCGGACCGAACCACCCGCGGTTCTGACGTATTGGATTTTGCCGCTGGAGATCCAGTTGTAAATGGTCCGCCGGCTGACGCCGACCAGCTCGCAGGCTCGAGGAATCGAGACAGTTTTTCGATCCAGCATCATGATGACGTACTCGTCTGACACTATCGGCGTGCCTGAAACGAGACTTTAAGGGGTCTCCCGTGTCAAAATACCGTCGCTTTCGATGACGGACACGCCTCCACAATACTTGTTGCTGGTCGATGACGAATCGGCGTTCCGGGAAGTCATCGCGGAACAACTCACCGACCATGGGTTCAAGGTCAAGCAGGCCGGGACCGGCGAAGACGCACTCGAGCGTCTGAGCGAGTTCGCGTTCGACGTGCTCGTGACCGATCTTCGGCTGCCGGGCGTGGACGGCCGGCAGGTGCTCGACGAGGCGTTCGCGCGCTACCCCGACATCATCGCGATCGTCATCAGCGGCTACGGCACCCTGAAGGAGGCCGTCGAGGTCACGCGGCGCGGGGCCGAGGGGTTCATCACGAAGCCGTTCCAGTTCGAAGAGCTGCTGCACGAGCTGAACGTCGCTATTGAGAAACGTCGTTTGCGGGCCGAAAACGCCTACTTGCGCGCCCAGCTCCAGGACAAATTCAAGATCGACGGCATCATCGGCCGGACGCCCGCAATGGACCAGCTGTTCGAGCTGCTCCGCACGGTCGCGGCGACGAACAGCACGGTGCTGATCACCGGCGAGACAGGCACGGGCAAGGAACTGGCTGCGCGCGCGATCCACGACGGCAGCGCCAGACGGGCCCAGCGGTTCGTGGCGATCAACTGCAGCGCGATCCCTGAAACGCTGCTCGAAGCCGAGCTCTTCGGTCATGTTCGCGGCGCCTTCACCGGAGCCGTGGCCAACCGCCAGGGCCGTGTCGAGCAGGCGAACAAAGGCACCTTGTTCCTCGACGAAGTCGGCACGATGAGCGTCGCGCTTCAATCCAAGCTGCTGCGTGTCCTGCAATCGCGGGAATTCGAACGCGTCGGCGACTCCCAGACCGTGCGGGTGGACGTCCGGGTGATTGCCGCCACGAACTCGGATCTGAAGAAGATGGTCGAGGACGGACTGTTCCGCGAAGACCTCTACTATCGATTGAACGTGATTCCAGTCCGCATCCCGCCCCTGCGCGAGCGCCGCGCGGACATCCCGCTGCTCGCCCAGCACTTCCTCGACCGGCTGACGAGGGACGTCCCGAACCGCGGCCGCGTGACGCTGTCCCAGGAGGCGCAGCAGGCCCTGATGGCGTACGCGTGGCCCGGCAACGTCCGCCAGCTCGAAAACGTGATGGAACGGGCGTTCGCGTTGTCGCCCGGCAGGTCCCAGCTCCTGCTGTCCGACCTGCCAGACGAGGTCCGCGAGCATCGGCAGCCGGCGCCGGCCGCCGAGCTGTCCATCCCCGAAGAAGGCGTCGAGATGGAGCGGCTCGTCGCCGACTTCGAGCACAACCTGATTCAGCGCGCCCTCGAGCGGTCCGGAGGGAACAAGCGGCTGGCCGCTGACCTGCTCCACGTGAAGCGCACCACGCTCATCGAGAAGCTCAAGCGGCTCGAGCGGCCGTAGCCGCCACTCCATGGCTCAACACCGGGCGTTCTGGGTGATTCTGGCCGGCGCCGTGCCGACGGCCTTCCGCTCTCCCAGGCGCGACGACCTGGTGCCGACCCTCGTCCAACTGCAGCGCACGCAGCCCGACGTCCAGCTCAAATGGTTCGACGGCGTCCGCACCTGGGAGTCGCCGGAGCAGGCCGAAGCGGCGTTCCTCGAACGGCGCCGCCAGCGCCGCGAGCGCGGCGCGGACTGGCGGCCCGGGGGCTCACATCAGGATCCGCGGGCGCGATATCAGCTGAGCCGTGACGAAAAACGCGCCCGGTTCAAGAAGCGCCAGCGAAGACCCCCGGCCCCACGACCGCCGTTCGACAAGCCAGGCAGCTCTCGACCGCCGGCCCGCAAGCCGGCCAACTCGCGACCGGCCTTCGGAAAGCCCCCCGGCTCGCGACCGCCGCGCAAACCGACAGGCGCACGATCGCCCCACGGCAGGCACCCGGCCCGTGGACCTCGTAAGCCAAAACCCCCGCGATGATTGGGCACATCGTCTTGTTCAATCCCAAGACGACTGCGACGAAGGATGAGTTGCGGTCTTTTGCCCAATTAATATCGCGTACGTGCGCATCGATTCCATCAATCCAAAGAGCAACCATCGGCAAGCGCCTTCGCATAGACGCTGGTTATGCGCGATATTTTGGTGATAAGACCTATGAGTATCTCGCCATTTTGGAGTTTGAAGACAGCCAAGGGCTCGTCGCGTACCTTCGGCATCCCCTCCACGAGCGACTTGGCCGGCTCTTCTGGGAAATGTGCGAATCCACGGTGATTGCGGAGGTCGACTTGATAGATGGAAAGTCGAGAGAGTTGGTCGAATTTCTGTCTTAGGACCTAAACTTTGAGACAGTAAGATTCCTCGATCACGTCCCGCAGCTGCTGAATCGACTCCGATGTGTTGATGGCGACGCGAAGCTGAGATCCGCCGTCCATTCCCTTCGTGTACCAGGACCCCAAGGCGCGCAGCTTGTTGATCACCCAGCGCTCCCGGCCACGGGCCGGGCCGCCGGCCTCGGTCTGACCCGGGGCGGTGTGGCGGAACCCGGCGCCTTCGTGGACGCGCTCTTCGAGCAGGAGGTTGATGTACGCCAGCAGGAACTGGCCCCGCTGTTCGGGCGTAATCTCGACAGGCGGCTCGCCGGCCAGAGCGTCGGCGGCCTGCTTGAAGATCCACGGGTTCCGGAGCGCGCCGCGGCCCACCAGCACGCCCCTCGCGCTCCACCCCTCGAGCCGGGACACGACATGCCCGGCCTCGACGCAGTCGCCCGAGCCGAAGACGGGGATCCCGACGCCCTCGGCCACGCGGCTGATCAAGGCCCAGTCGGATTCGCCCGAGTAGGACTGCGCCGCTGTCCGACCGTGCACCGCTACTGCGGATGCGCCGGCGTCTTCAACCATTCGCGCGAGGTCTGGCGCGTTGATCTCGTGCTCGTTCCAGCCCGCACGCATCTTCACCGTGACGGGAATCTTCACGGCGCCCACCATCGCGCGCACGACGCTCGCTGCGTGCCCCGGCTCGCGCATGAGGCTGCACCCGGCGTTGTGCTTCGCAATCTTCGGGACCGGGCACCCCATGTTCACGTCCACAATGTCCGCGCCCATACCCTCGACGATGCGCGCGGCGTCGGCCATGACCTGAGGGTCGCCGCCGAAAATCTGGATGGAGACCGGCCGCTCTTCTTCGGTGTACTCCGCGTACTCCAGCGTGCGGTCGATCCCGCGAACGAGGCCTTCCGAGCTGACCATCTCCGTGACGACGAGGCCGCACCCGCCCATGCGCTTCACCAGGCGGCGAAACGCCGTGTCGGTCATGCCAGCCATCGGGGCCAGCGCGACGGGGTGCTCGAGGGTGACCGCGCCGATCTTCATCGTCACTTCCCGGAGCGCGCCGCGATCGCCTTCTCGTACATTTCTTTGTAGGTGTCGTCCTTCCACTCGATGAGCGCGGTGACGCGCAATTTATCGAGGAACTTGGCCGTTTCGCCGTCCAGCCGCTCGGCGTAGACCTTCTGCGAAATCTTGTCGCGCACTTTGTCGAACGCCTCGACTTCCGCCGGGCTCCGCGCGTCCACCTTGAACATCTGGTAGCCGGACTTCACGCGAATGGGCTCGCTCGTCTCACCGACCTTGAGCTTGTCGATGATGGCCTTCAGATCCGGGTTCATCTGCTCGAGGTTGACCACGCCGATCAGCCCGCCGCCGGCCTTCGACGCGGAGTCGGAGACCTCGCCAGCGACTTGCGCGAAGTCCTCGCCTTTGAGCAGGCGCGCGCGCACGTCCTGGGCCTTCTGCTTCGCGGCGTCGTCCGCGCCGGCGCTGAAGACCGTCTGGTTGTCCCGCCTCTCGGTCGGCACCGCGATCAGGATCTCGCGAAGGGTGACTGTCGCGGGTTTCATGAACTCGTCGGGGTGCTTGTCGTAGTACTGCTTCGCTTCTTCGTCGGTGAGCGTCGCCTTCTGCATGATCTCCTGCCGCTGGACGGCGCTGATGATCATCTGGCGCTCCATCATCTGGCGGTAGGACTCCATCGTAAGGCCCTCCCCCGCCAACGCCGTCTTCAGCTGCGCATCGTCGAGCTTGTTCTCTTTCTTGACCTGCTCGAGGACGTTCTTGAACTGCTCGTCGGTGAGGTTGTAGCCCTGCTCACGGCCATGCTGGACGAGCAGCAGGTCATCGATCACTTTCACCAGGATGTCCGGCGTAATCTGCTGCAGCGTCGCCTTGAGTGCGGCGTCGTTCTGGAGATCGAGGTCTTTGACCTTCGGGTTGTTCTGCCGGAGCTCCTCGATCTGGCGCTGCTCGAGGTCGGTCTGCGTGAAGATTTCGCCGTTCACTTTGACGAGGATTCGCTCGACGATGCGATCGCGGCTCGGGGGAGTCTGGGGCGCGGGCCGAGGCGCGGCCTCAGGCGGCGGCGCCTGCGGTGGGGTCTGCGCGGCAAGCGGCGCCGAGACCAAGCCGAGCGCCAGGAGGATTACCAGGTTCCGGTTCATTTCAGGAGCTCCGCGGCCAGTCCTTCAGCCGCAACTTTCGCCGTATCAATATTTTAGCCTGACACCAACGATTGGCTCAATCGCATCAGCAGGTCGCCGACCCGCTCGAACAACCCACCGGCCGCGCCCGGGTCCATGGGTTGCTCGGCCATCAGGGCCTCACGACTGAACCCTGGCCCGACGTCGCTGGTCGCGCGAGTCGTCCACCAGGATGTGCCTTCCGTCCTGGGTTTCCGGAGTCGGGCTGGCCGTTCGACCGGCGCCGCCGCGTCCCTGGACAGGTCCATCTTCAGTACTGCTGGCGGCAGCAGCGTCAGGTCCCCGCGCTCCTGAATCAGCCGCAGGAGCATCGGGGGGTCGATTCTGGCGTCCTGTCTGAACTTTAAGACAACGGTACGGCCTTCCCGGTCGAGGCTTTCAAGGCCGATCCGGTCCGCCAGGAGCCTGATCCGTGCGTATTCGGCCAGATTTCCAATGGACGCAGGAGGCGCGCCGTAGCGGTCGCGGAGCTCCTCGAGAAAGGCATCCACTTCCTCCAGGCTGCGCGCGCTGGCCATCCGGCGGTAGACGGACAGGCGTTGGTTCATGTCGGGGATATAGGTTTCATCGATGCGCAGGTCGATCCGGAGGTTGACCGCCGCGCGCCGCTCGTCTTCGATCTCCTCGCCCTTCAGCTCGCGGATGGTCTGCTCGAGCAGCTTCATGTACATGTCGAAGCCGACGGCCTCGATGTGCCCGCTCTGCTCGCCGCCGAGGAGGTTGCCCGCGCCGCGGATCTCGAGGTCGAGCGCGGCGATGCGGAACCCGCTGCCGAGGTCGCTGAACTCGCGGATCGCGGCCAGACGCCGCCGCGCGATCGGCGAGAGTGTCTGCTCGGCCGGAATCAGGAGATACGCGTACGCGCGACGATCCGCGCGTCCGACGCGCCCGCGGAGCTGGTACAGCTGCGCCAGACCGTAGCGGTCCGCGCGGTTAATCACGATGGTGTTCGCGTTCGAAATGTCCAGGCCGTTCTCGACGATGGTCGTTGCGACGAGGACGTTGTATTTGCCGGCGACGAAATCCACCATGACGCGCTCGAGCGCATCCTCGCTCATCTGGCCGTGCGCGACCGCGAGCTTCGCCTCGGGCACCAGCCTCGCCACGAGGTTGGCCATCGAGTGGATCGACTCGACGCGGTTGTGGACGAAGTACACCTGGCCGCCGCGCTCGAGCTCGGTCCGGATGGCGCGCGCGATCACGTCGGACTCGAAGCGCACGACCTGCGTCTGAATCGCAAGGCGGTCTCGCGGCGGCGTCTCGATCACCGACATGTCGCGAATCCCGACCAGCGACATGTTCAGCGTCCGCGGAATCGGCGTCGCGGTCATCGTCAGCACGTCCACTTTCTTGCGCAGCTGCTTCAGCCGTTCCTTATGGACGACGCCGAACCGCTGCTCCTCGTCGACGACGAGCAGGCCGAGGTCGCGGAACGTCACGTCCTTCGACAGCAGCCGGTGCGTGCCGACGACGATGTCGAGCTGGCCGGCGGCGAGCTGGCCAATGATGGCCTTCTGCTCCTGCGGCGTGCGGAACCGGCTGATCATGTCGATCTTCACCGGGAAGCCTGCGAAGCGCTCGGTCAGCGTCCGCATGTGCTGGAACGCCAGGATCGTCGTCGGCGCCAGGAACGCGACCTGTTTGCCGTCGATCACGGCCTTGAATGCCGCGCGCATCGCGACTTCCGTCTTCCCGTAGCCGACGTCGCCGCAGAGCAGCCGGTCCATCGGCGTCGGCGACTCCATGTCGCGTGTGATGTCCGCGATCGCCGATTGCTGGTCTGGCGTCAGCTCGTACTCGAACGCGTCGTCGAACTCCTGCTGCCAGTGCGTGGCCGGGCTGAACGCGTGACCGGCGACGGCCTTGCGCGCCGCGTAGAGCTTCAACAGCTCCTCCGCCATGTCGCGCATGGCTTTCTTGACGCGGCTCTTCGCTTTTTCCCACGTCGTGCCGCCGAGGCGATCGAGCGCCGGTGTCGCGCCCCCGGTGTACTTCTGCACGAGGTCGAGCCGCTCGAGCGGGACGAAGAGCTTGTCCTCCCCCGCGTAGCGCAGTTCCATGAATTCCTGTTCGGCGGCCTTGCCCTGCCCGTCCGGCGCGCCGGCCGCCAGCTTCTTCAACCCGACGAACCGGCCGATGCCGTTGTCGATGTGGACGACGAAATCCCCGACCTTGAGATCCCGGAAATCCGAGAGGAACTGGTGCGTCGCAGAGCGGCGCCGTTCGTGCACGCGGCGCTCTTCCTCGAACAGATCGGCCTCCGCGAACAGCAGCAGCCCGCCGGCGGGCAGGTGGAATCCACGGGAGAGCTGGCCGGTCCCGACGAGAAGCGCGGCACTGGCGAGATCGTCGGCCGTCGCGATGTCGCGCGCGCGGATGTCGTAGTCGGCGGCGAGCTCGATGGTGCGCTCCGCGCGGCCTGGCGTCGCCGCGAGAAAGACGGTCGTCTCCTCGCGAGCACGCGCGGCACGGACCTCAC
>DATIWF010000112.1:0-9366 GCA_035519535.1 Vicinamibacterales bacterium | reverse complement strand
CGGTTCACGCGCACGTCGAGCGGGTGGTAGCTCTTGTCCTTCGGGTCGGCGGGGTAGAAGCCGAGCAGGTAGTAGTTGTCGAGGTCGTCGAGCAGCCGCGCCATGCCGCGCTCGAGATCGTTGGCGCGCACGGCGAAGCCGCCCGTTTCCCGGGCGACCGGATCGAGCGGCGCGCCGCGGTCCGTCGGGCCGCCAGGACTGATGGGGTAGACGGCCACGCTCGATCGGTGCAGGCCGTTGTACATGCCGTTCAGGCCGCCGCAGTGCGTCGCCATGATGGCCGGTGCTGAAGACGGCACGGCATCCTGCGGGGTAATCTGCGCCGCCTGGGGTCCGCCAAAACACGGATCGAGGCCGTACTTCGGCGGATGCAGCGCGTCCTTCGTCATGTTGACGTTCTCGATGCCTGCCGAGATCAGGATCATCGCCTTCCGTCGCCCGTCGTTCGCCCCCATCATGCGCGCGACGTCTTCGACGGTTTTGAATGCGTGAAACTCGCTGAAGAACGACGCCGGATCGTTGGGACCCGGATCCCGCATCACCGTGCCCATCACGTTGACAACCGGCGTGTTCGGCGTCTCGCCAACATGCGGGTCGAAGCGATCGAGGAACCGGTTGAGCTCGAGGAGCAGCCGCTGGCGGTCTTCGGTGATCTCGACGCCAAACGTGCCGGACGTCGTGACGAGGCCCATCGACGCGCCGCCGTCGAGCCCGTTGATGACCTGGCGGACCAGGGACTTCGCCTCCTCGGCGCGGTTGCGGAAGTGCAGGTCGTCGAGCACGAGCATCACGAGCCGGTCGGATGTCGCCGTCTGATTCGACGCGACGTCGAGCGGCAGGCCGGGCGGAAACACCTGCTCGGGCGGCCGGTCGTGCACGACCTCGCTGAACGCCGCGATCGTCCGGGGCATGTTCCGATCGAGCACGACGAAATCGTCTTTTGTCAGGCCGTGGACCGGCTGGCCGGTCGCGTCGAGCACGACGACGTCCACCTGGACGAGGTCGACGCCCGCGCGGAACGTCGGCTGGCCGGGCTTCGTCTGCTGGGCCATCACGACGCTGCCGAGCATCGCCCCGGCTGCGGCGCATATCGTCCAACGTCGTGTCACAGTGCTCTCCACGCGCGGTGGTCGGGCTGGCAGCGTCAGTGTAACGCACCCGCCCCCTGACGCTTTCGTAATCGCCGGGCGGGATCTGTGTCCTTCGAGCCGGCAGCCATCGCGCGGCCGCGTCAAACCGGACTCCCAGCGCGGCTTTCTCGCCGCAACTCGGCTTGGAAATTGCACCGCAGATCTGGTTGAGCCCAGGTCCGTGGTTACCTTTCGATGCGGGAAGTGCGCGCAGCCGCTCAAGGCCGTTGACGCCGCGGTCGGTAAGGCCGTGAAGTGTCCGCGCTGCGGGCACATCAACGTGTGCCCGCCGCCTGCGGCCACGCCCATGACGGGCCGTCCGGTCGGCCAGCCAACGGGCGCCGAGGAGCCGCCGCCCGACAAGTCCCGCCTGATCTGGATCGCGGCCGGCGTGTTGCTGCTGGCTGGCGCCTCGTGGATGGCCTGGACGACGTTGGACACGTCGAGCGCGAGCGCGGAGACGGCCAACCTCTCGCCGGCCGACGCCCTTCAGCAGGAACTGTTGCACCAGGACATCGACAAGCCGGGCGATCCCGGGCTCGGCGCGATGGCCGAGACGATCAGCACGCAGTATTTCGGCGGCGCGGTGCCGTCGATGCCCGTGATGTGGGAGCCGGGCCTCGCGCGCGTCGGGCCGCTCGCCGGCCAGGGGTTCACGCTCGAGGGCATGTTCGGCCACATCGGCCGGCAGGCGGTCATCCTGCTCAATCCCGCGCTGCAGACCGACCAGGCGGCGCTCGACCGCGCGTTGTGCCACGAGATGGTCCACGCGTTTCTGTGGTCGCGCGGCGACAACTCGACGGACCACGGCGAGTCGTTCCAGACCGTGCTCGCGAGCCTCTCGAAAGCCGGCGCGTTCGAGGGTGTCGTCGCGACCGAGCAGGAGCGCGCGAGTCTGCGCGCATGGCTCGATGCGGAGTCCAAGCGGCTCGACGAAGAAGGCAAGGCGCTGGCGGCGCTCGGGCCGGACCTGGAGCAGGAGAAGGCGAACGTCGAGCGCGCGCTTGCGGACTACGACGCGCGCGTGCGCAACGCGAGCGGCGGCAACCTGCCGTCGCAGGCCGAGATGGACGCCGTGATGAAGCTGCGCGAGGAGTACAACAAGCGCGCGGCCGCGGCAAACGAGCGCACCGCGCAGGGCCGCAAAGACCTCGAGCACTTCAACGAAGAAGTCGCCCGCTACAACCTCATGCTCGTGTATCCGGACGGGATCGACGAGAGCGCAAGAGTCTCCCCGAAGGCCGCGCCCGGCAGAGGGCAGTAGCGCGGCCGACGAGACCGGGCCGTTTCTACTCCCTCACTCCGCCCTGAGAGCCACGAGCGGATCGACACTCGCGGCCCTCCGTGCGGGAATGACGGTCGCAAGAAGTGCCGCGCTGACGAGGAGCCCGATCGCGACGGCGTAGACGCGCGGATCCGTCGCGTCGATCTTGAAGAGAAACGCCTTGGCCGCGCCGCCGAGCGACCACGCGGCCGCGCCGCCGATCACCAAGCCGATGACGACGAGCACGCCCGCCGTCCGCAGCACCATCGCGACGACCGTTCCCCGCGACGCGCCGAGCGCCATGCGCACGCCGATCTCGCGCTCGCGCTGCGCGACGAGGTAGGCCATGACGCCGTAGATGCCGACGGCCGAGATGACGAGGCCGAGCACGCCGAACAGGCCGATCATCAGCATGTTGAAGCGGCGCTGCGCGACCAGCCGCCCGATCACCTCGTCCATCGTCCGCACGTTGCGCAGCGGCACGTCGGGGAAGACCGCCAGGCTCGCCGAGCGCACGGCGGACAGCACCGCGTACGGGTCGCCCGACGTGCGAATCACCAGCTCGCCGCCCAGCGTCCGCGACTGCGCGACCGGCACGTACGCCTCGGTACGCGGCTCGACCTCGAGGCTGCTCTGATAGACGTCGCCGACGACCCCGACGATCATCCGGTCGCCGTTGATCGCGACCTGCTTGCCCACGGCGTCTTCGCCCGGGAAGTACTTCTTCGCCGCGGACTCATTGAGGATGACGACGGGCGCCGCGCCGTCGCGATCGGCGCCGGTAAACAGCCGCCCGCGCCGAAGCGGAATGCCCATCGCCTGCTGGTAGTCCGGCGTGACCTGGCGGATGCTGATGCTGTTGTCCGGCCGCTCGAGCGTGCGCCCGGGGATGCCGATCGTCGTGATGCTCATCGCGCCGCCGAGCGGCATGCCGCCGGAGATCGCCGACGCGTGCGTCACGCCGGGGACGCCCGCGATCCGCTCGACGACGTCCGCGAACTGCGCGGACGCGCTTGGCGGCGGCCCGCCCGTCGCCTGTGGGCTCAGCCGCGGATAGACGCTCGCCGTCAGCACGTGGTCGGGCCGGAAGCCAGGGTCGATGTGCATCAGCGTGCGGAAGCTGCCGATGAAGAGCGCCGCGCCCACGAGCAGCACGACCGCGAGCGCGACCTCGACGACGACGAGCGCGCTACGCAGGCGCCGGCGCGCGCGCCCGACGCTGGCGCCGCGCGTGCCTTCCTTCAGCGCCTGCGTGAGATCCGGCCGCGAGAGCTGCAGCGCAGGGACGATACCGAACAGCGTGCCGGTCGCGAGTGAAAGCACTGCGGCCGCCGCGAGGACCCGAAGGTCGATGGCAATTGCGCTCACGCGCGGCACGCCGGCCGGAATCGCGCTCTTGATCACGCCGACGGCCCACCACGCGAGGCCGATGGCGAGGGCGGTGCCCACGGCCGCGAGCACGAGGCTCTCGACCATCAGCTGTCGCAGCAAGTGCCAGCGGCCGGCGCCGAGCGCCGCGCGGATCCCGACCTCGCGCTCGCGCGCGCTCGCCCGCGCCAGCAGCAGGTTCGCGACGTTGGCGCACGCGATCACCAGCACGATGCCGACCGCGCCCAGCAGCATCAGCATCCACTGCGTCGTCCTCGCGCCCACGATGTGGTCGTGGAGCGGCCGGACGCCGAAGAGCGTGCCCTTGTTCCAGTCGGGATTGGCCTGCAGGACCGCCGCGGCGATCTGATCCATGTTCGCCTGCGCCTGGGCAAGGGACACGCCGGGTTTCAGCCGCGCGATGCTCTGCAGGTAGATGCTGATCGAGTGCGGATCGCGGATGCGCTCGTTGGCGGGGACGACGTACGGCACCCAGAGCTCGGCGGGCTGCGTCGCGCCGACCGGATACTCGAAGCCGGGCGGCATGACGCCCACGACCGTGTAGGCCGCGCCCTCGAGCGGGATCGTACGGCCGACGAGCGTCGGATCCGCGCCGAAACGGCGCCGCCACAGCCCGTCGCTCAACACGACGACCTGATGGCGGCCGTCCACTTCGTTCTCCGCGGTGAACGCGCGGCCGATCGCCGGCTGGACGCGCAGCACCGTGAAGAACGCCGCCGTGACCCGCTGCGATCGCACTTCCTCCGGATCGGCGCCGGGGTCCCGCAGCGTGACGTTGCCGCCGGCGATCGCCGCGATCGACTCGAAGACCTGCTGCTGGGCCGCGAGGTCCAGGTAGTTCTGCGGCGCGAATGCGCTCACGGCCTGCGGATCGGCCTGCGGCCCGCCGCCCCCGCCCCCGAACCGGCCCGCGACGCCCGGCGCCGAGCGCTGTCCGACGGCGACCAGCCGGTCGTGCTCGTCAAAAGGCAGCCCCCGCAGGACGACCGCGTCGACGACAGAGAAGATGGCCGTGCTGGCGCCGATGCCGAGCGCGAGGACCGACAGCGCGACGACCGTGAACGTCTTGGAGGAGCGAAGGGAACGGATGGCGGATTTGAGATCGTCGAGCATGTCAGTCCTTGACTTCAGTCATGCGTGGCGAAAACGGCCGGTCCTCCTGGAGCGAGCGGGCCAGTGAATCGGCGAGCAGAGAGTCCGACACAGCCGGAGGAGACGACGCCTCCCATGTGTGTGTCGGTAAGAACCCCGGCGGCGCGCGATCATGTCACGCGCGGACCCGAGGACCAGAGAGGGCCCATTGGTCCGATGACATGATTGACCCCGTCCCGGGTTGTTACCTGTGAGCGCCGTTCCGTTGGACGCCGAGTTCCTGTTCGCCGAGCACCAGCAGGGCGTGTTCCGGTATCTCTGCCGCATCGTCGGGCGGACGGAGACGGCGCGCGATCTGACGCAGGAGGTCTTCCTGCGGGTGTCGCGATCGCCGGCGCCCGAGGCGGACTCGGCTGGGCGCCGGGCGTGGGTGTTCAAGATCGCGCGCAACCTCGCGCTGAATCATCTGCGCGACACGCGCCATGAGGCCGCCACGGTCGAGCTCGTCGAATCCGCCGAGCCCGCCGTCCAGGAGCTCGGCGCGGCGATTCGCCAGGCGCTCGCCGGACTGGCCGAGCTCGACCGCGACGTGTTCCTGCTGCGCGAAACCGCGGGGTTGAGCTACGACGAGATCGCGGGCGCGTGCGAGCTCACGGTCGAGGCGGTGCGCGCGCGGCTGAAGCGCGCGCGGCAGGAGCTGCGTGAAGCTCTCGCCGGTCCGATCGAAGTCCACCGCAATCGTCCGGTGCGATGCGGTCACGTGCGTCTTGAAGACTGAGGGTGCGTTATGAGCGACGTCCACGATGTGATCGAGGCCTTCATCGACGGCGAGCGCGTCGATCCCGCGCTCCTGAAGCAGGCGTTAGCCGACGAGGCTGGCCGCGACCTCTTGATCGATGTGCTCGTGCTGCGCAGTCTGGTCGCGGAGCAAGCGGCGCGTCGACCGGTCGCGACGGAGGCGCCACCGCGATCGCGCGTCTCGCGGCTGCGGCTGGTCGTGGCGGCCGCGGGTATCGCCGGGCTCGGGCTCTTCGGGGGCTACCTCGCCGGATCGCATCATCCGTCGCCCGCCGCGGCACCGGCCGGGGTGAGCGGTGCGATGGCGCCGGCGCCCACCCACATCATCCGCCTCGAGAACGGCGTCGATTGGAACGAGAAGGTCGGAGGGTAGCGACATGATCGGGGTCCTTCTGCTTGCGCTGCTTCAGCAGCCTGCGTCGCCGCCCGACGTCCAGCTCCAGGTTGGGCTGAAGGTGTATCGGGGTGAGCGCGTGACGGCGAGTGCCACAAGTGGCAACGACGCGTTGAGCGGCTCGGTCTGGACCGACTCGACGTTCTGCGGCGTGGGAAGCGGCAGCACGAACTGGAGCGCGTCGGATCGCATTCGGTGGCAGTACAGCGGCCGAATCGTGCAGCATGCGGGCTCGAGCTACACCGTCGAGATCGACTGGCAGCGCGACGGCGGATCGGCCGCCGCCCTGCCAAAGACGACGCAGCAACTCGTGCTGCAAATGGGCCTGCCGCAGGTTCTCGACACCTTGACGCCGTCCGCGAACGGATGCGGCGCGACGGCCGTGCGCGTCGAGGTTGCCGTCGTGCCCGCGTCGCCAGGGAATTTCTGGCGTGGCGCTGCCGGTGCGACGGCCTCAGGCAGCGGAACCGCGGGCGGCCGCGGTCGTGGGATCTCCGGCATGAGCGGAAGCAGCACCACGGGAGGCGGGGCACGTGGCGGAGGCGGGACCGGTGTGAACGGCGCGGGCGCGAGCGCCAATGCTGGCGCAGGCACGGGCCAGGATTCCTTCTCTATTCGCGGCAGCAACAACATGAGCGCGCTCGAATTCGCGCGGATGCTCGCGAGCGGCACATACATCTGGAACTATCGCCCGCCCGCCGTCGGCCCGGCGGGCGGCGGTGCGGCGGGATCCGGGGCGACGCGCGGCGGGGCAGGCGACGTCAACGTGGCCGCCGGCGGAGGTCGTGGAATCTTCGTCGCGCCGCGGACGTTCAGTCGACAGCTCACGCCAATCACGACGGGGAACTACGACGCCGAGCTCTGGCTGGTACACACCCCGCCGGGCGGTACCGAAGAAACCCAGCATCTAACGGTGCATTTCGGCATCGACGGCGAGGCCGCCGCGTTTCCGCTCGTGACGGTTTCGGCACCGAGCGGACCGGCGACGGTGGACGTCGCGGTCTCGCTGCGGGTCATGGCAGACGAGAAGGGCGCCACTGTTCTGCGCGTGATTATCGTCAGGCGAGTCGACGCCGGTACGGGCGCGAGCACGGGGGCCACGACGAAGGTGATCCCGGTCCCGGCGGCGAGCGAGACGGTGTCGTTCGAGCTGCCGGATCTCAGGGGCGCGGCGCAGAGCGCGCTCGCGGACCATCGCTTCGCCGTGCGCCTGAAAATCGCGTCGGGCAAAGGCGACGCCCGGTAATTGCGCTTCGGCGCAAGTCGGCGTCGAAGGTTGTGCGCTCGATCAGACGTCAACCGGCGACGGGTTGGTCGAAGTCTAGATTTCCGGTGATCCTGGTGCCATCCCGCTGAAACACCCCGGTCAGCAGCTCGATCCGTCGCCGCGCTTCCGCGAGGTCGAAGTTGTTGAGCGTGATGTTCAGCAAATCGATGTACCACGGCAGCTTGACCGCATCGAGCACGTACGTCCGGACGATCTCGCGCGCGATCGGCAGCGTCGTCGCCTTCGAGTTGTCGTGGACGTCGCGATTGCCCGCGCGCTGCAGCTTGTCGTACTCCTCGGTCAGGAGGCGCGCGAAGAGCTCCGGCGTCAGCCGATGGCCCGTCTTCACGCCCGTTGCGTCATCGTCGGCCGTGAACGCCGCGTGCTTGTGGAGCCATTCCCACAGGATGCTCAGTCGAATCTCGCCCGTGGCCATGTCCTCCATCAAATACAGGACGTCGTCGTTGCCGAAGAAATCGGCGGGCTTGAGCGCGGCGGCCTGCAGGCCCTGGCCGAACGCGTTGCCGTACTGGAGCGCGACGCTGAGCAGATCACGCGCGCCGCGGACGGTGCGCGGCGCCGGCTCGAGGAGCGTGAGGCCGTCGGCGTCCGCCGGCGTGTAGGTGAGGGCGGGGAAGCGACGGCCGAGCTGGTTGACCCGGCCGGCCTTCTCCCAGACCGGCCGCACGATATGGACCATCTTCCAGTGCGCGACCCATTTGCCGCTCGCGCCCTCGCGCTCTTCGCGTTCGGCGCCCGCGACCGCGCGCTTCATCCCGGCGGCGACGCCCGCGTCCGATCCGACCGGAATATTCGGCTCCATGCCGCCCTGCCACAGCGCGCACTGGCCGCGCTGATCGGGCGTGTTGACGGCGCGGCGCACGCGGTCCTCGTAGTTCCGCATGTAGCCGTACGTCATCGTGATCGCGTCGATGTTGGGGTTGACGAACGCCGGGTCCCACGACATCGCGTCGGACACGCTGTTGATGTAGTCCCAGCGGCCCGTGTTGAATCCGACGAAGCGCGCTCCGAGGGCCGCACGGATTTCCATCAGCTGGAAACACGCCTCGATCTGCTCGACGAGCACGTAGACCTTGACGGTGCACGCCGGCAGGCCGGCGTGCGTCTCGAGCGCCGACAGGATGTCATGCCAGAGCGCGGCCTCCTCGGCGGTCTGGATCTTCGGCAGATAGAGCACGAGCGACGCGCCGGACGCACGGAGCGCCGCGTGGTTGTTGACGATGTAGAGCCCGGCATCGGCGATGGCGGCCGAGAAGCCCTCTCCGGTCGCGTGGCGGACGTGCCGGTCGTCGAGGTGCAGGCCGCGCGCGCGGAAGATCTTCGTCGTGAACGTGAGCTGCGCCTTCCAGTCCTCGACGATCCGGCGGCCGAAGAACCCCTCGGCCCAGCGGTTCATCTCGCTTGCGACCTGCTCGGCGACCTTGAGGAAGCGCGCGTCGCCATCAATGGCCAGTTTCAGATTCCGCTGGTTGTCCAGCGACATCGTCGAGACCTGCCCAAGCGCGTCCTCGCCGTCGAACATCCAGCCGTCCGCGCCCGAGAGCAGGGCGTACGCGATATTGCGCAGGCTCGTCTCGATCGACGCGCCGGGCCGGGCCGCCGGGCCGGTGCCCTGAATCCACTGGCGCTGGAGGTCGGCCGGAATCGCGCTGCCTGTGAATGCGCCGTCGCGGGCCTGCTGGACGGTGAGGTGCGTGCGGGCGATGCGCGCCGCCGGGTCGAGAAACGCGATGCGCTCGTGGGTGCGCGCGCGCGCGGCCCGGCGCGCGATCCTCGCCGCCATCACGGCGCGGCGGTCGGCGTCGAAATGCGCCATGACCTCGAGCGCGTCGAGCGCGTCGCGGGTGTAGACGTCCGAGTATGTTTGCGCGAGATTGCCGCGGATCTGGAGGCGTCGGGTCGTGGGCGCGGGTGAGGGCATCGCGCCACACAATCTGTCCGATGCGTAGTGAATCGTCAACCAGCGAGGGTCGGCGCGAATCCTGATGTCGCCGCGGAGGGCCTTGGCGGC
>DATIWF010000111.1:0-27242 GCA_035519535.1 Vicinamibacterales bacterium | reverse complement strand
TCCGCGTGATCGTGAACTGGACGGCCAAGTTGAAGTAGATTCTCCCAGCGCTCCCCGATGCCCGCCACGCTTCCCCAGCGCCTGAAGGCGATCCGCCTCGACCAGCGCCTCGTCTCGCGCAACGTTCTGGCTTTCTTCATGATCGTCGTCGCGGCGTTCGGCGCGGCCGCCGCGTACTGGATCGCGCACGACGAGCAAAGCGCCGCCAGCGTGCAGCGGCAGCTCACGCGCGGGCGCATGGTCGAGATCGTCCTTCGCCAGGCCATCGTCGGGGACTGGAGCGTGCGCGCCAGCCTCGAAGAGCGGCAGAAGAGCCACCGGTCGCGCGCCGAGGATCTCGAGGACAACGCCGACCGCGTCCGCGCGACAGACCCGCAGCAGGCCGGACAGCTGGACATGCTCGCCCAGCAGGAGCAGATGCTCGCGAATCTCACCGGCACGCTGCTCGTGCCCTTCCGCGCGTGGGGATCGGGCGACACCGCGGAGCAGCAGGTCGACGAACGCGTGAGCTCGGAGCTGGCGGTGCTGGGGTTTTCCGCGCCGCCGGATCTCAAGGTGGAAAGCGCTCCGGCCAGCCCGGAGTCGAACGCGAAGCGGCCCGCTCTGACCCACGAGGCGGCGGTCCACTCGCGCCTGTTGCAGGTGTGGCGCCCGCTCGCGGAACGGATCCACGCGTTTGAAGGCGGCGGCCCGACGATGGCGTTCACGGTCGTGCTCTTCGTGGCCGCGCTGGCGCTGCTCACGGTCGCCGATCTCACGCAGCGCTGGGTCCGGGTGTCGAACGCGGCGATCCTCGCCGGCGCGGCGTCCGCGCTCGGTGCAGTGAGTTTCGCGCTCTGGTTCGACTGGTCCTCCTGGCACGCGTTCGCGGTCGCGGCGGGCCTCTCTCTCGTGCTCGGGGGCGCGTTCCGCGCGCTCGGCATGTTCGAAGCGTCGAGCGCCGGCGAGACGCCGCACACCCCCGAGCTCGAGCCCCGGCAGTACTCGGGCGCCCACTTGTTTCTGCGCCATGTGCACAACCAGCGCGAGGCGATCGTCATCATGCTGATCGCGGCGACCGTGCTGTTGAGCTCCGTCGTGGGGCTGTGGTACACGGTCGCCAACACCGAGGTCAGCAAGGCCTCGCAGTACGCGTTCGACAGCGAGGCGGCGCTGACGAACATGGACGGCGAGCGCTGGCTGCTGGGCAGCGCGGGCGCGATCACGCCGACGCTCGAGTTCTTCGGCGTGCGCGTGCGGTGCGCGTTCGCCAGCCAGGCCGCGGTCCTGCCGCCCGCCGACGCCAGCCCGACGATGATCGCGATGCTGCAGCGGGACCGCGAGCGGAACTGCGGCGCGCTCGACAGCGATCGGAACAAGCGGTCGGCCGACTGGGTCGACAACGCCGCGGATTTCGATTCGGGCCAGACCCCGGGCGTGAAGGTCTTCGCCGAGATTCGCAATCGCGGCTGGGTCAACCCGTACCATCTCTACGCGCTGGCCGACGGCTACGTCAGCCTGGCCGAGCGATGGGAGACGAAGTCGACCCTGTACATCCTCGACCTGATGCTCTTCGCGATCGCGCTCTATCTGTTCGGCCACTCGCTGGGCATGGGCGAAGGCGCCCCCGCCAACGCGCTGGCCATCTTCGGCGGTCTCGTCATGGTGGTGACGTTCGGCGCGGCCGTGTCGGTGCACCGCAACCCGGTGATGCCGGCCCCGACGCTGCCCGCGACGTGCCCGGCACCCGCCGACGGCTCGGCGAACGCGACGCCGATCGAACGCGCCGCCGAGTTCTACGGCGACGCCCGCGCGCTGCTCGACGTCGCGACGACGCCGGCCGACTATCAGAAGGCGGCGGATCTGTTCGGCTGCGCGCTGACGCTGCGGCCCGACTTCGGCCGCGCGCAGTACGACCGCTCCCGCGCCGACTCCCTCATCAGCCAGGACGACATCGACAGCCGGTACTGGAACTTCCCGACGAAATCGCGGATGGCCGAGATCGCGGCCTCGGACGCCAGGACGCGCGAGGCGATCGAAAACGCCGGCTGGACGCCGACGCCGAGGTTTCTGAACAGCCAGGGCTTCAACACCGAGCTCGCGGGCATCGCGTCCGGCAAGCTCGAGACGATCAAGGACGGTCTGAAGATCCTCGAACAGGCCATCGCGGCGGGGGGACTCACGGCGTCGGACGGCCGGACGCTGGACGCCGTCAAGCTCGCGAAAGCATCCGCCTCGGATCTGTCCGTGTACCGGATGTTGTTCACCAACCTCGGCCTGGGCCAGCTGGCGTTCGACGAGCGCGGGGAGGCCGCCAAGTCGTACCAGGCCGCGGTCGACGGCCTGCGCCTCGCCGAGGATCGCGAGCTCGTGGCCTCGTCGCTGAGCGACCTCAACACGCTCGAGGCCCACTGCGCCGATCTGCACGGCGCGTCGGCGTCGGCGACATGCGCGGACATCGACGCCGGCATCGCGGACGCGCGGCGCATGCTGCTCCTCGGGAAATCCGCCGCGCAGCCCGGCAGCGGCTACGCGCGCATCGGCAACATCAGCACGTGGGTCCGGCCGTCGCGGGTCGGCTGGAGCGCGGACGTGAGCGGGTTCGACGCGGATCGCGACCTCCTGTCGGTCGTCTGGTCGTCGTACTCGACCGACTGGAAGGTATGGCGCGTCGTGCAGCCGCTGTTCAAGACCGTCGACATGAAAAGCCTGGTCGGCACCGGCCGGGTTCAACGCGTCACGGTGTACGACAACTCGCCCTCGTACTGCCTGCCGCCCGGCACGTATCGCGCCGAGTTCTTCCTCAACGGCGTGCGCGTGCCTCGCGGCGACGACAAGGGCGTGGCGGTCTCCGGCTACGACACGTACCGATCGCGCGAGCTGGACGTCGCGTTCTGCGGGCCCGCCGACTGGAAGCTGTCGAGCTTCCGCGAGAACCGCGAGGGGCGCCACCTCGTGCGGGCGTTCACGACCTCGACCAACAAATCGGCGCTTTACCTGTTCACGTTCTTTTCGCCGAAGAACCCGGCCGACGCGGAGACGCGCTCGCCGGTGGCCCGCGCGTGGAATCTGCTCAAGCGACTGACGACGGCGCCGCCGAGCGACGACGTGTTCTACCGCGCCGCGTCGAAGTTCACCGGCTGTCAGAATCCGATCGAGCCCGGCACGGTGCTGTGGCGCTACTGGGCCGACGGCAACGGCCTCGTGCACGTCGCGCTCGTGATGGGCGACGCCGCGCCGAACGGCCAGGCCTGCCAGGTCCTCGAATCCGTCGGCGACTACTACGACCGCACCGACGCGCAGCTGCTCGGCCGCGCGCCGTAACCGCCGGCGCATTTGCCGCCGTCCTTCCGCGTGTGTTACACAGTCCGGCGATGGAGAAGAACGGGATGCCGTTCGAGGTGCGGGCGTTCGAGGACCTGCTCAGAAAGCCGACGAGCGATCTGACGGGCCTGGCCGGCTACTTCAACAGCGGCGAGGTCTGGATGGCCCGCGTGCCGGCGCGGCTCGACGTGATGGGCGGCATCGCCGACTACTCGGGATCCAATGTGTGCGAGACGGTGCTCGGCCGCGGCGTCCTGATCGCCCTCCAGGCGCGCACCGACCGCACGCTGCGCATCCGGACGATGCAGGTGGGACATCGGACGCTGCCGGTCGAAACGCGGCTGCCGCTCGACTACTTCACGTCGGGCGGCGGGCTGGCCGACTACGGCGACGTGCGCGCGATCTGCCAGTCGAACCCGCTCGTCAACTGGGTGGCGTACATCGGCGGCAGCATCTTTACCTTGTTGAAGGAAGAGCCCGTCACGCTGCCCTACGGGTTCAGCTTGCTGCTGCTCAGCGCGATTCCGATGAACGTCGGCATCGGCAGCTCCGCCGCGGTCGAGATCGGCACGCTCTGCTGTCTCAATGCCTATCTCGGCGCCAGGATCTCGCCGGCGCGGCTCGCCCGGCTCGGCCAGATGGCCGAGAACCACGTCGTCGGCGCGCCGTGCGGGATCATGGACCAGATCGCGATCACGAGCGGGCATGAAGGGCAGCTGACCCACATCCTCTGCCGCCCGGGTGAGATCCGCGGCGAGGTCGCGATTCCGCCAGGCACGGGGTTCGTCGGCATCAACTCGCTGGTCCAGCATTCGGTCGCAGGCAATCCGTACACGGACACCCGCATCGGCGCGTTCATGGGCAAGCGGATGGTCAACGACATTCGCGCGCGCACGGGCCGCGCGGCGCTCGGCTACCTGACGGAGTTGTCGGTCGATGAGTACCGCTCGCAGTACGCCGCTGAAATCCCGGAGGAGGTCGTCGGGTCCTGGTTCCTGGAGCGCTACAAGACGCACGACGATCCGGTGACGAAGGTCCAGCCCGACGCGCGCTATCGCGTGGCGGGGCCGACGCGGCATCCCATCGAGGAGAACGAGCGCGTGCTGAAGTTCATCGACGCGCTCGCCGCCGCGAGCGCCGGGGACGAGCGCGCGCTCGAGGTCGCGGGCGACTGCATGTACGCCGCGCACCAGAGCTATCGCGAGAACTGCCGCTTGTCCGTCGACGAGGTCGACTTCCTCGTGGATTCCGTGCGATCGCGCGGCTCTTCGCACGGGCTCTATGGCGCGAAGATCACGGGCGGCGGCACCGGCGGCACGGTCGCGGTGTTCGGACGCCTCGACGCGCTCAAGAAACACATTCCGGAGATCGCCACCGAGTACTCGCGCCGCATCGGCGCGCTGCCGGAAATCTTCGAGGGCACGTCACCGGGCGCCATCGAGTTCGGCGCGCGGCGGTACCGCTTCGGCGCCGCCGGATGGCAGCGGCTGTGATCCGCAAAGCCGTCGTGCCGATGGCCGGCCTGGGCACGCGGCTCTTTCCCGCGTCGCAGGCGTGCAAGAAGGAGCTGTTCCCGGTCGTCGGCCCGGACGGCCTCGCGCGGGCGCTCTTTCACTATCACCTCATCGAGCTCGATGCCGCCGGCATCGAGGAGGTCTGCTTCATCGTGCAGCCGGGCGACCAGGCAATCGTCCGCGCGTACCTCGACGGTCCCGATGACGCCTACCTGAAGCGGCTCGCGGGGCATCCGGAGCTCGCGCGCGAGGCGGGCGAAATGCGGCGCCTGGCCGCGCGGGTGCAATTCGTCGAACAGGCGGCGCAGGAAGGCTACGGTCACGCGGTCTTCCAGACCCGCGCGTTTGCCGCCGGCTCGCCGGTGCTCCTGTGCCTCGGCGACCATCTGTTTCGGGGCGCGCGCACCTCGCCGTACCGCGCGCTGGCGGAGATCGGTGCCGCTGCGCAGGGCCGGAGCGTATCCGCGGTCAACCGCATCGGTCCGGACGAATTGAAGGGCTACGGCACGATCGCCGGCGCGCGGCGCGCGAGCGACCGCCGTCTCATCGACGTCTCCCTCATCATCGAGAAGCCGGATATCGTCACCGCGCGGGCCCGGCTGCGCGTCGACGATCTGCCCGCAGACACCTGGCTGGGCTGGCTCGGCCTCCATGTGCTGGGGCCGGGCCTCTATGACGTTCTCGATCAGATGATTCGAGACGACGTGCGCGATCGCGGCGAGTTTCAGCTGACGCACGCGCAGGAGCTGCAGCGCCAGCGCGAGGGCTACCTCGCCGTCGAGCTCGACGGCGTCGTGCGCTTCGATTTCGGCACGCCAGACGATTTCGTCCGGAGTCTGATCGCGTTCCGCGGCCGCTGAGCCTCAGGTCTTCACGCTCTTCAGCAGATACTGGTGCCACTGGTCGCGGTCGCTCGTGACCTGCAGCGGCCGCAGAGCGAGAAGCCCCGTCTGCCCGATCGCGTGCTCCAGGTAGTCGCGCTCGGCGAGCCGATCCCGCAGCGTGTCATCAGGCGGCACTTCCAATCCTGCTTCGCGGGCCATGAGCAGTCCCTTCGCGCGAATCGCCAGCTCGAGGTCGAGCTGCAGCAGGCAGAACATGTCGGCGACCACGGGTCCGGGGAAGTGCGCGCGCAGCTCGCCGAGGTACCGGCCGAACCGCGTCGACGCGAACTCCGGCGATCGCACGAGGGCGAGCAGCTCGATGTCCAGATCCAGGCCCTCGCCGACCCATTCGCGCGTCATCTTCTCGCTGCGGCTGAACACCAGGAGCACGACGAGCGGCAACGCCAGCAGGAGGATCGCCGCCGACAGCGCCGGCGAGACCAGCGCGTGGTTGAACGCCGAGTGCAGCGCGATGGCGGCGATCAGGCCCGGCACCACGACGACCAGGCCGCGCTCGGGGAACCGATCGGTCAGCGACTTGGCGGCGATGGCCACGATAGCGGTCGTGAGCGCGTGCAGAATCGCGGTCCCAAAGCCGCGCACCACCCACAGCCACAGCCGCCGGTCCTGCAGCGTCTGCAGGTACTGGATGTTCTCCACCACCGCGAAGCCCGTGCCGATCGCAAAGCCGATGATCGCCGCGTCGACGAGGAACCCGACGAACCGCCGGCGCAGCGCGTAGACGAAGAACAGCGCCTTGAGCACTTCCTCGGACACCGGCGCGACGTCGCGGATGACCGACGCCTCGCCGAGATGCAGGAACGCCACGAAGAGCCAGTGCAGGGGCGTCGACAGCAAGGCGGCCACGGCGCCGGCCCCGATCGCGCGCACGAGCATCGACGCCGGCACCAGCTTGAAGCTGTCGAAGACGACGAGCAGCGCCAGGAACGCAACGACCGGCAGGAACGCGACGGCGACGACGAGCACGGGGGTATTTGAGCACAAGACAGTGCTGGGTGCTCGATGCTGGGTGCTGGGTGCTCGTGCTGGGTGCTCGTCCTGCGTGCTCGCGCTGCACCGGCACTTCGCACGCGCACGCAGCACCCAGCACCGTGATCTAGCGCCGCCATCCCTCCTGGTAGCCGCGCTCGTAGCCTCGCCAGAACGCGTCGCGGTAGTTCATCCTGTACCGGTCGCGGTCGCCGTACCGACGGTCAAACCCATGATCGCCGTGCTTGAACCTGCTCTCGCCGTACGGGTTGTCACGGTGGTGGTGACGACCGTCGTTGAAGCCTTCCGTGTATCCATCTCGATAGCCGATGGTCACGGCCAGATCCACGCGACCGATCGCGCGTCGCGGCGGGCCATCGGGGCGACCGCCAGAGCGATCGTACTGAATCACGATCTGCGCGCGCGGATTCTGCCCGGCTTCCGCTGTGCGGACCGGCATCGCAAGCGTCGTCAGCATCGCCACGAACGGGATGATGTGAGTCGCTCGCATTGGGCACCTCCACGCTGGGGTACCCGTCCAGATTGCAAGACTCAGACCGGGCGAGGGCGGCCTTCGATCGATTGCCAGAAACGGCACGGCACGAATGAGTTAGCGGCCCAAGGCGTCGCTGCCGTCGCTGGGCGTCGGGCGGGCCGGCCCGGGAGCGTCCTCCCGGGAGCACGCCCCCGCTTCGTGGTGTAATCGAGATCTTCCCCGGCTCGAGACCGTCCAGGAAAGGAAGGAACGCCATGTCCACGTCCACTCTCGGGACTGCCCTCGTGCTGGCGGCGAGCGTTGCCGGCGCGGTCGGTGCGCGCGGCGCCACGTTGCAGATGTCAGACACGACCGCGGCGTCGAACATCGTGAAGTTCACGGGCTGTCTGGAGCGTGACGCCCCGGTCGCGTCGGCGTCGGCCGGGGATGCGTCGGCCATCACCACGTTCAGACTCACCGGTGTTGACGCGGCGTCGCTGAAGAACGCGCTGGGAAGCGCGGGCGCCGCGCTGACCGGACCGCCGGCCCTTCGTCTTCTCTCGACGCACGAGTCCGAGCTCTACGACCGCGTCGACCGCCGGGTGGAAGTGACCGGCAGGCTGATCGACGAAGGCCCCGAGGCCCGCAAGCTCGTCGTGGTGACGGCGCAGGGGTCGATCGGCTGGACGCCAGCCATGCGGGTCTCGTCGGTGCGCACGATCGCGCCAGCCTGCAAATAGGCCGGTCGCGGGCGTGGTCCTGGGCTGCTCGTCAGACGTTGTCGCCTTCGGTGGAGCTGCGCTTCACCGGCGCCGCGGCCTGGCCGCCCCAGCGCCAGTTCAGGATCCGTGGGTCGTCCTCGCCGTGCCTCGTGATGTACTCGCGATGCTCGATCAACGCGTCGCGGATCGCCTGCTTCGCGTACGCCGCGCGGGGCGCCATCGCGGGCACGCGGTCGACGACCTCGCCCACCAGGTGGAAGCGATCGATGCCGTTCAGCACGCACATGTCGAACGGCGTCGTCGTGGTGCCTTCCTCCCGGTAGCCCTTGACGTGGAAGTTGCCGTGATTCGCGCGCTGGTACGTCAGGCGGTGGATCAGCCAGGGGTAGCCGTGGAAGGCGAACACCACCGGTCGATCCTTCGTGAACAACGCGTCGAAGTCGTCATCGCTCAGGCCGGACGGGTGGTCGCGCTGTGACTGGAGCGTCATGAGATCCACGACGTTCACGACGCGGATCTTCATCGACGGCGCGTGCTTGCGCAGCAGCTCGACGGCCGCCAGCGTCTCGAGCGTCGGCACGTCGCCGCAGCAGGCCATCACGACGTCGGGGTCGCCGCCGCGATCGTTGCTCGCCCACTCCCACATCCCGATGCCCCGGGCGCAGTGCTTGACCGCCTGATCCATCGTCAACCACTGCGGCGCGGGCTGCTTGCCGGCGACCACGACGTTGACGAGATTGCGGCTGCGCAGACAGCGGTCGGTGATGTGCAGCAGGCAGTTCGCGTCCGGCGGCAGATACACGCGGATGACCTCCGCCTTCTTGTTCACGACGTGATCGATGAAGCCGGGGTCCTGATGGCTGAAGCCGTTGTGATCCTGGCGCCAGACGTGGCTCGACAGCAGGTAGTTGAGCGAGGCGATTGGCCGCCGCCACCCGATGTGATTGCAGACCTTCAGCCACTTGGCGTGCTGGTTGAACATCGAGTCGATGATGTGGATGAAGGCCTCGTAGCAGTTGAAGAACCCATGCCGTCCGGTGAGCAGATAGCCCTCGAGCCAGCCCTGGCACTGGTGCTCGGAGAGCATCTCCATCACGCGGCCGTCCGGTGACAGGTGATCGTCGATTGGCAGGATCTCGGCGACGAAGACGCGGTTGGTGACGTTGAACACATCCTGCCACCGATTCGACGCGTTCTCGTCCGGACTGAAGATGCGGAAGTTGCTGTGCGTGAGGTTGAGCTTCATGACCTCGGCCAGGTACGTGCCCTGGACGCGCGTCGCTTCCGCGGTCGCCGCGCCAGGCGCGTTGACCTCGACCGCGAATCTCTGAAACGAGGGCAGCTTGAGGTCTTTCAAGAGCAGGCCGCCGTTGGCGTGCGGGTTCGCGCCCATGCGGCGGTCGCCCGTCGGCGCCAGCGCCGCGATCTCCGGCCGCAGGCGTCCTGCCTCGTCGAACAGCTCGTCGGGGCGGTAGCTCTTCATCCACTGCTCGAGCACCTTCACGTGGCCGGGCCGGTCCATGTCGCCCATCGGGACCTGGTGCGACCGCCAGTAGTCCTCGCACTTCTTGCCGTCGATGGTCTTCGGGCACGTCCAGCCCTTGGGCGATCGGAGGACGATCATCGGCCAGCGCGGCCGGCCGCTGAAGCCCGACGTCCGCGCGCGCCGCTGGATGGCGTGGATCTCGTCGATCACGGCGTCGAGGGCCGCGGCCATCTGCGGGTGCATGCGCGCCGGGTCGTGGCCCTCGACGTAGCGCGGCGCGTAGCCATAGCCGCGGAGGAGCTGATCGAGCTCCTCGTGCGGGATGCGCGCGAGCACCGTCGGATTCGCGATCTTGTAGCCGTTCAGGTGCAGGATCGGCAGGACGGCGCCGTCGCGGACCGGATTGAGGAATTTGTTCGAGTGCCAGCTCGTGGCGAGCGCGCCGGTTTCGGCCTCGCCGTCGCCGATCACGCACGCGGCGATCAGATCCGGATTGTCGAACACGGCGCCGTACGCGTGAGAGAGCGCGTAGCCGAGCTCGCCGCCCTCATGAATTGAACCCGGCGTCTCCGGCGCCACGTGGCTGGGGATGCCGCCGGGGAACGAGAACTGGATGAAGAGACGCTTCATGCCGGCCTCGTCCTGCGAGACGTTCGGGTAGTACTCGGTGTACGTGCCTTCGAGATAGACGTTCGCGACGATCGCCGGACCGCCGTGCCCCGGGCCCGTGATGTAGATGACGCTCAGATCGCGCGCCTTGATCACGCGGTTGAGGTGCGCGTAGATGAAGTTCAGGCCGGGCGTCGTGCCCCAGTGGCCCAGCAGTCTCGGCTTGATGTGCTCGATCTTCAGCGGCGTCTTCAGCAGCGGATTATCGAGCAGGTAGATCTGACCGACCGAGAGGTAGTTGGCGGCCCGCCAATACGCGTCGAGCCGACGCACCTCGTCGCGGGCGAGCGGCGGCTGGACGCGCGCTCGCGCGCCCAACGCCCGGCGTCTCGGCGTGCGGGTGATGTGCCTGGTGGCCATAGGACCGCCTTGGAGGTCGAACGTCGTGAGGCGCTCGTCCGAGTATACCGGTGCCGCGCGCACGGGACGTGACGACACGATGTCGCGCTTTTTGTCTAAGATGCGGCGACAGGGGAGTCACTCGCGGTAACGCGTGTTCTCGCAGCCGGCCCGAAGGCGCCGCCTCCCGCCGATCACTTCAACGTGCGGGACGAGGTGGGCGACGAGTTGATGGCGTCGAACGGTAGACAAAAGCCACTCCCTCGCGCGTCTCTAGATGGAAGGCGCCGATCCATGAGTGACGCGGGCGAGGATTTCGCTCAACTCTACGACCGTGTGTCGGGGTCGCTGTATCGCTACGCACTCATGATTCTGGCCAGTCGTGAGCAAGCCGAGGATGTCGTTCAAGAGGTCTTCGCGACGATGATGCGTCGCGGAGTCAAGAACCTCAATTCCGTCGACGGGTACCTCAGAACAGCGGTTCGGAACGCCTGCTACAGCGCGTTGCGGCTGCGACGAAACGGCGTCCCGATTGCGGAATCGCTCCTGGAAGCAATCCCGGGTGGGCAAAGCGCGGCCGATGAACGCGTGATGCTCGAGCAGGCGTTGCGCAGTCTTCCGGCCGATCAGCGCGAAGTGGTGCACCTGAAGATCTATGAGGGCTGGAGCTTTCAGGAAATCGCTGCGACGACGGGCGAGTCCGTCAACACCGTGGCGAGCCGTTATCGCTACGGCATCGACAAGCTGCGGACGGCGCTTGGGGAACGGAGGATCGGATGAACACCGAACCTGTTGAAGACTTGCTGCGCCGCTATCGACCGCTCGATCCACCGGTCGCCTTGCGTGCGCGAGTCCTGGCCGCGACACCGGAGATATCGAGTCCATTTGGCCCACGGCGGACTGCCTGGGCGCTCGGTGTCGGCCTGCTCGTCCTCGTTGCCGGTACGTCGTGGTTCTGGACCCGCCACGCCCGTTTCTCCTTCCCGGCGGCGCCAGCCGGCCTGACCGAGCTCCAGCGCGCCGAATTTGCCGCGCGATGGACGGCGCAGAAGCGGACCGTCTTGCCGGCGCGCGCCTCGGGTGCGAAGGTCGTGATCGCGGAGTTCGTCGACTGGCTGTGCCGGCCCTGTGCGCCGGTTGACGCCCAATATCGGGAAATCGCGAACCGTTATCAGGCTCAGCGGTCCGGTGCGGTCAAACTCGTCGTGTTCGATTGGCCCTGGGACACCGCATGCAATCCGAAGATTCCCCGGACACTGCATCCCGGCGCTTGTGAGGCGGCGGTGGCCGTCCGCCTCGCAGCGGATCGAGGCCGGGCGACCGAAATGATCGAGTGGCTGTTCGCAAGCGCCGACCCGCTGGCCGCGGACGGCGGTACGCCGGCCGCCGCGATGATCGCTTCGGAACTGACGCGACGATTCGGCCCTGCTCTCGAGACTGAGCAGCGTCGACGACTCGACGAGATTCGCGCCGACATCGCCACCGGTCACACGATCGGCGTTGTATCGACTCCGACGATCTTCATCAACGGTGTTCGCGCTGCCGACGCCTCCGGCAATCAGCTGCCAGCCGCGTACGCGGAACTCGCCGTTCAACTGGAGCTGGAGCGGGGTGGCGGCCTCCCATAAAGCTCTCAGTCATCTCGAACCGGATTAGCTGAGATACGGCGTGCCTTCTTCCACGCGCACGCAGTTCCGTCCTGCTTTCTTCGCGCGGTAGAGCGCCCCGTCGGCGGCCTCGAGCACGAGCTCGGGCGTCGAGTGCCGCTTCGATCGCTCGCCGATGCCGATGCTCACGCTGATGCCCGCGTCCGATCCGCGCTGGCCCAGACGGGCCGTGGCAATCGCCTTGCGGATGGTTTCGACGAACGGTTGGGCTTCGCGCGCGGAACGGCCCCGGAACACGATGAGGAATTCCTCGCCGCCGTACCGGAACGCACGCCCGCCGCCGCCGACCTGCGACAGCTCGGTCGCGACCATCTTGAGCAGCTGATCGCCCGCGTCGTGCCCGTAGGTGTCGTTGAAGGCCTTGAAGTGATCGACGTCGCACATCGCGATCGCGTACTTCCGTCCGAGCTGGCCCATCACATTGTTGAACGCCCGGCGGCCGGGCAGCCCGGTGAGCTCGTCGCGATACGCGATGTCGTAGCCGTGTTCGAGCACCGCAAACACGAGGACCAGTCCGGCGGTGCCGGCATACAAGAGCAGCGCGGCCGGCGTACGGCTGTCCTGCAGCCCGAGGAACATTGCCAGCAGCGCCCAGAACAATCCCTGTTCGACTTTGGTCCGGCGCAGGAACGCCAATACCAGCAGCGTCACGACCGCGGCCGCAAATGACAGCACCACCGTCACCGGCATCCACGACCACGCGCCAGGCCGGCCGCTCCACCGGAGGAAAGACGCGACGCCGACCCGCTCGGTCAGCCACATCACTGCGAACGCCTGGCCCGCGACGATGGCGAGCTTCACGAACCCGTCGATCGTCAGCACGCCGCGCTCCTTGAGCGCAGCAAACGCCACGAAATTCAGCGGAATGAGAAACGCGACGAGCGTCGCGACCTGGGGGTCGTCGGGCCACGGCGTCAGGCGCCACACGCTCAGGATCACGACAGCCGCCGTACACAGCAGGCGCGCCTGGTCGGAGTACCAGCTGAGCAGCGCCGCGGCCGCGAGCGCGCCGATGCAGAAGTACACCGCGTAGGGCGCGGCGGCGGACCGCACCACGTCCTCGTGCTGCAGCGCCCAGGCCGCGCCGACGAGGACGCCGCCCGGCGTCAGCAGGCTGACGAGAAATCGCAGCGGGGAAAAGCGAGCCATGCGGTCGGTCTGCCGGCGGCGCAAGCCGCGCGGCTAAATCGACCTCCGCCGGAAGAGCAGCACGAGCGCCAGCACCCATCCGGCGACGGCGAACCACAGCGCCGGTTGTTTGACGAGCGGCGTCGGCGCCACGGGATCGGGCGGCGGCATGGGCGTCGCGGCCGGCGTGTCGGTCGGCGTCGGCTCCGCAAGCGGACCGCCGCCGGCCGGCGGGGGATCGGCCGGCTTGTCGGACTTCAGCCGCGCGATCTCGTCGCGAAGTTTCGCGTTGTCCTGCTCGAGCTGCCGGACCGCCATGCCGCCCACGGCGCCCGTGGCCAGCGCCCGCGCGTCCTCGGCGTTCTGCGCCGCGGTGCGCGCGAACTGGACAACCTGTTGATCCTTCGGATTCTTCTTGTACGCGTCCTCGGCCTGCGCCAGGAACGTCGTCGCCTGCGCGAGCGCCAGGCGCGTGTACTCCTCTTCCTTGAAGCCGGCGTTGACGCGGATGGCGAGCGCGCTCGACTTCGAGGCCAGATCCATTGCCTTGCGCGCCTGCAGGAGCTCGTTCGGCACGCCGGCGGGCAGATCCGTCGATGTCGACTCGTAGCTGGAGTAATGCGTGAAGTAGAACCGCTCGCCGGCGATGGGCAGCGCCTTGTCTTCGGCCGCGGCGTCCTGTTTCACGCTGTACAGGACGACCGACGGGCTCGGATCGACGACCGCGTAGCTCGGCTCGGCGGTCACCATCAGCCAGAAGGTCTGATAGGTCGTCGTGACGTTCACGGCGACGGCGTGGTCGCCCTCGAACGTGAGTTCGCCGAGGTTGGCGGCCTTGCCGTCGATGGAGACGGCCCACAGGACGTACGTCAGGAAATCGCGTCCCAGCAGGTGCGCAGGCTTGAGGCCCGAGATGCCGCCGTGGTTGATGTCCAGCTCGACGAATCCGGGACGGCTGCCGATCTTCACCCTGATCTGTGCGTCCGGCGCGAGCGCGGTGCCCTTCAGGTGAACCACGGTCGAGCCTGCCAGGTGGCGGTAGCTGAGGATCTGGCCATCCGGCTCCTTGAGCTCGATGACCCGGAGCTCGGTGCTCCGCTCCGCCGCGACCGAGGTCCGGTCGTTGGACATCAGCGTGACGGAGGCGAGCAGAGGCGCCAGCACGGCCGCCAGTCCTCGATAGGGCACAACCATAGCTCTCTTAATGATTTACGGCACAAGTGAGCCCGGGCTTTAGGGCCGGGCCCTTCCCGCCAAAAACCCTCAGGCGCCCACCCGGCTGGAGCGACCTCCGGCCCACTCACGAAGGCGCCGCACTGACGCCCTTTTTCAGCGTTTTCTCACGCCGCTGTCACGACTCGTACGCCCCGCGCTCCGTATTCTGGGGAAAGAAGACGGAGGACGCCATGCGTGGCCATTCGACCTGCTCACTCGCGACGGCCTGTTCCCTGGCGGTCGTCACAGGCCTGCTCGCGCCGGCGAGATTGGCGGCGCAGGACACCGAGCGCCCGACGATGAGCGTGATGCCATTCGAGGGCAGCGGCGTGTCAGGCACACGAGCCGGCCAGATGGCCGACGAACTGGCCGCGAGGCTGGTCGAGACAGGACGTTTTCGCGTCCTCCTGCGTGAGTGGCTGCCGGTCCGCCGCAACGGCAGCCGTCCATCGATGACTGCGCTTCGCGAGGCGGCGGCGTTCGCCGGCGTGCAGTACCTCGTGTTCGGATCGGTCGCGCAGACGGTCAGTCGCGCGGGATCGCGCCCGGTGACTCCAGCCACGGCCGGCTACGGGAACGTGATGGTCCTGACGCGCGCGGTCCCGCTCCAGCCTCCAGTCCGGCGCCCCGGCAGCTTCATCACACTGGACGTGCGCGTCGTCGACGTCGCGAGCGGCGACGTCGTGCGGACCGCCGCGGCGCAGGAGCCAGTCGCCGCGCGGGCGATGCCGCTGCCGCCGATCGCTCTGCGGGCCCTGCCGCGTAGTCCCGTCACGGGCGCGCTGGCTCTCGCGCTCATGATCCACGCCCACAAGTCGCCGCTCGACGGCGGCTGCCAGCACGCCATCGCCGAGATCGCACACACGCTGCCAGTGCCGCCGGCTCCCGCCAGGTGACCGAGGAGGCCTCATGAAACGGATCAGCCTGATTCTCGTGTTCTCGAGCGCGGCGCTCGCGGTGGGCGCCGTGCGCGCGCAGGAGCCCGCGCCGGCGAAGCCGACGATGACGGTGGCGGATTTCGATACGGATCGCACCGGGTGGATGCCGCCGCCGCGGCTCGGCACGACCATCGCCGAGCTCCTGACCGACCGGCTGGTCGCAGCCGGTCCGTATCGGATGATGGACCGGCAGTGGCTGGCGTCAGCGCCTGACGATCGCAGTCACATTCCGTTTGCGGCGCTGATCGAGCGCGCGGCCAACGCCGGGGTGGACTATCTCATCGCCGGCTCAGTGACCCGTCTCTCGATCGAAGAGCATTCGTCCACCGTCGGCGGCGCGGTGCCCCTGCCGATCGTCGGCGGCTTGTTTCACAAGCACAAGACGGAGTCCGTGATCGGACTCACGATTCGCGTCATCGACGTCCACAGCGGCGAGGTCGTCGCGACGTCAACGGCGGAGAGGGGCGCAACCCAGCAGAACTCGGCCGGCGGCGGATTCGCGGTGGTTGGCCACGTGCCGCTGCCGGTCTTTGGCGCCGGCGGCTCGTCCTCGACGGGATTTCAGGATCGACTGCTCGACTCGGCGATGCAGGAGGCCGTGACGGCGGCGGCGGACCGGATTGTCTCGGCGGCGCCGCGGCTCACGCGCGCGTCAGGCAAACATGAAGGGCACGAAGGGCGATGAAGGATCTGGGGCCTCAGTCCTGCCGCATGTCGATCGTCGGTTGAAGCCAGACGACGGTTCCCCCTGGCGTCGCGTCAGCGTTGAGGACCAGCTTCCAGTTTCTGCGGCCCGGCTGATAGAAGAGACTGAATTTCCAGCCGGAGTACGCGTCGAGGTCGATGTCAATCGGCTGCCACGCGATCGCCGCGCCCGAGGCCGGCACGAGCGGCAGGCGGAGGAGCTCGTCGTAGGCGCGGTCGTCGGCGATGCCGGCGCGGACAGTCGCGCCGGCCGAGCCCGGCTGCAGCGCGACGCGCGCGCGAAAGCGCGCCCTCGACACAAACCGGACAGGAAAGATCACGCGCGCCGGCGCATCCGTGATGAGCGCCTCCAGGTGATCGGTCCCCACCGGCACGAAATCGGCTCGAATGGCCGCGTCGGGGTCGTGCAGCGCACGGCGCTCAGCCGTCGGCAGCGCGGCGACCAGGTCGATCGCCGCCGGCGCCGGCGCGGACCCGCAGCCGATCGCCAGGGCGCCCGAGATCAGCGCGACCGCCACACGCCAGGCTCGACTCGTCGGCATTGAATGAAAAATGATGACACGAATACAGATTCCTTGGACCCGACGTACCTGACGTACCCGACGTACCCGACGTACCTGTTGTACGCTGTTGCGTGCTTCGCGCCTTCCACCACTGGTTTTCGCCGACGCTCCAGCGCGATATGCAGCTCCTGTCGTTCGGCCACGCCGGCGTGCCGATGGTCGTGTTCCCGACGTCGATGGGCGCCTTCTTCGACTATGAGGACCGCGGCATGGTCGCGGCCGTCGCCGACAAGATCGACGCCGGCGTCCTCCGCCTGATCTGCGTGACGACGCTCGACAGCGAGACGTTTTACGCGCGCGGGAGGCCGCCGCGCCCGCGCGTCGATCGGTATCTCGCCTACGAGCGCTACCTCACGAGCGAGCTGGTGCCGTTCGTGCGCGAGCTCACGGGTCGCGAGACGATGGGCGCGACCGGGTGCAGCTTTGGCGCGTATCACGCGCTCACGATGTCGCTGCGCCATCCGGACGTCTTCACGGATTGCATCACCATGGGCGGCGCGTTCGACATCGCGCGGTTCTTCGACGGCTACTACGACGAGGATGTGTACCTGTTGTGCCCGCCCCACTTTCTGCCGGGCCTCGACGATGCCTGGTACCTGGATCGCATGCGCCGCAACAAGTGGGTCCTCGTGACCGGCGAGCAGGACATCTGCCGGGAGGAAACCGAGCGCGCGGCGGGCCTGCTCGCCGCGAAGGGCGTGCCGAACAGCCTGCACGTCTGGGGCCACGGCTCCGTCCACGACTGGCCGGAGTGGATCAAGATGGCCAGGGCGTATTTGCCTTGAAGGTGATATACCACTTGCCATGAATCGCATCGGCGTGATCTTCGGGATGGAGGAGACGTTTCCCCCGGCCCTGGTGGAGCGGATCAATCACGTCGGCGTCACCGGCATCACGGCGGAGTTCGTGAGCCTGGGCGCGGTGCGGATGGACGAGCCGGCGCGCTACCGGGTGATCGTCGATCGCATCTCGCACGACATCCCGTTCTACCGCGCATATCTGAAGAACGCCGCGCTCGCGGGCACGACAGTCATCAACAACCCGTTCTGGTGGAGCGCAGACGACAAGTTCTTCAACTACGCGCTCGCGATTCGGCTTGGCGTCGCGGTGCCGCCGACGGTCATCCTGCCGCACAAGGAGCATCCGCCGGACACGACCGAGCGGTCGATGCGCAATCTGCAGTACCCGCTCGACTGGGGCGCGGTGTTCGACTACGTCGGCTTCCCGGCGTTTCTGAAGCGCTTCGACGGCGGCGGCTGGAAGGACGTGTATCAGGTCCGATCGCCCGAGGAGCTGTTCGCCGCCTACGACCAGACCGGCGACCTCTGCATGATGCTCCAGCGCGGCGTGAACTTCCGCGAGTACTTCCGCTGCTACGTCGTCGGCCAGGAGAAAGTCCGGATCATGCCGTACGACCCGCGCGTGCCGCACCACGAGCGCTACGTCCGCAACCCGCCGCCGTACGATCCGGCGCTCCTCGCGCGCGTCGAGCGCGACGCGATCACGCTGTGCCGCGCGCTCGGCTACGACCTGAACACGGTCGAGTTCGCCGTCGAGAACGGCGTGCCGTACGCGATCGACTTCATGAATCCCGCGCCGGACGCCGAGCTCCGGTCCGTCGGCGAGGACAGTTTCTCGTGGATCGTCGAGAACGTGGCGGACCTCGCGATCCGGCGGGCGCTGGCGCCGGCAGCGCCGCCCGTCTACCGCTGGGACGCGTTCCTGCGATGACGACCCCGTCCTTCACCATCGGGATCGAGGAGGAGTACCAGACGATCGATCCGCTGACGCACGACCTGCGGTCGCACATCCAGACCGAAATCGTCGAGAAGGGCAAGCGCCAGCTGAACGAGCGCGTGAAGGCCGAGATGCACCAGTCGGTCGTCGAGGTCGGCACGGGCGTCTGCCGCACGATCAAG
This sequence comes from Vicinamibacterales bacterium, assembly GCA_035519535.1. Lineage (GTDB taxonomy): Bacteria > Acidobacteriota > Vicinamibacteria > Vicinamibacterales > SCN-69-37 > DATEGZ01. The sequence continues at coordinate 8,725 of DATIWF010000111.1, read as the reverse complement.
GACGCCGCGACCGACCTGCGCGATCTGCGGCGGCGGATGCTCGCCCTGACCGCGGAGAACGGCCTGTTTCTCGCCTCCGGCGCCACGCATCCGTTCGCCGATTGGCGCGCCCAGGACGTCTATCCGGATGCGCGGTACCTGCAGCTCGTCGAGGACATGCAGATCGTCGCCCGGGCGAACCTGATTTTCGGGCTGCACGTCCACGTCGGCATCGAGGACCGCGAGACGCTCATCCACCTCATGAACCAGATGCGGTATTTCCTGCCGCATCTGCTGGCGCTCTCGACCAATTCGCCGTTCTGGATCGGCATGAACACGGGCTTGAAGTCGTACCGCTGCAAGGTGTTCGACCGCTTTCCGCGCACGAACATCCCGGACACCTTCACCTCCTGGTCCGACTTCGACAACTTCGTCAATCTCCTCGTCCGCACCAACTGCATCGACAACGCCAAGAAGATCTGGTGGGACATCCGGCCGCACCCGTTTTTCAGCACGCTCGAGGTTCGCGTCTGCGACATCCCGATGCGCGTTGACGAGACGATCGCCCTGGCGGCGCTGATCCAGGCGACGCTGGTCAAGCTGTACCGGCTTCACTCGCACAACCAGAGCTGGCGGCAGTACAGCCGGGCGCTCCTGATGGAGAACAAGTGGCGCGCCGCGCGGTACGGGATCGAGGGCAAGCTGATCGACTTCGGTATCGAGCGCGAAGTGCCGGAGCGCGAGCTGATCCTCGAGTACCTCGACTGGGTCGACGACGTGCTGGACGAGCTGGACAGCCGGGAGGAGGTCGGGTTCATCCGCTGGATCATGGACCACGGGACCGGCGCGGACCGCCAGTTGCGGGCCTACGAAGAATCCGGGCATGATCTCAAGGCCGTCGTCGCCTACATGATGGCCGAGACGCGCGAGGGAGTCTGACCGACAGCCGATGCCAGTGACCGCCGACACCGATCTCCAGCCGGGCGCGCGCAACGCCATACGCGTGTGCCTGAACGTCCAGCCGCACGAGCGCGTGACGGTCATCACCGACGAGGCCTGCGCCGAGATTGCCCAGGCGCTCGTTCGCGAGATCGAGGCCGTCGGGGCGTCGCATCGCCTCTTCGTGCTCGAGCGCGAGACGACGAGGCCGACCCGGACGCTGCCGGCGGCGATCGCCGCCGACATGGAGCTGAGCGGCGTCAGCATTTTCGCCGCGCACGCGCAGGCGAACGAGCTCGGCTCGCGCATGCAGATGACGGACATCGTCAACCGCCGGCGCATGCGGCACGCGCACATGGTCAACATCACGCCGCAGATCATGGTCGAGGGCATGCGCGCGGACTATGCGACCGTGGATCGGATCAGCCGCCGCGTCCTGGACATCGTCCGGCCGGCGCGCGCGATTCGCGCGACGACCCCCGCCGGCACGGATCTCACGGCCACGCTGAACCCGGCGTACAAGTGGATCAAGACGAGCGGTCTCATCACGCCGGAGAAGTGGGGCAACCTTCCGGGCGGCGAGGTGTTCACGACCCCGGGCGAGGTGAACGGCACGCTCGTGATCGACGGGGTGGTCGGCGACTGGCTGTGCGATCGCTACGGCAACCTGCAGGCCTCGCCGCTGACGCTCCGCGTCGAGAAGAACCGGCTCGTCGAGGCGACGTCGCCGAACAAGGCGCTCGAGGACGACTTCTGGCGCTACACGCACACGGACGAGAACAGCGACCGCGTCGGTGAGTTTGCCATCGGGACGAACATCGAGCTGCGGCGGGTCATCGGCCATATCCTGCAGGACGAGAAATTTCCCGGCGTGCACATCGCGTTCGGCAATCCGTATGGCGCGCATACGGGCGCCGACTGGTACTCCTCGACCCACATCGACGTGGTCGGCACGAACTTCGACATCTGGGTGGATGGCGAGCCGATCATGCGGCGGGGGCAGTTCATGATGTCTGGCGACGCGTAGGGCAGAAGGCAGAGGGCAGAAGGCAGAAGATGATCCCGGCCTGGCGAGAGCGCTTCAACCGCGAGTTCTCGGTCCTGCGCTATCGCAACTTCCTCCGCCAGCTCGAGCGGCGCACCGGCGTGTCGATCGAGTTCCGCGTGTCGGAGACGCCGTGTTTCTTCCCCGGCGTCCTGCTGGACAACCTGGTCAAGGTCTCGCGCGACCTCGTCGCCCAGCTGCTTGGCAACGCCGCGTACCGGCGGGCGGCGGACGCGATCGTGCCGCCGGCGTTCCGCCTTCCCGCCGCGGAGTCGCTGCCGACGTTCCTGCAGGTGGATTTCGGGCTGGTCGTGACCGACGCGGGCCTCGAGGGCCGGCTCGTCGAGCTGCAGGCGTTTCCGTCGCTCTATGGCTTCCAGCTCGCGCTGGCCGAGACCACGCGCGAGGTGTACGGGCTCGAGGGGCTCGGCATGTTCCTGGGCGAGCTGACGCGCGATCAGTACCTCGCAACCGTCGGCCGCGCGATCGTGGGCGGCCACGATCCGGCGCAGGTGGTGCTCATGGAGATCGATCCGGCGCGTCAGAAGACGCGGCCGGACTTCGAGGTGACCGCGCAGTTGTGGGGCGTGCGTGCGGTGGACGTCCGCGGGGTGACCAAGCAGGGCCGGCGGCTGTGCTACTGGAGGGACGGTGCGCTGACGCCGATCGCGCGCATCTACAACCGCGTCATTCCCGACGAGCTCCGGCGGATCGGCCGGTCGCTGCCGTTCGACTACCGGGACGACCTCGACGTCGAATGGGCGGGCGGCCCGGACTGGTTCTTTCGCATCAGCAAGTTCTCGATCCCCTGGCTGAAGCACCCGTGGGTGCCGGTCACGCATTTCCTCAGCAACCTCGGCGCGATGCCGCCCGATCGCGACGAGTGGGTGCTGAAGCCCCTGTTTTCGTTTGCGGGCGGGGGGATTGTCTTCGGACCGACGGACCGCGACCTCGCGGCGATCCGCGGCGAGGCGCGCTCGCAGTACGTGCTGCAGAAGCGCGTCGCCTTTACGCCCGTCATCCAGACGCCGCACGGACCGACGCAGGCCGAGATCCGGATCATGTTCGTGCGCGAGGGCGAGACGTTCCGGGCGGTGATGCCGCTCGTCCGCATGGGCCGCGGGCGGATGATGGGCGTGGACCACAACAAGGGCCTCGAGTGGGTCGGCGCGTCGGCCGCGCTGATCGATCGGGCGGGGGCGTCTTAGGGGCAGTGCAGATTGCGGGATCGCATCAAGGCAGATTGATTGGGGATTGAAGATTCGTGGATGGACCGATTGACGGAGAGAGTGCGACGCGGCACGCAGCGTGACATACTCCGTAGTCATCGATGCGCGTCAGCGTTCAATGCCGGATCCGTCAATCTTCAGTCAACCGGCATTGATGCGATCCCGCAATCTCCAGTGCCACTGATTTCACGTTCGTGATGGACACCATCCGTTCCGGCGCGGTCACCGCGCTCTACCTGTTCGACGTCGCGCAGGCCATCGATCTGGCGGTCGTCAAGCGCCAGCTCGGCTCGCGCGCGGCGATTGCGAAACTCGACGACAAGTCGGCGGGCCCACCACGCGTCCGCTACATCCAGCCGCCCGTGGTGGCCGACGGCGAAGCGCTCGGCTGCCGCGAGCTCGACGGCTTTCAGGTCCGCGTGAAGTTCTACGACTACGGCGTCATCTCGCTGATGCTGTCGCGGCCCTTCGCCGGGTCCTGGGCGGATCTCGTGGGGCTGGGCCAGGCGCTGATCGAGAACGAGCCGCTGGAGCAGCACGCGGCCGACGCGTGCCAGCGGATTGCCGCCACCGTCGGGCCGGCGCTGACCGGCAGGCGCAGCGCGTTTCTCGACGAGGACTATCTGATTTTCGCGGTGACGTCGCTCGAGGAGCCCCAGACGTCCGCAGCGATGCTGGAGCGGCACGGCGGCGAGATCGCGCAGCTTCTTCGCGGCGAGCGCCAGCCGCTCAGCCAGCAGGAGCGCGACAGCGTGCTCCGCAACGCGCTGTCGTACGTCAGCGACGACCTGGTCGTGCCGGCGTGGAACGCCGCTTTCATCTGCGACGCGGAACCCGCCGTGCTCCAGGCCGTCGAGATCCTCGAGTTCGCCAACTCGCAGCTGCTCGAATTCCGCTACTACGACGATCTGCTGGAGTCCGAGCTCACCCGCATCTATGCCGAGCTGCAGCAGTTCCGCTGGGTGGACCGGTTTGCGCGGCGGCGCTACGCCCGGGCCGCGCGCGAGCTGCAGGCCCTCTTCATCGACGTGAACGAGCTGACCGACCGGCTCGAGAACGCCGTCAAGTTCGTTGGCGACATCTACGCCGCGCGGCTGTTCGGCAACATCGCCGCCCGGCTCGGCCTCGACCGCTGGAAGACCAACGTCGAGGAGAAACTCCGCACGCTGAGCGACATCCGCCGGTTCGCGGTCGATCAAGCCGGGCTGTCGCAGGCGAATCTGCTCGAGCTCGCGATCGTGCTCATCCTCATCATCGAGCTCGGCTTGTTCTTCGCCGGGATCATGAAATAAGTGGGCAGCATCGAAGATGTCGGGATCGCATCCATGCGGGACTTCAATGCCGGTGATTGATCGAATGGCCCGCCTCCGCTTCGCTCCCTCTCCGACGGGCTATCTCCACGTTGGCGGGGCCCGCACCGCGCTGTTCAACTGGCTCTACGTGCGCCGCCACGGCGGCGTCTTCATTCTGCGCATCGAGGACACCGACGTCGAGCGATCGTCGGCCGACATGGTCACGGGGATTCTCACGAGCCTGAAGTGGCTGGGCCTCGACTGGGACGAGGGCCCGGAGGTCGGCGGCCCGCACGCGCCGTACTTTCAGGCGGCTCGACTCGACTTGCACCGGCGTGCGGCGCAGTCGCTCGTGGCGTCCGGGCACGCCTACTACTGCTACTGCAGGCCCGAGGAGCTGAAAGCGAAGCGCGACGCCGCAGAGGCCGCTGGCGAGCCGTGGAGGTACGACCGCGCCTGCCGTCGCCTGGCCGCCGACGAGGTCGCGCGGCGTGAGGCCGCGGGACAGCCGCACGCCGTCCGATTCCTGGTGCCCGATGGCGCCACGACCTTCGTCGACCTCGTCCACGGATCGATCACCGTCGATCACGCGAACCTCGAGGACTTCGTCGTCCTGCGCTCGGACGGCTACCCGACCTACCACCTGTCGGTCGTGGTGGACGACGTGGACATGAAGATCACGCACGTGGTGCGGGGCGACGACCACATCTCCAACACGCCGAAGCAGATCCTGCTGTACCAGGCGATGCGCGCGCCGCTGCCGGCCTTCGCGCACGTGCCGTTGATCCTGGGGCCGGACAAGAAGCGCCTCAGCAAGCGGCACGGCGCGACCTCGGTCGGCGAGTACGAGAAGCAGGGCTACCTGCCCGAGGCGATGGTGAACTTCCTGGCGCTGCTCGGCTGGTCGCCGGGCGACGACCGCGAAGTGCTGACGCGCGACGAGCTCGTTGCCGCGTTCACGCTCGAGGGCATCAGCGGCGGCAATGCCGTCTTCAATCCCGACAAGCTCGACTGGTTCAACCAGCAGCACATCCTGCGCCTGCCGGCCGACGAGATCCTCAGGCGGCTGCAGCCGCTGCTCTCGGCCGAAGGGCTCTGGCGCGACAGCCTCACGGGCCGTGAGCGCGCGTGGATCGACCGCGCGATCGACCTGGTGAAGCCGCGCGCGAGGAAGCTGCCGGACGTCGCGGCGCAGCTCCGGCCCTTTCTCGCGGCGTCCGTCGAGCGCGATGCCGCCGCCGCGGCCAGGCACCTCGCGGTGCCCGGCCTGGCGCCGCACCTGGCGGCGTGGCGGGACGCGCTCCGCGACGTCGCGCCGTTCGACGCGGCGACGCTCGAGTCGGCGCTCCGGTCGGTCGCCGAGGCGCGCGGCATCAAAGCCGGCGCGCTCATCCACGCCACGCGCGTTGCCGTGACCGGCCAGGCCGTGAGTCCAGGACTGTTCGATGTGCTCGAGCTCGTGGGCCGCGATCGCGTGATCGCACGGCTGGCCGACGCCGAGGCATGGCTCGGCCGCACCTCGACGTAGAATCGCCGGATGCATCGAGCGCTCACCGAACGCGAATTCGAGCGGGCCCGCCGCGCCCTCATGCGCCGCGACCCGCGCCTGCGTGTCCTGATCAAGAAGGTGGGGCGCTGCCGGCTGCCGGAGGGGCGCACCAGACATCCGTTCGGCGCGCTCGTGCGCGCGATCCTCTCGCAGCAGCTCTCGGGCAAGGCGGCCGACACGATCCACGGACGCGTGGCGGCGCTCGCGGGCGGCGTCGAGGCGATCACCCCGGCTCGAATCCTCGCGCTCGAGCAGGCCGCGCTGCGGTCGGCCGGGGTGAGTCGGCCGAAGATCTCGTACCTCCGCGACCTCGCCGCGCACGTCGAAGACGGACGGCTCGACCTGGTCGCGCTCGAGACGCAATCGGATGAAGACGTGATCGCGGCGATTACCGCCGTCAAGGGCCTGGGCCGCTGGTCGGCCGAGATGTTCCTCATGTTTCGCCTCAACCGGCCCGACGTCTTTCCCGTCGCCGACCTCGGCATCGTCAAGGGCGTGCAGAAGCTCTTCGGCATGAAGCGCCGCCCGAAGCCCCGCACGATGGAGCGGCTCGCGGAGCCGTGGCGGCCGTACCGATCCGTCGCGGCGTGGTATCTCTGGCGCATTCATGAATGACGGGCACGAGGCATCAGGCATCAGCGAGTGTCCCGCGGGCAGGTGCTGGTGCCCAATGCCTCGTGCCTGATACAAAGATCGCTCCCCTGTGACCTGCTCCTCCTGTCGCGTGCCGATTCCCGACGGCAGCCGCTTCTGCCCGTCCTGCGGCGCGGCGGTCGATCCCTCGAACGCCCCGACGCAGCTCGGCACCGGCGAAACGCGGCTGGCAGGGCCGGCGTCACCGCCGACGAGCGGCGGGCGAACGTCCGGTTGGCTGAGCTCGTCGGGTTCGATCGACCACGGCCGGTTCGCGCCGGGCAGCGTGTTCGACGGCCGGTACCGAATCATCGGCCTGCTCGGGCGGGGCGGCATGGGCGAGGTCTATCGCGCGGATGATCTTCGCCTCGGCCAGCCGGTCGCGCTGAAGCTGCTGCCGAAAGCGCTCGGGCAGGACGCGCGCCGGCTCGCGCAGTTTCACAACGAAGTCCGGACGGCGCGGCAGGTGTCGCACCCGAACGTCTGCCGTGTGTACGACATCGGCGACGTCGACGGCGATCTCTATCTCTCGATGGAGTACGTGGACGGCGAGGACCTCGCGGCGTCGCTCAAGCGCATCGGGCGCTTTCCGGAGGACAAGGCGCTCGAGGTGGCGCGGCAGATCGCGGCCGGCCTGGGCGCGGCGCACGACCGCAGCGTGATTCACCGCGATTTGAAGCCCGCCAACATCATGCTCGACGCCGCCGGCAAGGCCCGGATCATGGACTTCGGTCTGGCGGCGATCGGCGACGTCGGCGACGTGCGCGTCGGGACGCCGGCGTACATGGCGCCCGAGCAGCTGGAAGGACGCGAGGTCACGGCGAGGAGCGACATCTACGCCCTCGGCCTCGTGCTCTACGAACTTTTCACCGGCCGACGGGCGCTCACGGGCGCGACGGTGGCGGAGCTCGTCCAGCAGCAGCAGTCCGGCACGATCACCGCGCCAACCGCGGTCGTGAAAGACCTCGACCCGACGATCGAGCGAGCGATTCTGCGCTGCCTCGATCGCGACCCCGCAAGACGCCCGGCCTCGGCGCTCGCCGTGTCCGCATCGCTGCCGGGCGGCGACCCGCTCGCGGCCGCGCTCGCGGCGGGGGAGACCCCGTCGCCCGAGATGGTCGCGGCGGCCGGCGGCAACGAGGCGCTGCTGTCTCGCGGCGGACGGCTCGCGTGGGTGGCGGCGACCGCCGCGCTCCTGATCAGCGGTGCCGCGATCTCGTCGCGCGTCTCGATCCTCGCCGCCACGCCCGTCGAGAAGCCCGCCGAAGTCCTCGCCGATCGCGCCGAGCAGATCCGGCAGGCGTTTGGCTACCGTGAGCCGGCCGCGGACATCGCCGCCGCGTTCGTCTACGACCAGCCCTACCTGGCGTGGGCGGCGAAGCAGGGCGCGGGGAAAACCAACTGGAGCGTCCTCGCCAGCGGGCGGCCCGCGCCGATTCGCTTCTGGCGGCGCACGAGCCCGCGCGCGCTCGTGCCGCTCAGTGTCCTCGGCGACGTCACGCGTGAGGATCCGCCGATCGCGATCGCGACCATGACGCTCGTGGAGCTCGACACCAGCGGACGGCTGATCCGGTTTGTGGCCGCGCCGCCCGAGGTCGAGAAGGCGCCGACAGATGCGGCCGCGCTCGACTGGACGGCGATGTTCGCCGCTGCCGGACTCGATCAGCAGAAGTTCTCGTCAACCCCGCCGGAGCGCACGCCGCCGACATTCGCCGACGATCGCCGCGCCTGGGAGGGTCCCCTGCCCGACTCGGACGTCACCGTGCGTGTCGAAGGGGCGTCGTACCGCGGCCGCCCCGTCCTCTTTGCGATCGTCGGGGCGTGGACACCCGCGTCGCGCGACGCCGACTACACGCCCGCCAGTGACTCCGGGCCGCTGCAGACCGTCGTCGTTCTCCTGCTGCTCCTTGGCGCCGCCTGGCTGGCACGCCTCAATCTGCGTTCGGGCCGCGCCGATCGCCGCGGGGCGTTCCGCCTGGCCGCTTTCACGTTCCTGATGATGACGGCGATCTGGCTCGTCTCCCCGCACGTGCCGAGCATCACCGACGAACGCACGCGC
>DATIWF010000110.1:0-43516 GCA_035519535.1 Vicinamibacterales bacterium | reverse complement strand
CCGCAGCGTGATTTCGTCGCGCCGGCCCGTGACCTCTGCAATGGTGACGTTCGCAAGGTTCGCACAGGCAATGGACGTCACGCACAGGATCGCCACGAAGAGCAGCGTCAGGACGGGCGCCGCGCCGTAGGATATGGCCTCGCGAAGCGGCATCGCGCCCGCCGACCATCCTTTATAAGTGTCGGGGGCTTCCTTGACGACGTCGGTCATGACGGCCGCCGCTTCCGCACCGGCCGCTTCGGGCGTGACGCCGCGGCCGAGCCGCCCGACGGCGACGACGAGCGTCGCCGCGGGCAACGGCAGGTTGGCCGCGTTCATATGCAGGGGCGTGTAGACGTCAGCGCTGGCAAGGCCGACCCTGGCGATCGGCGGCATCTCGCCGATGACCTCGTACGACTCGCCGTCAAGAACCAGCGTTCGCCCGATGACCGGCTGCCCGCCGAGCCGCGAGCGACCGAATGCGTCGCTCACGACGGCGACCTTCGCGTCGGCCGCGTCCTCGGCTTCGGTGAACATGCGGCCCGCCGCGACGGACAGGCCAAGCACCTGAAAGTAGTTCGCCGAGATTGAACCTGCCGCGACGGGCTCGGCCTCGCCCTCGAGCAGGAGCGCCCGCTCGCGCGCCCAGATCCCCGCGATGTCCACCTGGCGCAGCCGCTCGCGGAATCGCACGAACTCGGTCGAGTGCAGCGGGTTGCGCAGTGTCACGTCGGTCGTGCCTGGCGGCTGCCCGTAGACCCATACGAGCCGGCCCGCGTCGGCGAACGGCAACGGCCGCACGAACGTCGCGTTGATGACGGCCAGCACCGCGCTGCCTGCGCCCACCACGATGGCGATGGTGAGAACGGTAATGGCGGCATAGGTCGTATGAGATCGGAGGGATCGCGCCGCGAATCGAACATCCCGTAACAACGACATGACGTGACGTATAATAAAACCATCTGCTTTCTTGAGCTCTGAGGCCCTTCTGGCCCTGGCCCTCAGCAAAGCCTCTCCTGTGAGGGCCCATGCCGGCTGAGCGCGCGCCCGCAGTCGCTAGTCACGGATCGCCGCGTGTCCATCTCGTCAATCCGAGCGACGTGTCCTTCGGCGTCGCCGTCATCACCCCACGATGGCTCTACGTGCTTGCCGCAGCCACGGGGGTGCGGTGGGGGGATCCTCACGTCGTCGACGAGACGCTGGAGCTCCTCGATCCGGCGGACGTGTCGCCTGGAGACGTCGTGGGCATCGGCATTCACACCGGCAATGCGCTGCGCGGTTATGCGATCGGGCAGATGGCGCGCGCGCGCGGCGCCTGGGTCGTGTTCGGCGGCATTCACGCGACGCTGTTTCCAGACGAGGCGCGCGAGCACGGCAGCGCGCACGCCGTCGTCCGCGGCGATGGCGACGTCGTCTGGCCGCTGGTCCTCGAGGACTGCTTCGCCGGGCACCCGCTGCCCCTCTACGAGGGCGGACGCGTCGACGCGGATCAGTTCGCCTCGGCCCGATGGGACCTGCTGCCCGAGGGTCGCTACATGTGGGGCTCGGTGCAGACCGTGCGCGGCTGCCCGAAGCACTGTTCATTCTGTTCGGTCTGGCGCACCGACGGACAGAAGCCGCGGCAGCGCAGCGTGGATCGGGTCGTGCAGGAGGTCGTGGAGCTGCGACGACGCGGGTTTCGGTTCATCGCGCTGGCCGACGACAATTTCTATCCGGTGTCGTTCGAAGATCTCGCGCAGGCACGCCGCCGCGCCGATCCTGCGCGTCTCCTGCAGCTCCAGGCGCTGCGCGACGAGCGCCTGGAATTGATGGCGCAGCTGGCCCGGTTGCCCGACGATCTCGTCTTCTACACGCAAATCACGATGGAGGCCGCTGAAGATGGCGCGTTCCTCGACGCCATGCGCCGCGCGCACATTCGCGGCGCGCTGGTTGGCGTCGAGTCCGTCACCGCCGAGGGGCTCAAGGACGTCTACAAAGGTTTCAATCTGGCCGGCGAGGCGCTCGTGGAACGACTCCGCGCCTTCCGCGAACACGACATCCACGTCCTGGGTTCGTTCATCTTCGGGCTGCCCAGCAACGACCGCGGGACGTTCGACGCGACCGTCGACCTTGCGCAGCGCGCCAACGTGACCTTCGCGCAGTTCGTGTTGCTCACGCCCTTTCCCGGCACCGTGGACTTCGAGAAGTGGGCCGCGGATGAAGCGAACCGCGAGCGGCAGGTGCACGGCATCCCGATCACCCGCCACTGGCTGATTCCCAAACACCAGCGGCCCAAGCTGTATTCACCGCACCCGCGGATGTCGCTGGAGGAGATTCGGCGCGGCACGCAGCGCGCCTGGGATCGTTTCTACAGCTGGCGGAGCGTGTGGGCACGGTCGCGCGTCGTCACGTCGGTCAAGGCACGATTGGCGTTCGTGCTGGTGTCGCGACTTTATCGTCAGATGTACGCCAACACCGGCATCGCGACCGACAGCGCGCGGGTCGCGCGATCGACCCGGTGGGCGCGCTGGCTCGGATTGGCAACGCGGCGGCTGTTCGTGACGACGCCGATGCCGCACCTCGAGGCGCCGGAACCCTCGCCCGTCGGGGCTACGCTGCTGACCATCGGCCGGCGCTGACCGCGCGCCGGCCGCCGCTGCGATTCCTGCCTGCGCCGATCCCCCGGCGCGTGTCCGTGGCAGCCACGGCGAGGGCCCCGACGCGCTCGAGCGGCGCGACCACCACCTGCTGAATCTGACGCAGAAGCCCGGCTTCCGAGGCGGTCACCAACGAAACCGCCCGCCCCCGCTGTCCGGCGCGACCGGTCCGCCCGACACGATGCACGTAGTCCTCGGCCACGAGCGGCAGGTCGAAGTTGACGACGAGCGGCAGATGCGCGATGTCGAGCCCGCGGGCCGCGATGTCGGTCGCCACGAGCACCCGCACGCGACCCGACTTGAAGTCGTCGAGCGCGCGGCTGCGAGCGCCTTGACTCTTGTTCCCGTGGATGACGCCGGCGCGCACGCCGCGCTGCCCCAGATCTTCGCCGACGCGGTTCGCGCCGCGTTTGGTCCGGCAGAACACGAGCGCCTGGGCCGCATCGTCTTCATTCAGGATCTGGGTCAGCATGTCGCGCTTGCGCTCTGGCGCCACATGGTGCACGTGATGGGTCACGGTCGCGGCCACCACCTGCTGCGTCGAGACATCCACGCGCACGGCGTCGCGCGTGAACTCCGCCGAAAGGCGGATGACGGCTTCAGGCAGCGTGGCCGAGAACAGCATCGTCTGGCGGCGGCGCGGCAGCGCAGCCACGATGCGCCGAAGCGCGGGCAGGAAGCCCATGTCCAGCATCCGATCGCCCTCGTCCAGCGTGAGCACCTCGATCGCGGAGAGGTCGACCGTCCGCCGCTGCAGGTGATCGATGAGACGGCCGGGCGTGGCAACGACGATGTCCGCGCCGCGCCGCAGCGACTGGATCTGCGGGCCCATGCCTACGCCGCCGAAAATGGCGGCGACGCGAAGACGGGTGGGCGCGGCGTACGCGGACAGCGCCTGGTGCACCTGTACCGCCAGTTCCCTCGTCGGGACGAGGACGAGAGCGCGCGGCGTACGTCCGCCTGCGTTGGCGCCTGGCGTCGAGAGGCGATCGATCATCGGCAGGCCGAACGCGGCGGTCTTGCCCGTGCCGGTCTGCGCGCGGGCCAGGAGATCGGCGCCGGTCAGGACAACAGGAATCGCTTTGATTTGAATCGGGGTCGGGGTCTGGTAGCCCAACCGCGCAAGAGAGGCGCAGGCCGCGGCGCCGAGACCGAGTTGCGAAAACATGGAACGTCCTTGAGTGCCCAAGAGCGGTTTCCCAGCGGCGCTGTCGGGTGAGTGTGGACGCGCGGCAGCCGACATGGCGCCAGGGCGTCAACCGAAACACGAGGGCTTCGGCCGGATTCGACTCGGAGCTAGGCTGGATATAAGGGAACCAGGCCAGAGAGGCCGGCAACGCCTACAAGCGGCAGAGCACGTGGGAAGATCCGATACGAAGGATCGTATCACACACAGTGCGAGGCGTATAATCGAGGCCTCTCGCTTTCCTGAAGCCGGCGGCCATTCCGGCCGGCCGCCCTCACCAAAGCACATTCGAGAAGGGCCTGTGACTTCCTCCAAGCGATCCGAGCCAACCCGCCCGACCACGAATCCACCGGCATGTCCCGCCTGCCAGTCCTCATCGGTCACGACGACCGAAAAGCATCCGAACGCCAACAGTTACTGGCGGTGCGAACGCTGCGGGGAAATCTGGAACGTCGGCCGACGACATGGTGGAGGGAGCGCAGCCGCCGTGTGGCGGTGACGCTCGGTGACCTCGCGTTTCCGCCAGCGGCGCATTGGAACTGTTCTTCCAGCGGACGCCGACGGCGCCCTCAACGCGTCCCTGGACGCTCGAAGACGCGCGCGCGGTCGCGCGCCGAGAGCTCGCACCAGGTTCCTGGCGCGAGATCGCCCAGCTCATAGGCGCCGATGCGTACCCGCAGCAGGCGCAGCGTCGGGTGACCCACGGCCGCCGTCATGCGTCTGACCTGACGGTTCCTGCCCTCGACGAGCTCGATGGCGATCCAGCACGTCGGGACCGCCTTGCGCTCGCGGATCGGCGGGACGCGCGGCGCGACGATCGGCGGCGGATCGAGCCGCCGCGCGCGACACGGCCGCGTCCTCCGGCCCTGGACCACGACGCCGCGTTCGAGATCGCGCAGGGCGCGCTTCGTGGGAATCCCCTCGACCTCGACCCAGTACTCGCGCGCGTGCGCATGGCGGGGATGAAGCAGCCGCTCGTTCAGCGCGGGCTCGTCCGACAGCAGGAGGAGCCCTTCGGAGTCCGCGTCGAGCCGGCCAAGGGGATAGACGCGAGGCGGGAGCGCGAACGCCGCGAGCGTGCGATGACGCGAATCGCCGGACAGAAATTGCGACACGACGCCGTATGGCTTGTGAAACGCGAGGAGCACGCGCCAGCTTACCCGCCGCCGGGAAGGCTGTGCTACAGTCTGCGCCACACCCCGTTCGTACAGGAGAACCGCCATGTCGCGTCGACACCTGCTCTGGATTCCTGCGCTGCTCGCGGCCGTGTCCGGCTTCGGCCAGGCGCCTCAAAAAGCCACGGCGACGCTGAAAACGGCCGCTGGCGTCGAGGTGGGCACCGCGACGATCACGCCGACGGTGCGCGGCACCGCCGTCACGATCAACGCGAGTTTCACGAAGCTGCCGCCGGGGGTGCACGCGATTCACGTGCACAACGTCGGCAAGTGCGAGCCCCCGGACTTCACGAGCGCGGGCGGGCACTTCAACCCCACGTCGAAGCAGCACGGCAAGGACAATCCGATGGGCGCGCACGCCGGCGACCTGCCGAACTTCGAGGTGGCGGCCGACGGCACCGGCCATATCTCGTACACGGTGCCCGACATCACGTTGGGGGACGGGCCGAACTCGCTCTTCCATCCCGGCGGGACGGCGCTCGTGATCCACGCCGCGGCCGACGACTACAAGACCGATCCGGCGGGCAACGCCGGCGCGCGCATCGCGTGCGGCGTGATCCAGAAGTAGAGCCTCTGCCGGGAGGCCCCGATGAGTCGCCGTGTTGGGCTCTGCGCGCTCGGCGTCGCCGCCGTCCTCGTCGTCCGATCTGATCTCGGCGCCCGGAGTCAGACGCCCGCCGCGACCGCGCTCGTCGAGCGAGTCGGCGACACGGCGTTCATCCAGCTCGAGGCCGACAGCTTCGGCAGCCTCGACGCGAAGCAGCAGGCGCTCGCCTACTGGCTGACGCAGGCATCGATCGCGATCGACCCGATCATCTACGACCAGCTGTCGCGCTTCGGCTTGCGCGAGAAGCGGCTGCTCGAGGAAATCGTCGCGCGCCCGGCCGTCGTCTCGCCGGCGGCGTTCCAGAAGATCCGCACCTTCGCGCTCCTGTTCTGGGCGAACCGCGGCAACCACAACGAGAACACAACGGCGAAATTCCTGCCGGCGTTCACGTTCGAGGAGCTGCGCGACGCGGCGCTGGCGGTGCAGAAGGCCGGAGGCTTCAAGACGCCCTCTGGTGACGTGCCCGCGCTCGCCACGGCTGCCGGCGTCGAGAAGGAGCTCGTGGCGCTGCGGCCGGCGCTGTTCGACGCGAACTTCGAGCCGTCGATCACGGCCAAGACACCGCCAGCCGGCCAGGACATCCTGCAGGCGAGCTCCAACACGTTCTATCAAGGCGTGACGCTCGCCGACCTCGCGAGCGTCCACGAGCAGTACCCGCTGAACTCGCGCCTCGTGAAGGACGCCGGCGGTGCGCTGCGCGAGTCCGTGTATCGCGCGGGCACGCCCGACGGCAAGGTCGGGCCCGGTCTCTATGCGGTGTATCTGAAGAAGGCCATCGGCTATCTGGAAAAAGCGCGCACGGTCGCCGACCCGGCGCAGGCCAACGTCATCGCCGGATTGATCCGTTTCTACCAGACCGGCGACCCGAAGGACTGGCTGCAGTTCGGCGCCGACTGGGTGCGGAACGACGCGACCGTAGACTTCGCGAACGGCTTCATCGAGGTCTACCGCGACGCGCGCGGCGCCAAGGGCAGCTCGCAGAGCTTCGTTTCGATCACCGATCGCCTCGTCACCGACGCGATGGTGAAGCTGGCGCAGAACGCCGCGTACTTCGAGGACAAAGCGCCCTGGGACGCAAAATACAAGAAGCAGGCGTTCCAGCCGCCGGTCGTCAAGGCCGTACAGGTGCTCGTCGAGACCGGCGATTTTCACGTGACGACGATCGGCGACAACCTGCCGAACGAGAACGAGATTCACGAGAAGTACGGCACGAAGAACTTCCTGTTCATCGGCAGCAGCCACGCGCTCGGCCGGGCGTCGGGCGGCTCGGCGCGCCACGAGTTCGCCGCCACGCCGGAGATTGAAGCCCGGAGCGAGAAGTACGGCGAGCAGGCGGAGGACCTGTTGACGGCGATGCACGAGGTCATCGGCCACGGGTCCGGCAAGCTGAGCGACCGGCTCAAGGGCGGCGCCGAGCCGTACCTGAAGGAGTACTTCTCGACGCTCGAAGAGGCGCGCGCCGACTTGATGGCGCTCTGGAACGTCTGGGACCCCAAGCTCAAGGCGCTCGGCCTCGTGCAGGATCAGGACGACGTCGCGAAGGCGATGTACGACAGCGCCGCCAGCGTCGCGCTGCAGCAGCTGCGCCGGATCCCGCGCGGCGACACGATCAACGAGGACCACGCGCGCGACCGCGCGCTCATCGCGAACTACATCAAGGACAAGACGGGCGCGATCGAGCAGATCGACCGCGGCGGCAAGGCCTACGTGCAGGTCAAGGACTACCAGAGGATGCGCGAGGGCGTCGGGGCGCTGCTGGCCGAGCTGATGCGCATAAAGGCCGAGGGCGATTACGCGGCGATCAAGGCGCTCGTCGATCGCTACGGCGTGCACTTCGACCCGGCGCTCCGCGATCAGGTCGTCGCCCGCTACAAGACGCTCAACCTGCCCACGTATTGGGCCGGCATCAACGCCGAGGTCACGGCCACGGTCGACGCGCGCGGCACGGCGTCGAACATGCGCGTGGCGTACCCGCGCGACGCGGTCCATCAGTACTTGATGTACGGTCGGATGTACGACGCGGGCCTGCCGGTGAAATAGCGCGGGCATCGCCTGCGCTAGGATGAGGCATGCGTTCGCTTGCCTTCATCGCGCTCATCGGACTCATCGCGATTCCAACGCTCGCGGCGCAGTCGAAGCCGCTGCTGACCTCCCACCCCGGCGCGTGGCAGCCGGCGCCGCCCATCACGCCGCGTCTGCCGCAGGATCTTTCCGTTGGAGAGCGAGCGGCGATCACCGCGTCGGTCAACCAGCTCCTCGAGATCGTCCGCCGGATGCCGGCAATGGCGCCGCCCGCAGGGCTCGCCGTCGTCCCGCACGCGTTCGTCGACCTTCTGAACCTCGATCACTCCGAGGGCAAGCGCGTGAAGTACGTCACGGCGGAGATCGTCGTCAACCTCGCGCCGTTCGAGCCGGTCGGTCGAGGCGGCGCCGTCGAAGCCGTCGAGGCAGACCGGGCGGCGGGCCTCACCCTGCGGGTCAACGACCTGGCCGTGCTCCTGGGCAGCGAGACGGGCATGGCGGACGATCAAGGCGCCTTCATCCAGCGCCCGGAGGATCCCGTGGACACGATCCACGGGTACCCGGTCTACGAGGAGGGGAACGGCGAGCGCTGGGTCATGATTCGCCGCAACGAGGTGCCGTTCTTCGCGCCCGTCACCGCCGAGCGATACATGCGCGCGACGATCGCGGCGCACGAGAAAGAGCTCGCCGACGTGCGCGACAGACGCGCCAGAGTGCCGGCCGGCGTGCCCGCCTCGGTCGTGGCGACGATCGACGAGGCGATCGCCTCGTTTGGGCGCCGGCTCAAGAACGACCAGGATGCGCTCGCGGCGATGTCCCCCGCTGATCGCGCCGCGCCCGCACGCCTTGGCGCCTTCTCGGGCGAGGAGGCGCCGGTATTCGCGCCGGCGGACGACACCGGCGCGACGGCCGTCGTGTATTTCAACCCGGCGCTGATGTCGCCCGGCTTGCCGCGAACCGCACCGCAGCTCTTGAGCGTCAACATCAGCGCCAGCGACGACACCTGGCCCGGTCTCAAGGCCAGACTCGGTTCGGAGGTCGACTGGTCCGCGCTCGAGAAGTTCGTCCACCAGCAGTGAAGGGTGACATGTCCACCTGCAAAGTCATTCGCTCGGGCGACGCCTACCAAGGCCAGCAGGGCCTCACCTATCTCGCGGGCCTCACCGGTGCGACCGCGGGATCGCACGCGATCTGCATGACGCTCGCGGTGCTGCCGCCGGGGGCGCGCGCGAAGACCCACCTGCATCACGGCATCGAAACGGCCGTGTATGTCATCGAAGGCGAAGCGGCGATGTACTTCGGCGCCCGCCTCGAGGAGCTCGTCGTCGGCCACGCAGGCGAGTACATGTACGTGCCCGCGGACATGCCGCATCTCGTGATGAATCGATCGAGCGCCGTGTGCCGCGCGGTCGTCGCGCATACCGCAGCGGACGACCAGGCCGGCATCGTGATGCTGCCCGAACTCGACCTCGTGCACCCGCCGGCGTAAGATGGCCATACTCCCGGGAGGCCATATGCGAAGAGTGGTGTGTGCGGCGGCCGTCATGTTCGCGTCGATCGCGATCGCGTCAGCCCAGACAAAGCCGGCGGCGCCCGCGGCGGTGGATCCCTGTTCGCTCTTGACCAAGGATGACGCCGCGGCGGCGCTCGGCGAGGCCGTCACGGGGCCCAAGTCGACCAACGTGCCGGGCCGGGCCGCGGCCTGCGAGTACACGGGATCCGGCCTGCACAAGATCAACCTGAGCCTCATGTTTCTGGACGCGCCCACGGCCTCCATGTACAAGGCGATGTGCGCGCAGAAGACCAAGGACGGGCTGACCGGCCTCGGCGACACGACGTGCTGGTACAACGACAAGCACGAAGAGCTGCAGGTGCTGAAAGGCACGACGTTCTTTTCGATCCAGATGCGGCGAAGCGGCGATCCGACCGAGGCG
The DNA here is from genome assembly GCA_035519535.1 of Vicinamibacterales bacterium. GTDB lineage: Bacteria > Acidobacteriota > Vicinamibacteria > Vicinamibacterales > SCN-69-37 > DATEGZ01. Next base: position 33,977 of record DATIWF010000110.1, on the reverse strand, counting down.
ATCAAGGCCGCCGCGAGGAAAGTCTACGACCGGATGAAATAGATCTCGGGCCCTGGGCTATTTCCTGGAGATCGACAGGAACTGCTGCGGCGCGTGGTCGACCTGCAGCGTCGTGTGGGCGATGGCGAAGCGCTCACGGAGTACCCGTTCGAGCGTCCGCCGGACGGCGTGGCAGTCCGCGTCGTGCCCGACGAGGACGTGCGCGGTGAGCACCGGATGACCGGGCGCCAGCTCCCAGAGATGAAGGTCGTGCACTTCGCTCACGTGCTCGATGCGCGCCATCGCCCAGCCCACCTCTTCGGGCGTCGTCTTCTCGGGCGCGCCCTCGAGCAGCACACGAATCGCCTTCCGCTGCAGACTGAAGCCCGATCGAATCATCAGCGCCGCCACGAACAGCGACGCGATCGCGTCCGCCCGGTTGAACCCCGTGAAGATGATCACGACGCCCGCGGCGAGCGTGCCGAGGAACGCGTACAGATCGGTGACGATGTGCTGAAAGCTGCCCTCGACGTTCAGGCTCTGGCGGTTCGCCTTCGCGAGGACCCACGCCGCGGCGACGTTCACCACCACGCCGACGGCCGCGACGATCGTCACCTGCAGGCCCGCGACCTCGGGCGGGTGGATGAGCCGCGAGATCGCCTCGTACACGACGAGCACGCCGAGCACGAGCAGCACCGCGCCGTTGGCCTGGCCGCTCAGCACCTCGGCGCGCCGCATCCCGTAGGTCAGGTGGCTGCCCGTCGGTCGCTCCACGAGCTGGATCACGACGAGCGACAGCACGAGCGCGCCGGCATCGGTCAGCATGTGGCCGGCGTCCGACAAGAGCGCGAGCGAGTGCGCGAGGATGCCGACGACGACCTCGAACGCCATGAACCCGGCGATCAGCGCGAGCGCGATCGTCAGGTAGCGGCGATCGGCGTCGGCGCTGACGCCGTGCGTGTGCCCGGCGTGATCATGGCCGTGGTCGTCGTAGGGGTGGGGCAATTTCGCGATGGTAGCGCCGGACCATCGAGGGGGTCAATCAATGCAGGAGGTGCGGCCCGAAGATCAGGCCGATCGCGATGCGGCCGCTCGGGCGGTGCGTCTCGCCCCGCACGATTTCATAGCCCACATCCCAGCGCAGTCCGACGCCGCGCGTGCGGCTGAGCAGCACGTCCGCACCGCCGCCGACCTGCAGCGCCGCCCGCGCCTCGGCCGTGCCCACGGCCACGGCGCCCACGAGCGCCCGGGCGAAGAATCTGCCCGGCACCGGATCGCGATTGCTGCCGTAGAAGAAGCCGGTGCTCGCCTGCGCGCCGACGAGCGCCGTCACCGCGTGGTGAAAATACGTCTCGGCTTCGGCGGCCATGGCCAACCGATCGCTGACGTTGCCGTTGACCGCGATCGACGCGCCGGGTCCCGACCAGGCGGGCTCGGCGCCGGCACCCGTGCTCGTTCTCTTGAAAGGCACCGTCGCGCTGATCTCGAGGCGGGACAGCCCCGCGGCCGGCTGCGACGGCCCCTGCGCCAGCGCCGGCGCACAGTCAATCAACGACACCATGAACACCACCAGGAACGAAGCAGCACCGCCCGGCCGGACAACCATCACGCCCTCCTGTCGCCAGGAGGATCGCAGGAGCCGCTACCTGAAGTCGTGAGGAAGGCCTGAAGAATTCGTGATCGGGCGCCGGATCACGGGCGGCCGCCTCCGCCCGGGCGTCCGAGCGGCACGTGCGCCGGGTACGCCTTCTCGCCCGCCAGCACTTTCACGGGCAGATGATTCTCACGCAGCGGAATCGGGCACGTCGTGTAGGGATTGAATGCGCACGGCGGGTTGTACGCCTGATTGAAGTCGAGCACGGTCGTGCCGTCGGCAAGCAGATCGGCGTACAGGAACCTCGCGGTCTCATACGTCTCCTGCCCGCTCGACGCGTCGCGAAAGACGAAGTAGAAGCGATTCGGCCGGGTCGTGAACGGCCGCAGACGAACCGTCTGACCCATCAGCGTGAACTCCACCACGCCCTCGGTCTTGTACTCGTCGAGGTCGCCGAACGTGTTGACGACCTTCATCGGCTTCGGATCGGCGTCCTTGATGAACCGTCCCGTGACGCGATACTGCAGATCGATCGGAAACCAGTTGAAGCCCAGGAATCCCCGCGCGAGCGGGCCGTTGGGATCGCGCACGCGCAAGCCGAGATGCTCGCCGCTCGCGTGCACCGTGAGCCGCACGTCGCCAATCGTGAGCTCGTCCTCGCCGGGCGCGCTATCGTCCTCGAGGTCCACCGCGGCCGTGACCGGCTGGCCCTTGCGCAGCACCGCGGCACCCGGGTCCGGCTCGAAGCGAACCTGGTGCCCGGCCAGGATGAATCGGCCGACCAGTGCGGGGGTCGAGGCCGGCAGAACGATATCGTTCGCCTTTGCGCTGCCGGCGGTGTTCACGCCAGCCTTGAACGAAAACAGTCCGGCGATGCTCACCCAGTCGCGCCGGTAGTCGGTCTCGTGCTTGGCGCGCCACTTCTCCGTCACGACCGTCGGCGAGTCGGCGGGCGCCGGCGCCGCATCGTGGGGCGCGGCCTGGCCGCAGGCGGCCGCCGCGATCGCGAGGATGACTCCGGGGGCTCCCGGAACACACCAGCCAAATCGCGGCATGGCTCCACGATATCGCACCCGGTTCCAGTGCGTTCCTGTAACTGGCAGCAACGCTCGGTCGCGGCACCGGCGCCCCGACCCGGGCCTGGCGCGACTGTGGATTGGCGCTATTCTTGCCTCATTCCAACGATCGCGCCGGCGCCGCGTCACTCGCCGGCCCAGGAAAGGCGCCCATGCTCCCTATTTTCAGGCGGTGCGTCGCCGGGTCCACGCTGCTGGTCGTCGTGCTGGCCATCCCGAGTCACAACGCCGCGCAGTCCGCGGTATCTGCGGCCACCGCCCGCACGTTCACCAACACGCGCCTCGATCTGACCGTCGTCGGCACGGAGATCGATCTGCCGTCTGGATCCTGGCAAGTCTCGTCGATCGCGCCGGCCGGCGCGCTCGACCAGGTGTTCGTCGTGCCGGCAGCGCCACCCGGCGAGACCGCGGGCCGACGTGTGCTGGCCGCACAGATGCAGCGCGGCATGGACAGCCAGCCCTGGCCCGTCCAGTCCTTCTTCCCTGCGCTGCAGGATTACGCGCGCCTGCACGGCGGCATCGGTCCGAACTCGTTCGACGACCTCGACAGGACCAAGTTCGGGTACGTGGTCGAGTCGGCCAAGCGATCGCCCTGGCCGGACGACGCCGGCAAGCCGCTGCCTGGTCCGTTCTTCTTCGTCGTGCCGGCGACAGCGATTGCGTCACCGGCCCAGCTGCAGGGTCCGCGCCGGCCGCACACGCCGCTCGTGCTCGAGCTGCGGCCCTTCATCGACGACGGCAAGCAGTGGGTGCTGTTTTCCGACGGCGCGATCGAGCGCGTGCCGGTTGACGCGGCGCTGCTCGCCAGGTACCAGCTGACGCTCACGTTCGCGCGGAAGAAGGACTCGATGCAATTCGTCGACGCGAGGACGCCGGTGCGGCACCGGGTGCTCGGGCTGCTTCGAAGCGCGACCGCTCCCGTCGCCACGCTGTCGCTGACCGACGCGCAATCAAATCGACACATGGAGCTTCGCTGGACGCTCCAGGGCGGCCGCGCCGATCGAGCGGTGATGGCCGAATGGGCGACGGCCCGTGAAAGCGAATGGCTCCCGCTCATCGACCACGCGGACGCGGCGGTCCTGCGCGCGTGGATCGCCAGAAGCAGCGAGCTCTACGGCGCCGCGGCGCCGCCGCAACCCATGAGTCCGGTCATGATGGCGGACCGATCGCGCACGACCGACGTGTTCGGCGTATTCGGCGGCCGCGCCGCGATGCGCGAGACGCTCCAGATGCAGCTCCTGCGCCCGACGGTCCCGACCCGCTTCGACGCCGGCCCGGTGCCCGTTTCCAGGCTGAACACCGTTGACGTCGCCTCACTGCCCTTCGACCGTCTGCTGGCCGGAAAACCGGGCGGACGAATTGCGCTCGCCGACAGCGTCCCGGCCGATCGCTTCTTCATCTACTTCGCCAAGCCGTCTGCGCTGTTCCCGTTTCTCGACACGGGCGGTGATTTTCTGGCGCGCGCAGGTTCGCTCGTCACGTCGACCGCCTACGACGACGAGCTCAAAGGCCGGTATCTTCGTCGTCTTGGGCTGGTCGAGGGCGCGAGCCGGCGGTTTCTCGAATCCGGTGAAGTCACCGAGCTCGCGCTCGTGACGCCGGACCTGTTCTTCATCGAGGGGACGGACCTCACGCTTGTCATGCACGTCCGCTCGGGCGACGCGGTCGCGCTCGCGCTTCGCACTGCCGGCATCGTCGACTTGAGGCCCGAGGGCGTGACCGAGAAACCGACGTCGTCGGGCCGCCTGGCTGCGTGGGCGCGGCAGGGCGACGTCGTGTACCTGAGCACGAGCCGCCGCGAGCTGGATCGCATGCTCGCGCTCGCGAGCGATCCGTCAGCGGCCAGCCTCGGGCGAAGCGCCGAGTTCCGGTACATGCTGACCGAGCTGCCGCTGCGCACCGAGACGCGGGCGTTCGCGTACTTCTCCGATCCGTTCATCCGCCGCATGGTCGGCCCGGCGCTGAAAATCGGCCAGCTCCGCCGTCTGCTCGCCGGCGCCGACATGTCGGTGATCTCGGCCGGCGCGCTTCTCTACAAGCTGGACGGGCACAAGGGCACGCCGGACCTTCCAACGCTCATGGATCTCGGCTACGTCCCGCGCAGCGTCGTCGCGCAGAACTATCGCGTCCGGGACAACCTGTCGGCCGCGTCCAACGACTGGGGCGCGCTCGCCGATCTGAACGCGGTCGACACGTCCTCGATCGACACGGCGACGGCCGCCGAGGCCCAGGCGTACCAGGCGTACGTCAACGAGTACAAGCAGTACTGGCGGCAGTACTTCGACCCGATCGCGCTCCGCCTGGACGACGCGCCGGGCGGCGCGCTGGAGCTCTCGACGTTCATCCTGCCTTTGATCGACAGCGACATGTACAAGTCGGTCCGCGACTTCGTCGCGGCCAAGGAGCCTGGCACGCCGCTGCGCGTGCCGGTCGTGTCGCCCGAGCCCATATTTCAACTGTCGATCAATCTGACGGATCAGTCGTGGGTGGGGATTTCCGGCAGCCTGCACGATCTCTTCTCGCAATACACGGGCATCAGCCCGGAGTTCTTCGACACGATCGGGCCGTCGCTGCACATCGCCATTCAGGACTCCGATCCGATCATCACGCTCGGAACGTCGGACCTGCTCGGCGCGTTCGGGAACGCGAGCTTCGGCGCCGGGGTGGGCGCCAACCTCGGCATGTCCTTCGCCGCCTCGGTGCTTACGCGGCCGTGCCGAATTTTCGTCGAGCTCCAGGATCCGGAGCGCGCCGTCCAGCTGTTGCGCCAGGCCGCGCGGACCGGCGTGAGGACGACGCGGCCCGGCGAGGTCGAGTTCCGGCAGATCGAAGGTCGCGACGCCTGGGTCTACACACTCGGCGTGCCCGGTGTCGCCACGATGCGATTCGGACTGGAAGTGCAGAACGGCTATCTGGTGTTCAGCAACATGCCATGGTCGCAGCCCGTGGCGGTTCCGCAGGTCGAGACGCGCGATTTGAACGGCGCCGCCATCCGCGTCGCGCCGGGCGCCCTGCGTCAGGGGCTGGCGGCCGTGTTCGCGACGCAGGCCGAGCAGGACCAGCGCGCCGCGCTTGCAAGCCTGGCCGAACTTCTGCCGCTCCTCGAAACCGGGAGCGCCAGCCCGGACGATGCCGCGGCGATGCACGCCGCGCTCTTCGGTTCGCGGCCGCAGCATCCTGGCGCCGGCGCCTGGATCTGGAAGGATGGCCAGCTCGAAAGCAGCGTCTACGGGACTGCCACGCGCTGGAAGGCGCCCGCCTACAAGCCCGAGGCCGGGGATTTCGGCCTGTTCAACGGCGTGTCACTCGTCGATCTCAACATGCAGTTCGAGGCCGGCGGCCTTCGCGCGGTGTGCCGCTGGGTCGTCAGGGACCTCGCTACCGGACGAGCGCCTCGTCCCTGATCGCCGGCTTGGGCTGGCGCAGCTGCGGCTCGGCGTTGAACGCTTCCCGGCCGGCGACCCAGGCGCGTCGGCTGCGGGCAGCGACGTCGGCCATCGTGGCTGACGCCTGACGCGTCATGTCGCTGACCGAGTCGGCGACGCCGCGTCGCAGCACCGAACCGGGCCTCGGGGCAAACAGCAGGCCGGCGATCGCGCCGAGCGCGGCACCGCACAACACGCCCATCCCGAATGCCGCCGGCGTGGACGTCTTGAGCATGGTCATTTCGCACCTCCAACCTGCCCTGATCTTGCGACGATCGGAGGCGGCGATTGGCCGGGCCCGGACGTCAGGCCGGCTTGCGCGATCGGAGACTGACGACTTCGGTCGGCTGCGGCCGCCGAGGCGCCGACGGCGCGGCGAACTGGATCGGCGTGGGCGCCGGCTCGACCGGCTGCACGCGCCGTGCCGCCAGCGCGCGACGCTGGCGCTCTTCCGACGCCATGCGCTTCGCTCCGCGCCGCGCTTTCTTTTCGTCGTATCCCTCGAACTTCTGCACGAGGCCCGTCGCGCTCCACGCCGGATCGCGCTGCTCAGCGGGCCACGTCTTGCCGCATTCGTAGCAGCAGTACTGCGCGGGCCGGACGACGACCTCACCGGTGACGTCGTTCAGTTGTGTGCCCTGACGGATGTAGTGCGGGTTCGGATGACGGCATCCGCCCTGCTTCCAGATCAACATGAACGCACCGAGACCGACCAGGGCCCCGGCGACCCAATAAATGCCTGCCACAGAATTCATGACCCATGCTCCACGCTGGGGGACTTGCAGGGGTCATGGTCGCAGGTCTCGTGCCATGACAGGAGGCGGCGGCGGCGCGATTGCGCGGGCCCTCCTCGCAAGAAGTCCGCTGAATAGTAGACTTCTGCGCCGCGACGTCGCGGAATCCGCGGAGTTCACCCACCTTCCCACAAGCGCCCTTCGGCAGGGAGCGCACGTTCGATGGCGAGCAGCCGGAGCTTCGTCGTGACGCCGCCGTTCGCGGAAAAGCCCCCGGGCTTGCCGTTGGCGGCGAGCACGCGATGGCACGGCACGATCAGGGGAAATGGATTGCGCGCAAGGGCGCGACCGACGGCGCGCGCGGCGTCCGGCGCGCCGATCGCCGCCGCGATCTCGCCGTACGTCCGCATGTGCCCAGGCGCGATGCCGCGTGCGATTGTGTAGACCTCCAGATCGAAGGCCGGCAGGCCGTCGACGTCGAGCGCGATGTCCGACAGATTTGTCGGCGCCCCGCTCAGCAGCGCCACGATGTCGCGAATCGCGCGCGTGATGGCCGGCGGCGGCGGGAGCTCGGCCGCGCCGCGACTGCGCCGGCGAAGCCGCGCGCGGGTCCGCTCCACGGTCGTCTCGGGGAGCTGCACGACGGTCACGCCGGCGTCGCTCCACGCGATCCCGCACGATCCGATCGCCGTGCCGAAAATCGCGAATCCGCGCGGCATGTCGCACGCCCGGTCAGCGCCCCGCTGCGAGCGCGGGCAGCGGCAGATTCGCCGCGCCAAGCCCCTTGACCTGGCCCGATCGGAACCCGCGCGGCACGGCAAACACCAGGCAGAAGGACACGGGCGGCTTGCTGATCTTGAGCGTGGCCCCTTTGCCGGGCGTGAACGCAAACGCGCTCGAACCGTCCGAGGAGGACTGCTCCATCGGCGCCTGCAGCGTGTTGCCGGCTTGCAGGTGCACGGGTGCGATCATCGAAAACGCTTTGGGGTCGCCATCCCACGTGCTGTCGACGCCGAGCAGAGGCGACGAGCTCGGGCCATCGACGACCGCGATCCTGGTGAGGTCGAGCGTCTCGGCCGCAGAGGCCGTGGCGGAGACCCACAGAAACGTCTCTCCCGCGGCCGGCGCGAGCGCCTGTTTCTGGTTGTTGTTGACGGTGGCTGCGAGGCCGGCCTTCGTCAACGTCATCGCGGGCTTGGCCTGCCGGGCCGACAGCGCCGGGGGGCCGATCGCCAGCGAGACGATTCCCGATACGATCACGGCTCGTCGCATTCGCGTTCCTCCAGTGACCGACGCGTCACTTCACTGCGGTGGCGAGCGGCTTGCCTTTTTCGAGCACGTAGGTGGACAGCACCTTCAACGTCCCGGGGCCCACGTTCCTGGCGTCATGGATCGTTCCGGCGGGCATGTAGATGACGTCCCCGGCCTTCAGGCGCTGCGGCGGCTTGCCGTCGACCGTGAGCTCGAGCGTGCCCTCGAGAACGTAGCCGAACTCCTCGCCGGGATGGAAGTGCCGGCCCGATGAGGCGCCCGGCATGAACTCCGATCGCGACATCACGCCGTGTCGATCCTTCGCGGAGATGTCCTGGTCCTGCAGCACGGTTCGGGTGAAGGTCGGCGGCGCCGTCTGACCGGCGTGCACACCCGTCGTCACCGCGGCCGCGATCATCGCGGCCGCCAGCACGAGCATTCGCGTCCTCATGGCCCCTCCTGTCCTCACGCGGGCTTGGCGGGCGTGCCGCGCCACTTGTTGATTTGCCTGACGACCAGGAAGATCGAGAACGCGACGATGAAGAACTCGACGACCGCGTTGATGAACGAGCCGTAGGCCAGCACGGGCGCTTTGGCGGCCTTTGCCGCTTCGAGGGTCGGATAATCTCCGCCCTTCAGCACGATGAACCGGTTCGCGAAGTCCACGCCGCCGAGCAACAGCCCCACAATGGGCATCACGATGTCATTTACAATCGAATTCACGATCTTGCCGAACGCGGCGCCGATGATCACGCCGACGGCCAGATCGAGAGCGCTACCCTGATTGACGAAGGCTTTGAATTCTTTCCACATGGGTCACCTGCAGGTCACGCGGCAAATACGCCCACTATCGCCCGGCACATCCTAGTCCAACCGGCTTAGACTTGTCTCACCCATGTCGCCCGCCGTGTGGGTGGTCGTCGCCGCGCTCATCTTCATCAACGCGTTCTACGTCGCGGCCGAGTTTGGCGCCGTCGGCGTCCGGCGCAGCCGCGTGCGGTGGCTCAGCGAGGACGGCCACGCGATGGCGCGCCGGCTGCTGCCGTATATCGAGACGCCGGCCGGACTCAGCCGGTACGTCGCCGCGTCGCAGATCGGCATCACGGTGTCGAGCCTGCTGCTCGGCGCGTACGCCCAGGCGACGATGGCGGTCGGCCTGGGCAACGGGCTCGCCGCGCGGCTGGGGTGGGACGTCCATCGCTCGCACGACGCCGCCGAGCTCGTGATCCTGATCGCGCTCGCGGCGATCCAGGCAGTGATCGGCGAGCTCATCCCGAAGTCCCTTGCGCTGCAGTTTCCGACCGAGGTCGCACTCGCCACGGTCCTGCCCATGCGGTGGTCGCTGCGCGTGTTCCGTCCGTTCATCGCGGCCATCAATGGCACGACGACGTTGATCCTCCGCCTGCTGGGCGCGCGCCTGGCGCCGCAGCGGCACGTTCACTCACCCGATGAGATCGATCTGCTGATCGCCGAGAGCCGCGACGGCGGCCTGCTCGAGCCCGACGAACAGCAGCGCCTGCACCGCGCGCTGCGCCTCGGCCGTCGCGCGGCGCGCGATCTCATGGTTCCGCTCGATCGTCTGACCATGGTGGCCGACGACCTGCCGTGGGACGACGTCGTGCGCCTGGTGACGGCCAGCCCGTTCAGCCGCATTCCCGTCTATCACGCCGAGCGGGCGCACGTCGTCGGCTCGCTGAGCGTCAAGGATCTCGTCTATCGCTACGTCCAGCAGGGCCCGCTGCCCCTCCGGCAGCTGATGCGGCCGGTCGTGCGCATCAGCCAGGACCTCGCGGCCGATCGCATCGTCTCCGTCCTGCGCGAGCGGCGCGTCCACCAGGCCATGGTCGTGGACCGGTCGGACGAGGTCGTGGGACTCATCACGATTCACGACGTGCTCGTCGCGCTCGTCGGCGTCGAGCCGGCGCGCGGGTGATCGCCATGCCCTGGGCCACCCTCCTCGCGGTCATCGCCGGCTTCGTGCTCGTGAACGCGCTGTTCGTCGCTGCCGAATTCGCGCTCGTCAGCGCGCCGCGTCCGGCGATCGCGCACCGCGCCGCCTCGGGCGACTCGCTGGCCCGCCGCATCCTCGCGGTGCTTCGCTCGCCCGGAGCTCAGGACCGGTACATCGCCACGTCGCAGTTGGGCATCACGATCGCGAGCGTCGGCCTCGGCATGTACGGCGAGCACAGCCTCGCGGCGTGGCTGGCGCCGCACGTCGATCTGCCGGGCGTCCTTCACACGCTGGTGGCGCACGGCCTGACCGGGATCGTCGCCGTCGCCGCCCTGACCTACGTCCACATCGTGGCGGGCGAAATGGTGCCGAAGAGCCTCGCGCTGCAGCGCGCCGAGGGCGTCGTGCGCCTCGTGTACTGGCCGATGCGCGTCGTGCTGATCGTCACGTATCCGCTGGTGGCGACGCTGCACGTCCTCGCTCGCGCCGCGCTCCTGCTGTTCGGCATCCGACGGCAGAGCGCGCCGCAGGCGCACTCGTATTCCGCCGAGGAGCTCGAGCTCATCGTCGAGGAAAGTGCGCGCGGCGGCGCCCTGCGCAAGGAGTCCGGCGCGCTGCTCAAGGAGCTGTTCGGATTCGGCGACCTCAACGCCGGCCAGGCGATGGTGCCGCGCGTGCGCGTCGTCGGCATTCCGGTCGGCGCCTCGTCGGACGATCTGCGCGCTCTGCTCACGACGCACCGTCATACCCGCTTTCCGGTGTACGACGGCGATCTCGATCACATCATCGGCATGCTGCACGTGAAGGATCTCCTGCGGCGGCTCCCGCAGACCGGACGCATCACTGCGGCCGACGTGCGCCCGATTCCGGTCGTGCCCGAAACCAGTCCGCTCGACGACGTGCTGACCACGATGGAGCGGACGCATGCGCATCTGGCGGTCGTCATCGACGAACACGGCGGCACGGCGGGCGTGATCAGCCTGGAGGATCTGCTGGAGGAAGTCGTCGGCGATATCGACGAGGGCGTGCCCGAGGCCCCGCCGCTCCAGGCGGCGCCGGACGGATCGGCGATCGCCGCCGGCACGGTCCGGCTCGACGAGCTCGGCCAGCACTTCCGCGTCGATCTCGAGCACGAGGACGTGGACAGCGTCAGCGGGCTCGTGCTGGCGCGGCTCGGCCGGCCGCCGGTTGTCGGGGACGTGGTCGACTATGGCCGCATTCGCTTCGAGGTGACCGCCGTCTCCGGACACGGCGTGCGCACCGTGCGGGCGTCGCTGCTGCCGGAAACCGATTAGTCCCACCTCTGGCGTATCATCGGCGGACCACGGGAGCGGGGGGAGCGTGTCATGCGTCTTCGAATCGCGGTCATCGCCGGGGTCACCATGAGTCTGACGGGCGTCGCCGGCCAGCAATCACCTGCGCCGGCCAGCAAGCCGCACGTCGTCACCGGCCGATCGAAGGTCGCGACGAAGTACGGCATCGTCGCGGCGAGCCAGCCGCTGGCGGCCCAGGCCGGTGTGCAGATCCTCGAACGCGGCGGCAACGCGGTGGACGCGGCGATCGCGACCAACGCCGTGATGGGCCTCGTCGAGCCGCACTACAACGGCATCGGCGGCGACCTGTTCGTCATGTACTACGAGGCGCAAACCGGCAAGCTGTACGGGCTGAACGCGGGCGGCTGGGCGCCGTCGGGCATGACGGCGGAGTTTCTGCGGTCAAAAGGCCTCACGCGAATGCCGCAGAACGGCATCTATTCGATCACCGTGCCGGGCGCAGTAAAGGGCTGGGAGACGCTGCGAGCGCGGTTCGGCACGCTGCCGCTCGCGGATCTGCTCGCGCCGGCGATCTTCTACGCGGACGACGGGTTTCCGGTGACCGACGTCATCGCCGGCTACTGGAACAACGCCACGCGCAAGCTGTCGGCCGATCCGGCGTCGGCGAGCACGTTCCTCATCGACGGCCGAGCGCCCCGGGCGGGCGAGATCTTCAGGAACCCCGATCTCGCCAACACGCTCAAGCTGATCGCCGCGAAGGGCCCCGCCGGCTTCTACGAGGGCAAGACCGCCGAAGCGATCCTCAAACTGGAGCGCGACAAGGGCGGCCTGATGACCGCCGAGGATCTCAGGGACTATCAGCCCGAGTGGGTCGATCCGATTTCGACGACGTACCGCGGCTGGACGGTGTACGAGCTGCCGCCGAACACGCAGGGCATCGCGGCGCTGATGATGCTCAACATCATGGAGCCGTTTCCCATCGCCGAGTACGGCCTCACGAGCACGAAGGCGATGCACGTGATGATCGAGGCGAAGAAGCTCGCCTACGCGGACATGCTTCGCTATGTCGCCGACCCGAAGTTCTCCAACGTCCCGGTGCTGCCGATGCTCAGCAAGCCGCAGGGCCAGGCGCGGGCCGCGCTGATCGATCCCGCGAAAGCCGCCTGCTCGGTCGAACCGTCGAAGTTCGGCGGTCTGACGGACTCGACGGGCGGCGACACGATCTATCTCTCCGTCATCGACCGCCACGGCAACATCGTCTCGCTCATCCAGAGCCTGTATTCGTCGTTCGGCAGCGGTCTCACGGCGCCGGGGACGGGCGTGATGCTGCACAATCGCGGCGCGCTCTTCACCCTCGAGGACGGCCACCCGAATCAGATCGCCCCGCACAAGCGTCCGCTGCACACGATCATTCCGGCGTTCATGGAGCGCGGGCCGGTGAAGATCGGCTTCGGCATCATGGGCGGGTTCAACCAGGCGCAGGCGCACGCGCAGTTCGTCTCGGACATCGTGGACTTCGGGCTCGACGTGCAGGAGGCGCTCGAGGTCGGCCGCTTCACGAAGGAATCGTTCAGCGGCTGCGACGTCGACGTCGAGGCAATCGTGCCCGAGGCCACGCGCGCGGGGCTGGCCGCGCTCGGCCATCAGGTGCGCACGATTCCGCCGCGCTCGGGCACGTTCGGCTTCGGCCAGGCCGTCATGGACGACGGCAACGGCGTGCACTTCGCTGGATCGGAGCCGCGGCATGACGGCGCCGCGATTCCCGAGGCGCCGAAAATCAAAGGCGGATCGTAGGCCGCCCGGCTCGATCAGACTCAAAAACGGCGGCGCCGACGCGCGGATCCGCGGTACGCTGTGGCCATGTGCGGCATCGCCGGCATCGTCACGGCCGACGGATCCGTCCCGGATCGCGGCCTCCTGAAGGCCATGACCGACGCCATCGCCCACCGGGGGCCGGACGGCGAGGGTCTGCTCCTCCGCCCCGGCGTCGGGTTTGGCCACCGCCGTCTCGCCATCATCGACCTCGAGTGCGGCGCCCAGCCGATGGCCGACGAGCGCGAGGACTGCTGGGTGATGCTGAACGGCGAGATCTACAACTTCCGCGAGCTCCGGCCCGGCCTCGAGGCGCGCGGCCATCAGTTCCGGACGCGCAGCGACACGGAAGTGCTCGTGCACCTGTTCGAGGACCTGGGCGTCGCGGCGATTCCGCACGTGCGCGGCATGTTCGCGATTGCGGCCTGGGACCGGCGCACGCGCACGCTCGTGCTCGCGCGCGATCGCCCGGGTAAGAAGCCGCTCTACTGGTTCGAGGACACCCGCGGGCTGTACTTCGCCTCCGAGATCAAAGCGCTGCTCGCGCTGCCGAACTGCCCGCGCGAGCTCGACCCCAACGCCATCGATTTGTATCTCGCCTACGAGGCGATTCCCGGCACGGGCACCGTGTTCAAGGGCGTGCAGCGGCTGGCGCCGGCGAGCACGCTCACGTGGACGCCGGGCGCCCGGCCGCGCATCGAGACGTACTGGCGCGCGGACTGGACGACGAAGACGACGCTTTCGTACGAGGACGCGCGCCGCCGGCTGCGCGAGCTCATCGTCGACGCCACGCGCGCGCGCCTGATCTCGGACGTGCCGCTCGGCGCGTTTCTCTCCGGCGGCGTCGACTCATCGGCCGTCGTGTCGGCCATGGCCGAATGCTCGTCCGATCCGGTCAAGACGTTTTCGATCGGCTTCACGTACGACGACTTCAACGAGACGCACTACGCGCGGATGGTCGCCGAGAAGTTCGGCACCGACCACCAGGAGTTCGTCGTCGAGCCGAACGCCGTGGAGATACTGCCCACGCTGGCGTGGCACTACGACCAGCCGTTCGCCGACTCGTCCGCGCTGCCGACGTACTACGTGAGCCGCCTGACGCGCCAGCACGTGACGGTCGCGCTCAACGGCGACGGCGGCGACGAATGGTTCGGCGGGTACGAGCGCTACCGCGCGCTGCTCGTGCGCAGCCTGTATCAGGCAGCGACCACGCCCGCCATGCGGGACCTGGCCGGACAGCTCGCGCGGTTCATCCCCGGGCCGTCGGGGACGACGAGCAAGGTCCGGCTGTTCGCCGAGGCCGCGCGCGGCACGCTCGACGAGTTCAACCTGCGCCTGTTCCATCATCGCGAGTTCGAGGCGCAGGAGCGCCGCGGGATGTACGCGCCGGAGTTCGCGTCGCGGCTGGCGCCGTCCAACGCCGAGGAGTACTTCCTGCGACTGATGATCGAGAGCGCCGCGGCCGTCGGATCGGATGCGGTCGAGCGCGCGTTGCGAACCGACACGCTGATGTACTTGCCGGACACGCTGCTCGTGAAAGTCGACATCGCGGCGATGTCGGTCGGCCTCGAGGGGCGCTCGCCGCTGCTCGACACCGAGGTCATGGAGTTCGCGGCGGCGCTGCCGCGGGCATGGAAAGTGACCGCGCGGCAGGGCAAGAAGATCCTCAAGGATGCGCACCAGGGCATCCTGCCGCACGAGCTGCTGTACCGGCGCAAGATGGGCTTTTCGATCCCGCTGAAGCACTGGCTCCGGCACGATCTCTACGGCTACGTGCGTGAAGTGTTGCTCGACCCGGCCACCGTGCGCCGCGGCTACTTCCGCCGCGACGTCGTCGAACGCCTCATCGAGGACCACAGGGCCGGCCGGCGCAACAACGCCGCGCGGCTGTGGTCACTGCTGATGCTCGAGCACTGGCATCGTCAGATCCTCGAGGGACGCGGACGGCCGGCGCCGATCAGCTCTTCGGCTGCGCCGCCGTCGCCACGAACAGCTCGGCAAACCGTCGCATAATCACCGGTTCGGCGAACGACGCCACGACGGTCTCGCGCGCCCTTGCGCCGAGCCGGGCCGCTCGGGCGGGGTCGTCCAACAGGGTTCGCAGCTTCGCCGCGAGGTCCGCGGCGTCCTTCGGCGCCGACAGCAGCCCGTTTTCGCCGTCCACGATGCAGTCGAGCATGCCGCCCACGCGTGTGGCCACGACGGGCAGACCGGTCCCCATCGCCTCGACGAGCGCGTTGCTGAACGACTCGTAGTGCGACGGCTGGACGTAGAGATCGGCCGCGCGCAGCAGCGTCGCCGCGTCGGTGGTCTCGCCATGGAAGATCACGCGGTCCTGCATCTGGTGGTCGGCCACGAACTGGCGGGCGGCCGGTCCCGCCTCGAGCGGTCCCGGCATGTCGGGCCCAATCAGGATCAGGACCCGAGTGGCGCTCCCGATCTCGCGCCACGCCGCGAGGAGCTCCATCACGCCCTTTTCGAGACTCAGGCGCCCGACATAGAGACACAGTTGCGCGTCAGCCGGCCAGCGCTGCTGCGAGCGAACGCGGGCTTTCTCGCCGGGTTCGGCCGGCCGGAATCGATCCGTATTCACTCCGTTCGGCAGATAGTGCACGCGCGCTCGCGGGACGCCGCACTCGAGCGCCTCGCGCTCGTTCTCGTGGTTGTTGCACGCGAACGCGTCGGCGCGCATGTAGAACGCCGTCATCCGGCGCTTCATCCACCGCACGGGCGCGAGGCCGGGCGGAATGTGCCAGCGCTCGAGCGGCGCGTCCCACTGATTGCCCACGAGCACGCCGAGATTGCCGGACCGCAGCACGACCGGCCGCCGCAGCCAGCCGCCGGCGAGAATGCCGGCGATGCCGATGCCCTGGTAGCCCGGACAGTAGATCAGGTCGAACTCCTGGCGCAGTCTCAGGATCTTCGCGAGCGCAAACGGGATCATCAGCCACTTGCGGAACCCGGTGCGCGGACCGCCGGGCGGGACGCGGTGCACGGCCACGCCGTCGATCGTCTCGACGGCCGCGGAGGCGCCATCATGGCGTTTCGTCACGACGATGACCGGAAACCCCTGCCGCTGAAGGTGCGTGGCAACGGCGCGCGCGTGCGTCTCGGTGCCGCCCTGGAACGGGTAGTAGTACGCGCTGAGAATCAGAATCCTGGGAGGGCTGGCCATCAGCGGCGCGGCATCGGCGCGTGCCCGCGCGCGGCGAACGCACCGGCCTCGAACAACAGCCGCGTGTTGGGATCGAGCGTGACCGCTGCGGGCGGCTTGTCCGAGGCGAGCCGCCAGGTCTGATGCGCCTGCGTCATGTCCACCGTCTCGACGCGCAGCGCCGCGCCGTCAACGCTGATGCCGACATCCATGGACACGCGGTACGGCTGGCCGCTCTGGGTCTGGTCCAGCGCCAGCTCGATCTGCTTCGCCGCCGCGTCGTACCGCCACGATCCCGAAATCGCCGGCGATCCCGGCCGGCGAAGCCACTGATCGAAGAACCAGCCCAGCGGCCGGCCGGACACCTCCTCGAACACGTGCTGAAGATCGAGGGTAGACGCGTTGCCGTCGCGATAGCGCCTGTAGTACTCGCGGATCGCCGCGTGGAACGTATCCGCGCCGACCAGACCGCGCAGCATGTGCAGCGTCCAGCCGCCCTTCTGGTAGACGATCTGGTTCAGCACCAGGCTCATGTCGGCCAGGTTGTTGTGAATCACGGCCATGCCCGGGTTCTGGTGTTCGAGGCCGAAGATGCGCTGCCGGCTGGACACGAGCCCCGCGACGAACGCGTCGCGGCCCGCCCAGTGCTCGGTGCAGAGCAGCGTGAAGTACGTCGCGAAGCCCTCGCTCAGCCACACGTCGTCCCAGTCCTTCTCCGTGACCGAATCGCCAAACCACTGGTGCGCGACCTCGTGGTACACGAGGCCCGTCGCCGGCCGGACAACGCCGGTGGCCGGGTCGGAACGAATGCCGGTTTCACCGTAGAAGATCGAGCTCGCGTGCTCGGTGCCGCCGTTGAGTCCGGCCGCGGCGACATTGGCGAGCTTCTCGTAGGCGTATGGACCGACGTAGTCGCTGTAGAACTCGAGGGCCTCGCGCGCCGGACCTTCGAAGTACGTGCGCCCGGCCTGGTCGTCCTGGTGGGGGACCCATGTCGTGAGCTCGACGCCCTTCACCATGCCGGCGTGGTGCACCGCGAACTGCTCGATCCCGACGGCGTTCAGCCACGACGCGATCGGCACGCTCTGCTTCCAGTGCGTCAGCCGCCGGCCGTCGCCCAGATCGATCGTTTCCTGAAGCAGGCCGTTGGCGACCACCTGGTACTTCGCCGGCGCGGTGATGAGAAACTCGCTCGTCGCCTTGTCGTACGGATGGTCGATCATCGGCAGCCACTGCCGCGCGCGATTCGGCCAGTTCTCGCTGAACGCGCTCCACTCGCCGTACTTGTTGGGCACGATCCGCAGGCCCGGATTTTCCCGGCTCGTCGCCGGTTGCGACCCGGCCGGCGCCGCCGGAATGCCGTGATACTGAATCGTGAACGACACGAGCTGCCCCGCGCTCGCGGGCGCGCCGATCGGCAGCGTCAGCTGATTGTGCTCGTGCACGAACGTGACCCTCGCGCCGTCGCGGCTCACGCTCGTGACGCTCATCGCGCGACCGTCGTGCGCCGACGTCAGATCAAGCACGACGTCACGCACGTCGTCCCTCGTCAGCCGCAGGATGACCGTGGCATCGCCCTCGATCTCCGGCGATGCGTCGCTGACGGCGAGGCGAAATACGTAGTGCTGGGCGTCTACGCCCGGTTGGCGCGGATACGTGTCCGCACGAATCGGGGTGGTTGACGCGAGACCCGCGACGACGCCGAGGACGCCAAGCCAGACGATGCGTGATGGAGCCATTCCGGCATGAGGATAGAACAGATCGTGGGCGCGCGGCCTACTGCGCGCGGAGCGACTTCAAGGGGTCGGCCGAAGCCGCGCGAGAGGCGGGCACGTACGCGGCGACGACGATGACGGCGAGAAACGCCAGCGCCACCAGGCCGATCGTCAGCGGGTCCGCCGGATCCACGCCGAAGAGCAGGGATCGCAGCAGCCCGCCCAGAGCCAGCGCGGCGATGGCGCCTGCGGCGATGCCCGCCAGGCCGAGCTGCAGGCCGCGCGACAGGAACGACCGCGCAATGCCCGCGGGCGTGGCGCCAAGCGCAAGGCGAAGCCCGATTTCCGGCCGGCGCTCGGCCGCATCACACGACAAGACGCCGGCGATTCCCGTGACGCCGAGCGCCATCGCCAGCACCGACAGGATCACGGCGAGGACCAGCGGCAGGCGCGCGCTTCCGAGCGCGTGATCCACGACGTCGGGCAGGGGCTGAAGCTCGTCGATGGCGATGTCGCGATCCACGCTCGCCGTCATCGATCGTGCCGCGGCCGCAAGCGCTGTGGGATCGCCCGTCGCTTTCAACATCAGCCGCATGCTGCTCAGCGGATGCTGCGCAAAGGGCCGATACATCTCCGGCAGCGGCGCCTGATCGACCGCGTGCTGCCGCACGTCGCCCACCACGCCCACGACCGTGGCCCACGTGCTCTTGCCCTCGAACGCCGTCCGGATGCGCTGGCCGAGCGGGTTCCGGCCGCGAAAGACGTCCCGCGCAAAAGCGTCGTTCACGACCGCTACGGGCAGACCGCGCTGGTCATCGGCACCGTCGAATCCCCGGCCGGCCCGGAGCGCAATTCCCATCGCGCGGAAGTAGTCCGGCGTCACGAGGCGCCAGTTCACGTCGCGTTGGTACTGCTCCGCCTCGGACCAGCCGTCGATCGTCACACCGGGGTTCCAGTTGTCGAGCGTGAGCGGCATCAGGTGGATGGCGCCGACGGCCTCGACGCCCGTGAGCGAGCGCAGGCGGCTGATCATCTGATCGAAGAGCGCGCGCAGCTCGTCTGGCGACTGGTACCGAAACTCGGGGGCCGATGCGCGGAACGTGAGGACGCCCTCGGGCCGGAAGCCGAGATCCACGCGCGTGAGATGCAGAAAGCTCTCGCCCAGGAGGGCGGCCGACATGGCCAGCGTCGTGGCCAGCGCCACTTCCACCGCGACCATCGTCCGGCCCAGCGTCGAGCGCCGGCCAGACGGCGAGCCGCCGCGACCCGTCGTCAGCGCCGGCGCAGCCTGCGACGCCGACGACTGCATGGCCGGGGCGAGGCCGAACAACAGGGCGCTGCCAAGCGCCAGCACGACGGTGAAGCCGACGACACGCGGGTCGATGACCACGGCGCGGCTGATGTGCGGCAGGTCCGGTACGAGCGGCGCGAAGACCGCGACGAGCCAGTACGCCAGGAGCAGACCGGCCGCCGCGCCGGCTGCCGCAAGCGTCGCGCTCTCGACGAGCAACTGGCGCAGGAGGCGCAGCCGGTTGGCGCCGAGCGCCGTCCGCAGGGCGATTTCCGTCACGCGGCTCGCCGACGTCGCAAGCAGCAGGTGCGCGGTGTTCGCGCACGCGATCACGAGAAACACGCCCACGGCGACGAGCAGCAGAACGAGGGGCTTGCGAATGTCGCGGACGAGCTGCCACTGCAGCGGCGTGACCGTGAGCCGGGCGATCAATCGATCGGTGAATTGTTTCGGGAAGATCCGGCCGAGCTCGATGGCGTAGGCGCGCATCCGCTCCTCGGCCGTCACGGGACTGGCGCCCTCCGGGAGCCGTCCGACGAGTCGCGCGAAGTTCGCGTTGTAGTCCGGGCGGGCGGGATCGATCTGAATCGGAGCCCAGAGCTCACTGTGCCGGCTCGGAAACTCGAACGCTGCCGGCATCACGCCCGCGATCGTGTAGTCCTCGCCCTCGATCGACAGTCGCGCGCCGACGACCCCCGGATTCCCGCCCAGCCTGCGGCGCCACAAACCCTCGCCGATGAGCACCGCGTGGTCCTCGCCAGGCCGGCCGGCGCCAAGCGGCAGCCACTGGCCGATCATCGGCGGGACGCCGAGGACGCGAAGGAGCTCGGGCGTGATCCGCGCGCCGTCGACCGTCTCGGCCTGCGTGCCGCCCGTGAGGGTGAATCCCCAGCCGCTGTACGCGCCGATCATCCCGACGCCCTCGCGGGGCCGCTGCACGTCCTCGACGAGATGCGGCGAGAGCGAAATCTGCGGCCAGATCGCCACCACGCGGTCGGCGGCCGGATACGGCAGCGGCCGCAGCATCACCGCATCCACGATCGTGAACATCGCGGTCGTGGCGCCGATGCCGAGCGCGAGCGTGCCGAGCACCGTCGCGGTGAACGCCGGACGCGCGACGAGCCGCCTGAGGGCATATCGGACATCCGATCCGACCAGGTCGAGGCTCCATTCGTGCCACCAGAGCCACAGCACATGGACGGCGGCGCCGATCGCGAGCGACACGGACCGCGGAGCGCCGGCGGCGCCGAGTTCAGCCGACCACTCGCGCAGCCAATCGTCGCGGCGCCACGGCGGCGCGAGCCGGCTCAACGCGCGCAGAAGGCGGGCCATCAGTCCTTCACCGGGTCGGGCAGCAAGCCGCGCGGCACGGACTGCAGCGCGCGGAACTGGGCCAGGCCCTCGGCGAGTGCGCGTTTGCCGGCCGGCCGCAGCTCGTAATACTTACGCGGCGGGCGCTTGGCCCGCTGCGCGGTGGTGGCCGCTTCCCAGGCCGACGTCACCAGCCCGGCGTCCTCGAGCTTGCCGAGCGTCGGATACACGGTCGCGCTCGGCAGGCCCGTGCGGTCGATGATGTCGAAGCCGTACCGGTGCCCGTGCGCGAGCGCGTGCAGCACGGCCACCGCGGAGTACGACAGGCGCTTTCGCATGGCCTGGCTATCGTAATCCTACATAGGTAAGAATGCAACACAGCGAACCGCACCGCCCGCGAGCGGCTATAATCCGCGCACCCGTCGATCGTGACTGGAGGATGATCATGGCAATCGAACGAAGACCGGCCGGGTGGATGCTGGCGCTCGCCGCAGCCGCCGCGTTCGTCGTCGGCGCCGCCGGACAGGAGGCTGTGCGCGCGGCCCAGGGCGTCGTGACGCCCGACACGCCCATCTGGGGCCAGGACCCGCAGACCCCCCCGACCCAGCAGCAGGAGGAACCCCCCGGCCGCGGCGCCGGCCGCGGCAGTCAGCCGCCCGCGCCGCGCCCGTACGCCCAGGTCATCACCGCGGCGGCCAAGACAAACGCCGGCATCTTCAAGATCCACCGCGTGGGCGACACGCTGTACTACGAGATCCCCAAGGCCGAGCTCGGCAAGGACTACCTCTGGGTCACGCAGATCAAGAAGACGACGATCGGCGTGGGCTACGGCGGCCAGGCGGCCGGCAGCCGCGTGGTGCGCTGGGTCCAGAAGGGCGACCGCGTCCTCCTCCAGAACATCGACTTCAGCATCGTCGCCGATCCATCCACGCCCATCGCCGAAGCGGTGGACGACGCGAACTATCCGGCGATCATTCGTGCGTTCAACGTGGCCGCGTACGCGCCGTCCGGCGACCCCGTGATCGACGTCACGCCGCTCTTCATGACCGACGTGCCCGAGTTCTCGGTGCGCCAGCGCGTCGGCGGACGCGGCTTCGATCCGACGCGGTCGTTCCTCGAGAAGGCCGTCGCGTTCCCGCAGAACATCGACGTCGAAGTCACGCAGACGTTCACCGGCAACACCGACGCGGCGGCGGCAGCGGGCCCCGGCCGCGCCGGCGGCGGACGCGCCACCGGCATGCGCGGCGCGTCGGGCACCGTGCTCACGTATCACAGCATGGTCAAACTGCCCGAGAAGCCGATGATGCCGCGCCTGTTCGACGAGCGGGTCGGCTACTTCACGCAGGGCACGACCGACTACGGCACCGAGGAGCACAAGTCCGTGCCGAAGCGCTTCATCACGCGGTACCGGCTCGAGAAGAAGGATCCGAACGCCGCGCTCTCCGAGCCCGTGAAGCCGATTGTGTACTACATCGATCCGGCAACGCCGACGAAGTGGGTCTCGTATTTGAAGCAGGGCATCGAGGACTGGCAGCCGGCGTTCGAGGCGGCGGGGTTCAAGAACGCGATCATCGCGAAGGAAGCGCCGAAGAACGATCCCGATTGGGCGCCTGAGGACGTGCGCTACTCCGTCGTGCGCTGGCTGCCCTCGACCACGGAAAACGCGTCGGGGCCGAACGTGCACGATCCGCGGACAGGCGAGATTCTCGAGGCGGACATCCAGTTCTACCACAACGTGCAGAACCTGACGCGCGACTGGTACTTCCTGCAGGTGGGCCCGCTCGATCCGCGCGCCGCGAAGCTGCCGCTGCCCGACGAGCTGATGGGCCGGCTGATGCGCTACGTGCTCGCGCACGAAATCGGCCACACGCTCGGCTTCCAGCACAACATGAAGTCGAGCTCGACGTACACGATCGAACAGATCCGCGATCCGAAGTGGGTGCACGAGAACGGCCATTCGCCGTCGATCATGGACTACTCGCGCTTCAACTACGTCGCGCAGCCGGAGGACGGCATCGCGATCGACGACCTCGTGCCGAAGATCGGCCCCTACGACAAGTGGGCCACGCATTGGGGCTACGCACCGATTCCCGGCGCAACGACGCCCGAGCAGGAGAAGCCGATGCTCGACAAATGGGCGCGCGAGCAGGACGAGAAGCCCTACCTGCGCTTCTCGACCGAGGGCAACAATGGCACCGACCCCGGCGACGAAACGGAGGCCGTCGGCGACATCGACGCCACGACGGCGACGCGGCTCGGGATCAAGAATCTCTCGCGCGTGTCCGAGATGCTGATCGCGGCCACGAGCACCCGGACGGGCGATCCGTGGGACGACCTCGAAGAGGTTTACGGGCGCATGGTCGGCCAGTGGACGACGGAAATGAACCACGTCGTGCGCGTCGTGGGTGGATTCAACTCACAGCAGAAGCACATCGGACAGGACGGCGTGCGGTTCACGACGGTCCCGCGCGTGAAGCAGCAGGAGGCCGTGACGTTCCTGATCGCCAACGCGTTCAAAACGCCCCAGTTCATGATCCGGCCCGAGATCCTGCGCCGCATTCAGACGACGGGCATCGTCGAGCGCGTCCGGACGTCGCAGTCGTCGATTCTGGGCGGGCTGCTGCAGGACGCGAGGCTCGATCGCATGGTCGAGCAGACCGCGCTCGACGGGCCGACGGCCTATCCGCCGATCATGTTCCTGGGCGACCTGCGCAAGGGCATCTGGGCCGAGCTCGACACGCCGGCGCAGCCGATCGACATCTATCGCCGCAACCTGCAGCGTTCGTACCTCGACATCATCAACCAGCGGCTGAACGAAGGCCCGACGCCGCCGAGCGACGAGGTGCGGTCGCTCCTCAAGGGCGAGCTGCGGGCGCTCGACAAGCAGCTGCAGGCGGCGCTGCCGGCGGTGACGGACGAAGTGACGCGCCGCCACCTGCAGGATTCGCGCGACGAGATCGCGACGATTCTCGACCCGCGCGCGATGCGCACGCGGCCGGCGGCGGGCGCCGGCGCGGGCGCGGGCAGAGGCGGCGGGGGCTCGTAGACGCGGCCGGAGCGGGCCCGTGACTGAATTGAGGAGCGCCGCGCAGACCGAGCGCTATCTCCGACGAAATCGCGCGACGTAATTGCTGCGGCTGCCGAGCGGCGCGCCCGCCAGCGGCCCGCGCGGCCGCGGCGGCCGGGATACCCAGCGGCGCGGCGGCGACGCCGGCCGCCGGAGGTGTTCGCCGCGGCGAATCGCTTCTGGCGAGGGGAACGGATCGCGGCCGCCGAGCGACGCCGTGCGCTCGCACCAGGGGCAGCTCGACAGGTGGCCGCCGAAGAAGTGACTGACGTTCTGTGGGCAGCCCCGAAGGTCGCGGTCGAGCGTCCAGAGCTCGTGCGTCCAGGTCGCGGCCCGCGGCCGGTCCGCCGGCATCGGGCCGAACGCCGCGCGAAACAGCGCCCGCAGGCTCCTCGGCAGAATGTAGAGCGGCGGCGCGACCGGCGACGGCGTGACCGCCGGCGCCAGATCCGGATACAGGCCGCGCGCGATGCAGTCCTCGATCGAGACCACGTCCTCGACCGATGCCATCTTGACCTGAAACGGATGGCAGCCCATCAGGAACTGATAGATGAGGACGGCGAGGCCGAACAAATCGTGCGTCTCCGTACGGTCGACGGCCGCGAAGCTGCAGCCCAGGAGCTCAGGCGGCGTGAAGAGGCTCGTGCCGACCGTACAGCGAAACACGCGGCCGGTCGCCGGGTCCGTTACCTGAAACGAATCGCAGTCGACGAGCGCGACGACCGCGTTGCCCGTCACGAGCACGCCCTGATCGTTCACGTCGCCAATCACGTAGCCGCTCTCGTGGAGGTTCTGAAACGTCAGCGCGAGGTTCATCGCCGCGCGCACCAGATACCGCCAGTTGAAGTGCGCGTGCCGCGCGAGCCGGCTCTTCATGTTGTGCAGATGCGCCGCCGGCACGCCGGCCGAGACGCGCGGCATCAGAAAGCCGGTCACGAGCCCGGTGGCCGGCTGCGCGAGGATCTTGCGCGTGGGCCACGCGATCACCGTCTGGCCGTTGACGGCCACCTGCGCCGGCGGGTGCGCAATCATGATCGCGAGCTTGTCGGCGTGCGCCGGCGTCGGATGGTGATACAGCTTGGCGACGGTCGAGGGGTCGGATTTCAGCGCGAAGACGCGCGCTTCGCCGCCCCGCCCGAGACACTCCCCGAGCTCGAGCGGCACCGCCATGGTCAGGCCGCGTCCCCGGTCCAGACCGAGATCACGAGCGCCCGGTCGTCGTCCGTCCGGCAATCGAAGCGATCGGCGCCGAGCAGCTGGCTGAGGCTGTCCTGCGCGCTCGTCGTGTCGTCGCTCGTGCGCAGGAAATCGAACAGCGGCGCGAAGAACGGATCGTGCGGCTTCCATTGCGCGAGCTGCATCGCGAGGTGCTGAATCCCGTCAGTGAAGACCGCGCAGTCGGAGACCCGATCGGCGCGAAAGAAGATTTCCGGCTCGGCGTCGAGCGACGTGAGGAAGCGCGTTTCGTTCGCGTAGCCGTTCTCGGGCGCCGGCACGAGCGGCACGAGCGCGCCGCCCACGCGGCCGACGCCGCCCCCGTCGCCCACGCGGCCGTAGCAGCACGCGTCGTGGCCGAGCAGCACGACCTGCAGGGTCGTCGCGAACTCGGGCGCGGCGCGGCCCTGCGTGCGGGCGTGATCGGCAATCGATCCACGCGCCGCGTCGAACGCGCACCGGACCGCGTGCGGCCAGACCGCCGTGTCGGCGTTCACCAGATCGCTCACGTTTCTCAGATAGCGGACTGCGCGATCGACGGCAATCTCGGCGCCCATCTTGGAGAACGGCGCGGAGCCGGCGCCGTCAGCGACGGAGATCGCCGTCAGGTCCGGGCCGAGCGGCGCATAGGCAAACGCGTCCTGGCAGGGAGATCCGTCGGCGGCGTGAGCGACGCCCTTGGCCCGCGCGCCGATGCTCCGCCACACGCCGGCACCTACACCGCGGCCCACCCGGCGGGCGGCAGCGGCACCTGCTCCCCGGGACGGGACTGGGCGACGGCCTGCTGACTCTTCGAGAGCCATTCGAAGAGCTCGACGAACTGGACGCCCCGCAGCTGCAGGGGCGGGCGGTTGGGCAGGGTGAACGTGCCCAGGCGCTGAAAATCGGCGCTTTCCGTGCCCACGGCGAAGAACACGAGCTTGCCGGCGTGCTGCTCGGCCAGCAGCCGCTCCCGCGCGGCCTCGACGACGGGTTCGGCCTCGCCGACGGGTGCGCCGTCGGTAATAAGGAAGACCCACGGCCGGTAGTAGGCGACCCCGCTGCTCCGGTAGGCGGCCTTCCGCTGCTCCAGCGCGTTCAGAGCTGCCTCGATCCCGGCGCCCAGGTGGGTTTGACCGCCGGCCGCGAGCTCGGGGGGCAGGAACTGGTCCACCGTGACGAAGTCCTGCACGATCCTGGCGGTCGAGCTGAACGTCACGATCGCGATTTCCACGCGCCGGGCGGCAATCGTGTCGCCCGACACCTCCCGCTGAAAGGTCCGCAGCCCCTCGTTGAGCGCCTGGATCGGGTCGCCATGCATCGACGCCGAGACGTCGAGCAGCAGCACGCAAGGACAGCGAGGGTCCGGATTTTCGGCAAACTCGATGTGGTCGAGGTGCGTGGGCATGGCATAAGGTACCGCAGAATTTTCGTTTGTACCAGGTGCAGCTTTGGGGGAAAATTAGCCGATTCGCCGCATGGAACGCGCCGACAGCTTCATCGTCGACGACACCGCGCCGTCCACGAGCGCGCGGCCGGGTCGGGCGAGCTGGTATACGCCCGGGCTGTCCGACGGGCTGGGCGATCGGCTGCTCCTCTTCGACAACAGCACCGCGTCGCCGCTCGAGCTCCTGCGATTCAAGCGCGAGTTCAGCACCTCGCCGGCGTTCGAGGCCGCGCTGCGGCAGCGCGTTCAACAGCTCGAGCACTTCAAGCATCCGGCGTTCGGACGCGTGCGCGCGGTCGAATGGCTCGGCGCCGGCGAGGGACTCGCGCTGGTGTCGAACCAGACGCCCGGGCGGCGCCTGTCCGAGCTCGTCCACGAAGCGCGCGGACCTACCTACGCGCGTGAGCTGATCCGGCAGCTCGCGCCGGCGCTGGCCGCCCTTCATCAGCACGACGAGGGCGTCGCGCACGGCGTCCTCACCGCGGACCGGATCATCGTGACGCCCGAAGGCAAGCTCGTGATCGTTGAGCACGTTCTCGGTTCGGCTCTGGAGTCGCTCCCCCTCTCCGCCAATCGCCTGCGCTCGGATCTCGGCCTGGCTGTCGCTCCTTCACGCTCGTCGGCTGACGGCGACGTCGTCGCCCTCGACGGGAAGGCCGATCTCATCCAGCTCGGGTTCGTGGCGCTGTCGCTCGTGATCGGCCGACGTGTCGATCCCGCCGAGTATCCGGACGGGCTCGCGCCGCTCTTCGACGAGCTCATCCACCGCGATGGATACGGGTCGATGTCTGCGCTGCGGCTGCGCTGGTGGCTCGAGCACGCCCTGCAGTTCGACGGGCGGACATTCACGTCGGCGCGAGAGGCGAATGAAGCCCTTCTCGAATTGCCGGAGGATTCCGATATGCAGCCGGCCAAATACCCCAAGCCCGCCACGATCCACGCGCTGCCCGGTCCGGTTGCGGTGCCGCCGGCAGGCGATGAGGAACAGAAAGCGCTCGCGGCGCCCGGCAGCCCCGCGGAGGACGCCGCGGTGGTCACGACGCTCGCTGAGCCTCCAACGGCCTGGCACCGCGGAACGAAGAAGTGGGTCGTCGTGGCACTCGCGACCGTCGCGTTCGTCGAGGGGCTCGTCATCGGCGGGCTCATCTACCAGCGCCGGGCGGCCGCGGCTTCATCAACGGCTCTGCCGCCGCTCGTGCTCGTCGAGTCGGATATCCCGGGCGCGCAAGTCGTGGTCGACGGCAAGAAATCGGCGACACCGGTGATGCTGAACGTCACGCCGGGCATGCGGTCGATTCACCTCGTCGGGCCGGACACCGCGGGTCCGGCCGCTGCCGCCGCGCCCGATGCGGCGGCCGGGGCGACCGGCCAGCTCGAGATCACGTCTGACCCAGCAGGCGCCCGGATCACCATCGACGGCGCGCGCCGCGGCGTGACGCCGCTGACGCTGCCGCTCGCGCCGGGCCAGCACAGCGTGATCGTCTCGGACGGCACGACGACCACGAGCCGCACGGTGACCATTGCGGCGGGCGCGACTTCGACCGTGATGGCGGCGATGGCGCCCGCCGGTGCCGTCGCCGGCTGGCTGACGCTCTCGGCGCCGTTCGAGCTGCAGGTGATCGAAGGCGGCAACCTCGTGGGCACGACCAGCACGCCGAAGCTCATGCTCTCCGCGGGGCATCACGATCTCCAGCTGAAGAACGCGGCGCTCGGATTCGACACGAAGGTGCCCGTCGAGATTCAGGCGGGCAAGACGCTCACGGCGCCCGTCGCGATCCCCAACGGCTCGCTCTCCGTGAACGCGCTGCCCTGGGCGAACGTGTCGCTCGACGGCAAGGACATCGGCACGACGCCGATCGCGAACCTCGACGTCCCGCTCGGCACGCACGAGCTCGTCTTCCGCCACCCGCAGCTCGGAGAGCGTCGTCAGTCGGTGGTCGTAACCGCGAAAGCGCCGGTGCGGGTCGTGCAGGATCTGAGGAAGTAACGCCATGCTCTCGACATTCCTCGCGCTCGTCATCTGGGCGGTCGTCGCGCAGCAGGACGCCGGCGCGCAGTCCCCGCCCGCGGGCGACCTCGCGACGGCGAAAACGCTCTACGCCTCGGGTGACTACGAAGAAGCGCTGGCCACGCTCTCCACGGCGAAGGCCGGCGACTCGCTCGACGAGGTGGACGAGTATCGATCGCTGTGCCTGCTCGCGCTCGGCCGGACCGCCGAAGCGCAGCAGTCGCTCGAGACGCTCGTCACGCGCAACCCGCTTTTCAAGATGTCCGACGCCGACGTCTCACCGCGGCTCGTGACGATCTTTCACGACGTGCGGAAGCGCCTGCTCCCCGGCGCCGTCCGCGATCTGTACGAGAAGGGGAAAGCGAATTTCGAGCAGGGCCACTACGACGTGGCGAAGCCGCAGTTCGAGCAGCTGATGACGCTGCTCTCCGACGACGACCTCGGACAGAACGCGGCGTCGCTGGCGGACCTCAAGATCCTCGCGGACGGCTTCCTGAAGCTCGCCAACGCGCAGCTGGCGGCGAAGGCCGAAGCCGCGCGTGCGCCGGCGCGCGTGCCGGACAAGCCCGCCGAGCACACGAGCGAGGAGACGCCGCCCAGCGCTCCCCCGGAGGAACGAGCGTATTCGGCCGACGACAAGGAAGTCACGCCGCCCGTGGACGTCAGCTGTCCGCTCCCCGAGTGGCATCCGCTCAATTCCAGCCAGATGCGGGAATATCACGGCGTCCTGCGAATCGTGATCGATGCGCAGGGCAAGGTCGAATCCTCGGCGGTGCTCGTGCCCGCGCATCCGGCCTACGATCCGCTGCTGCTCGCCGCGGTGAAGGACTGGCAGTACAAGCCGGCGCTGCGGAACGGCCAGCCCGTGAAGTATCAGAAGCTCATTCCCTTCACGCTGAAACCGCGCGAGCGCTAGCCCGCGCGGCTACTGCTGCACCCGCACCAGCACGGCTGCGGCGGAGGGTGCCGCCGGCGCGCCGCCCGATTCGAGCGTCACGCTGACGCCGTTCACCGCGCGCGGGAGGTTGGGCGGGTTTTCGATCGCGAGCGTGGCCCGCCCGGAAGCATCGGGCGAGATCGTGCCGGCGCTCGCGGCGCCGGATTCCGACAACAGCCAGATCTGATACGCCGAGCCCTCGGCGGCGGGCGGCAGCTGCGATGCGCTCAGCACGAGCCCGCGCGATCGGCTCCAGAGCACCTGGGCGTAGGCCCGCGGCGCCCGGTCCGTGCCGGTCAAATTGAACCGGATCAGATCCGGCGCGGCGAGCACGTTGGCGACGATGCCGGCTTCGAGCGCGGTCTGGCGAAACTGCGCGATCTGACGATCGGCGTCGGCGCGCGTCGCGGCGATCTGCTGGTTGGCCGCGGTCGACGCCGCTTCGGCCTGGCGCTCGGCGGCCGCGACGCGCGTCGCGGCCTCGTCGAGCCGCGCATTGAGCCGCTGTTGCGCCATCCATCCGACGACGCCGTCGACGATCACGACGAGCGCGAGACCGCCAATCGCGAGCCGCCACAAGCGCCGCTGCTCCTCGGCGCGCGTCACGGTGTCGCGAACTTCCTGCCGCTCGCTCGTGACTTCGCGTTCGAGCGATTCCACTCGCGCCGACAGCCGCGCCGTGGCTTCCGGCGCGCCCGGACCAATCGCCGCGAGCCCGGCGGGCGACTCGTCCCGGGTGCGCCCGTCGCGGAGATCGTCGTGAATGCGCATCACCCCTTCGAGCGGGAACGGCGCCGCGGGCGCGGTTGAACGCGCCAGCAGGGTCCGGCTTTCGACCAGGGCGGTCTGCACGTCCTCCGAGAGCTTGGCCAACTGCGTCTGCAGGTCCGCCTCGAAAGCGTCGAGCCGCGCTTGCGTCCGCTCGAATCCCTGCACGGCCAGATTCGCGGCCGACACGCACACTTCGCTCAGCGCCGCTGCTTCGTCGCGGAGCTGCTTCACGGGCTCCTCGTGGATTCGGCGGAGCGTCTGCCACTCCTGCTCGATCGTCTGCTGCAGCTCGCGGAGCCGTTCAGAGTAGTCGTGCTCGAGGCGATGCTCGATCGCGCCCCATTCGGTCAGCCGGGCTTCGGCCTCGCTGACGAGGTGGGCGTGCTGCTCGTCCGCCTGCATCCAGCGGTTGAGGATCTCGTTGCAGCGATCGACGAGGCGCGACAACTGCTGCGACGCCGGCTCGAAATTGCCCTTCGCGTCGCGGCCCATCTGCAGGGTCAGGCTCAGGCGGTCAAGCTGGGCCTGGAGATCGGAAGCGGTCGGTTCCAATGGCGCATGATACACCCGGCGGCCGCCCGCGATGCCGCCTCACCCGCCGATCCGCACGTACCCCCGCTGCTCGAAGTTGACGATCGTCGTGAGCGCCCAGAGGTCGAGCTGGATCTCGGGCTGGATGTCCTTCGGATCGATCTTCTGTCCGAGCACGGCCTGGCCGCAGACGTGGAAGGCGACGCCGGCTTTCGCGAGCGCCTGGATCATCGCGATGTTCGGATTGTCCTGGCCGTCGTTGCGCGCCTTGTAGGCGTCGTTCTTGAGGATGGCGAGCGTGCTGCCCTGGTGGAAGACCACGGCGATCTTCCTGTGATCGGCCGGCACGTTGAATTTGACGAGCGTGTTCACGTAGCGGGCGACGGTCTGCAGCATCGGATTCACGTCGCCGGGCTTGGCGGGCGCCGCGGCCGCGTCAAACAACACTTTGTATTCGACCTTCGGGTCCGGCAGCTCCTTCGCGCCGGGCACGTCGCGGGCCGGATCGACGCCGGGAACTGGGAGCGGGCGGGTCGATTGCGCGCGCGTCGTCGCCGCGCAGCCGAGGAGAACGATGAGGATCGAGGCGAAGCGAAGAACGCGGTGCGTCATGACGGCCTCCCTGCACGCTCAACACTACACCCGGCGAGACGCAATGTTGCCCGCACAAAGCACTCTTCCTCGTGCATCGTTCCAAGGCGAGCCGCCGATAATGGAACGCGCGTGGCTATCGCAGCGTTCGTGACCAAGGCGCGCCGCCGCTCCGTCGCCTCTTTACTGGCTCTGGCTGCGTGTGCCTGTGGTAGCCAACCGCCAGACGGGCCTGGGTCCACTCCAACGCGTACGCCTGCGCCCGGATTCACCCAGACGATCAGGGTCCTGACCAGCGATGGACGCGAGCTGGGGACCCTGCAGCTTGAAGCGACGGGTAACCAGTTGACGCGTCTGACGGCACAGGACCTACGCAGTCGTGGCATTGATACCTCCACGGTTGATTCAACCTACTTCGTGCTCCGATACGACAATCTCGGTGATCACCTTGGGTCTCTATTGCTGAGAACCATGACCGGCGAGCTGATCTTCGCTCCGTCAAACACGCCGCTCATCCTGTGGATGATGAACGCGACAAACAACGCGAACTACGGCTGCGCGGCCGCCACTCCTTCGTTTCTGGTCGATCGGCCCGATAACCACGCTCGGTACGCAAGCGTCCAGCGCCTGACCCCGACGAATAACAGCGTGCCCGACTTCACGGTGGTTGATGGGGATACGTCGAATCTCGTAGCCGGACTGGAATTGCTGAATCGCGCCTGGAACGTTGGCGGTGTGAAGTACGCCGAACTTCACTGGGTCGACGATGCCTCCGGCGAGATTCTGGGTGGCCTTGGCAGGAACAGGACGATACCCTCTAGCGGCTATCACATCGACAGCTCCTTTGTGATTCTCCCGGCCGCGCCGGGACTCACACAAGCGACGGTCACCGTCGAAGAGGCTCTCGAGGTCTTGTTGACGTATGACGATCTTTGCGGCATGAACACGAGTCAATCGCTTTTTCAGCTGCCTTTCATCAGCACCGACCTGAGTCCGACAGGTAAGGACCTTGTGCGCTTTGGCGTGCTCATGCGGAACCTCAGGTGAACGCCACGAGGGGTGCTCCGACTGACGATTCCAGTCCGTGATCGAGGTCGAGTCCGCTCATCTCAGCGCGCCCCGCGCAGTGGCGGCTGCGTTATCATGCGCCAATCGACATGGCGCTTTCTCCCGGCACTCGGCTGGGTGCGTACGAGGTCCTCGGCCTCGTTGGCGCCGGAGGAATGGGCGAGGTCTACCGGGCGCGCGACGCCCGCCTCGGGCGAGACGTCGCGATCAAAACGCTGCCGGCGGCGCTCGCCGCCGACGCCGAGCGCCTGCGGCGATTCGAAGCCGAGGCCCGCGCGGCGGGCGCGTTGAATCACCCCAACGTCCTGACGCTCTACGACCTTGGCACGGAGAACGGCGCCCCCTACCTCGTCACGGAGCTTCTCGAGGGATCAACGCTGCGCCAGTTGATCTCGACCGGGCAGCTCACCCGGCGGAAAGTGCTCGACTACGCCGCGCAGATCGCCCGCGGGCTGGCGGCGGCCCACGACCACGGGATCATCCACCGCGACCTCAAACCTGAGAACGTCTTCATCACCAGGGACGGCCGGGCAAAGATCCTGGACTTCGGGATCGCCAAGCTGACGCGTCCCGACGACGACGTCACGCGTACGGTGGAGCTCGCCGGCGGAACGGAACCCGGCGTGATGGTGGGCACGTTGGGATACATGTCGCCGGAACAGGTGCAGGCGCGTCCGGTCACGCCCCAGTCCGACATCTTCTCCTTCGGCGCGGTCCTGTACGAGATGCTGGCCGGCAGGCGCGCGTTCGACGGCACGAGCCCTCTCGATGTCTTCAACGCGATCGCCAAGGACGACCCGCCGCCGCTCGACCCGGAACGAGTCCGGCCCGCCGTCGAGCGCATCGTCAGCCGGTGCCTGGAGAAGGCCCCTGCAGAGCGATTCCAGTCGGCCCAGGATCTGGCGTTTGCCCTGGATGCGGTCAACGAAGGCTCGACTCGCGAGGTGGCGCCGCTGCCGGCGCGGGGCAAATGGCGGCGACGCGTCCCCGTCGCTCTGGCATCGGTCGTTGCCCTCGCAGCTGCCGCCGCGGCCGGTTGGTGGGTCGGCCGCCAGACCGTCTCCAGCACGCCGCCCACGTTCCGCCAGGTGACGTTTCGCCGGGGCACGGTGTCCTCCGCGCGTTTTGGCCCGGACGGTCGAACGATCTTCTACA
This sequence comes from Vicinamibacterales bacterium, assembly GCA_035519535.1. Lineage (GTDB taxonomy): Bacteria > Acidobacteriota > Vicinamibacteria > Vicinamibacterales > SCN-69-37 > DATEGZ01. The sequence continues at coordinate 641 of DATIWF010000110.1, read as the reverse complement.
GCGCGGCCTGGGACGGCAACTCGACGATGCGCGTGTATTCGGCGCCGGCCGAGGGTCCCGAGTCCATCGACCTTCAAATTCCAGGTGCCGAAGCGCTCGCGACGTCCGCGGCGGGCGAGATGCTGGTCCTGATCCAGAAATCGATCAGAGCCTTTCAACGCATCGGCACGCTGGCGCGGGTGCCGCTCGCGGGGGGCGTGCCGCGCCCAATGATGCAGAACGTGCTCTCCGCCGATTTCGCGCCCGATGGTCAGTCGATTGCGGTGCTTCGGCAGACGGATGCCACCGTCCGGCTCGAGTTCCCCGTTGGCACGATGCGCTACGAGACGCCGAGCGCGGCATGGACCGGGAACGTCCGCGTCTCGCCGCACGGTGATCAGATTGCATTCGACATCGACAACGTCGTACGCGTCGTCGGACTCGACGGAAGCAGGCCACGGGAGCTCCTGAAGGCCTTTGCGGTCGACGCGCTGGCGTGGTCACCGGATGCGCGGGAAGTCTGGGTCTCCGGCACGACCACCGACAGTCTCAAGGACGAGTGCCGGGCCGTATCGCTCTCCACGGGACGCGAGCGCCTGGTCCTGGCCCAGAGCGGCAGTACTCTCATCCTGGACGTCGCGGCCGACGGGCGTGCGCTGGTC
>DATIWF010000109.1:0-83612 GCA_035519535.1 Vicinamibacterales bacterium | reverse complement strand
GCGCCGAAGCTGATCACGGCCGAGATGGTCGCCTCGATGCGACGCGGCAGCGTCGTCGTCGATCTGGCCGCGGAACAGGGCGGCAACTGCGAGCTGACGCAGCCGAACCAGGTCGTCGACGCCAACGGCGTGACGATCATCGGCTACACCGACCTGCCCAGTCGCCTGCCGACGCAATCGAGCCAGCTCTACGCGACGAACCTGCGCCATCTGCTGACGGACATGTGTCCCAAGAAGGACGGCGTGCTCGTCGTCGACTTCAACGACGAGGTCGTGCGCGGCGCGACGGTCGTCAACGCCGGCACGATCACGTGGCCGCCGCCACCGCCGAAGCTGTCGGCGACGCCGGCCGCCAAACCCGCGGCTGCGCCAGCCAAACCGGCGGAGGCCGCGAAGCCGTCGAGCCAGGCGGGCACGGCCGTGCTGATCGGCGTGGGCGCCGCGGCGCTCGCCGGGCTCGGCCTCGTTGCGCCGGCGTCGTTCATGGCGCACTTCACGGTGTTCGTGCTCGCGTGCTTCGTCGGGTACATGGTGGTCTGGAACGTCACGCCCGCGCTGCACACGCCGCTCATGAGCGTCACCAACGCGATCTCGAGCATCATCATCATCGGCGCGCTGCTGCAGGTGAGCGCGTCCAACCCGGCCGTGCTCGCGATCGCCGGCGTCTCGATCCTCATCACCAGCGTCAACATCGCCGGCGGCTTCGCGGTCACGCGTCGCATGCTGGAGATGTTCAGGAAGTAGGGGGCGCGCGTGCCAGCCGGACTCGTCACCGTCTCCTATATCGCCGCGGTCATCCTCTTCATCCTCGCGCTCGGCGGCCTCAGCAACCCCGAGACCGCGCGGCGCGGCAACGTGTTCGGGATGCTCGGGATGACCATCGCCCTGCTCGCGACGGTCATCGGGGTCGTCACGGCGAACTACGCCGTGCTCGCCGGCGCCGTCGTCGTGGGCGGCGCGATCGGGCTCGTGCTCGCGCGCCGCGTCCAGATGACGCAGATGCCCGAGCTCGTCGCGATCCTTCACAGCCTCGTCGGCCTCGCCGCGGTGCTCGTGGGCTTCGCGAATTTCCTCGATCCCGCCGTGCAGCTCGCCGGCGCGGAGCGGACGATCCACGACGTCGAGACCTACGTCGGGATTCTGATCGGCGCCGTGACGCTGTCTGGGTCGGTCATCGCCTTCGGCAAGCTGAGCGGCACGATCGGCGGCAAGCCGCTGACGCTGCCCGGACGGCACTGGCTGAACCTCGGCCTGCTCGTCGTCGTCATCTGGGCGGGCGTGCTCTTCGTCGGCCAGTCCGCGGACGGCGGCGGCCTCATGCCGCTGCTCGTCATGACCGGCGTGGCGCTGCTCTTCGGCGTCCACATGGTCATGGCGATCGGCGGCGCCGACATGCCGGTCGTCGTCTCGATGCTCAACAGCTATTCCGGGTGGGCGGCGTCGGCGACGGGCTTCATGCTGAGCAACGACCTGTTGATCGTGACGGGCGCGCTCGTCGGCAGCAGCGGCGCGATCCTGAGCTACATCATGTGCCGCGCGATGAACCGCAAGTTCCTGTCGGTGATCGCGGGCGGGTTCGGCACCGAGGGCGGCGCGCCGGCGGCCGGCGCGTCGGCAGCGCAGGGCGAGGTGACCTCGATCGACGCGGCAGAAACGGCGGCGCTCCTGGCCGAAGCCAAGGACGTCGTCATCGTGCCAGGCTACGGCATGGCGGTCGCCCAGGCGCAGCACGTCGTCTACGAGATCACCAAGCTCCTGCGTGAGAAGGGCGTCAAGGTTCGGTTTGCCATCCATCCGGTCGCCGGCCGCATGCCGGGCCATATGAACGTGCTCCTCGCCGAAGCGAAAGTGCCCTACGACATCGTGTTCGAGATGGACGAGATCAACGAAGACTTCCCCGACGTCGACGTCTCGGTGATCATCGGCGCGAACGACATCGTCAACCCGTCCGCCGAGGACGAGCCCAACAGCCCGATTGCGGGCATGCCCGTGCTGCAGGTCTGGAAGGGCAAGACGACGATCGTGCTCAAGCGCAGCATGGCGACGGGCTACGCGGGCGTCGAGAATCCGCTGTTCTTCAAGGACAACACGCGGATGCTCTTCGGCGACGCCAAGAAGAGCCTGGACGCCGTCCTCAAGGCCCTGCGCGAGAGCTGAACGCTCTCCTCACGACGAACCTCGTCGCCGGTTTACGCTGGGCGTAAGCCTCTCCGGCCTAGTTTGCGGGAAAACCGGCGCTGGCGCTGGCCTCGCGCTTGCACAGGGAGAAGCGACTATGACTGTACGGCACCTCATTCGACTTGGCACTTCGGTTCTCATGCTCATCGCCGGCTGGAGCGGCGGCGCGTTCGCTCAAACGCCGTCATCCGGCCAGACCTCGACACAAACGACGGCGGACGACAGCGACACCCGGCCGCGGCCGGCCGAGCCGGACTATCGCGTCGTCAATCTGCCGACGACGCTTCCGCTGCCCGTTCACGGCGGCAACTTCACGCTGACCCATCGGTTCAACGGCGACCTCACCGAAGGCAGCTTCAAAGATCAGCTCGCGAGCCTGTTCGGCATGGACGACGGCGCGAACATGGGCTTCGAGTACCGGTTCGGCGTCATGAAGCACGTCGAGGCGGTCGCGTTCCGCACCAACGTCAGCCGGACGATTCAGTTCACCGGCAAGATCGATGCGTGGCGGCAGCGCGGGTCGCTGCCGGTCGCGATCTCCCCGATCATCGCGGTCGAAGGACAGAGCAACTTCAGCGAGAACTTCGCGACGACGCTGGGCGGCACGATCTCGCACAACCTGCGCGACAAGGTGGCGGTGTATGCCGTGCCGCTGCTGGTCATGAACTCGGCCGCCGAGAGCGGCGACTATCGCAATACGTTCGTGCTGGGCATCGGCGGGCGCGCGCGCCTGCGACCGAAGCTCTACGTCGTCGGCGAGGTCTCGCCCCGGCTCGGCGGGTACGCGCCGGGCCAGGTCGAGTACGGCTTCGGCATCGAGACGCGCGTGGGCGGCCACGTGTTCCAGCTCAACTTCGCGAACGCGCAGGGCACGACGTTCGGCCAGCTCGCGCACGGCGGCAATCCCAGCTCGCTCTATCTGGGCTTCAACCTGTCGCGCAAGTTCTTCTAGAACGCCGACGGCACAAACTCATACGGCACCCGGCACCGGAGCGCACAGCGCACCCAGCACCTAGCACCTAGCACCTAGCACTAAGCATCGAGATCGCCGGTCCCCCGGTTGAGGAGAGAGGCATGAAGGCCGTACCCGTCTGTTTGCTCGTTGCAGGGTTGTTCACTGCTGCCTGTGGCAGCAGCTCGTCCACGACGTCCCCGTCCCCCGCGCCAACGGTGTTCACCGCTCAGCTGCTGCCGGTCAACGAAGGCGTGCAAATCAACGGCGGCGAAGGCACCGGGAGCGGCACGGCGACGATTTCGTTCATCGTCTCGCGCGATTCGTCGAACACGATCATCGGGGCCTCGACGACGTTCACGGTGAACCTCACCGGATTCCCCGCCACGACCGTCGTCAACATCGCGCACATTCATGAAGGCGCGGCGGGCGTCGCCGGGGCCATCAAGGTCAACACGACGCTCGCGCCCGGAGACGTCACCCTCGTCAACGGCGCGGGCTCGTTCACCAAGATCAACATCCCCGTCGATCCCGCGCTGATGCAGGCGATCCTCAATAACCCGGCGGGCTACTACTTCAACGTGCACACGGCCGCCAATCCCGGCGGCGTGGCGCGCGGGCAGCTCGTGCCGCAATGAGAGACGACGTATGTCGGGGACGTCGGGTCCAAGGAACGCGCTGGCGCGGGTCATCTGTTGTCTTCTGGAAGGGCGAAGCGAAAAGATGATGCGAATGCAGGTTCCGCGGACCCGACGTACCTGACGTACCCGACGTACCCGACGTACCCGACAAGCTACTTGACCGGATACTCAATCGCCCACACCCGTCCGTCGCCCTCGGTGTGGACGAGCGTCAGCCACCGCGCGCACCGCTCGTAGCGCGACTCGACCTCGGCGCGCTCAGCCGGCGGAATCAGATCGACGTGCTCGATGGCGTACCGGACGCCGAGCCGCGCGAGCGCGCGCAGGCTGACCTCGTCGGGGAACGTGATGAGCTGGTCGTGCAGCGTCTGGTAGCCCGGCGGCTGGATCCCGCTGTAGCCCTCGACGATCGGCTGATAGTGCGCGAGCGAGTGCAGCATGTAGAGCGTGTTGCGCCGCTCCTGCGTGATCACGCTGAAGGAATCCGGCAGCGGCACTTCGACCACCGCGAACGGCTTCGGCAGGCTGTTCATCCACCGGTCGATTGCCGGCGGGTCGACCTGATACGGCTCGACGTTGAACGGCATCGCCGCGAACTCCCCGAGGAGCAGCGCGCCGGCGATGGAGGCCGCGACGAGGCGGCGCGCGCCGGTCAGCCGGGCGGCGAGGCGATCGAAGCCAGCGGCCGCGAGCACCGCGAGGGCAAGCATCCCGAGCAGCATGAACCTCGACGGCACGCGCACGAAGTTCAGACCCGGCAACCAGTACACCCACCGCCAGATGCCGAACGGCGGGCCGACGGCGAACCAGACGCAGAGGGCGAGCATCGCCAGATAGAGCCACCGGTAGCGCCGGGCGCCCGGGGCATGGTCGGCAGTCCGCCCAGGGCCGAGAAAGACGGCCGCGCCCAGCACGAGCGGCAGGATCCCCGGAAACAGCCAGGCGTCCGGGTCGTGCTTGATCCAGTCCCAGTTCGGCGCGTGCGACACGAGCCACGTCTGCACATGCGAGGCCGACGTGAAAAAGCTCGACGTCGAGATGCTCCAGTCGTCGAGCGCCCGCCGAAAGCTGATTTCAACCTGGGCCTCACGGTACGGCACGTAGACGAGGGCAGCCGGTAGGAGGAGCAGCGCGCCGATGACGCCGAGGTCCCGCAATCGTCGCGCGAGCGCGAGCGGCTGGCCGTGCGTCAGGTGGAAGCCTGCCACCAGAGCCATCCCGAGCACGAGCATCGCCGCGCCGTGACCGCTCGTCAGCGCCTGCAGCGAAAAGAACCCCAGGGCGAGCCGGAGATCGCGCTTCGACCCCGTCTGGAAGTAGCCGTGCAGGAACGCGAGGCTGAACGGTACCCACTCAATGGTCGTCAGGTGGAACTGATCGAGACGCAGCAGACGCGGCGGGGTAAAGCCGAACACGAGGCCGCACAGCACGGCGCCGGCCGGCGAGGCGCCGAGCCGGCGCGCCAGGACGTACGCGCCCAGCGCGCTCAGGGGCACCGACAGCAGCGTCACGAGGTTGAACGCCAGCATCGGGTTGTGCGTGATCCACAGGACCGGCGCCGCCAGCAGCGCGCTGCCGATGACGTTCTCCGAGTACGCCAGCGTGTGCCGCCACGGAAAGAAGATGTTGGCGTCGAAGATCGCGAAGGGCCGGTGCGCGAAGGCATGCACGTCCCAACCGAGCGCCCAGATGTACAGATCGGTGTCGGTCCCGATCGAGAGCACGCCGGCGGCCGGATGCAGGCTGAAGGGGTACGCCATCACGACCGTGACGGCGGCGTAGAACGCGAACAACAATGCCGGGTATATTTTTCCTGAATCTCGCAAAAATATACCCGGCTTCATTATTTCTTCTTGTCGATGAACGCCCGGACGCTCTGCGCGAGCTGCGCCAGGTCGGCGTCCCGCACGTACATCATGTGGCCCGCCGCGTAGTACTTGAGGACGATGCGGCCGCGGATGTCATCGCGCAGCCCGAGGTGGTTCATCGTGTGCTCGGTCGCGAAGAACGGCGTCGCCATGTCGTAGTACCCGTTCTCGACCTCGACGCGCAGGTTGGGATTGGAGATCAACGCCTGCACCAGATCGAACTCGGTGTTCGGCGCGCCCGGGAAGCCGAACTGCGGCTGTCCGGCGTGCTTCCAATCCCAGGCCGGCCCGGCCTCGTTCGAGAGCACGACGTACGGCTTGTCCTGCCCGAAGTTCAAATCGGTGCGCACGTAGGCATTGAACACCGACGTGAACGCACTCGAGACCATCGACGACTGCGGGTCATACTCCGCGTTCTCCGTGAGCATGTCGTAGGTCGCGCCCGCGAACCGCGAGTCAAGGCGTCCCGTCGTCAGCCCGCGATTGCGCTGCAGCTCGACCATGAACTGCGCGAGGTTCACGCGCAGATCCGCCCGCACGAGGTAGTCCTCGCTGAGGCCGGTGAAGCGCGCCAGCTTCTTCGCCATGTCCGCCCGCTCGGCCGCCGTCAGCCGCGAGCCCTTCATCAGCGCCGTCGCGTACTCCCCCTCGGCGAACGCCCGCGCGTCGGCCAGGAACTTGTCGAGGTCGGCCGGCCGGTCCTTGAGCACCTTGTGGTACCACGCGGTCGCGGCATAGCTCGGCAGATAGAACACGTAGCAGCGGTCGTCGCCCGGGTTGAACGACAGCGTCCCGAGGTCGAGCACGCTCGAGATGAGCACGATGCCGTTCAGATCCATGCTGTCCTGTGACTGCAGGTAGTTGGCGAGCGCCGCCGATCGAAACGTGCCGTAGCTTTCGCCGATGAGATATTTCGGCGAGTTCCACCGGTGATTGCGCGTGATCCACGTGACGATGAACTGCGCGATCGACTTGACGTCGCTGTCCACGCCCCAGAAGTCCTTGTTCTTGGCCTTGCCGACGGCGTGGCTGAAGCCGGTCCCGACCGGATCGATGAAGACGAGATCGGCCCGATCGAGGAGCGAGTTGCCGTTGTCCTGCGCCGTATACGGCGCCGGCGGCGTCGGCCCCGCGTCCACCGTCACGACGCGGCGGGGCCCGAACGCACCCATGTGCAGCCAGACCGACGACGACCCCGGTCCGCCGTTGTAGAGGAAAGCCACCGGCCGCTGGCTCGCGTCGCGCACGTCGCTGCGGACGTACGCGGTCGAGTACATGAGCGCCGTCGGCTCGTCGCCCTCGCCCTTGATGAGCGTCGTCGATGCCGTGGCCCTGTACGGCACGGACTGGCCGTTCAGCTGAATCGTGTGGTCGGTCGTGACCGACTCTTCTTTGGGAGGCGCCGCGTCACCCGCGGGCTTCGCGTCCGCCGGCTTGTTTTCCTGCGGGGCCCCCTGCCACGTGGCGACCGGCAGCGCCGCCAGCAGCACGAACCCGAGACACGACCCCGCGAGACGAACCGTTCGCCACGTCATCCGCATCAGCGTTTCTCCTTCGATCACCGCGCCACCTTCTGAGGACCGCTGCGCGCATTGTATCGGCCCGCACGGACGCGGCCGTGTATACTGTTGTCCCCCTGGGTATACGCCCAACGGGCGCCGGACCGCCAGAGTGACGCACACACGCGACGACGCCCCCACCGTCGCCCTCGATCGGAGCGCCCCGACGCCGCACGCCGGCGCGCTCGAGTGGTGCGCGCGGCGGTTCGTCTGGCTCGCCGCCGCGGTTCTGGCGCTCGCGGCCTTCAATCTGACGTTTCGCCTCGGCCACGAGTTCCTCACCGAATGGGATGAATCGCTGTACGCCGTCACCGCCGCGGAGGTGCTGGACCGCGGCCACTGGATCGGCACGACGTTCCTCGGCGCGCTCGACTACTACAACACGAAACCGCCGCTGAACGTCTGGCTGATCGCACTGGCGTTCAAGGTGTTCGGCAAGAGTCTGATCGCGCTTCGGCTCGCGTCGGCAGCGTCGGCGTGGCTCACGGTCGCCGTGTTGATGAGCTGGTCCCGGCGGGTGTTCGGTCCGGCGGTCGCGCTGCTGACGGGGCTCGTTCTGGCGACGTCGTTCGGCTTCGTCCACATCCACGCCGGGCGCAGCGCCAACACCGACGCCCTCTTCACCTTCATCATGTCGCTCACCGCCATCACGCTGTGGGCCGAATACACGCAGCCGTGGAGGCGCGCCTGGCTCGGGCCGCTGCTCGCCGGCGCGTTTCTGCTGCGCGGCATGGCGGTGCTCATGCCCTTGCTGCTCGTGGCCGGCGTCTGGGGGCTCGCCCGCCCGCGGCGCCCCAGAGCGTGGATGCCGACGCTCGTCGCCGGCGCGCTCTTCGTCGTGCCGGTCGGCGCGTGGATGGCCGCGCGCTTCGAGGTCGATCGGTGGGCCTTCCTCAGCCGGCTGTTCTTCTACGATTTCGTCGCCCGCAGCACCGACGTCATCGAGGGCCACCCAGGCAGTCTGCTCTACTACCCGAACATCCTCCAGAAGCATCACTTTGACTGGCTCTGTGCCGGCGCCGCCGCGCTCGTGCTTGCGCCAATCCCGTGGACGCGGGTGCGCAGGGGCGTGAGCGCCTGGCGCAGCCAACCGGCGGCGATCCTCCTGACCGCGTGGGCGGGCGCGACGCTGGTCCCGCCGACGCTGATGCTGACCAAGCTGCCGTGGTACCTGAACACGTTCTATCCGGTGTTTGCGGTGCTCATCGCCCTGCTCATCGTCGGCGCGGTCGCGAGGCTCGCGCGCGCGCCCTGGTCCTGGCGCCAGCGCGCGCTCGCCGGCGCCGTCGTGGTCGCGTTCGGCGTCGCGGAGTCCAAGCTCGTGTGGTACTCATACGCGTATCGCGATCTCGATCTGACCGACCAGGGCCTGGTCCTCGCGGCGGCCGATCAGCTCGCCGGCCATCGCCTGTTCCGCGCGCAGGACGACCGCGCAGGCATGTTTGTCGCGAGCCAGCTCGCCGGCGCGCAACCGAGCGTCGCCACGACTCCCGAGATCTTCCTGCGCGACAGCCGCGCGGGCGACTATCTGATCGCGACGACCGCCCTCGCGAATCCGAACCTCGAGTTCGTGGACACGACCGGCCGCTTCTGGCTCTACCGCAACTGCAGCCCGCCGCTTCAGCGTTGACGCGTTTTGTATACTCGGATCGAGGAGTGCCATCATGTCGATCCGGCCCGTCAAGCGCGTCATCCAATCCCGCCCGACCCTCGAGGGCGCCGGCGTGCGGTTGCGCCGGGCGTTTGGCTTCGGTGATACGGCCGACTACGATCCGTTCCTGCTGCTCGACGATTTCCGCAACGACAACCCCGACGACTACGTCGCCGGCTTTCCGTGGCACCCGCACCGTGGCATCGAGACGATCACCTACGTCCTGTCGGGCACGGTCGAGCACGGCGACAGCCTCGGCAACCAGGGCACGCTCGGCGCCGGCGACATTCAGTGGATGACGGCCGGCAGCGGCATCATCCACCAGGAAATGCCGAAGGGCGACGCCGAGGGACACATGCACGGCTTCCAGCTGTGGGCGAACCTGCCCGCCGCGCTCAAGATGACGGCGCCGCGCTATCAGGACGTCCACGCCGCGGACATCCCCGTCATGACCGAGGACGACGGCACGAGCGTCCGGGTGGTGTGCGGCAGCTTCTGGGGAAAGACGGGCCCCGTGGACGGCATCGCGGCCGATCCGATTTACCTCGACGTCTCGGTGCCGCCCGGCAAGCGGCGGACTCTGCCCGTCGAGACCGCGCGCCATGCCTTTGCGTACGTCTTCGCCGGATCCGGATCGTTCCGGGACGGGTCGGCGCCGCAAGGCGTGCTGACGGATTCTACGGGTGAGATCGACGAGGCCCCGGTGCGTGAGACGACGGGAAATCGATCGCTCGTGCTCTTCGACCGCGGCGACGAGATCACGGTCCAGGCGGGAGACGAGGGGATGCGTTTCCTGCTCGTCTCCGGCAAGCCGCTGGAGGAACCGGTCGCGTGGTACGGCCCGATCGTGATGAACACGGAGGACCAGCTGAAGCGCGCGTTCGCCGAGCTGCGGAACGGCACGTTCATCAAACGCTGACGATTGGTGATTGGTGATTGGTGATTGCAATTGGGAGATTGGCGATTGGTGATTGGATTGAAGGATTTGGCGATTGCATTGAGCGATTGCTGATTGCATTGGTGATTGCATTGGCGATTGGGCGATTGAATTTGCCGATTTGGCGATGGTCGATTGCCTTCGCCAATCGCTCAATTTCGCCGATCGTTCGATGCAATCGCCGAGTCGCCGATTTAATCGCCCAATGGCTCAATGCAATCGCAAATCGCCAATGCAATCGCCAATCGCCAATGCAATCGCCCAATCGCCAATGCAATCACCAATCGCTCAATGCAATCGCCAATCCTTCAATCCAATCACCAATCGCCCAATCCAATCACCAATCATCAATCGGCCAATAGCCAATCGCCGATCACCCATCACCCATCACCAATCACCGCGGCGTCTGTGCCGTTCACTCAGATAACAGGCGACGTGGTCGTCGAGCGTGGCGAGCGGCATGGAACCGCTGTCGAGCAGATACGCGTGGAACTTGCGGATGTCGAACGCTGCGCCCTGGGCCTGTTCGACCCTGGCGCGCAGCATGTGGATTTCGCGCGCGCCGAGCTTGTAGGCGAGCGCCTGACCGGGCATGTCGCTCGAGTAGCGCAGCGTCTCGGTGTCGATCTGCACGTCTGACTCGAGCGTGTTGTCGCGCATGTAGGCCATCGCGCGATCGCGCGACCAGCCGAGCGCGTTCATGCCCGTGTCCACGACGAGCCGCGTCGAGAGGAACAAGTCCATCGCCAGACGCCCCGCGCGCGCATAGGGATCCGCGTACATCCCCATCTCGCCGGCCAGATCCGAGGCGTACTCCGCCCAGCCCTCGGTGAACGCCGTGTGCATCAGGCTCCGGCGAAACGGGCTGAGCGTCGTGCTCTCGCGCCGCAGCGCCAGCTGGAAGTGATGCCCGGGAATGAGCTCGTGGTAGATCGTCGCCGGCGCCATCAGCACCGACCGCGACTCCGGCTGCGAGCCGTTGAAGCGATACAGGCCCGTCGGATCGCTCGCCGTGCCCAGCTGGTAGTAGCCGTACGTCATCGACTGCTCGAGCGACTCGTCGAGCCGCTTGACGCCGTAAGGCGCCTTCGGTGTCTCGAGGAAGAAGCTGTCGATCCTGGGCTCGATCCGCCGGATGGCCGCCATCATGGTGCTGCCGATGTCGTCGGCGCTCTTCGGGAAAAACCGCGGATCGGTCTTGAGGTAGTGCCGGAACTCGCCGAGCGAGCCGGAGAAGCCGGCGGCCTGACGCACCTTGTCGAGCTCGCCGTTGAGCCGCGCGACTTCGCTCAGGCCGATTTGGTGAATCTCTTCCGGCGTGAGCGGAAGGTCCGTGTGCTGGTGGATGAGGAACCGGTAGTAGTCCTGACCGCCAGGATACTGCCCGACGCCGACGGCGGTGGAGGCATGCGCGCGGTACGGGCCGTCGATGAACGCGACGAGGCGCTGCATCGAGGGATTCACGTCCGCGCGTACTTCGTCGTCGATCTGCTGGCGCAGCGATGCCGACGCGTCCACCCCGAGCGATTCCAGGCGCGACGCGTTGACGCTGAAGGCGCTGCGCGGCGGATCGGCGATGAGCGTCCGAACGAAGGGCACGACCAGCCGGATCTCGTCGACCGGCAGCACGATCCCGCGCTGCATCTGACTTTCGAGCTTCGCCTGGTAGGCCGCGATGACGCCGGGCACCTGATTGAGCGCGTCGAGATACGTCTGGCCGTCGGCCGGCGTCCGGAACTCGAAGCTCTCGAAAGGCGTCGAGAGCACGCGGAGCGGCGACGAGTACGGCGTGACGGGAATCGTCAGCCAGAAATAGCGCTCGGCCTCGGTCGAGAGCGAGATCTCGAACTGCAGGTCGCGGTACGTGAGCCACTCGTCGTGCGTCAGCTCGGCCGGATGGATGTCCGCGAGCCTCTTCGCCATCGTACCGGCCCACGCCGCCTGCTCGCGGGCGCTCGCGCGCGTGAGACCGGGGATGCGATCGGCGGACAGGCCGCGGCTGAGTCCGCTCCCGCTCGTGGCCGCGGCGTGGTTGAGGTACTCGGCCACGAGCGCGTCGACCGCCGCGGCATCCGTCGCCTGGCCCTGGGCGGCGAGCGCGCACGCGCCGAGTCCGAAGGCGAAGCCCGCCATCACGACCGGCCGCGGGAGGCCAGCGAGGGCCATCGGCGGAGTATACGCCGCAAGCCCTTGCACCGCGCTATGATGCCGGCACTCCGGGGAGGTCTCCATGAAGCACGGACTTGCGGCCGGCGTGTGCGCCGGCCTGATTGGTGTGACCTGCGCGTGCGCGCCCGCCTCGCCTGCGCCCGGGACGTCGCCGACATCGGCGTCCACCGCGAGCGGCAAGACGCGCACGTATTACATCGCCGCCGACGAGGTCACCTGGGACTTCGCGCCAACGGGCACGAACCAGATCACGGGTCAGCCCTTCAACAGCGACGCCGCGTTCTTCGTCCTTCCAGGACCGCTGTCGCTCGGACACGTCTACAAGAAAACGTTGTTTCGCGAATACACGGACGACACGTTCAAGACGCTGAAGCCCCGTCCGCCGCAGTGGGAGCACCTCGGGATGATGGGGCCGCTCGTGCGCGCCGAAGTCGGCGATACGATCAAGATCGTCTTTCGGAACAACGGCCATCACCGGTTCAGCCTCCACCCGCACGGCGTCTTCTATACGAAGGACTCGGAGGGCGCGGAGTACGAGGACGGCACCGGCAAGAAGCTCGGCGTTGAGCCGGGCGGCACCCACACGTACGAATGGCCGGTGCCCGAGCGCGCGGGACCGGCCCACGGCGAGGGCAGCTCAATCGTCTGGATGTACCACTCGCACATCGACGAAGAGAAGGACGTCAACTCCGGCCTCGTCGGCCCGATGGTCGTCACGGCCAAGGGCATGGCGCGGCCCGACGGGTCGCCGACGGACGTGGATCGTGAGCTCGTCGCGGGCTTCATGGAGGTGGACGAAAACCTGAGCTGGCACATCGACGAGAACATCAAGACCTACGCGCCCAAGGGATCGAAGATCGTCAAGACCGAGGACTTCGCGAATCCGGTCTACGTCGCCAACCTGAAGGAGACGATCAACGGCTTCGTCTTCGGCCACACGCCGGGATTCACCGTCACGAAAGGCGAGCGCGTCCGCTGGTATCTGTTTGCGACGACGAATTTCGAGATGCATGCGCCCCACTGGCACGGCAACACCGTCGTCGCACGCCACATGCGGACTGACGTGACGCCGCTCCTGCCGATGGACATGGTCGTCGCGGATATGGAGCCGGACAACGTCGGCACATGGCTGTTTCACTGCCACACGGGGCCGCATCTGCGGGCCGGGATGATGTCGAAGTACACCGTCGTCGACGCGGGCACGAAGACGACGGCGTCCAACCGGCGGTAGCCGCGCGCGGGCAGACGGGGGCGACGCTAGCGGCTCGCGCCGGCGGGCGCGAGCCGCGGCACGACGCGCCGAACGAGACGCGCCGTGAACTTCACGTACCACACGAGCAGCACCAGCGCGAGCGCGCCGAGGATGGCGACGGCCGGCCCGATCAGGACGGCAACCCATGGCGCGGTGTCCATCGTCACGTAATTCGGCAACGCGCCAAACGCGGCCAGAATGCCCGCGAGAAACACCACGATGCCCGCGGCCGTGAACGACACGCCAATCGATCCGAGCACCACGACGACGATGAACGTCGGCAGGCTGCCGACGGCAATCAGTCCGGCCAGCTTCAGGAACCGTCCGGTCCGGCGCTCGGCTGGCTGGCCGGCCGGCGGCGGATTGAGCAGCAGCTCGATCGCGTAGCCGCGCGCCAGATCATCGGCCGATCCCAGCGACGACAGGACGGCATCGATGGGTTTGCCGCTCGCTGCCGCCTCCGCGATGTGGTTGCGGATTTCGCCGAGGACCTCAGAGCGCTCGGCCGCGGGCAGATCCTTGAGGCCGGCGTCGAGCCGGGTGAGATAGCGTTCGATCAGCGGATGTGCATCGGTCATGATCCAGCTCCCGTGCGTCGCGCGCGCTCTACCGCGCTCACCATCGCGTCCCATTCCTTCTCGAGCGTCGTCAACCGCCGGCGTCCGTCCGACGTGAGCCGGTAGTACTGCCGCGGCGGACCGGCCGGGGACTCCTGCATGAACGTGTCGAGGAGCCCCTCGGTCTTGAGCCGGCGCAGCAGCGGGTACACGGTGTTCTCCCCCGCTGCCAGCGGCCCGAGCGACTCGAGCATCGTCACGATCTCATAGCCGTAGCTGGCGCTGCGCTTGAGCAATTGCAGGATGCACAGCTCGAGCACGCCGCGACGGAGCTGCGAGGTCCACTCGCCGATCGCCGGACTGGTGACAGACATCGCCTACCGAATCCTCAGACGGGCATCGCCGACGCTGACGCGCAGCGCGATGCCGTCCTGACCGTCGCCGGTCAGCCGGACCTGCTCGCCGGGCCCGGGCTCCTGCCCCGGCAGAATCTCGTGGCCGTCGAGGACCAATTGCGCGTGGCCGACGCTCGAGCGGACGGAGATGTCGCCGCGCGGGGACTCGCCCGTTCGGGCGTCGATCGACCCGACGCCCAGCGAAAGCTCGAGCCTCCCCCGCGGCACGTCGACGAGAATCGCGCCGGGTGCCGAATCGAGGCCTGCCTCGGCGTGCGCCCGTACGCCGCCTTCCAGTCCCGATACCTCGATCCGGCCGCGGGCAAGGGCGACGGCCGCCGACAGTCGGGCGGGCACCTTGACCACCCAGCGCTCGTCGAGGCCCGAGGCGCCCCCCAGCCGCAGCCGAAGCGTGCCGCGGTCGACGTTCGACTGGAGCTCGACCTGCGCGGGATCGCCCATCGGCGCACCGAGGATGACCACGCCGCGGGCCTCGCGGGACACCGTCACCGTGGCCTCGATCTGGTCGTCAGGGGACGCCTTGACGATCACGCTGCCGCGACCCGCGTCGATCGCGACGGCCTCGACGCCCGCTCCAGGCAGAGTCGAGGCCAGCGTTCGAGCGGCGGCGGGCGTGGACAGGGCGGATCTTCGGCCGGCGACGGCGGCGGTGACGACGGCGGCCGTCCAGACGACAAGACCGGCGACGACGAGCGAGCGGAACTTCATCGGATCCTCCAGGACGGCTCTAGTGTGCTATGCACAGTAGCACGCTACTGTGTAAGACGCAATACCGAGCCGGAAGGTTCCGCCGGAGGAGGCGGCGCGGCCCGCTATGTCCGATGGCGATCGATCCAGGCCGACCAGGCGGGCACGAGCGCGATCATCAGCAGGGCCATGCCGATGAGCGCGGCGAGACTGGGCGGGGGCGGCGTGAACGGGCCGCTGAGCCACGCGGCGCTGAGCGTGACGACGAACGCCACGAACGCCCACTTCCCGACCGCGTCGCGCGCGCGCGTCGTGTGCACGTAAATGGCGACGCCGGCGGCAAGCAGCAGTCCCTCGACCTCGATGGTCCCGCCCACCGAATCCCACAACCCGAGGCCCACCTTCGGGCCACCCGGCCACAGCGGCAGGTCCGGGCGGTGCGCGACGTAGTCGAGCACCCAGTGGCTGACCACGACGGCGGCCACCACGATGCCAACGCGGTAACTCTTGAAATGCACCCGCGCGAAATGTCCGGCGATGGCGCCCCAGACAACGCTCATGAGCAGGCTGTGGCTCCACGGGTAGCTGACGAAGTTGAGCGGCGTGAATGCGGTGTTCCCCGGCTCGATCCGCACGGTCTCGAGGCCGACGAGCAGAAACAGCGGCCAGAGCAGGTCCAGGCCGAACGCGGCGGACGTCAGCACCCACAGCGGCAGCCGCGGTTCGATCTTCTTGGTGCCCAGCGCGACCGCAAGGTGGCCTACGAACATAGCGCTCCCTGAGTGCGTTCATCCTAGTCGATTCGCCGCGGCTTGCGCAGCCCGCCGGTTCGTGGTCTGCTCGGCGGCTATGGATGTCCGCCCGTCCCCCTTCAGCATCGGCGCGCTCGCCGTCGCTTCCGGATCCACGGCGTCAGGCGCATTCGAGGTCCCCGCGCGTCCCGGCGATCCCGGCGCGCCGATTCCCTTCACCGTGGTGCACGGCACGTCGGCGGGTCCGGTGCTGGCGCTCATCGCGGGCGTTCATGGCATGGAGTACGTGCCGATCCTCGCGCTGCAGCGGCTTCGCACGGCGATCTCCCCGGCTGGTCTTCGCGGCACGGTCGTGATGGTCCACACGGCGAACGTGCCGTCATTCCTTGGCCGCACGATTTACTACTCGCCGGTCGACCACCAGAACCTCAATCGCGTCTTTCCCGGCGCGCCGGACGGGACGCTGTCCGAGCGCATCGCGCACACCATCACGCGCGAAGTGATCGATCGGGCCACGCATGTGATCGATCTTCACGGCGGCGACGGCAACGAGTCGCTTCGTCCGTATGCGTACTGGATCACGACGGGCGATCCCGGGGTTGCCGCCGCCAGCCGCGCGCTCGCCCTCGCCTTCGGTCTCGATCGCATCGTCGTCGATACCGAGCGGCCGACGGATCCGGCGGCGTCGATGTATCTCTCGAACACGGCGATCACGCGCGGCAAGCCGGCGATCACCACCGAGACCGGCGGACTTGGCGGAACCGATCCCGAAGCGATCGCGCTGGTCGAACGCGGCGTGGCGGGCGTTCTGCGCCATCTCGGCATGCACGACGAGGGCCCGGCCCCGCTCGAGCGACCGATCTGGCTGACGCGTCACGTGGTGCTGCGCGCCGGCGCAACGGGTCTTTTCTACGCCGCCGTCGAATGCGGGCAGCGCGTGCAGGCGGGCGCGCGCCTGGGCCAGGTGACGGATTTTCACGGACAAACGATTGAAGAGGTCCGGGCGCCGATCGCGGGCGAAGTCCTCTACGTCGTGCGCACGCCGCCGGTGACCAGGGCTGAGCCGCTGGCGATGGTGGCGAGCGCGGACGCGAGCGCCTGAGCGCCCCGCGGCGCGAGCTCGGGAGGCTGCGCGGTGTAGCAGATCCGCAGCTCGTGGGCGCCGCCCCGGTCCACGTAGAACGGCTCGCCCGTGATGAACGCGACGGACTGGCGCAGCGCGGCCTCCCGGACGGCATCGGCGCGCACGTGCGCCGGCAGCTGGCACCACAGGTACAGCCCGCCCTCCGGCACGGCGAACCGGAGCTGCCCCGGCGGCACGCGCTCGCGCAGCGCCTTGACCATCGCGTCACGCCGGCGTCGGTGCTCGGTCCGCAATCTGGTGAGATGCCGGTCGAACACGCCGGTCGTGATGAGCTCCGCCACGGCGAGCTGCGCGAGATTCTGCGTGTGCGGATCGACGCGCTGCTTGATGATCGCCAGCTGCTCGACGATCGACGGCACGGCGGTGATCCAGCCGAGCCGCAGTCCAGGCGCGAGCATCTTCGAAAAGCTGTTCAAGTGAATGACGATGTTGTGCCGCTCGTCGAGCGAATAGAGCGACGGGGGCGGCGGCGCGGCGAGCGTGAGCTCCCGATAGGTGTCGTCCTCGACGACCGGCACGCGGTACCGCTCCGCGAGCTCCAGGACGTCCCGCCGCACGCGCAGCGGCAGCGTGATGCCGGTCGGATTCTGATGGGTCGGGTTGAGGTAGACCAGCTTCGGCCGGTAACGCAGCAGCAGCTCCTCGAGCTCGTCGACGTCCGCTCGACGAACGTCCCAGCCCACGAGCCGGGCGCCGGCGCACCGGAAGCTGTCAATCGCGCCGAGGTAGCCGGGGCGATCGACGATGACCGCGTCGCCTGGATCGATCAGGCACCGCGCGAGCAGATCGAGGCCCTGCTGCGCGCCGGCCACGACCAGCACGTTCTCGCGCCGGCTGCCGAACCGGTCGCTGATCGCGACTCGGAAGCGCGGCTCACCCTCCGTCGCCCCGAGCCGCCAGGCCGCGGTGCCGTCGCGGGCCAGGATCGTCTGGACCGCGGCCTGGAAGGCTTCGGTGGGAAAGGCGTCGAGCGCCGGCTGACCGGCCGCAAACGAAATCAGCCCCGGATTGGCCGCGTCGTTCACGAGGTCGCGCACCGTCGTCTGATTGGACTGCAGGGCGGCGGCGGAGATCTTGCCGCGCCACGCAAACGGCGCGCTGCCGGGATCGGGGCGCGCGCACACGAAGGTGCCGCGGCCGACATAGCCGCGCACGAGGCCGCGCGCTTCGAGCTCGCGATACGCGCTCACGACGGTCGTGCGGCTGATGCGGAGCGCTCGCGCCAGATCGCGCTCGGGCGGCAACTGAAACCCGGACGGCAGCGCCGCCTGCGCCAGGCCGCGCTCGACGAGATCCACCAGGTGCCGGTATAGCGGCCGCGTGCGCGGAATCCGCGCCGGATCGACGCGCAGCCGCCGGAACAGATGGCTCACCGAGGGAACGTCGCGCGGCACGCATCCATTCTAGCCACCTTCGATACAGTCCATTGGCGCATTGGACGTTGTGCGGCGCCCGGACGGGCTCGATGATGCGAAGACAGGAGTGCGTATGGATCTCGACGGCATCGTGTACGCAGGCGGCGAGTTCGTGCCGGCGGCGCGCGCGGCAGTGAGCGTCTTCGACCACGGCCTGCTCTACGGCGACGGCGTGTTCGAGGGCATCCGCGCCTACGGCGGGCGCGTGTTCAAGCTCGGACGCCACATCGACCGCCTGTACGAGTCGGCGAAGGCGATTCGCCTGGACATCCCTTTGTCGCGCCACGCCATGTCCGAGCTCGTGCTCGAGACCTGTCGGCAGAATGACATCGAGGACGGCTACGTCCGGCTCGTCGTCACGCGCGGCGCCGGCACGCTCGGGATCGACCCGCGGTCGTGCCCCCGCCCGGACGTCATCGTCATCGCGCGGCCGGCCGCAACGCTCTACCGGCGCGAGGCCGGACGCGGCATCACGGTCGTCACGTCGGCGCTTCGCCGCCTCCGCCCGGACATGCTCAGCCCGTCGATCAAGTCGCTGAACTATCTGAACAACGTGCTCGCGCGGATCGAAGCCAACGACCGCGGCGCCGACGAAGCGCTCATGCTCGACAGCGAGGGCTTCGTCGCCGAAGCGACCGTGGACAACGTCTTCCTCCTGAACGATCACGCGCTCGTCACACCGCCGGCGGCCACCAATCTGCGCGGCATCACGCGGGAAACCGTGCTCGAGCTCGCGGCCGACCTCGGCATCCCGTCCGGTGAGCAACGTTTCACGCTCCTCGACGTGTGGACCGCACGCGAGGCCTTCCTCTGCGGGACCTCGGCCGAGATCGTGCCGATCGCGAGCGTGGACGGCCGCCAGATCGGCGCTGGCGAGCCCGGCCCCACGACGCGGCGGATCATCGCCGCCTTCGAGCGCGCCGTGCGGTCGTCGGGCACGCCCATCGCGCGCGCGGGATCCCCCGTCGCGGAGGTGCGGGCGTAGGCCCCAGGCCCCGGACCCAGGGCCCAAGGACTGAGGCCCGAGGACTTCGGACTAGAATCCCTGCGCATGAGTGCGCATCGTCCGATTCACGCCGCCAACCTGCCCAAGCCGGCCGGGCCGTACTCGCCCGGCATGGGCTTCGAGCGATTGATTTTCGTCTCCGGTCAGGGCGCGACCGATCCGGCGACCGGCTCCCTCGCCGGCCCGGACGTCGAGACCCAGACCGAGCAGTGTCTGAGAAACGTCCAGGCGATCCTGCGGGCTGCGGGATCGGATCTCCAGCACGTGCTGCGCTGCGGTGTGTTTCTGATCGACATTCGCGAGTTCCCGAAGATGAACGCGGTCTACTCGCGCGTCTTCGGCGACCATCGTCCCGCGCGGACGACGATCCAGGCTGCGGCGCTCCCGGGCGCGGGCCTCAGGGTCGAGATTGACGCGATCGCGTACGTACCGTAGGAGCAGTCAGGCGCCAGGCACTAGGCACTAGGCACTAGGCACTAGGCACTAGCTCGTGCCTGATGCCTAATGCTAGTGCCTGATGCCCAGTGTCTGCCTGGCTAGAGCGACATGAGGAACGTCAGCAGATTGATGACCTGCTGGCCGCCCAGGTTCCGGTACCGCCGAATGACGTTGGCGGCTTCGTTGTCGTGGCGGAGGATCGCGGCGTTGACGGTCAGCGATTCCCCGTCGTGCATGAAGCGGTTGTGCGTGCGCAGGCCCCACAGCGGCGGCGTGCGCAGCTTGTTGCGCGTGGACTGTCCGCCGTTCTGCACGATGCCGTCACCCGTCCCCACGTCGTGGAGAAGGAAGTCGCTGTAGGGATGGATGATCTTGTTGCCGAGCGCCGCCGGCACCGTGAACGTCCCGCCGTTGATGATCGTGCCGGCCGGGGCCGTCGTGATGGTCGTCACGTGACACGTCGCGCAGCCAAGCACGGCGAACAGGGCCTCGCCCGCCTGGGCCTCGGGCGTCGCGGAGAGCGCGGCGTCGCGCGGGGGCGCCTTCGTCGCGCGCATGAACTGCGCAAACGCCGCGATGTCCTCGCCGTTGTCCTCCGGATCCGGTGCCGGATCGAAGGCGACGACCGGACGGCCGTTGGACGTATTCTCCGTGGCCAGCAGCGGGCTCGTGATGCCGACTTCATTCAGGTAGGCGTCCGCCGAGAATGACAACAGGCTCGCGTGCTGGTTCTTCCAGCCGAAGCGCCCGACCCGGCGCTGGCCGCCGGCCTCGAGCAGCGGCACCGTGATCACCTGCCCCTGCATGCCGAACGGCTGATTGTTGGAGATCGCGCGAAGCGTCGCGTCGTCGATCGCCTCGACGAAGCCGTCGCCCAGCGTGTTGAGGGACGTCCGGAAGGACCGGATCGGATTGCCCGGCAGGAGCTGCTCGACTATCGCCGCGTCGGTGGCGCGGCTGTGGATGAGGGAGCCGCCAGGATGATCGATGAAGTTGCCGCGCCCGTCGAGGTGGCCGGCGCGCAGCTCGGTGATCTGGCTGATCGCGCCCGTCACCGGGCTCTGATGACATTCCGCGCAGGACTGGGCGTTGTAGACGGGGCCGAGTCCGTCGCCGATGCCGTCGCGCTCCTCGAACGCCTCGCGCCCGGCGTCGAAATCGCCCTGCGTGCCGAAGCCGTTGAACACGTTGTCGAATCCCGCCGGCGCCTCGGTCGCATTCGACTGGTGGACGTTGAATTGCGGGCCCTGGCTGTGCACGACGGCCAACGCCAGACAGGACGCCGCAACGGTGAGTACAGTCATTCTTGGTGCCATCATCACGAACCTCCGGAAACCGGTGGATTCCACCGGACGTACGGCTGGGGGACTTACGGGATCGACCTGGGGAGGTTGTCGATGGCACACATCAAGCTGCGTGCCACACCACGGACACGCCGCGCGCGCACGTTCGGCGTGCGGGCGGCCGCGTGCCTAGCTTCGATTCGTCAGTGACGGGACAGACCTGTCACGACGGATCCGTCGGCTGTGGGGTCAGCCGGAATTTCGGTTTCGTAGTTGTCTTGGGAAGCGGGGAGAGTCTACCACGGTTCGGATGAAATGCAGCGCACAAATCCGTATCATGTGCGCAGCACGACGCGGCCGTCTGCCAGGAGTCCTCATGAGTACGATTCGCCAGTGCCCGAACTGCAACGTCACGCTCACGCGGTACGAGTGGTCGAAGCTGTGGTGGATGTCGTCAATCATGAGCGGCCGGCTCGTGCAGCCGTGCAAGGAGTGCGGCGCGCTGATGCGATTCTCGGCGCTGACGCTGCTCACCGGCGTCGGCGCGCTCGGCCTCATCGTGACCGCGGCGCTCCTCTTCAAGTTCCCCTCGATCTGGCTGCGGCTGATCGCGCTCGCGTTTGCGGTGATCATCCTGGTCGGCGTGATGGGCACGCGTCTCGAGACCGTGCCGGCGCAGAGCGTCGAGCCCACCGGCAAGGGCAAGGTCGACGAGATCTAGGTCGGCATGAAGCCGCTCGTCGCGATCGGCGCAACCGCCCTGCTCGTCTGCGCGCTCGCCGCGCCGCCGCTGGCCGGCCGACAGGCCGGACGTGTCGCCGGCGCGCCGACCCCGGACGTCGTGACGAAGGGTGACTTTCGGTTTGCGTACGACGAACGTGGCATCTCCAGCCTCGCCAATCCGAACGATCCCTTCGGCGCCACGCTGACGACTGGCGCGCCTGCCGGACGGCGTGGGGGTGGCGCGGCCGCGTCCGCGACCGGGGCGGCCACGCTCGGACTGACCGTCGTGTATCGCGCGGCCGGCCAGACGGACTGGACGACGGTCGCGAATCGCGCGGCGCGCCTGACTGCGTCGCCCGACACGGGCACGGTTACGTACACGAGCGCCAACGCGGCGTCGCCGTTGAAGATCACGGAGACGTATCACACCGACGGGCGCGTGCTCGACTGGACGATCGACCTCGAGTCGACGGGGCGCGCGGCCGTGACGATTGGCGACCTCGGCATCTCGATTCCCGCGCAGGGCGCCAGCGGCGCCACACCGGCCGACATCTTCGAGCGCGGCTTCCTCAAGCATCAGTTCGTCTCGGGCTACGGGTCGTTCTTCTTCTACGTGCGTGCGTCCGGCGCGCCGCCGTTCCTGCTCGTCACCGTGCGGCCGGGCACCAAGCTCGAGTACACGGCGACGGGCGGCGGTCGCGGCGGCGGACCGCAGGTCTACGTGCACTCGAGCCACGCGGCCGCGGCCGAGCCGCGCGGCAGCTGGCGGCAGCCGAACACGTCGCTCGACCTCGCGCCCGCCGGGCAACCCGGCAGCCGGGCGTCGTACGGTTTTCGCCTGCAGTGGGCGTCGAGCTACGACGAGCTGCGCGATCTGATCTACCAGGCCGGCCTCTTCGACGTGCGCGTGGTGCCGGGCATGACGGTGCCGAGCGACCTCACGGCGCGCTTCTCGCTCCACACGAAGGCGAAGATCGAGCGCATCGAGCCGGAGTTCCCCGCCGACACGACGATGACGATCCTCGGCGCGCCGCGCGTGCCGCCTGTGCCCGACACGCACGTGTACGAAGTCGCGTTCAGGAAGCTCGGCGAGAACGAGTTGACCATCGTCCACGACGGCGGCCGGCGAACGTACCTCGAGTTCTTCGTCACCGAGCCGATGGAGACCCTCATCAAGAAGCGCGCGGCCTTCCTGGTCAACCGGCAGCAGATCAAGGATCCGAGCAAGTGGTGGAACGGCGTCTACGCGATCTACGACATGCGCGCGAAGACGGTGCGAACGATCGACGACCCGGACATCTTTCTCGATCGCATGGTCTACGCGCTCACGTGCGACGACCCGGGCCTGTCCAAGGCCCCGTACCTCGCCGAAAAGAACGTCACCTATCCGGACAGGAAGGAAATCGAGTCGCTCGAGTACTACCTCAAGAACTTCGTCTGGGGCGGGCTGCAGCGGCGGGACGACGAACGGCCATATCCGTACGGGGTGTACGGCACGCCGAACTGGTTCATCAACCGCGATCCGGCGCGGCGGAAGGACTACGCCGAGCACCTCGCGAGCGGCGCCACGGCGCTCCGCGATCTCGACAAGGAGCACGTGTGGCGGTCGTACGACTACCCGCACGTGATCATGCTGTATTTCCACATGTACCAGATCGCGAAGCTGTACCCCGAGATGTCGACCTATCTCGACGCGGCCGGCTACCTCAATCGCGCCTGGGAGACCGCGCGCGCCTTCTACATCTACCCCTACGAGATCTACCCCTCCTACTACGAGACGTACAAGTGGGGGCTCTACAACGAGCTGGTCGTCCTCGATCTCATTGCGGCGCTCGATCGCGAGGGCTTCCCCGAGCAGGCCGGGTGGCTGCGCCACCAGTGGGAGATCAAGACCAAGTACTTCGTCTACGACGACCCGTACCCGTTCCGGTCGGAGTACGCGTTCGACCGCACGGCGTTCGAGTCCACGTACGCGTTCGCAAAGTACGGCGCCACGCACGACATGGCGCCGGACGAGCACCTCTGGTACGACGTCAAGCTCCAGAAGTGGTACTCGCACCCGTCCGTCGCGCGCGAGGACTCGCGCGCCTTCATGGATCGCCAGCTCGCGTCGGGCCTCGTCGTGCGCGGGTGGCTCAACCCGGCCTACTACACGCTCGGCAGCGACGCCGGGATGAGCTACATGGCCGCGATGGGCGGCTGGGGCGTGCTCGACTACGGCCTCAACTTCGCGCCGCGGCCGTTCGACTGGCTGCAGCTCGGCTACGCCTCCTACCTGAGCTCCTGGGCGCTCATGAACACCGGCCGGCCGGAGACCAACTACGGCTTCTGGTCTCCCGGGCCCGAGAACGACGGCGCGGCCGGCTGGCAGTTCATGTCCACGAAGGTCGGCAGCGCCTGGATGGGATCGAGTTATCCGGGGGGCGTCACCGAGCCGCGCGGGCCCTGGCACTACGACGGCGAGATCGACCTCGGCTTCGGCGGCGCGCTGCGCATGGCCGCAACCGTCGTGACGAACGATCCGATCTTCGGGTGGTTCGCCTACGGGGGCGTGATGACGGACGCCGGCACGACGCTCACCGTCGTCCCGCGCGATGGCCTGAGGCGCCGCCTCGACATCGTCATTCCCGACCGCACGCTCCCCTTCCCCGAGGACATCAGCCGCGTCAAGCTCGAGCTCGAGCGCGACGGCTTCGCCGAGGGCGGCCCGATTACCCTGGACAAAGCCGCCTCGCGGATCACGTTCGCCGTGGAGAACCGCACCGGCAACGCGCATGCGACCGGCGTGCGCCTCGCTCTCCCCGCGAATGCGAGATTCGAACTGCGCCAGGACGGCAAGACGGTCGCACTCGTGCAGACGGGCGAGTGGGACTACCCGTGGCGCGCGCAGCTGGCGATCGCCGGCGGCACGACGACCGTGGAGCTCATCCGCCGCTAGGACGGGCCGTCTGCCTCGAAGTGCGCCATCACTCGGTACGGAATCTCGCGGAACATCGGCAACCCGGCGGCCTCGATGACGTGTAGCAGGCCCGCGCGCTCGTGGAACTCGAGACCATCGCGGTTGATGAGCACCGTGTTCGGGTACTGCGGCGCCAGCCGCCGGAATTCCGCGTCGATGAGGCGGAACCGCTGCGCCATGACCTCGACGTCTTCGTAGGCGCGGTTGCGCAGCCGGATGTGCTTCTCGATCGTGTCCGTGCTCGAAGTGAGGACGATCACGCGGTCCGGGCGCCACGCGTCGCCGATCGACAGCACCTTGCGCAGCTCGGTGTGCGTGTGGGCCGGGTACTCCGCCATGTGGGCTTCGAGCGTGATGCGCGCGCCCTCGAAGAAGATCACCTTGCCCGGCCCGTCGTGGCCCGCGGCGTCACGATAGTTCGCGTCGTACAGCCACGCGAAGTACGCGGTGACCCCGACCGCGTTCTGCCCGGCCTCGATGTCGGCGAGCATGCGCGGATCCCACACGCCCTTTTCGCCCTCGCCGTACGATCCGTGGTGGTACAGGTCGCCCAGCTGACGCACGAGCGTGCTCTTCCCAACTCCCGGACCGCCCACGATCGCCACGCGCATCGCGTCATCCCCGCTGCGGACCCGATTCTAATGCGGTTTCGATCCGCGAGCCGCGATGCTACGCTGTCGCCATGACGTGGCCGACCGCGATGCTGGCGGCGATCTGCGTGCTCGTCGCGCCCCCTCCCCGGCAGCAGGCCCCCGCGCCCACGCGGGTCGTGCGATTCACGCCCGCAACGACGTTCAGCGGTCCGGTCAAGTCCGGCGTGTGTCGCCCTTCGCTCGTGGTCGATCGGTCGGACGCGTCCCGCTGCGCCGTCGGCGACACGACCTACGACCCGTGCTTCACGACGGATCACGCCGGGCGCGCGCGTTGCGGCATCGATCCCCGCGAGCCCGCGAGCGGCGTGGTCGTGGAATCGCCCGCCGGCGCGTCGCCATCGGGCGCGACGCACGTCGCGGGCCTCCGCGCGTGGTTCTTCGAGCTCGAGGACGGCACCACCTGCCAGCCGATGATCTTCGGCGGCGGCCGTGAGGTCGACCGCATGACGGAGCTCTACACCTGCCGTTTCGCGCTGCCCGGCGAAGCCGACGGCGTCCTCGGCGAGCTCGACTCGAGCGGACCGGTCTGGACGATCCAGCAGGTCTCGCTCAACAAGAAAATGGATCCGCCGATCATCAAGTCGCTGGTCGTCGCGGCCGTGAGGACCGTGTGGCAGTAGGCGCACACGGCGTGCGGTACTCCCTCACTGCATCCGGGCGCGGCTCGTTCGCGCTACACTGAGCCCATGACACGGCACACCCTGCTGGCAGCGCTGGTAGCCGCGGTGGCGTGGTCCGCCACGACCGCCGCTCAGAACAACCCCAAGGCCGGTTTCGACGACGCGATGAAGCTGGTGCAGAAATGCCGGGTCGATGACCTGCGCGCGCTCATCACCGGCTCGCCCGTGGGCGCGGCCAGCGCGGGCGCGGCCATTGCGGCGGCCAACGCCGTGACCATCGACCCGTCCACCATCAAGAGTGCCGACGGCACGCCGCTCGTGGTCGCCGCCGCCGAGACGGACTGCGTCGAAGGGATGCGCATCCTGATCAACGCGGGCGCCGAGCTCACCGATACCGACAAGGACGGCCGGACGGCGCTCCATGCCGCCGCGGCGAAGTCCACGTCGTCGATGGTCCAGCTGCTGGTCGAGCACAAGGCCGACGTCAACGCGAAGACGAAGGCCGGCGACACGCCGCTCTCGCTCGCGAAGACCAACAACTACAAGGGGAAGACCGACCAGCGCGACAAGATCGTGAAGTTCCTCACGAGCAAGGGCGCCAAGGACAAATCGTAGCGAGAGCGCGGGAGCCCCGGGCTCCGGGTCTCGGTCCGCTCGTCGGCGTCCAGTTCCGACCACCGGCACGCCCCCGTCGGTCCGACGTGTGCGTCGCGCAGTCGGCGCGCCGGCGTGCCAGAATAGGCGCCCGCGATCCGCATGATTACGGTCTCCCAGCTCGGCAAGCGCTACGGCGACCTGGTCGCCGTCGACGGCGTGAGCTTCGCCGCCGAGCCGCGCTCGATCTTCGGGCTGCTCGGCCCGAACGGCGCCGGCAAGTCCACGACGATCGGGTGCATTTCGGGTCTGCTCACGCCGACGTCCGGCCACATCAGCGTGCTCGGCCACGATGTCGTCACCGACAGCGGCGCGGCCCGCCGCGAGCTCGGCATCGTGCCCCAGGACCTGGCGCTCTACGAGGATCTGAACGCGCGCGAAAACCTCGCCTACTGGGGCGCCGCCTACGGACTGGCCGGCGACGCGTTGAAACGCCGCGTGCTCGAAGTGCTCGAGCGCATCGGGCTCGGCGACCGCGCGCGCGAGCCCGTCAAGCGCTTCAGCGGCGGCATGAAGCGCCGGCTGAACTTCGGCTGCGGCGTCGTGCACCAACCGAAAGTACTCCTGCTCGACGAGCCGACCGTCGGCGTCGATCCCCAGAGCCGCGTGCGCCTGCTCGAGCTCGTGCGCGAGGAGGTCGCCGCGGGCACGTGCGTGCTCTACACCACGCATTACATGGAAGAGGCGCAGGATCTCTGCGACCGGATCGCGATCATCGATCACGGCAAGCTGCTGTCGATGGGGACGCTCGACGAGCTGCGGCGACTGATCGGCGAAAAGGACGTGCTGCGCCTCAGCGGGCGATTCGATCCACAGGCCGCGCGCCGCGCGCTCGAGCGGATGGACGGCGTCGAAGTCGTCTCCGCCGACGAGCGGACGCTCCGGCTGGCGGTCGAGGACGCCACGCGCAAGCTCGCGGCGATCTTCAGTGCGATTGAGGCCGCCGGCGGCGAGCTGCAGGAGACCTCGCTCAGCCAGCCCAGCCTCGAGAGCCTGTTCATCAAGCTCACCGGCCGGGAGCTGCGGGAGTAGCCGTGCGCTTCGTCCTGACCTCGGCGCTCAAGGACCTGCGGCGGCGGCTGACCGATCCGGCGGCCCTGCTGATGTGGATGGGCCTGCCGATCCTCATCGGCGCGCTGCTGAGTCTCATCGACGGCGGCAACGGCCCGGCGCCGAAAGCGCATCTTCTGATCGTCGACGAGGATCAGTCGCTCGTGAGCCGGCTGTTGATCGGCGGCAGCCGGCAGGGACGGCTCGCGGAGTTCCTGGACGTGGAGATCGTGACGGCGGACGCCGGCCGCAGGAAGATCGACCACGGCGACGCGAGCGCGCTCCTCACGATCCCGAAGGGCTTCGAGGACGGCGTGCTGCGCGAGCAGCCGGCCACGCTCACCCTGGTGACGAATCCCGCCGAGCGCATCCTGCCCGTGATCATCGAAGAGGGCCTGAAGATGCTGGTCGAAGCGGCGTTCTACGTGCAACGCCTCTTCGGACAGCAGCTCCGCGAGATCGCCGATTCGATCCGGAGCGTCCGCGGTCCGTCGAGCGAGGGCGTCGCGGCCGTCAGCCGCGCGTTCAACGACCGGCTGCGCGCGGTGCAAGCCACGCTCTTTCCGCCGGTGCTCGAGCTCGAGGCCAAGGCGGCGCCCAAGGAGGACCAGCCGAACTTCTGGGCGTTGTTCCTGCCGGGCCTGCTGCTGATGTCGCTGATGTTCACGGCCCAGGGCATGAGCCTCGACATCTGGATCGAGAAGACGAGCGGCACGCTCCGGCGCCTGCTGTCGACGCCGCAGCGCGTCGCGTCGTTCCTCATGGGCAAGCTGGTGGCGAGCGTGACCATCATGGCGCTCGCCGTCGTCGTCGCGCTCGGGCTGGGCGTCGTGATGTTCGGGGTGCCGATGGCGCGCGCGCCGCTGGCGCTCGTCTGGGCCGCGTTCGCCGGCGCCGCGCTCTTCAGCTATCTCGTGCTCATTCAGGTCCTGTCGACGAGCACGCGCGGCGGCCAGTTTCTGTCGTCGATGATCGTGTTTCCCCTCATCATGATCGGCGGGTCCTTCTTTCCCTTCGAGGTCATGCCCGCCTGGATGGCGCGCATCGGCCGCTGGACGCCGAACGGCCTCGCCGTCGCGAAGATCAAAGAGATTCTTTTCGGCCATCCCGAGCCCGGCGCGCTGGCGGTGGCCGCAGTCGCCCTCGGTGTGCCCGCCGCCGTCGCCTTCTGGCTGGCGGTGCGGCGCCTGCGCGGCCAGTTTGCGGTGAGCTGATGCGGCTGTTTCCGGGCGCCTGGTTCGTCGCCACCAAGGACGTCGCGTACCTGCTGCGACGGCGCGAGACGATCCTCTGGACGTTCCTGATGCCGGTCGTCTTCTTCTACTTCATCGGTACGGTCACGGGCGGCTTCGGCCCCGCCTCGACGACCCGCGCGACGCTCGCGATCCGCGGCGGCGCGAACGGCGGGTTCCTGATGGACGAACTCCTGCGGCGGCTGGATGCGCAGCAGTACGACGTCGTGCGGCCGGACGGCGACGCCGCGTTCGCGAAGGTCGCGCGCCGTCTCACGATTCCCGATCCGCCCGCGCCGCACCCGACGTTCACGGCGGCCGCGTTGGCCGGCGTCCATCAGACCCTCACCTTCGAGCGCGACGGCGATCCGCTTGGCGGCGACTACGACCAGGTGCGAATCGCGCGGGCGGTCTACGAGGTCGTCGCGGACCTCGCGGTCGTCCGCATGAACGGTCAAACGGCCGACGCCTCGTCCTTCGGGGCGCTCGCTGCGATGCCGCGCGCGCTCACGCTGTCGGTGACGTCGGCCGGCAAGCGGCTGGTGCCGCCGATCGGCTTCGCGCAGGCCGTGCCCGGCACGATGGTCATGTTCACGATGCTCGTGCTCCTCACGAGCGGCGCCGTCACGCTCGTCGTCGAACGCGATCAAGGCTTGCTCAGGCGTCTGGCGTCGGCGCCGATCTCGCGCGGGTCCGTCGTGCTCGGCAAGTGGGGCGCACGGATGGCGCTCGGCATGGTGCAGATTGCGTTTGCGATGATCGCGGGCAGCGTGCTGTTCAAGATGCGGTGGGGATCCGCGCTGCCGATGGTGTTCGCCGTGATGGGAGGCTGGGCGGCGTTCTCGGCCGGGCTCGCGGTGGTCATCGCCAGCGTGACGCGCACGCCGGCGCAGACGGCGGGGCTTGGCGTGCTCGCGACGCAGCTCCTGGCGGCCCTCGGCGGCTGCTGGTGGCCGATCGAGATCACGCCGCGGTGGATGCAGCGCCTCGCGCTCGCGCTGCCGACTGGTTGGGCGATGGACGCGCTGCACAAGCTCGTGAGTTTCGGCGATGCGCCCGCCGCGGCCGTGCCGCACCTCATCGCGCTCACCGCGGGCGCCCTCGTGCTTGGCTGGATCGGCACGCGTGTGTTCAAGTATCAGTGACGTGACGAGCCACGACGTCAAGGCCTTCGCGGCCGCCGGCCCGGCCTTCGCGGCCCTCGAGCAGCTGGGACCCATCGATTGGGCTCTCTGGCGCACGGCGGCCGATCGTCTCGAACACCGTCTCGCGGGCGCGCCCGATCTCGCGCGCCGCATCCACCATCTCTACGTGCCGGTGCTCGCGTTCGCGGCCGCGCAGGCCCGCGCGTCGCGGCGCCATCCGGTGTTCATCGGCATGCAGGCGCCGCAGGGCGGCGGCAAGACGACGCTCGTGACACATACGCTGGCGCTGCTGCCCGAGCTGGGGCTGCGCGGGGCCGGCGTGTCGATCGACGACTTCTATCTCACGCGCGAGGAACAGCTGCGTCTGGCGGCCGCGCACCCGGGCAATCCGTATCTCGAGCACCGCGGCTATCCCGGCACGCACGACGTCGGTCTGGGCGAGCGGACGTTGAACGCGCTTGCGGGACTCGGGCGGGACGCGGACGGCCGCGCGACCCGCGTGCCCGTCTACGACAAGTCCGCGCACGGCGGTCGCGGCGACCGGGCGCCGGACACGGCGTGGCGCGACGTCTCGGCGCCGCTCGACCTCGTGTTCATCGAGGGCTGGATGTTCGGATTCACTCCGGTGCCTGACGCCAGCATCACCGACGCGCATTTTCGGGCGCCGAACCGAGCCCTCGAGGCCTACGAGCGCTGGTATCGGTTCCTGGACGCGTTCGTCCTGCTGCGTGCGACCGATCCGAACTTCGTGCTGAAGTGGCGCGTCGAAGCCGAGGAAGCCGCAAAGGCCCAGGGCAAACCCGGCCTCGACCGCGCGGCGATCGAAGACTACGTGCGCCGCTTTCTGCCCGCGTACGCGCGCTACGCGGGCGGCGCGCCGCCGAACGTGCCGGCGGGCCGGCGGCTCGTCATCGGCCTCGACGAGCGGCGCCGGCCCGTGCGCGCGCCCGGGACCTCGGCGATCCCGGGCGCCGTGTGAACCCAGCCCGTCAACGCGCGCCGGCGTCGCGGGATGTGTCGGACGCCAGAATGCGCGCCACCATCGCCGTCGCGATGCCGCCCGCGCCGTCCCCGCTGACGGCGACATCCGGGACGAGCTTCACGTGGTTCTCGCCCAGAATCGACGCCAGTTGCATGGCCGTGTAGCCGTTCGGCCCCACGGCCTCGATGCCCTGCCGGTACGCGTCGGCCTTGGCCGCTCCGACGGCGCGAATCGACGCGGCCTCGCCTTCGCCGGTGACCCGTACCGCGGCCGACTCCGCGTCGGCGCGCAGGCGCGTCGCGCTCGCCTCGCCTTTCGCGGCCTCGGCCACCGCCAGGGCGTTCTGCTGCGCGATCCGGACCATCTGTTCGGACCGCACGACGTCGTTCTGCAGGTTCGCGACCGCCGTTTCGCGCTCGAGCGCCTGCCGCTTCACCTGCGCCTCGCGCTGCGCGTCGTACGTCCGCTCGAGCTCGGCCGCGATCTTGCGGTCGGTCTGCGTCTTCATCAGATCGGCGGGCGGCACGATGTCGCCGATCAGCGTGTCGATGCACTCGACGTCGTACGCGTCGATCGCGCGCTTGATGTTCTCGTACGCCTCGCGCTGCCGATCCGACCGCGCCGACAGGAACTCGAGCACCGTCACCTGCTGGGCCGAGTTGCGGAAGTAGTTGCCGACCGTCGGCTGCAGCACGTGATCGACCAGGTTCTGCATCGAGCCCACGCGTGAGATCACCCGCGGCGCGTTCTTCATGCCGATGTGGATGATCTGCGCCACGTCCAGACTGAACGAGAAGCCGTCCTTCGAGCGCACGAGAATCGAGGAGAGCCGCTCGTCGTATTGATGCGCCTCGGTGCGCTGCGCCCAGTTCAGCACGATGTTCGTCGTCGGCACGAGCTCCACCTTCATCACCCGCGTGTTGATCGGGTGCTTGCCGGGCAGCAGCGGCTCGACCCAGACGCCCTTGCGGCCGCGCTCGACCAGGTCGCCATGCCGGAAGCCGTCGCCCGACACGTCGAGGTGCTCCTTGCCCACGTAGCTCACGACCACGCCGACGTAGCCGATCGGAATCTCGGTGAGCGCCACCGGCTCGACGCGCACGAGCCAGGGGTTGACGTTCCACGAACCGGACAGCAGGACCTGCTCCTGCAGGCCGCGGCAGCCGCCGGCGTCGATGAACGCCTGGCCCCGCTGGAAGCTGTCGTGCCCGTCCACGACCGGGCCCGCGAGATCGCCCGCCGGAATCGACCGGCCGTCCAGCATCGTCACGATGCCCACGCGATCGGGCGGGACCTGATACACGCGCAGATCGTCGGGCGCCATGCCATATCGCGCGGCGTTGGCCGGCATGACCACCTCGAAGAGCGCGGGGTTGATCCGATAGGTGCCGGCCGTCAGGAACGCGATCTGGCGGCCGCGCTCGCCGTGGTTGCGCAGGAACGCCTCCGCGTCCTGGAAGTTGTCGCACGCCACGGCGCGACCGAGCACGCGCTCCGCCGGCATCGCGTCGCCGTCGGCCGCGACCACGAGCGCGATCTCGCCCGGGCGAACGACCGTCACCGGCACCTTGATCACGCGGTACTGCCAGCGCCAGAGGCCAAAATGCCAGCCCGGCGGCAGCAGGCGCGCCTGATAGCCCGCCTCACCGGCGAGGGCGATGATCCGCCCGGACGGCAACGCGCGGCCGAACCGCTTCACGACGAGCCCGGCCTGCGTCTCGCGGATGACTCGCCCGCCCGCCAGCACCAGCGCCAGCGCAAGGACGAACGCCTCGATGGCGAGGCTCGGGAGCAACGACAGACCAAACACGGTCAGAGTCATGGATCGCCTCCGCGTCCGGTCCTGCAACCCCGGGACCCGGCACGAGGGGCAGGATTGCGGCCCAATTCCTGGTCGCCAGCGCCGCGGTCGTCATTCTATTGATGTTTAATCAGTGATTAAATGACGACATGATGCAGGTCCGCTGGATCGGCCTTCCGGCGCCGACCGCCCTTGGCGCCGCCCTTCGCTCGGCCGGTGTCGACACGTCGGCCGGGCGCGCGGCGGGCCCGACACCGGTCGTGCGGAGCACCGCCTCTGCCACGCGCCTGCCCGCCGAGCCCGACGACGCCGACGGGTGGATCTGGGTGTGCCGCGGGCCCGTCAGCGATGCGCGGCGCCGCGAAGCGATCGCGCGCGGCGCCTACGACGTCATCTCGCTCGGCGACCAGGACGCCGCCGCGTCGCTCGTCGCGAGGCTTCGCGAGCTGTCCGTGGCGCCGCCGGCGCCGCCGCACGATGCCCGGCTGGTCGTTCACAGCGAGGCCGCACAGCGAGTCGTTCGTCAGGTGGCCCGCGTCGCACCGACGTCGATGTCCGTGCTCTTCACCGGAGAGACGGGCACCGGCAAGGAGATCATGGCGCGGCTCACGCACGAGTGGTCGCCGCGTCACAAGAAGCCGTTCGTCCCCATCAGCTGTGCGGCGATTCCCAACGAGCTGATGGAGGCCGAGCTGTTCGGCTACGCGCGCGGCGCGTTCTCGGGCGCCGTGCAGCGCTACGACGGACAGCTCATGGCGGCGGAGGGTGGCACGGTCCTCCTCGACGAAATCGACGACACGCCGCTCGAAACGCAGACCAAGCTCCTCCGGGTGCTCGAAGACCGCGTTGTCAGCCGTCTGGGCGAGAACGTCTGGCGCGAGGTGGACTTCCGCCTGCTGGCCGCCACCAACCGCGACCTCCGGCCGCTGATCGAGGCGGGGTTGTTCGGCGCCGACCTGTACGAGCGGCTGGCCATCGTGACGATTCCGCTGGCCCCGCTCCGCGAGCGGCTCGAGGACTTGCGCGACCTTGCGGCGCACTTCATCGACCGGTTCGCCCGGGAGCACGGGCGGGAGCGCGTCACCGAGGTCCGCGCCGACGCCCTGGCCGCGCTTGCCGCGTATCCCTGGCCCGGCAACATCCGGGAGCTGCGCAATGTGATCTACGAAGCGCTCGTCTACAAGCGCGCCGGCACGACCCTGCTGCCGTCGGACCTGCCGACGCGGGTGCTGGTGCGGAGCGCGCACGTCCGGACCGAGCCGGCGTCGAGCCGGTCCGCGATCCACTACAAGATCGCCAGCGGCACGATGGACCTTCGTGAGGAGGTCGTGGCGCTCGAGCGCATGGCCATCGAGGAGGCGCTCGCACGGACGCATGGCAACGCCGCGCAGGCCGCCCACCTGCTCGGACGGGTGGGCCGGGGCATGGCGCGCGACCCCGGCGGCACCGTGCGGGCCATGATGCGGCGGCTGGCCGGCCCGCGTCGGTGATACCTTATCGGCACGCTGGAGGCAGATGTGCGAGTCCGCCCCTCGGTCCTCATCCTTCTGTTGATCACCTCAAGTGTCGTCCTGCCCGCGCGGCGGCCGTTGGCCGCGCAGGTTCCCCCCGCGGCGCCGGAGCCCGCGAGCGCGAAGACGTGGGTGGGCCGTGCCGCGGACATCGAGCAGTACCTGCGCACCGCGCAGGTGGTGAAGCTGTCCGACCTCTCCGTCGGCGTCACGCATCCGCGCAAGGCGACGCTCGCGCCCGGCGGACCGGTCGACGCGTTCGCGTGGAAGGTCATTCCGCCCGGCCGGTACGAAGGTTTCTGGGAGAGCTATCTGTCGGAGATCGCCGCCTACGAGCTCGACAAGATGCTCGAGCTCAACATGGTGCCGCCGACGGTCGAGCGCGAGTACCGGGGCGAGCGCGGCGCGGCCGTGATGTGGGCGTCGCCGACGAAGAGCTTCAAGGAGATGGGCAGCAAGGGCGGCGCGCCCGAGGCCCCGCCGAGATACGCGGACTTCTTCAGCCGGCAAATCGTCAAGGCGAAGATGTTCGACAACCTCATCAACAACACGGATCCCAACCAGGGCAACTGGCTGGTCGATCCGGCCTGGAATCTGATCCTGATCGATCACACGCGCGCATTCACGCCGGGCAAGAACATGATCCACCAGATGAACCACGCCGACCCCGATCTGTGGGCGCGCATGCAGGCCCTCACTGACGCGTCGCTGCAGGCGGCGCTCGGCAAGTGGCTGATCCGCGGCGAGACGAAGTCGATCATCGAGCGCCGTGACAGGATGCAGCAAATCATCGACGATCTCGTCAAGGCCCACGGCGAAGCGTTCGTCTTCATGAAGGGTCAATAGCCTGACCTCATGACCTGCGCCGACATTCTGGCGCGGACCCTGCGCGACGCAGGGGTCACGCGCATGTTCGGTCTGCCCGGCGGCGAGATCCTCGATTTCATGGAGGCCGCGCGGAAGGCCGGGATCGCCTTCCTCCTCACGCGCCACGAGGCCGGGGCGTCGTTCATGGCCGATGTCACCGGCCAGATCCAGCGGCGGCCGGGCGTCTGCGTCTCCACGCTTGGGCCGGGCGCCGTCAACATGACGCTGGGCGTCGCCAACGCCTATCTGGATCGATCGCCGGTCATCGCGATCACCGCCACGCTGGCGCGCAAGAACAGCCGCATCGCCACGCATCAGCACCTCGACCTCAACGCGATCTACCGGCCGTTCACCAAGCTCGCGATCACGCTCGACGGGCACGAGACGGCCACGAGGGTTCGGCAGGCCATCGCAACGAGCCTCGCGCCGCGCATGGGCCCGGTCCACATCGCGCTGCCTAGCGACGTCGCGAAGATGGAGGAACGCGACGACGGCGCCCCGAGCACCGCTGAGCCGCGCTGGCGCCAGGCGGCGCCCGACGCGCTCGATCGGGTGGCCGCAGAAATCGCCCGCGCCACTCGGCCGGTCGTCATCGTCGGCATCGACGTCGATCCGCACGTCGATGCCGGTGGCGTCCGCGCATTCGTCGACGCGCTCGGCGTGCCGGTGTTTGCGACGCCGAAGGCGAAGGGCATCGTGGCCGAAGACCACCCGCTCTTCTACGGCGTCTGCGCCGGCGTCTCGGGCGACGCGGTGGTCGTGGACATGCTCGGCCGCGCCGACCTGCTCGTCGGCGTCGGCTTCGATCCCGTGGAGTCCGACAAGATCTGGCACCACACGATGCGGATGGTGTCGATAGGTCCGGTGTCGATCGCGAAGGACGATTTCGCGCCCGCCGCCGAAGCGGTGGGGGATCTGTCGCAGGCGCTCGGCGTGCTCGCCCGCCGCCTCGACCCGCGCCGGTTCGCGTGGACGCCGGCGGACCGGGACGAGTTCCGCACGCGCCTCGAACGGGTCCTGCGCCCGGCCGAACGGCCGCGCGGGCTCTCAGGCTTCGAGCTGACGCGGCGGCTGCGCGAGCGGTTTCCGCGCCACACGATCTTCGTCACCGACGTCGGCTCGGTGAAGATGGTCACGTCGCAGGCGTGGCTGTCCTACGAGCCGCTGACGTTCTTCGAATCCAACGGCCTCTCGGCGATGAGCTACGCGCTCCCGGCGGCGATGGCCGCGCGCCTGCAGTTTCCGGATCGGCCCGTGCTCTGCACGATCGGCGACGGCGGCTTTGGCATGACGATGGCGGAGATCGAGACGTGCGTGCGGGAGCGCCTGCACTTCGTCACCGTGGTCTTCAACGACGACAGCCTGAGCCTGATCGACGTGGCGCAGGAGCGGCGCGGCTACCCGACGCTCGGCGTGCGCTACGGCGTGGTCGACTTCGCCTCGGCGGCCGCGGCCTTCGGCGCCTGGGCGCGCCGGGTCGAGACGATGGCCGAGCTCGACGAGGCGCTGACCGAGGCCGCGCGAGTCGACCGGCCGGTGGTCATCGACGCGGTCGTCGATCCGTCGGAATACCGAGCCCAGACGCGCGCCCACTGACATGCCGTTGCCTTCTGCCCTGCGCCCGCCGCGTGAATCCGTCGTCGATCGCTTCTTGCGGTACGTGCGGATCGACACCCAGTCGAAGGAAGACCAGCCGCAGGTGCCCAGCACGCCGACGCAGTGGGACCTGGCGCGGCTCCTCGCCCGCGAGCTCGACGCGCTTGGCGCCACAGATGTCCGGGTGAGCGAGTTCTGCATGGTCTATGCGCGGATTCCCGGCAACCTGCCGGCCGGCAGGAGCGTGCCAACGATCGGCTTCCTCGCCCACGTGGACACGTCACCGGCCGTCTCGGGCAAGGACGTGATCCCCGTCGTACACGCCAACTACCAGGGCGGCGATCTCGTGCTGCCGGCCGACCCGGCGCAGGTCATCCGCGCCGCCCAGCACCCCGATCTCGCGCAGATGATCGGCGACGACGTCATCACGACCGACGGCACCACGCTCCTCGGCTCCGATGACAAGTCGGGGGTGGCGGCCATCATGACGCTGGTCGATCTGCTCGGTACGAACCCGGACGTGCCTCATGGGCCGATCGCCGTCGGGTTCACGGCCGACGAGGAGGTCGGCGTGGGCATCGATCGCTTCGACGTCGAGGCGTTCGGCGCGGCGTTCGCGTACACGGTAGACGGCGACGCGCTCGGCGAGATCAGCCACGAAACGTGGGGCGCGCGCCTGGCCACGATCACCTTCCACGGCCGGAGCACGCACCCGGGCACCGCCAAGGGCGTGATGGTCAACGCTATCCACGCGCTGGCCGATCTCGTGGCCGGCCTGCCGTCCGACATGCTGCCCGAGACGACCGAGGGCCGCGTCGGCTTCCTCCATCCGTACGCGGGCACCATCGACGTGGAGACATCGACGCTGAAGGTGATCCTGCGCGACTTCGAAGTGAACGGCCTCGACGAGAAGGAGCGGCGCCTGCGCGATCTCGCCGAGGCGGTGGCGGCTCGCCGGCCCGGCGTCCGGATCGAGATCGACGTCAGAGAGCAATACCGCAACATGAACGACGTCCTGCGCGCGCACCCCGAGCTCGTCGAGTTCGCGCTCGAGGCGACGCGCCGCGCGGGCCTCACGCCGACAATCAAGGCCATCCGCGGCGGGACCGACGGCTCGAAGCTCACGTTCCGCGGGCTGCCCTGTCCGAACATCTTCACCGGCGGACACAATTTCCACAGCAGGCTCGAGTTCAACTCGCGGCGCGGGCTTGAAAAGACGACCGAGACGCTCGTCCACCTCGTCCAGGTATTTGCCGAGCACCCGCGCGCCGGCGCCTGATCGTGTTGCTCAACGACTGATCTCGACCCAGGGCCGAGGGGTGCACTCGCTGCCCGCGAAGTGATCGCGGCGGCGCGAGCCGGCGGGTGGTGCGCGCAGAGTGACATAATCCACCCCCATGAGCCTGGCCGCGGGAACACGTCTGGGACCGTACGAGATCGTGGCGCCGCTCGGCGCGGGCGGCATGGGCGAGGTGTACCGCGCCCACGATTCGCGCCTGGGACGCGAGGTGGCGGTCAAGGTGCTGCCGGCCAGTTTCGCGGCCGACGCCGACCGGCTGCGACGCTTCGAGCAGGAAGCGCGGGCCATCGGCGCCCTCAACCACGCCAACATCGTCGCGGTCTATGACATCGGCACGCACGACGGTGCGCCGTATGTCGTGTCCGAGCTGCTCGACGGCGAGACCCTTCGCACCCGCGTCGGTGATTCGCCGCTGCCGCGGCGCAAGGCGATCGACTACGCCGTCCAGATTGCGCGCGGGCTCGCCGCCGCGCACGAGAAAGGGATCATCCACCGCGACCTCAAGCCCGACAACGTGTTCGTCACGCGCGACGGCCGCGTGAAGATCCTCGACTTCGGCCTCGCCAAGATGACCGAGGCCTCGTCGGTGGACTCCGCGACCGCGCTGATGCGCGACGCGCCGGAGACGGGCGCCGGCACCGTGCTCGGTACCGTGGGCTACATGTCGCCGGAACAAGTGCGCGGGCAGCGGGTCGATCACCGATCCGACATCTTCTCGTTCGGCGTCGTGCTCTACGAGATGCTCACCGGCCGTCGCGCCTTCCAGGGCGATTCGGCCGTCGAGACGATGAACGCGATTCTCAAGTCGGATCCGGCGCCGGCCGAGACCTCGGGCGCGTCGCTGCCGCCGGCGCTCGATCGGGTCGTCCTGCATTGTCTCGAGAAGGGCCCGGAGGAGCGGTTCCAGTCGGCCAGAGACATCGCGTTCGATCTCGAGGCGCTGGCCGGCGCGTCGAGTCAGACGTCGGCACAACCGGTGGCGACGGAGCGCCCGCGCTGGCTCAAGCCGGTGATCCTCACGCTGCTCGCCGCCGCCGGCGGCGCCGCGCTCTTTGCGGCCGGCCGTTCGACCGGCCGCCCTCCGTCGAATCCCGTTCTCGAGCCGCTGACCTTCAGGCGCGGCGACATCTCGACGGCCCGGTTCGGGCCGGACGGTCGGGCCATCATCTACGCGGCCCGATGGGAAGGCGGTCCGCTCGAGCTGTACTCGGCGCAGCCGGGCAGCCCGGAGTCTCGCGCGATTGGCCTCCAGGCAGATCTGCAGGCGGTCTCGAAGCACGGCGAAATGGCCGTGCTGCTGAATCGACCAGGCGGGGGTACGGTCCTGGCGCGCATGCCGATCGGCGGCGGCGCGCCGCGCGAGGTCCTCGAACAAGTGCAGTCGGCCGACTGGGGCCCGGACGGAGACTCGCTGGCCGTCGTGCACACGGTCGGCGGCCGCGATCGCGTCGAGTTCCCGATCGGCACGGTGCTCTACCAGGCGCGCGGATGGCTGAGCGACCTCGCCGTCTCGCCGAAGGGCGATCGCATCGCATTTGCGGAACATCCCGTCGCCATCGACAACCGCGGCGACGTCGCGGTCATCGACCTGAAGGGCAACAGGACGACGATTTCCGGCGGCTGGGAGGATATCTTCGGCGTGCATTGGACGCCCGCCGGGGACGAGGTCTGGTTCAGCGCATCGGGAGGCGGCGGCAAGGCCGCGGGCACCGATCACGCGGTGTTCGCGGCCACCGTGGCGGGCAGCGTGCGCACGGTGATGAGCGCACCCGGCAGCCTCGACGTCCAGGATATTGCCGCCGACGGGCGCGTGCTGCTCGCGCACGGCAACCGGCGGCCGTCGATCATGGCGCTCGCGTCTGGCGCGAAGGATGAAACCGAGCTGACCTGGATGGACTTCTCCTGGATCAGCGACATCTCCCCCGACGGACGGCAGATCCTGTTCTCCGAACAAGGCGTCGGAGGCGGCGCAGGGTACGCGACGTATCTCAGAGGCACCGATCGATCCCCGGCGGTGCGCCTCGGCAAGGGCATGTCGCAGTACCTCTCGCCCGACGGACGCTGGGCGCTCGCGATCGACCTCGTGCAGAACCGGCTGGCGATCCTGCCCACGGGCCCCGGCGAGCCGAGGACGCTGCCGCCAGGCGCCATCAAGGCCTATTCGTTCGCGGGCTGGTTCCCCGACGGCGAGCGTGTTCTGTTTGCCGGCTTCGAAGAGGGCAAGGCCTTCCGGATGTACGTCCAGGATCTGAAGGGCGGCGATCCGCGCCCGGTGACGCCGGAGGGCGTGGCAGTCCGCTCCGACACGCTGTCGCCCGATGGCAAGTGGATCGCGGCGACGCTCGATGGACGGCCCGCGCGATTTCCGGTGGACGGCGGAGACCCGCAGCCGATCGCCGGCGGCGAGCCTCAGGACACGGCGATTCGCTGGCGCGGCGACGGCCGGGCGCTCTTCGTGCGCAACGGCCGGCTGCCCGCGAAGATTCTTTCGATCGACGTCGCGACGGGCCAACGCACGCTCGTCCACGAAATCGCGCCGCGCGATACCGTCGGGGTCGCCAACATTGGCGACATTCGCCTGACGCCGGACGGCAAGGCCTACGCGTACGTGTACATCCGGAGCCTGTTCAGCCTCTACCAGGTCACGGGGTTGAAGTAGGGATGCCGGGCGCCGCGATCGCGGGCGGTCGTTCAGACCTTGAATCCGGCCGGCGCGACCGCGGCGATGAGCTGGCGGATGGCGGCCTCGGGCGCGGCGTCGCCCGATCGTCCGAACCGGAACGCGAACCCCGTCATGTACAGGCCGGGAGAGTCGCGAAGCGGCTGCGTGTGCACGGCGGCCGCAGCCACGTGCACGAGCGGCGTGCGGATCCCTTTCAGCCGAAACTCCAGGCGCTCGCCCGACCTGAACCTTGCCTCACTCAGGACCGCAAAGCCCGTCTCGCTGAGGTTGAAAATCGTGATGGGACAGCTGAGCGGCACCAGCTCGCCTTTGACGCGCAGCAGCACG
Source organism: Vicinamibacterales bacterium (assembly GCA_035519535.1). Lineage (GTDB taxonomy): Bacteria > Acidobacteriota > Vicinamibacteria > Vicinamibacterales > SCN-69-37 > DATEGZ01. The sequence continues at coordinate 42,604 of DATIWF010000109.1, read as the reverse complement.
TCCACCCGAGGCGATCGCCGCTGATTACGGGATTGCCGGCCCAGTGCCACCGGGATCGCCTGCGCAACTCATGTGCCAGCACAAAAGGCCGGGCTCGTCGCGTGGTCGGCCCGGGGCGCCCACGAGGACCGTGCGAGCGATGACAGAAAGCGCCCTATCGTCATGTGCTCGTCCCTTCCCGGGAGAAAGCAGAGAAGACGCTCATGAAGCATCTGCTCACATTGAAGATCACGTCGCTCCTTTCGATCCTCCTGTTCACCCTGCATTGGGCGGACGAGGTGGCGCGCGGGATTGAGCCGGGGACGCTGGCGGCGTCTGGCGGTCTGGTCATCCTGTTCGTCTGGCTGTTCGCGACGCTGGTGCTGGCCGATCGGCGATGGGGACTCGTGATCGTCCTGCTCGGGGCGATCCTGGCGGCGGGTGTTCCCGTCCTGCACATGCGCGGGCCGGGACTTGTCGGCGGGCGCGTGGGCGCCAGCGGCTACGGCGTCTTCTTCTGGGTCTGGACGAACATCGCGCTTGGCGTGAGCGGGATGATGTCCGTGGCACTCACGGTGCACGCACTGTTGAGCCGACGAACGTGAACGACGGCGAGGAAGCGCGGCGATGACGCGCGCCGCTCCAGGCGTCGTCTCGATCGAGCGGCGATCTACCCGCCCGTTTTGCGAAACATCGTCGTGACCGCGCCGGTGACGGCGCCCGCCTGCACGATCGTGGCGCGGATCGCGTACGCGCCCGCCTTCAGCGGCGCGACGGGCACATCGGCGACGGCGATGCGCGTCGTGCCCGACACGTCGGGCGTAATCTCGCGCTCGAAGACGGGCGTCTCACTGCCGACCGGGGTCATGACGATCCGGATTGCGACGTCGGGGACCGGCGTCGCAGCGTCATCCGGGTACAGCTCGAGCTCCGCCTGCAGCGTCTGCGCGCCGTCGGGGAGGCGCTCGAGGGCGAGGAACTGCGGCACGCCGTCCGCGCCGATCCATGCGGTGAACAGGTCGCTCACCGAGAACGCCCCGACGTGCGCGAGGCCGGCCGTCACCTCGTGCTCGACGCTCCCGACGTTGCCTTTCGCATCGGCCACGGCAAATCTGAGCCGGTACTTGCCGGCGTCGATCGGCACGGGGAAGGCGAGGCGGTAGTCCTCGCCCGCCGCTGCCGAGGGCACCTCACGACGACCGGCCTGCGTGATCTTTCCCTGATCGTCCACCAGGGCGTACATCGCGACAATCGGCCCGGACACGCTGCCGGGCACCTGCACGTTCACGCCGAGTTGAAGATCGTTGGTGGCGGGGTCGCGGCGTTGCGCGGTCGCGAGCGCGATCGGCACGCCGAACGCGACGCCGCCCCGCCCGAGGTTGGCCTTCAGCTGCTCGTCAATCGAGACCGGCTCGGCCGCGACGGCGCCGACGAGTGCGTCGCGATTGACGCGCACGGTCGTGCCCGGCCGCCGGACCGAGACCTTGCTCGACAGGAAGCGCTGCTTGCCATTGAGCGCCGGCGCCTGCACGCCGAGACGGTAAATGCCGGAGGTTTCCGATTCGATGCGGGCGAAGAATCGATCGGCCTGGCCGACCACGAGGAAGGCCTCGCCGCCGGCGGCCTCGGCCACGGTTTGCGCGCCGGAGTTCAGGAAGAAGCCCTCCTGCCTGCGGGCCGCTGCACGCGTCTCGGTGATGTCTCCCATGTCGATGCCGTCGGTCACCTCCGTGAGCGCGTAGAACTGCACGCCGTTTTCCGCCGCGGCGCGGCCAAGGGGATCGAGCTGCCGCTTGAGATCGATTTCCGATCCAATCGCCACGCCGTTCGACAGGGCGATGACGACCCGCGGCGCCGGGGCGGTGCGCAGCGCGCCCATGAGGTGCTGAAACGACGCCAGCTGCATCGCCGTGCGGTGGATGAGCTGCTGCGCGAACGCTCGCCCGGTCGCCTCCACCATCGGCGTGCACTGGTCGACTGGCAGACTTAGCAGCGGACATTCCCGCGCCGCGACTTCGCCCAGCGTCTCGCGCGGCATCCCGCGATCGATGTCGATGGCCTCGGGAACGGTGATGTAGAAGGGCGCGGTGATGTCGTCGTTGCGACCGATCATCTTCTTGTCGTGGAGCGCGGCGAGGATCGCGGACCGGTCACGCGTCGGGTTGACCGTTGGCCCAAGGCCGCTCGTCGTCGTGATACCGACGAGGTCGTCCAGATCGAACGTCGAGAGCATGCGCTCGGCCGCGACGAGCAGCGACTTGCCCGGGCCCGGCTTGTACGACAGGTCGTCGAACAGCAGGACGATGACGCGGCCGCCGCGACTGGCGGCCGCGGGATTCGCCGTTTGATTCGTCGTTTCGCGGCCGGCGGCGACGGCGGCCGGCGCCGCCTTCGTCCCGAACTCCATGAAGTCCAACGCCACGACCGGCCGCGTCTGGCCCTCGAGCGAGACGACGAAGTCCTCGGGTTTGAGGCCCTTGACCGGCTTGCCGTCCTTGTCGACGACCGTGACATCCAGCGTGACGAGATCCACGCGGCCGGCGAACACCGGCTGCTGGCCGGCCGGCGTCTGAGGCGTCGGGCGGGCCGGTGGCGGCGCCGCGACGCCGACGAGCGCACAAGCCGCGAGGACCGCCGCGCGTGTCATGGGCACCCTACTCTCGATAGTTGCCGAACTGCAGCTCGACGCCGAAGTCGTGCGCCTTGAGCGCGCGAATGGCCGCCTGGAGCTCGTCTTTCGACGGCGACGACACGCGCAACTGGTCGCCCTGGATCGCGGCCTGCACCTTCTTCATCTTGTGATCCTTGAGGAACTTCACGACCTCCCGCGCCGCTTCGATCGGGATGCCCTGCTGCAACGTGATCGTCCGCGTCACGAGCCCGCCCGCGGTCGGCAGGACCTCCGACGGCTTGAGGTTCTTGATGGGCACGCCGCGTCGCACCATCCGGGTCTGCAGGATGTCCCAGACCGCGTCCATCTTGAAGTTGTCGTCGGCCACCAGCTCGATGAGGTTCTCGGCGCGCTTGAAATCGATGGAGGACTTCGATCCCTTGAAGTCGTAGCGCTGCGCGATCTCCTTGCGCGCCTGGTTGACGGCGTTGTCCACCTCCTGGAGGTCGACGCGCGACGTGACGTCGAACGACGGCTGGCCGGCCATGTCCGGAATCCTAGCATCCGTGGCACACTCACCACGAGACTCGAGCGTGCCGTCACTGGACCCCGGGCTGGTCGAGCGCCTGCACCGCCAGGCGCGGGCCGAACGCTGGCAGTGCTCCAAGAGCCAGTTCGCGGCGGCCCTGGCCGCGAGCGTCGGCCGGGCGTTTGCGGAAGATCAGGCACCCAGCGCACGCGACGTCGAGCGCTATCTGGCGTCCCTGCATCTCGAGGACCTCGCGCTCGCGTGCGCCTGTGCCGCGGGCGACGATGCGGCCTGGGAGCACTTCATCCGAGCACACCGTCCGGTCCTCTATCGCGCGGCCGACGCGCTGGAACCGGGCGGGGGCGCGCGGGATCTGGCCGACTCCCTCTACGCGGATCTCTTCGGCCTCGCGACCCAGGGCGGCGAGCGGCGGTCGCTGTTCCGGTACTTCCACGGCCGCAGCAGTCTCGGCACCTGGCTGCGCGCGGTGCTCTCGCAGCGCTTCGTCGACCGCGTCCGGACCCGCCAGCGCGAGGACGCGCTGCCTGACGACGACTCGCCGGCGACCATCGCCGCGCCGTCCCGGCCGGTCGATCCGCACCGCGAGCGGGATCTCACGCTGATGCAGCGCGCGCTCACCGCGGTCATGGCCGCGCTGGATCCCCACGATCGCCTGCGGCTCGCCTGCTACTACGCGCAGCAGCTCACCCTCGCCCAGACCGGCCGGATTCTCGGCGAGCACGAAGCGACCGTGTCGCGGCAGCTCGCGCGATCGCGCCGCGAGATCCGGGCCGCCGTCGAGCGCCGGCTCCAGGCCGACGGCCTGTCGAACGAGGAGATCGCGCGATGTTTCGAGTCGGTGAGCGAAGACGCGGGGCCGCTCGACGTCAGCGAGCTGCTGAGCGTGGGCGGGGCGCGCAAGAAATCGCCGCTCGATCGTTCCAATGAGGAGAGCGCCACATGAGCCAGCCCCCGCGCGACCCTGACGTGGCGACGGACCGCCTGCTTCGACAGGCCCTGCGCCAGCCCTCGAACGCCGGCCCCACGGCGGCGTGCCCGGATGCGGAGACACTGGCGGCCTGGCTCGGGGGCGGGCTGACGGGGGACCGGATCGACCAGGCGCGCGCCCACGTCGCCGACTGCGCGCATTGCCAGGCCGTGCTCGCGGCGATGGTGCGGACCGAATCCGACGCGGCAGGCGCCGCGCCGGCGCCACGCCGCTGGTGGGCGTGGGCCGTGCCGCTCGCGGCGGCCGCGGCAGCGGTGCTCGTGTGGGCCGCCCTTCCGCGCGGCCGCGCCGTCGTCTCGCCGCCCGTCGACCAGCGAAGCGCCATGGCAGAAGCGAAGGACCGCGACCAGTTGGCGGCGGCGCCCGCGCCTGCGCGGGACGACTCGCGAGCGCGCGGCGACGTCAAGGACGTGGCCGCAGCTCAGCCTGGGAAACTGAATGACCGGCAGAAGAAGGCGCAGGCGCCCGCCGAGCCGAAGGCGGAGGTCGCGGCGCCGGCACCGGCCGCGCCGCCCGCCGCGACGGCGGCTGTGGCCAACGCGCCCGCGGCCGCGCGCGAGCTGGGCCGGCTCAATGAGAATGTGGCGCAGCGTGCGCTGGGCACGACCGTGATCGCCTCGCCGGATCCGCGGGTTCGCTGGCGGATCGCGGGCGCAACGGTTGAGCGAACGACGGACAGCGGATCGAACTGGCTGGCCACGCCCACCGGCCTGGACGTTCAGCTCACTGCCGGCGCCGCGACGTCCTCATCCGTCTGCTGGCTGGTGGGCCGAGGCGGCGCGGTCTTGATCACCACCGACGGCCGCACCTGGCGGCGTGTCGCGTTTCCCGAAACGACAGATCTGTCAGCCGTACAGGCCACCGACGCGCAGTCGGCGGTCGTCACGACCGCCGACGGGCGCGTGTTTTCGACGTCCGACGCCGGCGCGACCTGGATCCGGCGGTCGCTGCAAGAAATCCGAACGGCCCCGTTCTAAGGGAAAGGCCCAAGGCACCAGGCACTAGGCACTGGGCAAAGGCCTCGCCTATCGAAAGGAGCCGTTCCATGTCTGCCCGTTCCTGGATCCCGCCCGTCGTCATCGTCGTGCTCGTCAGCCTCTGCCTGCCGCTGCGGCGCGCGCCGGCGGCCGTTGCCACCGCGGTCGCCGCCGCCGAGCAGAACGGCACGAGCACGCTCGATGACCAGACCGATCTCGCGGTCACGGTCTACAACTCGAACCTGGCGCTGGTCCGCGACGTGCGCGACCTGCAGCTCGCGCGCGGCACGTCGGATCTGCACTTCATGGACATCGCCGCGACGGTGAATCCGGCGACGGTCCACTTTCGATCGCTCAGCGAGCCCTCGCGCGTGAACGTCCTCGAGCAGAACTACGAGTACGACCTGCTCGAACCGGAGAAGCTCTTGCGCAAGTACGTCGGACGCGACGTCACGCTCGTCCGGACGGTGCAGGACCAGGGCCGGACGCGCGAGGAGCAGGTGACGGCGCGCCTGTTGAGCTACAACAACGCGCCGGTGTGGCAGATCAACGGCGAGATCGTGACGGGCCTTCGTGCCGACTCGATCCGGTTCCCGGAACTGCCGGGCAACCTCTACTCCCGCCCGACGCTGATCTGGACGCTCGACAACACCGGCGGCACGAAGCACCGCGTCGAAGCGTCGTACCTCGCGACCGAGCTGGCCTGGAACGCCGACTACGTGCTGACGGTTGCGCGCGACGACAAGGCCGCCGACATCGACGGCTGGGTCACGCTTCGAAACGGCAGCGGCACGTCGTTTCGCAATGCCACGCTGCAGCTGGTCGCCGGCGACCTCAACCGCGTGCGCGAGCAGCTCGGGCGCTTGCTGAACGAAGCCAAGGCGATGCGTGACGCGCAGCCGGCCGCACCGATGGCCGAAGAGTCGTTCTCCGACTACCACCTCTACACGCTCGGACGAAAGACGACGATCAACAACAGCGAAACGAAGCAGGTCAGCATGCTCGGCGCGACCGGCTTCCCCGTGCAGAAGCGCTACGTTGTGGACGGCCAGTACTTCTACTACCGCAATGCCCAGCACCCGGGCTCGCCGCTCAAGGACGTCGTGCAGGTCTACTACCAGTTCAAGAACGAGCAGAGCGCGGGCCTCGGCATGCCGATGCCGTCAGGCACCGTGCGGGTCTACCAGGCGGATTCGAAGGGCGGACTGCAGTTCGTGGGCGAGGACCGCATCGATCACACGCCGAAGGACGAGACGATCAATCTCAAGATCGGCAACGCCTTCGACGTGGTCTGCGAGCGGAAGCAGACGGACTTCGAGAAGATCGGTTCGAGCGTCTACGACATCGAGTTCGAGATCACGCTTCGGAATCACAAGGCGACGCCGGTGACGGTCGAGGTGAACGAGCCCATCGGCGGAACGTGGCGGATGCTCCAGTCGTCGCACCAGTGGACGAAGACCGACGCGTGGGCCGCGCAGTTCAAGGTGCCGGTCGCGGCGGACGGCACCGCCGTATTGAAGTACCGGGTTCGCGTGACGTACTAGGATCGCGCGAAGACTGTGAAGGAGATGAAGGACATGAAGCGCCTTGGAGTCAGGCCTTCATGTCCTTCGTTGACTTCCCACTCTTCATTCCGGGTGTTCGTTCCTATTTCCCGAACACCTGGACGTTCTTGACGGTCTCGCCCTTGGCGTTCGTCCCGGTCGTGGTCACGGTCAGCGTCTTTCCGTCGGCCGACAAGGTGCGACGGTTCACGAGCATCGGCTTGCCGGCCCGCTTGTACGTGACGTCGACGGTCCGCGGGTTGATCTGCTTCAGGGAGACCGTATCGCCGTCGGGATTGCCCATCATCTTGTAGTCCTTCCCGTCGACCGCGGCGGTGTACTCCCAATGGGTCTTCGAGCCATCGCCCCCGACGCCGTCGACGACGACCTTCGTCTCCGGCCCGGCCTTGCTGTAGGTCACGGTCAGGCTCTTGGGCGCCGGACCCGGGCTGTACGTCGACTTGGCAAGATCGAGTTTCCACGTACCGAGGAACGGGTCGGCCTGGGCCAGGGCGACGCGTCCCAGCCCCGCCGCGACGAACGCGACGGCGATGAGGACCCGGGCCGGCCATGAGTGAAGTAGTCGCATGCGCACTCCTCCTGGAGGCAGGTAAGGCGCGGATACTATACCCGCGCTGAGATTGCGTCAAAAAAGCAGGCCGTCAGGCGGCTTCGACCTCGATGCCGCCCGCGAACCTCGCCGCGAGGTTGTAGAGCGCCGCGGAGATCAGCGTGCCGATGAAGCCGATCACGCCGTAGCAGATCGGCAGGATGATGATGGCGCCTGCGCCAAACAACATCCCGAACATCGAGCCGCCCGCCTGATCCGACGCGGCGGCCATCGCGCCGCTGAAAGCGACCGCGACCAGCGACACCACGGCGCCGATCACGAGACCCAGTAACGCATAGAGCACTCCTCCGACCTTGGCGGCCGACAACGGATTCACACGCTTGATGACCATGGGGGCATCCTCTCCTCGCGGGCTGCGAGCCTGACGGACACAAGACTGGATCCGGACGGAGGGATTCTCGTCGAAATCCTCCCGAAGCGCCAGGGGCCGTCGTCACGGCGCCCGGGGGGCGCCTGATACGATGAGCCGGCATGGTCGAGCCGGCCGCGGGGTCCGTGCGTTGGCGATGGGCGTGGCGCGCGGCGGTAGCCATGGTCGTCCTCTACGCCGCCTTGCTGCGGCTCACGATCCTGTTCGACCGCTACGGCCCGTTCGATCACCCCCGCTGGGTCGTCGCGCTCGAGCGCACGACCGACGTCATTCGGCCGGCGCTCGTGCCGGCGTGGTGGGCGGTGCCGAAAGTGGACCAGCCCTACGTGGGCGGCGATCCGGTCAACTACCTCAAGTTCGCCCGCGAGCTCCCCCACTTCTACGCGGCGACGATCCGCGAGCCGGTTTTTCTGGAAGCGACTCGCGTGTTTCTGAAGCTCACCGGCGGCCAGGACATCGCCGTCAGCTTCGCCTCATTGACGTTCTCGGTCATCTGCGTGTTGGCCACCTACCTGCTCGGACGACTCGCGGTGTCCCCGCCGGTCGGATTGGTGGCAGCGGCCGCGCTGGCGATCGAGCAGGAGTTCGACCTGTGGGCGCCCGACGGCTGGCGTGACGAGACGTTCGCGGCCTTCGTCGTGCTCACGGCCTGGGCACTCCTGCGCCTCGATCGGCGCCGCGACTGGCGCGCGGCGGTCGTCCTCGGCCTCGTGAGCGCGGGGGCGTGTCTCACGCGGATTACGTCACTGAGCTTCGTCGTGCCCGGGCTCCTCTGGGCCGCGTGGCCGCGCGATCGGGTCGTCTGGCGCCGCACGCTCGGTCTGACGGCAGCGGCGGCCGCCGTGACCGCGGTGCTTCTCGTCCCGTATCTGATCAACTGCCGGGTCAAGACCGGCGACGCGCTGATCGCCATCAACTACCACACGCGCTTCTATCAGGCCGCCGAAGGCACGCTCACGGCGGCGCCCGTCACGGCGCGTGAGTACATCGCCGCGAAATTCAGGACCCATCCCATCGATTTCACCGACACGTCGGTCCGCGGCCTCGTCGTCTATCCGTTCACGAACAAGTGGCGCGGCTTCGGCAACTGGTCTCTGTACGGCGGGCAGATCCTGGAGGGTCTGGCGGTCGTCGGCCTGCTGATCTGGATCTGGCAGCCGACCGGCCGTCTGCTGCTGCTCGTGCTGCTGACGTCGCTCGTGCCGTACATGGTGACGTGGCCCGATCGCGGCGGCAGCGAATGGCGTTTCACGATGCACGCCTACCCGTTCTATCTGATCGCGGCGTTCGGTGCGGTGGCCTGGGCGGTGAACGGCGTCCGCGCGCTTGCGGCTGATCGATCGGCCACGCTGGCGGCCTGGCGGAAGACGCGCCTGCCGGCGAAGGTAGCGGCGACGACGGCCCTCGTCGCGGCGGCCTGGGTGGCCGGGTACTGGTCGCCGTATTTCGTGGCGCGCGAGGCCTTGCTTCGGGGCGAGGATACGTCCTTCGCCGCCGGCGACAACGACGGCGTGTTCTTCGGGGCGGGCTGGAGCCCGCTCGTGCAGACGGGGGCGGTGCTGGCGCGATTCGCCGAGACGGACCACGTGACCCTGCGCATCCCGATCCCGGAGCGGCGGGCGTATCGTCTCGTCCTGCGCATGGATCCCGTGCCGGCCGACGGCGCGCCGCCGCAACGCGTGCGGGTGTTCCTCGATCAGCGGCTCGTGGGCACGTTCGATCTGGAGTGGAATCCGCAGCGCGTCGGCGCCTACGTCGCGAATCTGGACCCTGGCGCGATCTCGCCCGGACGCGCGCGGCTCGATCTCATGGCCGACCACGTGGACGCGCTCGGCAGCGCGCAGCCGCTCTTCCCGGATCTTCCGGAGTCGCTGCGCGCAGCGTTTCGTCTCTGGTACGTCCGGCTCTCGCCGCTGTAGCTACTGCTTGTGCAGGACGAAGTGATTGCTCGTGGGCCACTGGCAGTTCCCCGAGGAGGGAATGGGCGCCAGCGTGAAGTCCAGCGTCGTCGCAGATTCAGTCGCACTCACAGAAATCGACGCCGTCGAGCAGGGCACGATCAACGCCGTGGTGATCGTGATCGTGCCCGTGGCGGTTTGCGCGACCGGCAGACTCAGCTGACCGTTGGCGCCGCTCACGGCCGTCCAGTGGCCCGACGCGATCCCATTGCTTTCGGACAGCGTGACCACCACGGTGTCGGTGACCGTCGCGCCAGCCGTCACGAAGTCCCACGTTCCGGACCAGGCGCCTGCAAGCGTGAGCGCCGGAGCCGACGGCGACGACGGCGTGCTGCCGCACGCCCCGGCAAGCGTCATCGTGACGACCGTCAGCCCCACGCTGAGCGCGCGCCTCATGAGACCATCACCGTGTATAGCGGCTCGAGATCACCCAGAGGCCGCGGCCGTAGGTCGCCGCAAACAGCTGCCGCGTCGCCGCGTTGTAGCTCAGACGGTTGACGACGACGGGCGGCAGGCCGGAGCCGAACGCCTGCCAGTTCGTCGTGCCGTCCAGCGTGACGCGGAACACGCCGATGTCCGTTCCCGCGTAGAGCACGCGCGGCGACGACGTCGCGACCGAGTCGGGATCGATGAGCAGCGTGTTCACCGGCACGTCGGGCAGCGTGCCCGTGATGTCCTGCCAGGTCTGGCCGCCGTCGGTCGTGCGAAACACGTGGCCGCGCCCCGATCCGTTCGAGTCGAAGCCCGAGTACGCGACGTACGCCGTATTCGTGTTGAGGGGATCGACGATGACTTCGTTCACCGGGCGCACCGGCAGTGGGCCGGCGTCGGGGCCGGCCACGCTGCGCCAGGTCGCGCCGCGATCGGTCGTCGCCAGAACATCGCCGTTCAGCGTGCCGGCATAGACGGCCTGCGAGTTCGTGGGCGCCACCGCCACCGCCGTGAAATAGCGCGCGTTGGCGCACGACCGGCCCGAGACCGGATCCTGCCAGCAGCGCAGGGCGCCGGCGACCGATGGCGACGCGGCGACCCAACTGTCCGCGCGGTTGTCGGTCCGGAACAGCTTCTCCACCGCGAGCCACAGGGTCGCGGGGCTCGACGCGTCGAGCGCCATGCGCGGAATGAACGCGCCGTCCAGAGACAGGTCGATGCCGGTCATTCGAACGGCGCAACTCCCCAGCTGGCAGCGGGCGAACACGAACACGTTCGAGCCCCGGTCGAAATACCACTCGACTTCACCGTAGAGCACGGGCGCCGCCGAGGTCGGATCGAACACGACGTCCCCGCCGTCGCCGCCGATGATCGACGACCAGCCCGCCGGCCCCTGAAAGAGGGCCGTGCCGTTGTCCTGCGTGCCGCCGGCGAACAGGAACGGGTTCGTCGGATGGACGGCGATCGAGTAGAACTCCGTGATCGACAACGTGCCGTGCAGGGCCGAGACCCCGCCGTTCGCCGGCGCCTTGTAGATCCCGCCGTCCCCGCCGATCAGCAGCGTCCCGCCCGCGTCGAACGTGAGCGCGATGTTGTCGGAGTGGTTGTTCGAAATCGTCGTCCACGTTCGACCGAGATCCGTGGTCCGGTACACGAGGTTGCTCGAGACGTAGAGCGTGTTCGCGTCGGTCGGCGCAAAGACGAGTCCGAGCGGCCACGTGAGCGACGTCGCAGGCGGCGCCGTCTCGGCGAAGTGGTCGCCCGCGTCGACGCTCACGAGCACGCGCGGCCGGCTCAACTGCTCGTCGCGGAACGCGACGGCCAGCGTGTCCGGACCCGACGGCGCGATCGCGACGCGCACGCGCGGCACGTAGACCGCGCCCGGGTCGGCGTAGCGCGTGTTGACCAGAGAGTACTGCGAGATCGTCGCCAGGTCCTGGCGGGACCAATGGGCACCGCCGTCGAACGTCCGATACACGCCGACCACGCTCGTCATCGTGCCGCAGGGGCCGTCGAGGCAGCGCGGCTGGGCGATCGCGGCGACGAGCCGATCCGGCCGCGTCGGATCGAGCGCGACGTCGCGCAGATACTCCGCCTCCGGATTGCGCGCGGCGGCGTCCGGCCCCGCGAAGTCCAGATCCGTCGGCAGGGAGAGCACCGCGTGAAACGTGCGGCCGCTGTCGTCCGATCGCAGCAGATGACTGGTCGCGACGTAGTACACCGTGCTCGTGTTCGGCGAGCCCGCGCGCCGCGGGTCGATCAGGATCCGGCCGGACGACGGCGGGATGCAGGCCTTGAAGACGTTGACCGAGCACAGCACCGGCGACAGCGCCTGGCCCTGATCCGTGACAATCGCCGACGCCGTCCAGGTGACGCCGCCGTCGGTCGAGCGCAGCCAGCGCGTCGCGTACGTGCGGTTCGTCGTCGCCGCGTACACGAGCCGCGGATCGACCGGGTCGATCGCCAGCGACTCGATCGCCGGCACCGGCAGCGAATCGGTGAGCGACAGCCACGTGACGCCGCCGTCGGTCGTCTTCCAGATGCCGCCGCTGTCCGTGCCCGCATAGAGCGTCGTCGCGATCGTCGGGTGCGGTGCGATGGCGGTGACGCGGCCCTCGAACGGCAGCGAGCCCCCGACGGCGAGCCCCTGCGGTCCGACCGAGACCCATCGATCGCCCGGCAGCTGAAGGGCCGGCCGCGTGCCAGGCGCCGGTCGCGTCGCGCGGAAGGCGCGGTCGAGAGCGTCGGCGGGCGGGACGCGCCCGGTCGGGTACCCGCGCTGGAGACGGAACCAGCCCTCGGCATCGGGACCGACCAGGGCGGCGGCGCGGCGCCGTTCGGCCAGCCGCGCGTGGGCGACGGCGGACACCACGACCAGCGCGCCCACCAGCAGCGCGAGCACGATGAGAAACGCCCGGCTCCGAACTGTCCACGTCACGACGTCGACCTGCGGCTGGAGGTGCTCCGGCTCAGTGCCTTTCGGGAATGTAGTTCAGCTTGTCTTTCCTCTTGTCGCGCTTCACCTGCCGCTTCGGCAGCTTGACTTTCTCGCGCGGCGCCGACCGGTAGTCGATCTGGCTCAACAGGTGCGTGATGAGATTCAGGCGCGCCCGCTTCTTGTCGTCCGAGTTCACGACGAACCAGGGCGCGTGCTTGGAGCTCGTCATCTCGAGCATCTCGTCTCTCGCCCACGTGTAGTCATCCCACTTCGTGTAGGACTTCAGGTCCATCGGTGACAGCTTCCAGACTTTTCGCGGGTCGTTGATCCGCCCCTCGAGCCGCCGCGTTTGCTCGTCCGGGCTCACCTCGAGCCAGTACTTGAGGAGGATCATGCCGGACTTGACCATCGCGTGCTCGACCTCGGGCACGACCTTGAGGAACTCGCGAGCCTGCTTCTCGGTGCAGAAGCCCATCACCCGTTCGACGCCGGCGCGGTTGTACCAGCTGCGGTCCCAGATGACGATCTCGCCCGCGGCGGGAAAGTGCCGCACGTACCGCTGGATGTACATCTGACTCTTCTCACGGTCGGTCGGCGCGGGCAGCGCCACGACGCGGAAGATCCGCGGGCTCACCCGTTCGGTGATCGCCTTGATGACGCCGCCCTTGCCCGCGCCGTCACGGCCTTCAAAGACGACGCAGATCTTGAGGCCCTTGTGCACGACCCACTGCTGGAGCTTGACCAGCTCACCGTGCAGCTTCGCCAGCTTCTTTTCGTATTCCTTGTTCTTGAGCTTCGTGTCGTCGGCCACGGCGTCCTCGTTTCGAGGCGCCTGAGCGCCTACTGGCTGAGCCAGGCGCGCGCCTCGGCGAGCCGGCTCGCGGGAAAGAACTCGACGGGCGCCTTGCGCAGGTCCGCGACCGCGAACATCAGCATCTCGCTGCGCCAGCGCTCGTCGCCCACGATGGCGATCCGCTCGATGCTATCACCGTGCGTCATGTAGAAGCTGAGGTCGCTCCAGTTGTCGCCGGGCCCCCAGCCCTCGAAGCGTTCGAGGATCACCAGCAGCCGCAGGTGACCGTGCGCGGCGATTTCGCGCGCCAGGGCGGCCTGGAACTGCTCGAATTCCGTCCTCTGCAGCATCCCGCTGGCGGTCAGGCGGTAGACCGCGCCGCCTTCAGGCGTCATCGTGAGAGCCATCGTGATCCTCGCGGCCGGGCGGGCGCTACGCGGTCTGCAGTTCGGGCTCGGGTGCCGGCAGGTCGCCCGTGTCGGCCCGGAGGAACCGGCGTTGATTCGGCCGGACCGTCGCGAGCAGCTCCTTGCGCGTCTTGATGGGCAGCGGGCGGCCGAGATAGATCTTGCCCATCCTTCCCATCAGCGATTCGGGGAACGCGCTCGCGAACATGAACATCGGCCAGGTGAAGTTCGGGCCGTTCAGCTTGCGCAGCTTCCACAGCCAGAGGCCGATCGCGCCCGTGCGCCACGCCATCGGTCCCCACCAGCTCATCTGCCCGGGCCGGAGGTTCATCTTCCAGCACTTCATCATGAGCTGCCACTGGAGCGGCGTGAGCTGCCGCGTCTCGGTGACGCCCTTCGCCTGCTCCAGCCGCGTGTCGTGAAGGGGCGTGAAGATCGACGGGATGAAGAACGCGAACAGGCCGCGCCGCTCGACCTCGTAGATCAGATCCAGCGTGGCGCGCGTGTCGTCGTCGGTCTCCCCCGGGCTGCCGACGATGAGCGTCATCGCCGGGAACCAGTTGTTGCGGTTGAGCACGGTCAGGCCGTTGATGACGACGCTCGGCCAGTCCTCGATGGCGAACGGCACGCCCTTGCTCGGCATGATCTGCTTGCCGAGGCGCACCGAGCCCGTCTCGAGGCCGATGAGCGGCACCAGCGCGCGCTTCTCCGGGTGCGAGCTGAGCAGCGGCAGGCGAATGGGACTCTTGTCGAGACAGAGCGCCGACAGCTTTTCGATGAGCACCGGATCGACGACGGACGGCGCGATCGTCGCGTGGCTCAGCACGTGCTGCTCGACGCCGGGCGTATTGACGATGCTGCCGTACAGATCGAGCAGCGCCTCGCGATTCGGGAAGTAGAAAGGCGTGTCCGTGCGGACCTGCCCCCAGATGAACATGTCCTCGGTCGCGAGCGAAATCTGCTTGTTGCCGTCGCGGACGTTCGCCCGCACGCCGGCCATGATGCTGGATTTCGGCAGATCGATCTGCGGGTTGAGGTCCGGGACGCAGAACTGGCAGCGCCGGCCGCAGCCCGTCGTCATCTCGACGACGCCGAACGTCGTGCGCTTGTCGGGGACGAGGATGCTGTCGCGGTCCTTCGGGTGGCCGACCTCGAGCTGCCGCGGCAGCGCTTCGCCGCGGATGGCTCTGTCGAACAGCCCGATCGTGTCGGCTGATTCGCTGCGACCCTCGACGACGCAATCGACGCCGAGTTCGTCCCAGGCATTGGTCTGGGTGATCTGCCAGCCGCCGGACCCGCCGACCAGCACCTTGAAGTTCGCGCGGTACGGACTGGCCTTGACCTTGTCGAACATCTTGCGAGCGTAGTGCGAGTTGATGGGCTGCTTGGACTCGCCGAAGATCGACGTGTACACGCCCGCGGCGAACGTCACGCCCAGGGGATTGTGCGTCGAGATCGCGACGACCCGCGTGGCCGGCCCGATGAACTTGTCGAGATCGTCGGGGTAGCACGCGACGATGTCCTCGGCTGAGAACTCGCGCAGGAGCGCCGCCTCGAGCACGCGGAGGCCGGCCGGCATGTACTTGGCCGACCCGTCAGCGTTGTACTCGACGTCGCGCCACTTCGGATACTTGCGATTGAGGATCCCCTCGAGCCAGATGGGCAACGAGGCCATGCTCATCTGGATGAAGTAGCCCGCGTGATCGATCGTCTCGGTGAATGGCGCCGTCAGGACGATGAGCGCCCCGTTGTCTCCCATGCCGTGTGTGCTCCTTGGTTCCGTCACTGTGCCGGTTGCAGTCGCATTTCGTGCCGGGGCAAGTCAATGGCCACCTTGTAGTTCCCCAGGAACTGATGGCCGACGATCCCGCCGATGTTGAAGCCGAGCAGCGCGCTCGGCGCGTCCAGGTTCAACACGACCACCGAGCCGTCCCCGAACCCGGCACCGGTGGCAAACTCGATCTTCAGGAACGGCAGCAGAAACGCCGCGCGGTCCCACCCGGAGCTGCCGTACACCTTCACCGGCACCAGGCGCACATCCGGATCGATGTCGACTTGCGACGCCACGGTGCGGCTCACCGACATCGCCTCGCCGCCCGTATCGACGACGAAGCTCGCCGGCGAGGATCCGTTGACGACGCCCCGCACGACCGCCAGGCGCTGCATCCGCAGCGGCAGGTGAATCGCCGCCGGCTCGTCCGGCAGCTGCCGCGCCATCGTCAACTGACGGCGCGCGTAGTCGATGCTGAGCGACAGGCCGAACACGAGCGGAGAGAACCCGTCGCCCTCGCGTCCGGGCAGGCCCTTGAGCGGCGGATTCTTGATCAGGCACGCGACATTGTGGACGCGGAGCGCGCCGATTTCGAGCTCGTCCATCCGCGCGATCTGCAGACCCCGATAGCCGATGCCGAGGTCGCCGATGCCCGCGCTCTGCAGCGTGGCAAACGGCGTGACATGATTCCGGCTGGCCACCTCGGTCGTGAGCACGGCCTGGTCCGCGCCGGTGTCGACCGCAAACTCCATCATCGATCCGCCGTTCACACGGCCCTTGACGAGCACGCGCCCGTTCGCAATGCGGAACGGCATCGTGTAACTCTCGTCGTTGCTCACGATCTCGAACGGTTTCTTGCTCTTGAAGCTGCGCAGGAACTGCGACTCGGTCTTCGCCCACTTGACCATGTCGCTGTCGTCGCGCCTCGGCAGGAGCTGAACGTAGCGATCGAGGGCGTCCGCCGCCTGCGGATAGAGGCGCTGCTGCTCGTAGATCGAGGCGAGCGTGTACTGATACGCCGGATCGGTCGGATCGATCGCGATCGCGGCCTCGACCTGGGCCTGACCCTCGTCGAGCCTGCGCTGCGCGGCCAGCGATCGCCCGCGGCCGTGGAGCCCCCCGGGATCGCTCGGATTGAGCCGCAGCGCCGCCGCGTACTGCTGCTCGGCCTCGAAAAAGAGGCCGAAGGCCCAGAGGGAATCTGCGTTGATCGCGACGGCCGACGCGTTCTGCGGATCCCGCGCGGCGACCGCCGCGCCCTCGCGGACCCCATCCTTGAAGAGCCCCAGTCGCAGGAGCGATCGCACGACGCCTGCCCCGGCGCGGATACGCACGGTCGCATCGTCGGTCTCACGGGCCCGCCGATACGCGCGCAGCGCATCGCCGTAATGCGAGCCGGCCATCAGCACATCGCCCGCCGCCAGAAGCTGCAACGGCGTCGCGCTCTCCTGCGCAGCCGCGGTATACGTCCACATCGCGGCGGTCAGGACCGCCAGCACCGGCCCCTTCGACAATCGTGCGGATACGAACATCGCCTCCTCCTCGCAGATCAGCTGCCGGGGCGCCGACAGCTACAGACGTCGCGGTGGGGACGGCCGCACATGGTAAACAGGGTGCAAATGAGCCTATCACAGGGCGTCCATCTGGCCGGCCGGACCTGGGCTGCGGCCGCGCCCGCTCCGGCGCAAGGCTGAACTATCCTGCACGAGCGCCCCGTTCGACGCTCGCCTCCCGGACTTCTGCTAGATTGGCGGATGGCACCTCGGTCCGGTGCCGTCTCATGCCTGTCTCCAGAAAGGACGGAGCGATGACCACCCGACACGCCTCGCGTCGCTGGTCCTTCGCGATTGCGGTCGCCTGCCTGCTCATCGGCGGCGCCCTCTTCGCGCAAGGTCCCGGCGGTACTCAGCCTCCCCCGCCCGTCAACGCCTCGGACGATCCGTTGTTCCGCGGCCTCAGCTTCCGATCGATCGGTCCCGCCGTGATGATGGGCAGGCTCGACGACATCGAAGGCGCCGAGAAGGACCCGATGATCATGTACATCGGCTTCGCGACCGGCGGCCTCTGGAAATCCACCGATGGCGGCATCCACTGGCAATCGCAGTTCGACGAGATGCCGAATGCATCGATCGGCGACATCGCGATCGCCCCCTCCGACCCGAACGTCGTGTACGTCGGCATGGGCGAGGCCAACAACCGGCAGAGCTCGTCGATCGGCAACGGCATCTACGGCACCAAGGATGGCGGCAAGACGTGGACGTTCCTCGGGTTGGATGAGGTGCAGTCCATTGGACGCGTGGCCGTCGATCCGGCGAACCCCAGCATCGTGTTCGTCGCGGCGGTCGGCCATCTGTTCGGCCCGAACGAGGACCGCGGTCTCTACAAGTCGATCAACGGCGGCCAGACGTGGAAAAAGGTGAAGTACATCGACGCCGACACGGGCTTCACCGACGTTCAGATCGATCCCGTCAATCCGAAGATCATCTACGCCGCGTCGTACGAACGCCGTCGGACCTGGTGGGGCGTGAACGGCGGCGGGCCCGGCAGCGGCGTGTGGAAGTCCGTCGACGGCGGTGAAAACTGGACGAAGCTCGCGGGCGGCGGGTTCCCGGCTCCGCCCGACGGCATCCTCGGCCGCATCGGCCTGTCGATTCTCCGGGCGAAGCCGTCCACCATCTACATGATCGCGGAAGTCGGCGCCGAAGGCGGCATCCAGGTCGGCGTGGGTGACGACGGCGGACCGCAGAAGCCGGGCGTGCCGTGCTGCGGCGATCCCGGGTCGCGCAACGGGCCGACGCGAAGCGGCGTGTGGCGATCGGACGACGCCGGCAAGACCTGGACGTTCCTCTCGAACGTGAACAACCGGCCGATCTACTACAGCCAGATCCGCGTCGACCCGACCAACGATCAGAAGGTCTTCCAGGGCGGGGCGCAGGCGCAGATGTCGCTCGACGGCGGCAAGACGTGGCGCGGCCTGCAGGGCACGGGCCACGGCGACTACCACGCGATCTGGGTCAACCCCAAGGACCCGCGCATCGTCGCGGTGGGCCACGACGGCGGCCTCGACATCAGCAACGACGGCGGCTTCTCCTGGGACTACCACAACGACATGGCGCTCGGGCAGTTCTACCAGGTGTCCGCCGACATGCGCCGGCCGTACTACGTGTGCGGCGGGCTGCAGGACAACCAGGCGTTCTGCGGGCCGAGCGCGGTGCGGTCGGGCTACGGCGGCGTCAACACCGATTGGTACAACATCGGCGGCGGCGACGGCTTCTATACGCGGCAGGACCCGACCGACTGGACGATTCAGTACGCCGAGTCGCAGAACGGCAACATGCAGCGTCATGATCTCCGCAACGGCACGAGCAAGAGCATTCGACCGAACCCGGGCGGCGGCGGACGCGGCGGTGGGCGCGGCGCCGCGGGCGAGACCGGGGCACCAGGCGTCGCGCCGCCGGCGCAGGCGGCTGGAGGCGGCGGGGCGGGCGGTGGCGGCGGGCGCGGCGGTGGGGGCAACATCCTGAATGCGCCGCCCAACCTCGAGCCCCTCCGGTTCTACTGGAACACGCCGTTCGAGATCTCGCCGCACAATCCGGCCGTCGTGTACATCGCGGCGCAGTACGTTTTCAAGTCGACGAACCGCGGCGACGCGTGGACGATGAACGACAAAGATCTGACGAAGAACGTCGATCGATTCTCGATTCCGATCATGGGCGTCGCCGGCAACGCGCCGATGGCGTCCAAACACGACGGCTATGGCGAGAATTCAGTCATCACGCAAGTGCGCGAATCGCCGGCGCGCCAAGGCGTCATCTGGGTCGGCACCGACGACGGGAACCTGCAGGTGAGCACGGACGGCGGCGTGCACTTCACGAACGTCTACGACAACATCGCCGGGGCGCCGAAAGGCTACGTGCAGATTTCGCGGATCGAGCCGTCGCATTTCGATCCGGGCACGGCGTACGTCGCGCTCGACAACCACCGCAACGACGACTGGAAGCCGTATCTCTTCAAGACGACGGACTTCGGGCGATCGTGGACCAGCGTCACCGCCAATCTGCCGGCCAAGGGCAACGTCAACGCGCTGCGGGAGGACCTCGAGAATCCGAGCCTGCTGTTCGTCGGCACGGAATTCGCGCTGTTCGCCTCCGTGGACGGCGGCAAGGAGTGGAAGAAGTTCATGACGGGCCTGCCCAGCGTGCGAGTGGACGACTTGCTGATCCACCCGCGCGACCGCGACTTGATCGTGGCGACGCACGGGCGGTCGATCTGGATCGCCGACGACATCACGCCGCTCGAGCAGATGGCGTCGGCGCCTGGCACCACGCTGAAGCTGTTCGACCCGCGCCCGGCCATCCAATGGAAGAACGACACGGAAGCGATGCGCCGCGTGACGGGACGCGACTTTCGCGGCACGAACCCGCAGGGCGGCACGGCGCTCAGCTTCTGGGCACAGAGCGACATGACTGACGCGAAGCTCGAGATCCTCGAGAACGGCCAGGTGATTCGCACGATCGCGGTCCAGGCGCGGGCGGGCATGAACCGCGTGCAGTGGGATATGCGGCGCGATCCGTCGGCGAACGCCAGCGGGCGGGGGGGCGGAGGCGGCGGGCGCGGCGCGGGTGGTGGCGGCGGACGTGGTGCCGAGCCGCCCGCTCAGATCTCGCCGACCGCACCGCAGCCACAGCCGGCAGTCGTCGGCGGCGCAGGCGGACAGACGCCGGGCGGCGGCGGGCGTGGCGGCGGCGCGGGCACGGGCGTGCCGTTCGTGGCGATCGGCGGCGGAGGCGGCGGAGGCTTCGGTGGAGGCGGCGGCTTCGGTGGCGGCGCCCTCGTCGACCCGGGCACCTACATGGTGCGCCTGACCGCAGGCGGTCAGACGCTCATGACGTCGGTCGTCGTGCTCGAGGACATCTGGCTCAGGAAGAACTAGTGCGGCGTGCTCGGTGCGGGGTGCTTGGTGCTCGGTGCGGCGTGCTCGGTGCGGGATGCGCCAAGCACGAAGCACTGAGCACTTGAGCACCGAGCCTTCGCCCTGCGTGTGCTACCCTGCGGGCGTCGATGCACAGGTCCGGTCGCACGCGGAGCCCCGTCGTTCTTTCGGTCGTCATGCTCGGCCTGGCGGCCGGCCTGCTCGCCCAGACGCCGCAGCGCGGGGCCGCCCCGCCCGCGCCGCCGCTGCCGCCGCCGGCCAATCGCGCCGACATTCTTCGAGGCGAGTACGGCCCGTACCGGGCGAACAACGACCTCCTGTCCTACCACCTGGACGTCCGCATCGACCCGGAGAAGAAGACGATCTCCGGCAAGAACACGATTCGCTTCAAGATGCTCGTGGATGGCACGCGCATCCAGCTCGATCTCTACGCCAATCTGAACGTCGACAAGATCCTGCTCGGCACGACGACGCTTGCGTACTACCGGGACCGCAACACCGTCCTCGTCGATTTTCCGGAGGCGCTGAAGAGCGGGCAGACGTACTCGATCGACTTCTACTACTCGGGCACGCCGGTCCAGACGGGGCGTTTCGGCGGCTTCACGTTCGGCACCGATGCCGCGGGCCGGCCGTGGATCTTCACCGCCTGCGAGGGCGAGGGCGCCGCGATCTGGTGGCCCAACAAGGATCAGTGGCGCGACGAAGTCGAGACGATGGAGATCAGCGTCGCCATTCCGAACGACCTCGTCGATGTCTCAAATGGCCGCTTCCAGAAGAAGACCGATCTCGGCGACGGATACACGCGGTGGGACTGGCTCGTGCACTATCCGATCAACAACTACGACGTGTCGCTCAACATCGGAAAGTACGAGCACTTCGCGGACGCCTTCGGCGACGTGTCGATGGACTTCTACGCCCTGCCGGAGGACCTCGACAAGGCGAAGAGCCAGTTCACGCAGGCGAAGGGCATGCTCGAGGCGTACACGCACTACTTCGGCGAGTACCCCTTCAAGCAGGACGGCTACAAGCTTGTCCAGGTGCCGTACACGGGGATGGAGCACCAGAGCGCGGTGACCTACGGCAACGGATTCCGCAACGGCTACGGGCGGCCGCCAGGCGACTGGACCGGCGTCGGCATCAGCCCGAAATTCGACTTCATCATCATCCATGAGAGCGGCCACGAGTGGTTCGGCAACGCCGTCTCGGCGGCCGACGTGTCCGACATGTGGATTCACGAAGGCTGGACGACGTACCTCGAATGTCTGTACGTCGAGTACACGTTCGGCCACGACGACTACGTGAAGTACACGAACGGGTACAAGTCGCACGTGCAGAACCGGACGCCCATCATCACCCCGCGCGGCATCCATCGCGAGCCGCCGCAGGACATGTACTTCAAGGGCGCGCTGATGCTGCATACGATCCGCAGCGTCATCAACGACGACGCGAAGTGGTTCCAGCTCATCCACGATGTGTTCCAGCACTTCAAGTACCAGAACATCCTGACCGAGGACCTCGTCGCCTACATGAACCAGCGCGCGGGACAGGACCTGACCCC
Source organism: Vicinamibacterales bacterium (assembly GCA_035519535.1). Classification (GTDB taxonomy): domain Bacteria; phylum Acidobacteriota; class Vicinamibacteria; order Vicinamibacterales; family SCN-69-37; genus DATEGZ01. Next base: position 20,665 of record DATIWF010000109.1, on the reverse strand, counting down.
GATCTTCGATCAGTACCTGCGGCACACGGCCATCCCGACGCTCGAGCTGACCTTCGACGACGCGAAGCACACGGTGTCCTATCGGTGGAAGGTCGACGAGCCGACGTTCGCGATGCCCGTGCGCGCGGGCGACCGGAACCACTGGCAGATCATCAGACCGACGACCACCTGGCAGACGATGCCGACCACGCTCGCGAAGGACGCGTTCGACGTCGCGACCGATCTCTACTTCGTGAACGTGTCGAAGCAGTAGGGCCCGCACGATGATTGGCGAGATCGTCACCCACTACCGCATCCTCGACAAGATCGGCGAGGGCGGCATGGGTGTCGTCTACCGCGCCGAGGACACGCGGCTCGGCCGGCAGGTCGCGGTCAAGTTCCTGTCGGCGAAGCTCTCGGCCGAGCCGGCGGCGCTCGAGCGGTTTCAGCGCGAGGCGCGCGCGGCCTCGTCGCTCAACAACCCCCACATCTGCGCGCTCTACGACATCGGGCGGCACGGCGATCTGCCGTTCCTCGTCATGGAGCTGCTCGACGGCGTCACGCTGCGGCAGCGGATCGGCGGCGCGCCGCTCCCGACCGAGACCGTACTCGACCTGGCGTCCCAGGCCGCCGATGCGCTCGAGGCCGCCCACAGCGCGGGCATCGTCCACCGCGACATCAAGACCGCCAACATCTTCGTGACGGGCCACGGCCAGGTGAAGATCGTGGACTTCGGCCTGGCGAAACTGGCCTCGCCCCGCGGCACGCCCGTCGACCCGTTCGCCGACACGGCCCTCGCGCGTCCCAGTCCGCCGGCCACCGAGTCCGGCCAGACGTTCGGCACGTTGTCGTCGATGTCGCCCGAGCAGGCGCGCGGCGAGGAGCTCGACGGCCGCAGCGATCTGTTCTCGTTCGGCGTCGTGCTGTACGAGATGGCGACGGGCCGCGAGCCGTTTGCCGCCCGCACGTCCGCGCTCGTATTCGACGCCATCCTCAATCACCAGCCGACGCGCCCGACCTCGATCAATCCGAAGGTGCCCGCCGAGCTCGAGCACATCATCCTCAAGGCGCTCGAAAAGGACCGCGATCTGCGCTATCAGACGGCCGCGGAGCTGCGCGCCGATCTGAAGCGCCTCAAGCGTGAGACCGATTCGGCGAAGGTCACCGCAGACCGCCGGCCCGTCCGCGCCAGGCGGCGCCTCTCCCCGGCGCACTGGGCAGCGATGGCCGCCACCCTGCTCGTCGTGCTCGCGGCCGTCACGTGGCCGCTCTGGCGGCCGGGATCCGCCAGGACGATCGATTCGGTCGCGGTCCTCCCCTTCGCGTCGAACGGCGCCTCCGGCGACGCCGAGTACCTGCCGGACGGCATCACGGAAAGTCTCATCAACGGCCTCGCGCAGCTGCCGGGCCTGCGCGTCAGCGCCCGCAGCGTCGTCTTTCGCTACAAGGGCAAGGATCTCGACCCGCAGCAGATCGGCCGGGACCTCAAAGTCAAGGCCGTCGTCACCGGACGAGTGGCGTCGCGCGGCGACCGGCTCGTCATCGAGGCGGAATTGATGAACGTCGACGACGGCACGCAGCTGTGGGGCGGGCAGTACAACCAGCCGCACGCGGACCTGCTGACCGTGCAGGACGAGATCGCCAACGAGATTCTCGACAAGCTGGGCCGGCGAATCACCGGCGAGGAGAAGAAGCGGGCGACCAAGCGCTACACGGACGACGCCGAGGCGTACGAGCTGTACTTGCAGGGCCGGTACCACTGGAACCAGGGCACGATCGCGAGCTACAAGAAGGCGATCGAGTACTTCCAGCACGCGATCGACAAGGATCCGAAGTACGCGCTCGCCTACGCCGGGCTCGCCGACTCGTATCTGTTGCTCGGGTCCTACTACGTCGAGGCGCTGACCGAAGCAAAAGCCGCCGCGGTGCAGGCGATCCAGCTCGATCCCGCCCTGGCCGAGGCGCACGTCGCGCTGGGCCACATCAAGCTCTGGCTCGATTGGGACTGGCCCGCGGCCGAGCAGGAGTTCAAGCAGGGCATCGCGCTCAACGGCTCGTCGGCGCTCGCCCACAATCAGTACGCGATGTACCTGGCGACGCTCGGACGCGTGCCGGATGCGATTGCGGAGGTCAAGCGCGCGCAGGAGCTCGACCCGCTGTCGCCGATCGTCAACGCCGATCTCGGCTGGTATCTGCTCGACGCGGGGCAGGTCACGGACGCCGTGGCCCAGTTCCGCAAGACGATCGAGTTCGACGCGACCTCCGTGTCGGCGCACCGGGGCCTGGGAGTCGCGCTCAGCGAGCTGGCGCGCCACGACGAAGCGATCGCCGAGCTCAAGCAGGCCCTCGAGCTGTCGGAGAACAGCCCGGTCGTGCTCGGCCATCTCGGCGCCGCGTACGGACGCGCGGGACGGAAAGCGGACGCCGAGGGCGTGCTGCGCGACCTCCAGGCCCAGGCCGCCCGTCTCTACGTGCCGTCGTCGTCGGTCGCGATCGTGTATGCGTCGCTCGGCGACAAGACCCGCGCGCTCGAGTGGCTGCAGAAGGCGTACGACGAGCACGACTTCTCCATCGTGCAAATCAAGGTGGCACCCTGGTTCGAGGGCCTGCGCGGCGAACCGCAATTCGATCGGTTACTGACGCAACTCAAGCTGAAGAATTGAGGATTTCGCGATCGCGTCAATGATACGATCCCACAATCCTCAATGCCCTATTTGACCTTGTAGCCTGCCTGTCCGGGTACCAGTCCGTCGATCTTGAGCACTTTCATGCCCTTGGTGACGTTCGTCGCCTCGATGAAGGTGATCGCCCCGGGCGTGCGCATGACCTGATCGATCGCCATCTCGTTCGAGTACACGATCTTCGGGCCGGTGGGCGTCTCGTTGCGGAAGACCTTCGCGATCCAGTGCTGGCGGAACTGGGCCTCGGTCATTTCACACACGCCCTTCACGACGACGTCGCGCTCGCGCGCGACCGGCGCGCGGATGAGCAGCGTCACGCGCACGCCCGAGGACCAGAACTCGCGGTCGCCGAGCAGCACGCGACGGAGCTCCGCAAACGTCAGGTTGTCCACCGGCACGTCGGGGTGCACGACGACGGCAACGTCCGGCGCGGCCTGCGCGCGCGCGGGGCCGCCGGCGCGGGCGAGGAGCAGACAGGCGCCCGCTCCGGCGATGAGCCATCGCACCACGGCACGACGGAGGACCGGTCCCATCATCAGAACGTGAAGCACACCTGGAAGAAGCCGCCGTAGTTGCGCGGCTGGCTGCTCGCGCGCCGCCAGGTGCGGAACTCCCCCTTCAGCGCGACGAACTGCGACGCGTCGAAGCGGATGCCGAGCGTCGAGCCGTCGTTCAGGTTGGGCACCGTCGTGAAGACCGGATCCATGGGGTTCACGCCGATGTGCTCGAACCGGTAGTAGGGCTTCCACAGCCGGTCGAACTGCGGCAGCCGGTACGCCGCCTGGATGTAGTACGCGTGACTCCACGTGACGAGCGCCGTGTCCACCTGCTGGTGGCGCACGGCCGCGACCTCCGCGATGAGCTCGGGATCCTCCTTCTGCCAGACCACGTGCCCGGCGACGATCCGCTCGGCGAAATCACGCGTGTCGGGCAGCGTGATCTTGTCGAAGTAGAACGATCCCCCGAACTGGAGGCCGAAGAATCGATCGGGCTTGGAGAAGAAGTTCAGCAGCGTCGCGCGAAAGCCGTTGTTGTCGCCCGCGTCCCCGGCCCGGCTGATCACCTGCCCGCGGCCGTTGCCGAAGCCCGCCTGATAGTTCACGTTCCAGCCGCCGGCCGGCGCGGCGCCTTCGACCAGCGCCCCGACGAAATGCACCGGCAGGAACTTCCCGCCGAACTGGATCATCTCCGGCCGGGTGATCGTCGTCTGCAGCCACTGCCCGTGGTGGAACGCGGTGTTCCACCAGTTGATCGGCGTGTGATACCGGCCGAACGAGATCTTCAGCCGATCGCTCTCGTCGAAGCGCAGGATCATCCGCTCGATCTCGGCGTTGAACCCGGCCGCGGGCGGCGTGCCGGTCCCGGCGTCGGAGCGGGCCGTGAAGCTGAGCTCGCCGAAGAACGTCACGCGCGGCGAGAGCTCCGACGTCATGTGCAGCACGAACTGCCCGAGGCTGAACCCGCGCGGCCCTTCCGGTTGCTTGGTCTGGGAATAGTCGACGTCGCCAAATCCGGCGATGTGCAGGGTCGGATAGTCCTGCGCCGCGCCGGCCGGCTGCCCCATGTCGTGCTGTTGCGAGGGCGCGGGCCCGCTGCTCGGGCCCTGACCGGCCAGCGCCGCGGCCGGGCCCGACAGGATGGCCATCGCCAGACACACGGACAATGCGTTGCAACGAGGGTGACAGGGGAACCGGCGCAAGAGTGGCCGATTGTAGCCCATGCCACGTCCCTGGAGCAGTCAGGTGTCCACCAGACAGACGTCTGCGTCTGAGGCGACTACTTCACCCCTGACCCGCCCGGCTCCGGCGGCCCGGGCGCTCTGCGGTCGGCACTGCCCTTGCACCATGGCGAGGCGGCACCTGGACATGCCGGTCTATCTCGACGGATTTTCCCCGGCGACCCGCGGCGAGAGACACGCGATCTCGCGCACGAAATGGATGACGCTCACTGCAGCGGCCACGCTCATGGCGGCGGCCCTCGTGCCCCTGGCGCCTGCGCTCGCGCTGCCTCGGCCCGCCGGCCTGGACGATGCGGCCGCATTCCTCGAGGCGTGCGGCAACCTGGCGGGCCGCACCATTCTCGTGATCGCCGACGAGAACCGCGAGGGCGCGTTCGCCGACGACGTCGCGGCACGGCATCCCGTGCCAGCCGCGATGGTCATCCGTGCGTCAGCGCTTCTGCTCAGCACCGACTCCGGACGACAGGCCGTCAGCGTCCGCTACCCTTCCGCCGGCGCGCTGTTGCGGGACCTCGAGGATCTCCACGTTGACTACATCGTCGTCGACGAGTCGCCGCAGATGGCGCGCCATGCGCTCTGGCCGCAGACGCAGGAGCTGCTCACGCGCCAGGCCGATCGACTGGAGCTCGTGCGTTCAGTGGCGGCCACGCCGCTGGTCGCGATCTACCGGCTGAAGTTCTGGTCGCCCGGGCCGGCGAAGCCGTTGCTCCTGGAAGCGGTCTATCCCTCGTCGCCCACCGCGTCCCGCTGATCCGCCCGCATCAGCCCCGCTTCATCACGTCCTGCACGGCTCGGCCGACAGCGCGCCCGGCCCAGTCCAGCTTCACGCCGGCTATCGCGAAGGCCGTCATCAACGTGCGCAAAGAGTCGCGCCGATCAGCCTCGTGGCTCATCGTTCGTCTCCAGCCCGTTGATCCGCGAGCATACTAGCGCCGGTTCGGCCACTGTCGTAGACTGGCCGGGCCAGCGCACAGGATCGACCGCGATCATGCCGAGGTACGTCCCTCAACCTGTGGTCTGGACGGTGGCGTGCGCGATTCTCGCCGCCCCGTCGGCCGCGGTCTCCGGCCAGCAGCCCACACCAGCGCAGACACCGCCTATTTTTCGAGGGGGCGTCGACCTGATTCAGGTGGACGTCGTCGTGCTCGACGCAGAGGGACGGCCGGTTCACGGCCTGACGAAGAACGATTTCACGCTCATCGACCGAGGCAAGCCGCGCGCGGTCGCCACGCTCGCCGAACAGTCGAACAATCATCCGCCCGAGCCCCTGCTCCCGGCCGGGCTGCCGCTCGACGTCGCAAACAACCAGACAGCAGCGTCGGATCGGCTCGTGGTCATCGTGCTCGACGACCTGCACTTCCGCGGCCGCACGGAAGAAGCGAGAACACTGGTGCATCAGGTCGTGGAGAGACTGGGCGACGGCGTCACGCTTTCCCTCGTCACGACGTCGCGCCAGTTCGACGTCGAACCGACCGAAGATCGCACGCGCGTCCTGCTCGCGGTCGATCAGTTCGTGGATCGCTTCGATCCAGGGCGGCGTGGAAGCACGGGCGGCGGTGAGGCGGGCATCGCGGGTCGCGGTCCGAGCAATCTGGCCGACCCCTTCAGCACCCTGTCGACGTATCGCTTCGTCGGAAACGTCGCAAAGATGATTGGCGCCGACGACGGGCGTCGCAAGGCATTCGTGTGGATCTCGGCGGGCGTGCCCGCAGCGGGCCTCGCGCCCTTTGTTCAGAAGGTGCCGAGCGGGATGAGGGATCCGTGTGACGGCGCGGCAGAAGTGCAGTGGTCTTGCGAAGAGATCGCCGGCATGCTCGACAAGTTCCGGCGATCGAGTGTGACCGTGTACGGCGTCAACCCGGGCGGCCCGACCGATGGCGGCATGTCGCTCGACGCCATCACGAAACTCACCGGCGGGTTCAACGTGCCGCCGGCTGACCTGGACCGCGGCATGGCGCGCCTCCTCGGTGACCTCGACAACTACTACCTGCTCGGCTTCTATCCGGATGTGCCGATCGACCGCAAGTACCATCAGATCGACGTGCGCGTGAATCGTCCTGGACTCACGGTGCGGTATCGTACCGGCTATCAGCCTGGCGGCCCGCCGGCGCCGCCGAAGAACGACACCGTTCTGGGCACGCTCGTCGGCCCGGTCATGCCGACGACGGATCTGCCCCTGCGCCTGAGTGCGGTGCCCTTCTTCACGAGCGGGTCCTCGGTGCAGCTCGTCACGACGCTCGAGTTCGACCTGACCGGGTTTCCGCCGGCGGGCGCCGACGGCCGAGTCACCGATCGCGTCGACTTCGGCATCTTCGCGGTGGATCTCAAGAAGAAGAAAGTCACGCGCGACATCGCGAAGAAGATCGAGGTCGCGTGGCCGGTCGAGAGCGGCCATCCCTCGGGCACGCCGCCGTTTCGCGTGCAGACCGTGCTCACGCTGCCGCCTGGCCCGTACCAGCTGCGTGCGTCAGCGACCGCGAAGGCCATCAACAAGACCGGCAGCGTCTATTTGCTCCTCGACATCCCGCCGGCCGCCGACGGTCCGCTCGGCCTGAGCGGCCTCGCGATCTCGTCGCGGCGGGCCCGGGTGCTCGACGCACGCCTCGTGGACGTCACGCCGCTTGCGGGTCTGACGTTGCCGTTCGCGCCATCGCTCACCCGCGTGTTCCCGCCCGATGACGAACTGCGTGTGTTCTTCCAAGTGCATCGTCACAGCGCATCGACCCCCGTGATGGGCACCGTCAGCCTGGTGGATGACGGCGGGAGTCCGCACGCGCAGGTGCCGTGGAAGCTGACGTCGATCCGCGAGTCGTCGATCGACGTGCGCGCACTGCTCGCCGGCCTGCCGACCGGCCCGTACCGGCTGGTGGTCGCCGCGTCGGATGGCACGCATCAAGCCACGCGTGAGGCGGGCGTCCGGATCGACTCGCCGAGGGAACCATAAGAGGAGCCGACATGCCACGACATCAGCGTTGCGCCATCCTTGCCGCTGCCGCCGCGGCGCTCGTCGGCCTTGGCGCCGCACCATCCGGCCAGTCCGCCGATCAGGGCGTCGTCTATGTGGCGGTGATGGATCAGATCGGCAAGCCGATCGTCGGGCTGCGGCCCGACGCGTTTCACGTGTGGGAGGGCACGACGACGCGCGACGTCACCGCGGTTGCACTGGCTGCCCAGCCCCCGTCGGTCGTGATCATCGTGCACGGCATGACGCGCGACGACGGTCCCCAGGATGTGCGCAAAGCCGTCGGCGCCGTCCTCGACTCCCTGCGGCGGAGCCAGCCGGAGGCGCGCGTCGCACTGATCACCGAAGTGCGAACGCCGAAGCTCGTCGGTGTCACGTCGGGCGCCAACGATCTCGACAAGACCGCGAGCCGCTTCGCGATGAGCGGCTCGAACCTCATCCTCCTCGAGGCGATCAGCGATGCCTGCCGCGCCCTGGCCAAGGAGCCCACGCGGCGCCGCGTCATCATGGTCATCACGAACTCGCTCAAGAACGACGGCGCGGACCAGTCGGCGGACCAGGCGGTGGCGATCCTCAAGAACGCCGGCGCGTCGCTCTGGACGATCAACTACGTCCCCGGCTCGAACAAGGCCAATCTGAACAGCAGCATGAGCAACGAGAAGGACAACGTGCTCACCATGTGGACCACGATGAGCGGCGGGTTCAACGATCAGGTGTTCGGCACGTCGCCGCTCGAAGCCGCGGCCGTGCGGATGACGGACGTCATCCTGTCGCAGTACGAAGTCAGATACTCGCGGCCGCCCGGTCCGCAGGTCTCGCTGCGGCTGGGTGTCGCCGGCACGGAGGGCGATCGGATTCTCGCTCCGCGCTGGTCGCTGAAGTAGCCGGGCCGGACGTCGTCACCGCCCGGTGCCGAGGATGACGGCTTTTCTCGTCTTCACCCGCGCGCCCGGATGCCTGACGCTGACCTCGAGGGTGTGGGCCTCGCCGTCGGCCGCCGTTCCCGAGAACGTCAGCACGTACGCCTGCCGCAGCTCGTCGATCGCGCGATCGAGCAGCGATCCCAGGGCGGGCTTGGGATCGGTGAACGCCGGGAGGTAGCTGCCGCCCGTCTGCTCGACGATGAGCTGGAGCGCGAGCTCCGGACGCACGAGCAGCAGCGACGTCGGCGAGAGCGCAAGGGTTTGATCGGGCGCCTCGCTGATGACCGTGACGGGCACGCCCGCGCCGAGGCCGCGGCGGATCGCGTCGCGGACGCCGAGGCGATCGCCGGTCGATCGCCCGTCCGTGACCAGGATCACCCCGCGCCGGCCGGACTCGCCTTCGAGCGCGCCAAGCGCGGCGTCCACCGTATCCCAGATCGGCGACGGACCGAACCGCTGCGTATCGGCAAGGCCGAGCGCGGTCTGGATGGCGGCGCGGAGGTCCGGACCGTCGGCGACCGGCGTCGCGCCGACCGCGACGTGTCGCGAGATCGTCCCGACGAGCCAGCGATCGGCCGTTCCCTGACGCGCGTCGAGCCAGGCCTCCATCGCGGCCGCCAGACCGGCCGGTGCCCGTCCGGGTCCGAGCGTGCCGTCCATACTTGCGCTCACGTCGAGCAGCAGGCAGATCGTCAGCGGCGAGGGACCCGCGGAAAACGATTCGACCGCACGGGGACGACCGCCGCTCGCGATCTGGAAATCGCCTTCGGTCAGGCCGCCGACGGCCCGACCGTCGGCATCGGTCACGACAACCTGCACGGAGACGGGCCGCGACTGCGCCGCGGGGCGATCCGCGACGGCAAAGATGAGCGCGGCGAGGGCCGTGAGGACCGTGCGCATCAGCTGCCCGCCGTGGCGAGGTACGACCTGCGTGCCTTGGCCTTGAGGCCGGGGCGCAGCACGCGGACCTCGAGCGCGTGCTGCTTCTGATCGAGCGTCTTCGGCACGAAACCGAACAGGTATTGATGCCGGAGCTCGTCGATGACCTGAGCGAACGTCTCGCCGAGGTCTGCATCGTGTTTCACTTCGAAGTGCCCGCCGCCCGTCGCCTCGCTCAGATCGACGATGTGCCGCTCGAGGCCGCTGCCTTCCATGGCAATGGCGTACATCATGAAATCCTCGTCCACCGCCTTCCGCCGGACATCGTCGAGCGTGCCGGGCCAGCCGGGCAGGCTGGTCGTGTCTTCGCCGTCCGTCAGGGACAGCACGACGCGGCGGCCGGTTTCGCCTTCGAGCGATGTCATCGCGGCAAACAGCGCGTTCCAGAGGGGCGTGCCGCCGCCGGGCCACAGCTCCTCGTGCAGGATGCGCGTCAGCGCGTCCTTGTCGCCGGTCAGCACGGGGCTCATCCCGATCTCGACGCCGAAAGTGCCGATGCGCACGCGATCACCCGGCAGGAGCGCGTCGATGAAACGCTGCGTGGAGTCGCGCGTGCGCAGGACCTTGGTGCCGATGCTCTGGCTCATGTCGAGCATGATCGCCACCGTCGCCGGCTGCGGCTCGTTCGAGAACAGCGTGATGTTCACCGGACGCCCGTCCTCGCGCACCTCGAAATCCTCCTTGGCCAGACCGGGCACCAGGTGCCCGTTGCGATCGGTGACCGTGGCGTAGATCGCGACGGTCTCCACACGCGAGCGGAACGTCGGCTGCTGCGGGGACTGGGCCGCAAGCGCGACGCCCGCGGCCGCCATCACCAGGCTCGTCCGGAGCATGGCCTGATGCTACACCGGTTGGTCATCCCTCGAGGATCGAGACGATGTTGAGCACGCTGCGGCGAGCCGGGCTCAAGAGCGGCACGTTCGACACCTTGAGAAGCATGACGACGACCTTCAAGCTGGCGGTCAGGAGCTCGCGGGTCCGCCGCTGGTCCGGCGATCGGTCGTAGATCCAGAACAGCAAGATGCCCATTTCGTAGAACCAGAGGATCTTGCCCATGTGGGGCGCGAGGTCGCGTGGCACTGGAGTGCGGGTCTCGGCAAGGGCGCGATCGAACTGAGCAAATTCGAACGCGCGAATGTCGCGCGACGCTTCGTGGAACGGCGACAACGGACTGGCGGGATCGGCGGCATGCGACAGAATGGCCCCGAGAAAGCGGCGATTCGGCTTGAAATACGCCAACTTCGCCTCGAGGATGGCCTGCAGGCGCCCGGAGAGCGTGCGCTCGCGGTGCGCCGGTTCGAGGAGCGCCGGCAGGTCGTCCTTCGCGCGCTGATAAAACGCCAGGACGATGGCTTCCTTTGACTCGAAGTAGTAGTACGCGAGGCCGCTCGCCACACCGGCCTTCGCGGCGATGTCGCGCATCGTGGCCTCGGCAAAGCCGCGCTCGCGGAAGAGCGTGAGCGCGGCCTCGAGGATGCGTTCGCGCGTGTCTTTCGTCGCCATCAATCACCTCATGTCGGGCACGAGGCCCAGCCGGCACGACAGCGGCCCGCGATAGGCCGACAGCGTTGCGAACACTGCCCGGGCGGCGGGGAGGAGCGCGGGACTGGCCAGACGATACGCCCACGGCCGGTACTCCGCGAGCGCCCACAGCACCATCAGCCAGGCGCCGTCCCCCACCCACGTCTCGCCCGTGTCGGCGACGACCTCGAGCTCCTCCTGCGCGTCCGACTTCGGCTCGCACGCGAGCGGTACGAGCTGCGGCTGGCGGCCGATCCAGTCGCGCAGCGCGCAGCACAGGCCGCACCGCGCATCGTAGAACAGCGTCAGGCGGCTCACCGCACCGGCTCCTGGGCCTTGAAGAAGCCTGTGGGCGGGATCGGCGGCACGGGGCTGATCCGGTCGAGCGCGCGGCGGCGGAACCGGCTGAAGAGATACAGGTTGAAGAAGTGCATCAACCCGAGCAGAAAGATCACCGTGCCGACCTTGTCGCTCAGGAGCTCGATGGCGGAGCGCACGTCCGGCAGCTCCTGCCGGGTGCGCAGCGTCATGACGATCCAGCCGACGTTGATGAGGTAGAACCCCACGACCAGCAGGTGGTTCACCGAATCGGCGAGCGTTTCCTGGCCGCGGAACGCGTCGACGAGAAACGCGCGGCCGTTCGCGTGGAGCGTCCGCGCGACCCAGATCGTGACCGCAATCGAGAGCGTCAGATACGCGAGATACGTGTAGACGATGACCATGACCGGGCTCCTGTGTCTGAACGCGTTCGGGTGCTTTTGAACATGTTCAAACCCAGCATGCGCCCGGCCCGGTCCCGTGTCAACAACTATTTGAACGCGTTCAAAACTGAGATCGCCCGGCGGCGCCGGGACCGCCGGCCCTCAGCGCCCGCAGCCGGGCCCGACGGCGACCGTGGGCGCGGGCACGGCCGGCGCGCCGGCGGCCGTGAGCGCGGCGTTCAGCCGGGTCAGCTCCGCCCCCACCATCTGGCGGTACCGCCCGATCCCCTCGCCCGTCCGCCCGCACTGCTCGGTCAGCACGGCCGCGCCGTTCTCATTGATCGGCATGTCCGAATACTCGAGCACGGCCAGGCGCTGCGCCAGCGCCCGACTGCCGGCGAGCGCGACGATGGCCGCGACCGCCGCCTGATCGAACGACTGGATCGCCGCGGTGGCCGACGCGTTCGTCGATACGCTCGCACGCCGATCCGCGACGGTGCGCCGAAGCGCCCGCAGGCTCTCGATCGCATCATGGCTGCTCGCAATGCCCGCGACGAGACTCAACTCCCAGCCGAGCGTCGCCTCCAGGTCGGCGGCCGGCGCCGGAACCCGCGGATCGTTTCTGACGCTGAGCGCCCGCGTCAGCGTCTGGCCGTTCAGCGCCAGACGCACGGTGTACGTTCCAGGCACGGCGAGCGGCCCGATGGGCTGCTGCCGCGGCGACTGCCCGAGGATCGCCGGCGCAATGATGCCGTAGGACGTCGAGTACGCCGGCTCGCCGTCCGGGCCGTAATTGAGCGACGGAGGCGTCGGATAGCGCAGGTCCCACACGACGCGATGCATGCCGACCGTGATGGGCAATCGCTCGGCGTCACCCGGCCTGAACCAGTACATCGGCACGTTCGGCATCGTCGTGTCTGGAACGGGCGCCGCGTTCGAATACTCGCGGACCACGCGGCCACGGGCGTCGACGATCGAGAGCGTCATCGGACCGGAGGCTTCACGCCCCAGGTAGAAATCGAGAATCGCGCCATCAGGCGCGTTCTGCCCCACCGGCACCTCCGGCGGCACGGGCGTGTCCTGGTTGTTGTTCCATCGGACGCGCGTCGCGATGGCCGGTGGATAGAGAAAAGCGCCCGACGAGGCGGCGCGCGCCGCGTCCAGGTTCCTGAGCGGCAGCACATCGTCCAGAATCCACAGCGCGCGGCCCCAGGTGGCGATGATGAGATCGTCGCCGTGGACCGTCATGTCGTTGATCGCGACCGTCGGCAGATTGAGCTGGAGCGACTGCCAGTGGTCGCCGCGATCGAACGACACCCACGCGCCGGCCTGCGTCCCGGCGTACAGCAGGTTGGGACGCTCTGGATCCTCGCGCACGACCCGCGAGGGCACGTCGGGCGCGAGGCCCTCCACAATCGACTGCCAGTGCTCGCCGAAATCGACGGTCCGGAACAGCTTCGGGGCGTGCTGGTCGGAGAGATCGATGGCGGCGGCGTAGGCCACGCCAGCGTCGTGCGACGAAGCGTCCATCGACCACAGGGTGAGCGTCGCGGCGGAGGAGGACAACTCCGGCGGCGAGACGTTCTTCCAGCTCCTGCCGCCGTCGCGCGTCACGTGGATGAGCCCGCTCGACGCGCCGACCCACAGAATTTGCGCGTCCACCGGGGACGGGGCGAGCGCGACGATCGTCCCGTTGCCGCCGGTCAGGTCCTGGCTGATTTGACGCCAGGTCACGCCGCGATCGTCGGTCTCCAGCACGTACTGCGCGCCGACGTACAGCCGCTTCGGATCCTTGGGCGACAGCGCCATGCCGGGCCGCGGGCCGAACCGGTCGGTCTCGCGCGGCGTGTAGATCGCTCCGACCTGGCCGGTCTCGCGGTCGAACTTCAGCACCGTGTGGCCGCCGCCGTGCGAGTACACGAAGCGCGGGTTGCCCGGGTCGGCGAAGATGTGGCCCTGCTCGTAGCCTGAGACCGGATACCAGTCGCTCGATCGAATCGCGCCGAAGTCGCTGCGGTTCTTGATCGCGACCGTGCCGCTGTCCTGCTGCGCCGCGTAGACCCAGTACGGAAACTGATCGTCGGCGGTCACGAAATAGTGCTCGCCATTCGGCAGCACGTACCACGGCGTCCACGTCGCGCCGCCGTCCACGGTGATCGTCGGGCCCTGGTCGGCGCCGATGATCATGCGGCGCGGATTCTGCGGATCGATCCAGGCCGATCGGTTGTCGTCGCCGCCGGGCGCACCCTTGACGGCCGCGAACGTCTTCGCGGCGTCCGTCGATTTGTACATGGACGTGCCCATCGTGTAGACGACGTCGCGATTGCCGGGGTCGACGTAAAGATGACCGGACGCGCTCGCGAGGCGAGTCGTGCCGAGCGTCCACGTCGCGCCGCCGTCGTCGGAACGATAGGCGCCGCGGCCGCCGGCGAGCGCGTACAGACGCAGGCTCCGTGTGCCGGGCGCGACCGCAATGTTGGCTGTCGCCGTACCGGCAGGAAACCCCTGGGCATCGACGCGCGTCCATGTCGCGCCGCCGTCCGCAGATCGATAGATCGCCGGGCCCGGCGCCGCTGGTGTCGTCGCCTCGGCGCCGCCCGTAGCGCCTCGCCCTGCGCCCCGGCCGCCGCCGCGTCCGCCGCCTCCACCGCTGAGACTTGCGAAGACCACACCCGGATCGGAAGGATCGCCCACGAGATCGACCACGCTCGCGCCGGGCCCCTGCGTGAGCGTCTGCGTCCAGGTGCGGCCGCCATCGGTCGTGCGAAAGACGCCGCGGGCCGGACTGGGATTGTTGTTGTAGTAGACCATCGTGCCGAAATTCCCGCCGGATCCGACGCCGGCGAGCACGACGTTGGGATCGCGCGGGTCGACGAGCAGCGCCGTGATGTACTTCGAGTCGTCGAGACCGGCGTGCTGCCAGGTGCCGCCCGCGTCGGTCGACTTGTAGACCCCTTTGCCGAGCAGATTGTGGCCCGTACCGACGTACACGATGCTCGGATTGGACGCCGCGACCGCGATCGCGCCAATCGACGGCACGTGCACGTCGTCGAAAATCGGCTTCCAGACGACGCCGCCGTCGGTCGTCTTCCAGAGGCCACCGTCAGGTGTGCCGATGTAGTAGGTCGTGGAGTCGCCGGGAATGCCGGCGACGCACGACACGCGGCCCGCCCGGAACGGCCCGATGAGGCGCCAACTCAGCGCGGCGTAAAACGCAGCGTCGGAAGGCTGCGCGCGGGCCGGCAGGCCCAGACCGGCCGCGCCGCCGATCGACGCGCCGAGGACGACCAGGAGCAGGCGTCGAGTCATACGGCGGCGATTGTAGCGCCCCTCCTCTTTCGGGCGCCTCATCGATATACTCCACTCCACTCAAGAAGGAGGCCTATGCCAGCCCCTGCCCCGAAGATTCGCCCGACCCTGTTGACCCTGACACTCGGCGCCGCAGCCGCCTGGCTGCTCGCGCCGGCGCTCCACGCGCGCGCGCCGGTGCGCGCGGAGACGAAAGCCGCCTTCGCGATCGCGCTCGACGCGACGAGCAATCCCATCACCGATCTCACCAAGGACGACTGGGGCGTCCGCGAAGACGGCCAGAACCGGAAGTTGATCGACGCGAAGCCGGCGACCGATCCGCTGACGATCGTGGTGCTCGTCGATATGACGAGGTGGGTGCAGAGCTCGCTGAAGGACATGCGCACGGCCCTGACCACGTTCACGCACGCGATTCAGGCGGCCCAGCCGACCGCGCAGATCGCCATCGTGGGCTTCAGCACGCAGTCGCAGACGCTCGTCGAGCTCGGCAAGACGGCGGCCGACATCGACAAGGCGATCGCTCACGTCGTCGCGGATCAGAGCGGCCAGAGCACCGTCATGCTGGAGGCGTTCATGGACGCGGCGAAGAAGCTCGCCCAGGCGCCGTCGCCGCGGCGCGCGATTGTCACGCTCAATCTGGACGGGTTCGACGAGACCAGTTCCGTCCAGCCGCAGAACGTCGCGAGCGCCGTGCTGGCCACGCGGGCGTCGCTTTGGGCCGTCTCGTTCAAGAACTCCGAATCGGCTCGCGTGAAGGGTCAGGGCGGGCAGAGCCGCGATCAGGTCCTCAACAACCTCACGAGCCAGACCGGCGGCGTCCGACTGACCGTGGGAACATCGAACGTCCTCGAGCCGCAGCTGCAGAAGGTCGCGCAGGTGCTGCTCGCGCAGTATCTCGTCACGTACGAGCGGCCCGAGGGCCCGGCACCGAAGCTCCTGCAGATGGCCGTGGCGCGGCCGGGGGCGCAGATGCTCGTGCCCAAGGTACCGCCGCAATAGGCGTCAAGGGCCGGATCAAGCGAGACGTGAGCAGCCAGAGGTCAGAAGTCCGGACGTGAGCTGCGCTCACGTTGAGGCTGCGCCCGCGAGACGAGTATAGTTACCCGTGAGGCTCGCTTCCAGAAAGGATCTCGTATGCGACTGGTGTCCGGTTTCGTTACTGCTCTCGCATTCGCGGTTTCCGCTTCGTTGGTCATCAGCGCGCAAGGCGCCCAGGAAACCGCTACACCCATCAAGGACGGCGGGATTTTCGTGCCCGGATGGCAGGGCAAGATTGATCCAGGTCAGACCGGGTCCAAGCTCGAGGATTCGAAGCTGACCAAGCAAGGCGACGGCTTCCTCGTCCAGACCGGGCCGGCCGTAACGTATTGGAATCCGGCGAACAAGGCGACGGGCGACTACACCGTCAAAGCCACGTTCAACGAAGCGCATTACATGAACCGCAACGATCATCCGCATCCGTACGGGATCGTGATCGCCGGCAACGACATGGGCACGGATCAGAACACCTTCCTCTACTGCGAGGCGTACGGCAATGGCACGTTCATCGTGCGCGGCTTCGGGCCCGCGGCGTTCGCGCTGGGCGGCCGCCGCGCGACCCCGAACGACGCGATTCACAAGGCGACGGGTCCGGGCGCGCCGGTGACGCAGGAAATCGCGATGTCGGTGAAGGGCGACAAAGTCTCGTGCTCGATCAACGGCACCGAGGTCGCGAGTTACGCGAAGGCCGAGGTGGTGGGTCCCGGCAAGCTGAAGTCCACCGACGGCGTCTACGGTATCCGGTTCGCGCACAACACCGAAGCGACCGTGACGGGATTCGCGGTCGTCAAGTAGCGCTCGAGACTGTCACACGACGGGCGGCGCGATCATCCGCGCCGCCCGTGGTGCGTACGGCGTCCGCGCGCGACCGCGGCCGATCAAGACGTCTCAGTGCGGCATCGGCAGCTCGCCGAGTCGAGCCGCCAGCAGCAGCGCCACGAGCACCGCGCTCGTGACCTCGGCCAGTACGATCGCAATCCGCGGCCGGCGGGAATTGAGGAATCCCAGCGTCAGCAGCGCGACGGTGACGCCAATCTTCGCAGCCAAGGTCGCGCCGTAGTCGGTCGTCCACAGCGCATCCAACTGATGGACGTGCTCGAATGCGAGCGCGACGCCGGACAGGAGCATCGTGGCCGCCCCCGCAAGGGCCATCGGGCGGAAGCACAGCAGCACGGTCATCAAAGGGCGCCACCGGGAGGGACCGAACGAGACGACGGCGACGAACAACGTGCCGAGCCACAATCCCACACCGAAGAGGTGCGCGCGATGGCACCAGAGCACGAGGGGACCATGTGCCGAGCCATGGCCGACGAGCGGGACGGCCCAGACGACGAGCATCGCAGAAAGAAAGGCGGCAAACGGCGCGGCTCGCCGCGAAACGACACCAGCCGTCGACCACCCGATCACCAACAGCGCGGCGCCGGCCAGATCCGTCCAGGAAGCACCCCAATAGGTCTCGGTCAACAACATCGACAGATCCTGGCGTCCGGGTAGCGGCGACCCGAACCATGCGTCGAGTTGCGCGAGGAGCACCCATGCCACGGCCCCGGCGAAGAGGATCGCCAGGAGGAAGCCGAACCTCGCGACGGCGCGCATCCGGCCGTCGATGGGGACGCTCGGCGCGATCGCTTGCAGCCGGCGAAGAAGAATCCCGGCGCCGAACACGCCGACCAGCCCGATGGCGCCGACCGACAGCACCCACCGCGCGAACACCACGAGGCTAGTCCGCGGCGATCGTGAACGCGATCGTGCCCGTCTGCACGTGACCGTCGTCGCCCGCGCCGCGCCACATGAGGGCGTAGGCCCCCGGCGCCAGGGCGGTCTTCGGATCGGCGTACATGGATTTCGATTCCGCGTCGATCGTCGTCTCGGTGAGCGGGACGTCGGCGTCTCCGCGCTTGAGCGCCAGACGGCTGACGCCGCGCGCGGGAAGCTGCGAGAACCAGACCTGCAGTCGCTTGGGCGCCGCCTCGAGCGTGGCGCCGTCGGCCGGCGTACTGCGAACCACCTCGAAATGGAAACGGGACGCCGCGGCAGGCGCAGCAATCGCGACGGTCACGATCAGAGCCGCAAGACGCGAGCGCATGCCGCATCCTAAGGCCGGAACGGCCTCGTGGGCCTGCGGCAAGATGCCGCATGGTCGCCGTGCCTGTCCTGATGCATCCTTGCCGGCATGATGCGACTCGCGTTGAGCGGTGCGGCAGCCGTCCTGCTGATGGAATCACTTCTTGTGGCGCAAACGCCGACGCCCGTGTCGGTGGTCTTCCGTGCCGTCGTCGGCGACGCGCCGTTTGCCTGTGGGCAGACCTATTCGGGACTCGGCCGGACGAAGTCGACCGTCTCGGTCACCGACTTCCGGATTTTCGTGTCGCGACTGTCGCTGGTGACGGCAGATGGCACCGCCGTGCCCGTCGCCCTGACGCAGGACGGCGTCTGGCAGCACGACGATGTCGCGCTGCTCGATTTCGAGGACGGCACGGGTTCGTGCGCGAACGGCACGCCGGAGGTGCACACGACGCTCGATGGCGCGGTGCCGCCGGGCGCGTACGTCGGCGTGCGGTTCGACGTCGGCCTGCCATTCGACGTCAATCATCGCGATCCGACGCTGCAGCCCTCGCCGCTCAACTTGTCGCGGCTGTTCTGGAACTGGAGCGCGGGCTACAAGTTCGCGCGCATCGATCTGAAGACGACGGGCCAGCCGCAGGGATGGGTCCTGCACCTCGGCAGCACGGGATGCGAACCATTCGACGGCCCGACGTCTGTTCCGTCCACATGCGCGCATGAAAATCGTCCGCGGATTCTTCTCGCACCCTTCGACGCCGCGCGTCACGCGGTGAGGTTCGATCTGGCCGCGCTCCTGGCGGACGCTGACCTTGACGGAAACACGCCCGACACGGCATCTGGCTGCATGTCCGGCCCGACCGATCCCGAGTGCGGCGCGCTCTTCGCCGCGCTGGGCTTGCCGTTCGCGGATCGGCCCGCGTCGGCACAAGCGGTCTTCTCCGCCGTCGCGAAGGCAAAGCCGGCGGCTCACTGACGATGCGCCGCCTCCTCTCGATCGCCGGCGTCTTCTGGCTCGCCAGCTTTACCGTCGCCGTCGCACGTCAGCCGACAGGTACTCCGTGGCCATGGGATCTCCCACCGGGATTCCCTGAACCGAACGTGCCGGCGTCGAATCCGATGACCGTGGAGAAAGTCGCGCTCGGCCGCGCGCTGTTCTACGACACGCGCCTGTCGATCAACGGCACGCGCTCCTGCGCAAGCTGCCACAAGCAAGAGCTGGCCTTCACCGACGGTCTTGGCCGGGCGGTCGGTGCGCTCGGCGACCAGCATCCACGAAGCGCGATGAGTCTCGCGAACATCGCCTACAGCCCCGTGTTGACGTGGGGAAATCCGACGCAGCGCGAGCTCGAGCGTCAGGCACTCGTGCCAATGTTCGGTGAGGATCCCGTCGAAATGGGCCTCTCGGGCCTCGATGCGAGGCTGCTAGCCACCCTTGGCGGCGACGCCGCGCTTCGCGCGCAGTTCACCGCGGCATTCCCCGGCGAGCCCGATCCGGTCACCCTGCACAACATCACCGCGGCGATCGCCTCGTTCGAACGGTCACTCATTTCAGGCAACGCGCCCTACGACCGGTTCCGGTACCGCGGCGAGCAAGCAGCGCTCTCAGACGCGGCAAAACGCGGCGAGTCGCTGTTTTTCAGCGAACGGCTCGAATGCTTTCATTGCCACGGCGGCTTCAACCTCACCGAGACAACCGCGTACGTAGGAAAGCTGACCGAGATCGAGTTCTTCAACAACGGCCTCTACAACATCGGCGGCACGGGGCGGTATCCGGCTCGCAACGAAGGGGTCTTTACCGTTACCGGGGATCCCGAGGACATGGGCCGATTCAAGGCGCCGACGCTTCGCAACATCGCCGTGACCGTGCCGTACATGCACGACGGCAGCCTGGCGACGCTGGACGACGTCATCGACCACTATGCGGCGGGCGGCCGCACGATTCCGACCGGCCCGTATGCGGGCGACGGATCGAAGAATCCGTATAAGAGCGGCTTCATCAAAGGCTTCACGCTCTCGGCCGCTGAACGGGCCGACCTGATCGCGTTCTTGAAGTCGCTGACCGACGAGACGTTTCTCAAAGATCCCCGGTTCGGCCCGCCTCAGGGCCCTCGTTCGGAGGAGCCGTGACGTCGAGTCATCGCGTGCGGCGCCGACTCCGCAACGGGCGGCGCGATCGTCTGCGCCGCCCGCCGAGCTCACTCCGAACTTCCTAAGTTCTAAGTTCCAAGTTCTAAGTTAACGAGCGTTAGTACCGATAGTGCTCCGGCTTGTACGGTCCATCGACCGCAACGCCGATGTACTTCGCCTGCTCCGGCGTGAGCATCGTCAGGTGCACGCCCAGCTTCTCGAGGTGCAGCCGCGCCACTTCCTCGTCGAGCTTCTTCGGCAGCATCAGCACGTTCCTGCCGATCTTCTCGGCGTTGGCGTGGAGCTCGAGCTGCGCCAGGACCTGGTTCGTGAAGGACGCTGACATGACGAACGACGGATGTCCCGTCGCGCAGCCGAGATTGAGCAGGCGCCCTTCTGCGAGCACGAGCACCGAGTGCCCGTCCGGGAACCGCCACTCGTCGTACTGCGGCTTGATGTTGATCTTCTCGATACCAGGCGTCTTCTTGAGCCCGGCCATGTCGATCTCGTTGTCGAAGTGCCCGATGTTCCCCACGATGGCCTTGTCCTTCATCAGCTTCATGTGCTCCACGGTAATGATGTTGTGATTGCCCGTGGCCGTGATGAAGATGTCGGCGGTCGAGACGACCTGATCGAGGGTGGTCACCTGATAGCCTTCCATTGCCGCCTGCAGAGCGCAAATC